>NZ_BBCD01000001.1 GCF_001311865.1 Piscibacillus salipiscarius JCM 13188
CCCGCGCCGTGCCTGCGGAAAGCGAAGCATTTTGACGCAGCTAAATAATGAAGACGAATATTAGGGATTGATCTCTCCTCTAATATTCGTCTTCTTCTAGATTAATATATATTTTGTACAAGCCTCGGAGTTATTTAAACCGACTCAGTTGATCTAGCTTATTTTCAGCTCTTAAAACATCTTCTTGAAATGAACCGATTAAATCAAAATGTGGGTACTTCTCATCTTTATGTATCCATTTAGGATTAAGCCCGTGTTTCCTTCCCCACTTTATTAATTTATCTATATCGCTACAACCTACTTTTGTTACAGTCTTCATATTTGGAAAGCGTTCATCTAACCAATAATGTGTTATAAAAGCGATTTCTCCTGCCTGAACTCTCTTTTTCCATTCTTTTAGCTCTTCTCTTTTTAATCCAAAGGCCATATCTTACTCCTCCACAGCTTCTAAATATGCCTCATGCCAATCAGGAAAATGCTTTCTAATTGAGATTGGTCTGAAATTAGATTTTTTCACACATACGTGAGTAGATTTACCTGTAACTGATAATGTTCCATCTTCAGAATAAATTTCATAACCATATATGACTCTAAAACCGTCGTAATGATCAATCCATGTTTTTACTTTAGCGGTTTGACCATAACGAATCGCTTGTTTATACTTGGCTTCAATATCCAGTACTGGTGAAACTACGCCCTCATTTTCCATCTGTGCGTAACTAAACCCTAATTGTTCAATTAAATGGGTTCGTCCAATTTCAAACCATACAAGATAATTTGCATGATAGACAACTCCCATTTGATCAGTTTCTTGATATCTAACTTTGACGTTTGTTTCATTGATGACCATGCTTCGAACTCTCCCTTAATCTAAAATGTTAACTGAAATAATAGTCATTCACATATTAAAGTTTAACATAACAAATAAAAAAGTTGGCCATAAGCCAACTTTTTAATGATCTTTCGCTTCGTCACTCGCTTCTTCCCTTAACCCTTTAATTGATTGACGTCTTCTTTCATTTTTGCTTGGATTTGTTGCTTTTGTTCTTCTGAAGCTGATTCCATTGATTCTTCAGCTTCTTCCATATTTTCGATCGTATTTTGAATGTTCGATTGAATTTTTTCCACATTATCAGAACGATCGTCAGGTTTAGGTTGATTGCGATTTGTCATGCACATTCATCTCCTTCACATTTTGTTTTTAATATGTGAAGTGTGACCATTACTATGCATGTTTTTCATTATTTTTAATAATACCTAGTCGCTCATCAAGCTTATCGTAAATCCGTTCCATCTCATCAGGGTTTTTCATGATTTTTCTTTTTCACTTTCAATTAAAGATTGGAATGTGACAAATCCTTTTTACGCAACATAATCGTCTCCTTTTTGCAAATAGTTTGACCATTATGTTGGTAAAATATACTTATACTAATCTAACTTTTCCATTTTTGAACCATTTCATCATATGTCATAGGACCTGATTTCTTTTGCAACTGAATCTCACCTTTTGTGTTAATAAAATAGGTCGTTGGCAAATTAGGAATTTTATACCTAGCTGCTACTTCGGTTGTTTTATCAAGAAGTATCGGAAACGTCAGTTCGTAATCTTTTACAAATTTTTCTAGCATTATCTAATACTGGTTCATTCGTATTAACTGCCAGTACAGCTACTTCGTCTCCGTATTCTTCATAAAATTTCTGCATATGTGGCATTTCTTCCTTACATGGCCCGCACCAAGAAGCCCAAAAGTTCAAGAAAACTTTTTTACCTCTATAGTCTTGAAGCTGTACCTTCTTACCTTCATATTTTCCAATTGAAAATTAGGTGCCATATCTCCCACATCTGTTCCTCCAGATTCAACCTCCATTCCTTCAGGTACGATGAATATTGAATCCTCATTTTCGCTTTTGTCACTTGAAAAAGCTGTATTATAAACAACGATACTTAATAAGATTACTATAATTCCTATTGCAAATATTCGTTTCCAAATCAACGTGTTGTGCCTCCTTGCCCACATTAGAACACTTACTTATTATCACAACCTTATCTTAACAAAAATTACACCCTAGGAGAATTTGATTTGATCAAAACTAGTGAAAACTTTGTTAAAGATGTTCCTAAATTTGGAATAAGTAAATAGGAAAAAGACAAACTATACATTAGAATTTACAAGGAGGTTATCAGTATGACTAAACAACCTGAAAACGAACCTAATAAAAAACAACAACAATTAGAAGATTTTAAAGTAGATCATGAGGGTCAAGATTTAACAACAAATCAAGGAACAAAGGTATCAAATACCTCTGATTCACTAAAAGCAGGTGAACGTGGCCCCACCATAATGGAAGACTTTCACTTCCGTGAAAAAGTAACTCACTTTGATCATGAACGCATTCCAGAAAGAGTCGTACATGCTAGAGGCTTTGGGGTGCACGGCTACTTTCAGGTTTATGAGCCATTAACAGACCTAACTAAAGCTAAATTCCTTCAAGATCCAAATGTTAAGACACCCGTCTTTGTTAGGTTTTCAACTGTCGTGGGCTCTAGGGGCTCTGCGGATACGGTCCGTGATGTCAGAGGTTTTGCAACAAAATTTTATACCGAAGAAGGAAACTTTGATTTAGTGGGCAATAATATGCCTATATTCTTTATTCAAGATGCCATTAAGTTTCCAGATTTGGTCCATGCCATCAAACCTGAACCAAATAATGAAATTCCTCAAGCTTCTGCAGCACATGATACATTTTGGGACTGGGTCGTCAATAATCAAGAAACGGCACACATGATTATGTGGTTACTTTCAGACCGAGGGATTCCAAGGAGTTTCAGAATGATGGAAGGATTTGGGGTACACACCTTTAGATTAGTCAATTCAGAAGGTAAAGCACGATTTGTTAAGTTCCATTGGAAGCCTAAACTTGGTGTTCATTCTTTAACCTGGGATGAGGCACAGAAAATCGCGGGTAAAGATCCAGACTTTAACCGCCGAGATTTATGGGATGCTATTAATGATGGTGAGTATCCGGAATTTGAACTAGGACTCCAAGTAATTGAGGAAGAACAAGAATTTGATTTCGATTTTGATATTTTGGATGCTACTAAAATCTGGCCAGAAGAACAAGTACCTGTAAAATAGTTGGCAAAATGACTCTTGACCGTAATCAGGATAATTTTTTCACTGAAACTGAACAAGCAGCTTTCCACTTAGGTAATGTCGTTCCAGGTATTGATTTTACAAATGATCCCCTTCTACAAGGACGTTTATTCTCATACTTAGATACTCAATTACTACGATTAGGCGGGCCTAACTTTCATGAAATACCAATTAATAGACCTATTATTCAGTATTACAATAATCAGCGAGATGGCTTTCATAGAATGACAATCGACAAAGGAAAAGTATCCTATTTTCCAAATTCTATCCGCCAAAATGATCCCACACCAGCTCCTGGTAAGGATGGTGGATATGAACATTATCAAGAGAAGGTGGACGGTAGAAAAGTTCGTACACGCAGTGAAAGTTTTAATGATCACTTTAGTCAAGCAAGACTTTTTTGGAATAGTATGTCGCCTGCAGAAAAGAAACATATCATTAAAGCCTTCTATTTTGAAGTTGGTAATGTGAAAGATAAAAAAAATTCGTCAAAAAGTTGTTGATATGTTTAACCAAGTTGATCATGATCTTGCCAAAGAGATTGCGAAAGGTATAGGAGCCAACCAACCTACTAAAAAGAATAATGCGGCCATAACTGAAACATCTCCTGCACTGAGCCAGGAAAACACCAATAAATCACCCGAAACACGTAAAGTAGCTGTACTAGTTGATGAAGGATTTAACTATAACGAATTAAAACAAATCATGGTCGCATGTGAAAAACAACACGTTCATTTGGAATTCATCAGCAAAACATTCAGCCCTGTTAACAGTGCTGAAGGTGACCAAATTGAACCACATAAAAGCTTTGCAAACAGTCATTCAGTTATGTATGATGCTTTATTTATACCAGGTGGGCAGCATATAGATATGTTAAGTGGTTATAAGGAAGCAAAAGATTTCGTTAATGACACATTTGCTCATGCTAAACCGATAGGCGCAACGAACGAAGCTTTGGAACTATTAGCAAATACATTAGTTAAAAATATTGCTTATACAAATGATCATACCGGAGAAGTATATTCTAACTTAGGAGTAGTGACAGTTAATGATGCTCATGATTTAACACAATTCAATCAAGCTTTTATTGACGCCGTTGCACAACATCGTCACTGGATGCGTGAAAATCACGACCGTAAACAAGCATAAAGAATAAAAGCACATCGCTAATAGCGATGTGCTTTTAAAGTTGCTAATATTATGCATTTTGTAGCTTGTTACGTAGAACCATTTGAAGAATTCCACCGTGACGGTAGTAATCAACTTCTACATCACTATCAAAACGTGCAATTACTTCAAATTCTTTAGTATTACCATCTTCATCAGTTGCGGTAACTTTGACTAAATCATGTGGTTTAACATCTTCTGTTACTTGAACATCAAATGTTTCTTTACCAGTTAGACCTAGAGATTCAATGCTGTCACCATCTTGGAACTGAAGTGGTAATACGCCCATCATAACAAGGTTAGAACGGTGGATACGCTCAAAGCTTTCAGCAATAACGGTCTTGATACCTAATAGGTCAGTACCTTTTGCTGCCCAGTCACGAGAGCTTCCCATACCGTAATCTTTACCTGCGATGACACATAGATCGGTACCATCTTCTTTATACTTCATTGCAGCGTCGTAAATAGGCATAACGTCACCTGTTGGCCAGTAAGTAGTGAAGCCACCTTCTTTACCTCCTGCAATTTCATTACGAATACGAATGTTACCAAACGTACCACGCATCATAACTTCATGGTTACCACGACGTGAACCGTAAGAGTTAAAGTTACGAGGAGATACATCTTTATCCATTAGATATCTACCTGCTGGCATATCCTTTGGAATAGCACCTGCTGGTGAAATGTGGTCTGTTGTTACAGAGTCACCAAATTTACCAACTACGCGCATTCCTTTAAGCGGCGTAACCTCTTTTGGATCTTTAGACATTTCTTCAAAGAATGGTGGGTTTTGAATGTAAGTTGAATCATCGTCCCACTCATAAAGAGGTTCATCTGTTGTTTGGATTTCATTCCATTTTTCGTTTGAATTGAATACTTCTTCGTATTCTTTACGGAAGATTTCAGGTGTTACAACCTTTTCAATCTCCGCTTTGATTTCATCAGATGAAGGCCAGATATCTTTAAAGTAAACATCATTGCCATCTTTATCTTGACCTAATGGTTCGTTTAAGATGTCGACATCTACTGTACCTGCTAGAGCATACGCCACAACTAATGGTGGTGATGCTAAGTAGTTTGCACGAACTAATGGATGAATACGACCTTCAAAGTTACGGTTACCAGATAGTACTGAAGCAACAGTTAGATCGGATTCTGCAATTGTTTCTTCAATTTCCGGTAGTAACGGACCAGAGTTACCGATACATGTTGTACAACCGTAACCAACTAGGTTGAAACCTAGTTCATTTAAATATTCCATTAAACCTGAGTTCTCTAGGTAGTTCGTTACTACTTTAGAACCAGGAGCTAATGATGTTTTAACATAATCAGGTACGTTTAATCCTTTTTCTACTGCATTTTTAGCTAGTAGACCTGCACCTAACATTACGTGTGGGTTAGACGTATTCGTACAAGACGTAATCGCTGCAATAGCAACAGCACCAGTCTTCATAGGTACTTCTTTACCATCGTTAAATTTAACAACTGCTTCTTTATCCTTTTCATCTTCAGAAAGTCCGAAGCCTTGGTTACCAGCAGGAGCTGTTAAAGCTTCATTAAATGACTTCTTCATTTGAGATAAAGGAATTAAGTCTTGTGGACGCTTTGGACCAGATAAGTTTGGTTCAAGTTCAGAAAGGTCAATCTCAACTAGTTGAGTGAATTCTGGATCTTCTTGATCTGGTGTATAGAATAAATCGTTCTTTTGTAAATATTCTTTTACAAGTTGAACTTGTTCTTCTGAACGTCCAGTTAGACGCATGTAATCTAATGATTCTTCATCAACTGGGAAGAAACCACAAGTAGCACCATATTCAGGAGCCATGTTAGAAATTGTTGCACGATCTGCTAGTGGCATCTCAGATAAACCAGGGCCGAAGAATTCAACAAATTTACCAACAACTTTCTTCTCACGTAACACTTGAGTGACTTTAAGTGCTAAGTCAGTTGCAGTTGTACCTTCTGGGAAGCTTCCTTTTAATTTTACACCGACAACTTCTGGTGTTGGGAAGTATGAAGGTTGACCAAGCATTCCAGCTTCAGCTTCAATACCACCTACACCCCAACCAAGTACACCTAAACCATTGATCATTGTCGTATGAGAGTCAGTACCTACAAGTGTGTCAGGAAACGCATCATACGTACCATCATCTTGTTGTTGTTCATGTACAACGTTAGCAATATATTCTAAGTTAACTTGGTGTACGATACCTGTTGCTGGTGGAACCGCACGATAGTTATCGAAGGCTTTTTGAGCCCAGTGTAAGAACTCGTAACGTTCTTTGTTACGATCGAATTCAATTTCCATATTTGCTTTTAGTGCATTTGGAGTACCATACTGATCAACCTGTACTGAGTGGTCGATAACCAGATCCACTGGTACTTCTGGGTTAATCTGGTCTGGGCTTCCACCCATATCTACCATTGCTTTACGTAGAGAAGCTAAATCTACTACTGCAGGAACTCCTGTGAAGTCCTGTAAAATGACTCGTGATGGTTTAAAAGGAACATCTACTGATTCCCCTTTTCCCCATTTAGCTAATTTTTCAATGTGTTCATCTTTAATAACATGACCATCATGTTGACGTAAAACTGATTCTAAAAGAACACGAATAGAGAAAGGTAGCCTAGAGATCTTGCCTAAGCCTTTTTCTTCTAATGCTTTTAGATGATAATAGTTATACGTCTTACCATTCAATTCAAATTGCTTTTTTGCATTAAAGGCATTTGCTGTCACGTTTTTACCCCCTTAATGAAAATATGTAGTTTAATAGATGATTCTTATTATTGAAATAGAATCACTCTTTTTCCGCACTTCTACATTTTATCTGAATTTATACGAGAAGTAAAACATTTGAATGCATTTTTATAGATTTAATGCTTTAAAGACTTGGTTTAATCAATTTCAACCAATTTTTTTCAAGATAATAACTTCCTCTTCAGGTGTAATTGTTCGAAAATCTAACAAAACCTGTTCTTGTTCAACTCTAGCAATAATTCGCGGTTTTAAATTTCGTAATTTACTTTTTAGTTTTGTAGCACTTAAGTGTCTGCTTGTGATTGAAACACCATATGAATCTAATTCAATCTCTGGCAACGTTCCTCCACCAACCATTGACTTAAGCGGGATTTCTTTTAATGTCAAACCTTTATGATGGCATTCATAATACCGACGAATAAAAAGTTTAACTCGTTTCTGAAGTTCCTCCCTTGTTATTAATAAGTCTCTAATAGTGGGAATATTTAAATCTTGTTGTAACCATTGTTTTAAAGTAGATTCAAGTGCAGCGTAAGTCATCTTATCAACTCTTAGTACTCTAGCAAGCTGGTGTTTCTTTAATTGTTTAATATATTGCTTTTTTCCTGCAATAATACCAACTTGGGGGCCACCAAATAATTTATCACCACTAAACGACACTAAATCAATTCCTGACTTAAGAACGTCCATTACTAGCGGCTCTTTTCCTATACCATGTCTTGTTAAGTCATAGACCATACCACTTCCAAGATCCTCATATGTCATCACATGATGGTCTTTACCCAATTCAACTAAATCTTCCCTGGTGACTTGATCCGTGAAACCAACCATGTGAAAATTACTCGTATGAACTTTCATCATTAGGCTGGTTTGGTCATTAATGGCTTTCTCATAATCAAAAAGATGGGTTTTGTTCGTTGTGCCGACTTCTTTTAATAAAGCTCCACTCTCTTCCATAATAGAAGACACTCTAAAGCTTCCACCGATTTCAACTAATTCACCTCTTGAGACAATAACTTCATGATTTTTTGCAAACGCCGTTAATACCATGTAGACAGACGCAGCATTATTATTAACGACAATAGCCGCTTCAGCACCAGTTAATTCTTTTATAAGTTCTTCAACTAAATCATGCCTAGAACCTCGTTCTCCAGAATCTCGATCAAATTCTAAAGTAGAATAATGCTTAGCTACTTGAACCACTTGATGAATGGCCTTTTCAGATAATCGAGCTCGTCCTAAGTTAGTGTGTAAAATAGTCCCTGTACCATTTATGACAGGTTCTATTCGATCAGATAAATATTTTTTTATGTTATGTACCACTCGATTTTGAATCACAATTAAGGCTTCATTTTTTGATTCAAATGACAACTCATTCTTTAGTAGCTCTTCTCTGATATCATCTACTACTTGGTTGACTCGTCTTTTTAAAAAGGTTTCAGGCAACCCTTGCTCCTGTTTTAGTTTTTGCATTTCATCTGAATGTAGAATGTCGTGAATAGAAGGTATTAATCTAAATAAATTCTTCATAAGCACACATTACCTTTCGATTAAATATGGAAAAAGTACGCGAAATGTTATCGCGTACTTTCTTCTTTCTCTTTCAATAACTCTATTATATCATCATGTTTTGGAAATACACCCGTATCTAGTTTAGAATACAATTTATGTTCATTTACGATGACTTCAAATGCACCACCAGATGATGGAACAAGTTTCATTTCACTAATGTTATGATGAAATTCAGAAAATAGACTGTCTGCGAGACTCGCAGCTTTTGGTGCGTAGTTTCACATCATACAAAATTCAATGGTTACTTTATGTTCCATGATGAATCCCCCTTTTCTTTACATTAATTTAAGAATATTAAAAGAGTTTTACTTTTTCAACTATTAACAGTTTTAGTATAATGTAAATAACAAATTAAGGGGGTGAGATTGGTGAAGCGCCATAAAGATGAAATTATAAAATTAACTTCATTGTCAACCAAAGCTGGATGAGGTTGCAAACTCGCCCCGAGCGAACTGACTCAAGTTTTGAGTCAAGTTAATACTCATCAAGAGGATGCAAACGTAATCTATAGTCAAAATCATTCAGATGATGCCGGTGTCTATCGATTAACTGATGAACTAGCGATGGTTCAAACCGTTGACTATTTCACACCCATTGTCGACGACCCTTATACTTTTGGTCAGATTGCTGCAGCTAATTCATTAAGTGATGTCTATGCTATGGGTGCAGATGTTAAGACTGCATTAAATATCGTTGGTTTTAATGTAAAATATGGCAGTCACGTGCTCGCTCAAATCTTACAAGGTGCGGAAGATAAAGTTCATGAAGCAGGCGGCTCAATTATAGGTGGTCATTCAATTGATGATGATGAGCCAAAATTTGGATTATCTGTTACTGGCCTCGCCCACCCGGATCTTATTACTCGAAATGATCAAGCACAACCAGGTGACGTTATAATTCTAACGAAACCTATAGGAATTGGTATAATCACAACAGGTATAAAAAAGGACTTGCATCAAATGACATTGCAAATGAAGCCATTAAGTGGATGCAGTTATTAAACAAACAAGCTAGTGAATTATTTAAACATTATTCAGTTCATGCATGCACAGATGTAACAGGTTTTGGTCTACTTGGCCACAGCTATGAAATGGCATATGCAAGTGGTGTATCCATGAAACTTAATTACGAAGAAATACCTGTCATTAAAGGTACTATTGATTTAGCTCAACAAGGAGCCATACCTGGAGGTTCTAAAGCTAACCTAGAGTGGCTAAAAAGCCACGTTTCATTTAACAATCAATTAAAACGAGATTGACAGGCTCGTTCTATCTGATGCTATTACTTCTGGTGGGTTACTCATTTCTATGAAAGAGTCAGAAGCAAAACAATACATTAATGAACTAACAGGTCATCGTGCAAAAATAATTGGTTATGTTACTGAAAAAATGAATCTGCAATTTATGTAGACTAAAACAAGGGTCTCCCAGCTTAACTGGGGGGACCCTTACTTTAAATCCACTTACGCTTTTGGTCCAATCTAATCGTATACTTAGATTTATCTAATTTCTCTAGAAAAGGGATGACATACTTTCTAGAAAGTCCAAGTGTTTCTTTCGCCTCTTTGACTTCAAATGTTTCCTGGGTCGAACGTTTCAACAAAGAGATCCCTTCATGAAATGCTTCCTTCTCAACATATAACTCACTCGTTAGCTGAACGATATATTGTTGTTGTATTAAAAATTCTATCCAATCCTGTTTATCCATTTTATCGTCAAAATAGTGATCAATGCTATTAACCTTCAACCCATCAGATGATAAGTTTTTTAACAATTCATTTAAAAATTGTGTTTGTTCATTTGTTAACTTCACTTTAAACTCTTTACTTTTAACAAAATAGTGTTCTTGTTCTATATAACCGGTACTAATTAAATAATCCAGAATTATTTTCCCTTCTCTTGCAGAAGTAGATATCTGTGATGATAACTCAGATTTATTCATTCCAATTAATAATGGATGTTCTTTATGGAATTGATTTAATGTATCAGTAATTTCCTCTTTGACTTTAGTGATGTAGGTCTTTGAATAGAGATGCTGGTCGATTTTTATAATGTGTTGGGTCGAAATCAGCTGCATTAAAATTTGGTCTGACATTTCATGCAATTGATCTTCGGTAATTCCAGGTTCTTTCTCAATGATGTCCAATAAGTAATCCGCCTCGCTGAAGACTGCTTTTTGTTTTAACAACTCAATAGTCTTTTGGTTGTGTGAATGTTATTCGCGAACGGTTCAATTACTTTCCCTCCGCCAATCAACTCAACTGGTGTTGCCCTTCTAAGTATGAATCTTTGATCTTTTAAAACGTATATAGGCTGGTCTAACACTAGTTGTGCATAAATGACATCTTCATCTGGTTCCAACCGATTACGGTCAAAGAAAATGACCTTACCATAAATTTCACTAGTTCCAGTATGTAATTTAATAGGAGCTCTTTGCTTTATTGAAGAATTAAATAAAAAGCTTACATTTAGTTCAATATCAATTCTGCTAGAAGCTGTTGTATTTGCATAATTAGTTAGAACTGCCCCTCGATTGACATCTGCCAAGTCTACGTTGTTAAGTGCTACAGCAGCTCTTTGACCTGCGAAGACTTCATTCACAGGTTGATTAAAATGATGAAGTCCCTTCACCTGTGCTTTAGAACCATTTGGCAGAAGATAAATTTTTTCTCCAACTCTTAAGCTCCCCTGTGTAACCGTTCCTCTTATAATAGTTCCAATTCCGTGCAGATGGAAGCTTTGATCAACTGGTAAGACCAGATGACCTTCAGTTGGTCTGGAATTAAGAGATTTCAACTTATTTAAAATAGCTTCGTTTAACTGAGAAATCCCCTTTTTTGAAACGGAGTCCACTTCAAAACAAGACTGTCCTTCTAGAAATGTCCCAGTTAATGTATCGTTTAGATCTTCTCGTACCATTGTTAATAATTCCTCATCAACTTGGTCAATTTTCGTTAGCACAATCATAACATCATGTAGCCCTAAATGATTTAAGATTTCCATGTGTTCTAACGTCTGAGGCATAACTCCTTCATTAGCAGCAATGACTAACAATGATAAGTCAATGGATGATACGCCAGAGATCATTTGTCTAATAAATTTCTCATGACCAGGCACATCTATTATTGATACGTTTAAGTTGTCTTCGTTAATTAATGGTGCATAGCCTAATTCTATAGATATTTTCCGTTCTTTTTCTTCTTTTAATCGATCTGTATCAACATTAGTTAACGCTTTAACTAATTCTGTCTTACCGTGGTCTATATGTCCTGCTAGTCCTATTGTATAATGCTGTTTATTCATGACGTCACACCAACCATCATTAATAAAATCTTATTCTAAAAATACTTCCTTTAATTTCATGATCTAACACCTTTAATGATGCATGGTGTTTGTCTAAAATTTGTTTAGTGACCATTAAACCTAGTCCAGTCCCTTTCTCCTTCGTAGATAAAAATGGTTCACCGATGCGATCTTTTAATTCATCAGGAACACCATGGCCTTCGTCAATGACGTCTACCGTTAATACATCATCTTTATAAATATGAACTCTAATTGTGCCAGAATGTTCCATAGCTTCAATTGCATTTTTTATCAGATTAATAAAAACTTGCTTTATTTGGGATCGATCACAATTAATGAAATGATCGGCTTGGTCTGTCGATAAATCAATACTTATTTCACTTAATCTCGCCTGCGATTTCATTAACATACAAACTTCTTTTAAAATGGTTGTTAAATTTTCGTCTTTCATTTGATTAGGAGATGGTTTGGCAATGTAGAGTAATTCAGAAGTGATGGATTCAATTTTTTCTATCTCTTCTGTCATTATATCAAAATAGACTTTATGTTCTTTAGAATCACTCTCTAATAGTTGTAAAAAACCTTTAATAGATGTTAGCGGATTACGGATCTCGTGAACTACACTTGCCGCTAACTGCCCAACTGATGATAATTTCTCGGAGTTCATAAGCATTTTACGGGCTGTCTTTAACTCAGATATATCATTAATGACACAAATATAATAAGTTTTCCCTTTATGGTTATCATTAATTTGGCCTAAGTGTGTCGATGTGTAGACTGTGCGTCCATCACAATTTTTAAAAGCAATTTCTAATCTAGTACGATCAAAACCTATCGAGTTAACATATTCTTTGATGGTTTCTAAATCTTCTTGACAAACGTAGTCTAATAAGTTTGAGTTTAATAAAAAATCTCTGGTATAACCAAGTAATAACTCAGCTGAATAAGATATATACCTTATTTTATAGTTTTCATCAAAGATCAGCTTAATGTTAGTAGAATGATTATCGAACCATTGAAAAGCAGAATTTAGTAAGTCCTGATCGATGTCTAGATGATGACCTCCATTTATCACCAGTGGGTGCTTCTTCATTCGATTAATCCCCCCCAAAACGCTATATACACTAAATAACTATGAACCGGCCTCAATATTATTACACAATTCTTATTTTAACCAAAAAATGTCTTAAAGGCAAAAACGATTTAAAATTTTTTAGAAAATTACTTTTTATTAATACAATTGTTCACATATATTATACTTGTAATCTATTATTCAACATTCTATAATGATGAAAGAAATGGGGCTGGTTACAATGCTGGTGCTTGTCAAGGTCTTCAAAACCGTACCTTTAGATTGATAAAACCTATCCCCTATAACCCGTCAATTATAGCACTTTTAACAAACAAGTGTTCGATATGCATATAACGGTTTCCACTCGGTCTAAATGAAACTGTTCCAAACTGTCATAAAAGACCGTTTTGATCTGTAGGCAAGACCGTTTGATTCAGGTTTTATGTCCTCTTTCAATAAAATTTTGAAAGGGGTATTTTTATGCGTAAAACTAGGAAGTATCAACGTAATGTTGAACTAACTAAGCAAATCGAGAATGATTTCAGCATGTCTGAAATGTTTGAGCAATTCATGTTCATTAAGAAAACAGAAGGGTTGGCAAAACGGACTATAGAAGAATATTACGTGAATTTTAACTACTTGCTAGATTACACAGAAGGTGATTTAACAAGTAATCAAATGACAACAGAATTATTTTGTAGTTGGATTGACTTCATGCAGGAAGAAATGAATCTTGCACCTGCAACCATTAATATTCGAGTAAGAACCACTAGAGCATTTGTTAAATATGCTTATGAAGAAAAAGGTTGGATTAATCAACCGATTCACAAACGATTTAAACCTATTAAATCGCCAATTGATGTAGTTGAATCTCTAACAGATGAAGAAGTCAAACGACTAATTGGGGCTTGTGATGACGGATCATATGTTGGTTATCGTACCCAAGTAATCTGCTACACACTTTTGGACAGTTTAATAAGGGTATCTGAACTTGTGAATTTACGAAAAGAAGATGTAAATTTAAATGAAGGCACAGTTTATGTAAAAGCAGACACAACTAAAACTCGAACAGGTAGATTTGTTCCAATCTCAACTAAAACTATAAAAGTATTAAGGGCATATCTACTTGAAACTGAAGAATTTGATAACGAATACTTCTTTTTGTCATATGAGGGTAAGCCATTAACTAAAAACACGATAAGAACTGATTTATCTGTCTATGGTAAAGTAGCCAAGATAAATAATCGTGTATCACCTCATGTTTTCAGACATACAGGGGCATTGTTTTATATTCGTAACGGTGGTGATCCTTTTAGTTTGCAAAAGATTTTAGGACATTCGCACATGAATATGGTAAGACGATATATTCAAATGACGGATAGAGATATACAATATAAGCACAATCAGTATTCACCAATAGCAAACTTATTTAAGTGATAATCTTTTCCCCTACATTTATACGTGTAGGGGAATTTATTATCTTGCTTATGTAAGGACAATACTAGAACGTAATATTAATAATCCCTGTCTAAACTTATTTATATTATCAACAGCATATCGCTTACCTAATAAATCAAATTCATCATTTACTACTATTGTTTGAGTTTGTTCGTTGTCTTGTACAACAATATCTATTTCTTGATCTGATACTCTAATTTGAGTGCCATCAATAGCCAAACGTTGCCAATCAATATAAGCAGGTATGTCATAAGGTACTTCAGTATTTTCATATACAGGTCTTCCCATATCATCATAACCGATTAATTTTGTTCAATCACGATTACTTCAATTGTTTGATCGCATGGTCTAATCGTTGCTTTATACTCGTAATCGCTTTTTAATTGCACATCAGACACAACGATAAATATCTCATTATTAATTGTTATTGTATCTCCACGTTGAATAGGAAAATTGGTATGTATTATATGATCGTCAAAATTCTCTTTATAACTACTTGTAACAGACGTACTATTGATTAACGCTTTACGTGATGTAGTTTCATCATTTAAATAAACATCTTTACCATACTCATTCAAGAGATGGTTAAAAGTTTCTGTTAACATTAAATCACCTACCTATCGAATAATTAAAGAAGTTTGTTTCAGTTTCAATCTTCTCGTCTATTTTTAACCCTCTAATTTTACGTTCCAACTGATCTATTCTGTTCTGAATATTAGTTGCAAATTCAGATATATCCAAATCATCATGTTTAATATTTTTCATACGTTCTGGGTCATTAGCCAATGATTCTAAGATAGATAATGCTGATTGATAGATTTTCTTTTTACTTGTGGCAGATTCAGGGTTATATTCTTGAAACGGTTGTAGTCCGTTTTCTTGAAGGTAAATTGATAGTTCTGATTGATTTAGGTTAACGTTCTTAACTTCCATTTCTAAACGTTGTATATTGTTCATTAAAATCACTCTCCTTTAGTGCAAAATAAAAGCACCCTATTGGGTGCTAATTAACCGTTTTTAAATGATAAAACTTCTTCTACTGTTGCTCTTCCCTCATACAAATACTCTACTCTTTTCTCATTAACTATCTCTTGATTCCAATAATTTTTGCGTCTTCCCTAACATCATTTAACTTTTTAGGATTACCTTCTACAAAAGTCGCATCACATTTAAATGCATTGCCATCTAAGTTTAACAATAATACTTGATGAGTTTCAGGATGAAAATCTTTAGTATGCATCCAATAATCTAAATTTCTAATATCAGTCAACCATAAACATCTTTGTCTAGAAGGTAAATTAGGATCAATATTTTTTCTAACCTCTTCAAATATTGTTTCTCTAGCAAAATGCCAATAGTAAGTTAATCCTTGAAAGATAGTTTTCTTTGTATTTACTAATGGAATATCTTTTGTATCATAATCTTTAAAGAAATTATTATAACCACTAAACTCTAATTGATCCCCAACAGAATACTTTTTATTTCCTATTTCACGAACATGATACAATCTATTCATCTATATTCTCCCCTTCTTAATGTACTAATTATAATATACACTAAAAAGGAAATGATTTCCATATAAAAAGCCATCTGACTGAATCAGATGACCTAAATTAGTATTGTTATAGTAATTTACCAGATACCTCTAGACAATACCTATGTTTATAATACTTTCTTATGTGATCAATACTAATATAATTATTACTTTCTAAATTCATAACTTTATCTTTATATCTGTCAATCACATCTTCTGATGGGTTTTCTTTGGTGATAGCAAAACTATTATCTTCTCTGGAAATTTGTTTAAAATCATTAAGTATTGACACTTCACTCACACTAATTTCCCCTTTCATCTACTAACTTCAACAAAGGGAATAAATTCCTGCAAACTTATTTCAGGGAAATTTTACTAGGATTGTTCCTTTTCTTCATTTTTGCATTATGCTCATCATATATATCTTGAATTTCTTCTATATCACTAAGTAATTTTATGACATCATTCTTGTTAACTCTCTTCTTATCCACTAACTTTAGAATCTTTGTATACGATATAACATGCATATCCCAAGGATATATATTTACAGTTTGTCCTGTCTTATCAGATATTTTCATTGCAATTTCATTCTTGTGTTCATATGCCTTATATGCATTATCTAAAACAGATGTTTTAATTGCACGTTCTTTTTTTTCATATTTTTTTTGTTAATATTGCTTGTATAATACTACCAATCACACTAGCCAGTGCGGTCAATCCGCCAATTATGGCTACAACTAAATAAGTATTTAATTCCATTAATTACACCACCCCAATTATCATCATTCGACAATCAAGGACATTTTCCTTCTTAAAACCACTCTATTGAGTAACTAATGACTAAAATTTAACTCTATCTGGATAATGTTCTATATACTTATCTTTATAAATTGTCGCACTCCCTAACTTCTTCTTTATATAATCTTGAGGATCTCCTGTATGAATATAACCATCTTCTAATTGTTGAATGATTACATCTCCAAACATTCCAGCCACTCTAGATATTTGATCCACGATATTCATTAACCATTCTTCATCACTACTATAACGTATAGAAAACTTCTGAATATCATCAATCTCTCTTACTATTTCCTTAATCTCACCAACAGTAAATTTGTCTTGAAATTTATCCATATTTACCACCCTTTTCATTTTATTATTAAAAGGTATGATACAGCATTAATGAAATATGTTTAACCAAAATAAAAAGCATCTGAATTTAATCAGATGACCTACTATAATAAAAACAATATTATAATAACAGGAATGGTAATTAATATTGTTAAAGCACAACCTATTTGTTGGCAACCTTTTCCGATTTGCTCTAAATCGTCTCCAATTTTCTCTGCTTTATTTTTATCTTCAGTCATATAAAAACCCCCTTAATTACCATTATTCGACAAATAAGAGGGTTATACCTTTTACTTATTAATTCTGAAATATGTGGTCAATGTAATGATCGATTAATTCATCACTTAATTCTACATAAAATTTGCTACTTCGATAAACACCTTCATCAATAAATAATTCATCACCTTGATTACCAGCATCGTTTGTATAAATCACCATAATCTTATCTGGCATATCATTAATATTTTTGAATTTATACAAACGTAACATTTTTCATTAACATGTAATGAAAATACGTCATCTTCATTTAGTACTCGAACGCTTTTTGTTGCTTGAGATAAATTATAAAATTCTTGATGTAAGCGATAAGTTAAATCATTAATAAAATCAATATAATGCAATTTAGCGTCTTGTCTTTGTTGGTAATTAATAAGTTCTTCCCTATGTTGATCTTTTAATGTTTTCAATAATTCTTGTACATCAAACATAATAAACACTCTCCCCAATTAATAAAATATGCTAAATTACATATTTCTACATTTTTTTGGAGGAATCCTTCAATTTTTTTTCCTATTTTTTTGAGATGTGTTTATGAATAGTTTTTGCCCAATGTTCTACTGTTTTGTCATTTATATGTTCATTAAATTCTTTTTGAAATTGTTTAAGTTTCTTAGGATCATGTTTAATTTTCATGAGAATCACCTATACATATTAAAATTATTGTTTACTGTCGTTGGATTCTGACATATGTTTATGAATCAATTTAGCCCAACGTTCAATAGTCTTGTCGTCTATATGTTTATTCATAATTTCATGCAAATCCTTTATCGCTTTAGGGTTATGTTTAATTCTCATTAGAATAACCTCGCTTATTTACGGGTGTGTAAATGGGTTAGTTAGGGGGGTTTAATGGTGTTAAACGGGGTATTTTACATATATTAACTGTAAATATATGAGAGTTTACATATCGTATGTTATAGGAAGTGTCTTATAATATAGGTTATCACGTCATACTAGGTATAACAGCCGACCTCTACCACCCCAAGCAATTTTTCGCCTATAACAGCCGACCAATTTCACACCGAGCAATTTTTAATCTATTAAAATTAATATTTTATTAGGTTTATTTTACCATATTCACCTTATAAATCAAATGGATCATTGTATTTTGGTATACTAGCCAAGCATTATAACTGCTAGATTGCTTATAACAGCCATCATATTAAGCCACAAACTTGATATAACAGCAATAAATTGTACCACCTAGCAGTTATACTCTATTAAGTATAGTTATATAGTCCTACATCTGAACTCAAAAAATCTATAACATGTGCAAGGAAATGGCTCTATACTCTATTAATATAATCCCCCCATTATCACTACACTCTAACTCAATTTAATATATTTGATAATTATTATCATTTACATCCCCCGTCATTATTTGAGTTATCAACAGAGTTATCCACAACCTCATTATGTAACCTTTTCATTTCCTCTTGCACATCATTAGTCATTGGACTACGACCAAGCAACGATTCTAAACTAATCGCACCCATATCTCTCAACTTCTCTAACTGTTCAATGATCTCACTATCATTCTGTGGCATAGCATATTGGAATACCATATCTAACGTATCGTACTTATCATCATTAACCTTAACACCTTGCAACGCTAACAATGACTTAACCTTATCATGTCGTTCCTCTATACCTTCTCTCATGAACTGTTCATTCATACTCGCCTTAATGTTAGCCAACTGGAATAACAACTTAATAGATACTTCACTGAGGTTAGATATATCTGTCTTATTCATACTAACAGCAGGTGTCTGTGATATGTCTAATAACGATTGCAATAACACTTTATGTAATGATTCAAAACTCTTACTATCCAATTTTGCTTGTAAATATTTAGCGTCTGATCCATCATCTAAATTAATCCCCTTACCCACTAAATCAGCAGGTAAAGATTCACCCTTCAATTGTTGCCCAATATTTAAAAAGATTGGATCAAGGAATTTTTCAGTCGCCTCAGCATATTTACTTAATAAACTTTCTAAGTTGTCTAGAATAGAAATCCAATCATCTAACTCTGAACGACCATCAACTTCATTCAATTCATTTTCATTATGATAGATAATCGGCAAAACCTGATAAATTGGCATTTTGCTCAATTAATCGAATTTCTCCACCTTTATCATTATACCTACGTACCACTTCATCATCATACACAATATAATGACTAATACCATCATGTACAAAACCTTCAATAACAGCGATTAACTCGTTATGCTCGTTATAGACAGGTACAAATTCATCAGTATGTATTAATTTACTCTTAATCACACCACGATCTAAATAAACATATTCCGCCACACGACCATATTTTAATACCTTATCCAATATCTTCTGATTAAAACGATCATACTTCCCCTTGCGATTAACCTTTTGATAACGTTTAACAACTGATTCGTCACCAGTTAATGTAATCGGGTTCTGTAACAGATATGATTTTTGAAAGTTTAATAATGTTTTAGCATATTGCAATACAATCTTCTTTGGCTCAAATTCTTTACCATTGTACTTATACGATTGTTTTTGAAGTATTTTATGATTACCATTCAAATACTCTTTTTCTGTTGAACATCTAAAATACGTTGTTGGTTGTTTAATTGATTGACTTCTTCTACAAACCAATCTTGCTTACCGTCATATTTCTCACTTACGTACTTATCTAAAGCAGTCATTCAATCACCTTCCTTACGTTTATATCTCGACATAATATTTAGCGTGTTTCATGGCTTGTATTGACATAGCCACACTAATCACTAAGTCGTCATGTCGATCTTCTCCACGTTTATTGCCTAATTTTCCATTATTGTCCTGATAGATTTTCATTTCTTCCAATGTTTCCACACATTCAATGACAATCATATTCAAGTCAAAATGCTCTACAAAGTCATTAATAATAATTGGTTTTGTTACATTGGTTGTCTGAAAACCTAACTGAAGTTTTCTATGCCCTTTCTTATCGAACGTCTTTTGTTTTAATAAGTTTAAGTAACCGTACTCTTTCCTAACCCTTTCGATTAAAGGTAATCCATAACTGTTACGTTCAATACAAAGGTAAGCATAATTAAAAAACCTGCCTAAACTGTTCACCACTTCAGCGAACTTATAGACAGGAACATCATTTGCATAAAAACTAGCCATCTGTTGACCTTCTGCATTAAATATACTGATTGTACTATTATCATTACTTCCACCAGTACCACTTGCTGTATCTACACCACCATAGCAACGTACTGAAGGTTTAGGTAGTCGATATATGTATAGACTTTTATTGATATATGGTTTCAATACATCTGGTAACTCGTCATATATTTCATTAGTTTCAATCGGATCGATCACATGTTGCATACGTTCAACTATTTTATTTGTATCAAATACACCAACATTAGTCGTATTAAATGCTTCTTCAGGTGTCGTAGGAAACTCACGTTTAAATTTCTCAATAGAATTAGTTTCAATGTAATGTCGCCTAAACATCAACTGACGATAGGTTGCTTTATGTTCTTCTTTTAATACCTTTTCGTCATGTTCTAAATGTTGCTTTCTCATACGACTACCTTGATTATGTACTTTAAACCATTCTTCTGCCTCATCAAACTATGTTTAAACTGTTTACTATACGCTTTAGCCAACCAACTATAAAAGTGTGCTTTCCATACACTCTCTTTACCTCTCCATGCCTTACGAAACATATCAGCATACTCATTTTCACCATAAGCAGTCGATTCAATGATTATTTTACTATCTCTATTCTTAGCAAGGGCTGGAATGGCTGTAGCGATAATCTCACTTTGTTCATCAGTAGGATATTTAGCCATTTCACTAAAATGGATCAATTGAAACGTATTACCTGAAATACTATCTGTACCACCAGCAGTAGCAACTTGAATACGACTGTGATTATCAAAATAATTTCATCTCTATTGTTTATCTTCTTTTTCGGGAACAAATTAGGGTATTTTTTATGTGGTAGCATGTCATACATCTTATTAAGTCGCCTTAGCAATGATTGAGTAACTTTATTATGGTGTGTCATCATCAAGTAGTTAGTATCTGGATTTGTTAAGGCAAGATATAACATATACGCTAAACTAAATGTGGTAAAACCTATTTGACGACCTTTTAGAATGATATTGTATTTTTCCATTTCCTTCATAAAATGCTCTTGTTCAGGATTTAATACAAACGGTACATTAGCACCGTTATTGTCTGTAATTTTAATAAAATTTTTAGCAAATAGTCGAAAGTCACCCATCACTTTTTCAATTGCTTTTTGATTTTTCTGTTTGGCTGCCAATTCACACCACCTCTTAACTTAAATCTAAATCATAATCATCTTCATCATCAGATGGCGATTGAAATTGTTTAGCAACTTGCTTAGAAGATGTATTAATTTCCTTCTTTAGTTGCAGAAATAGTTTTACTGATTTTTCATCACCATTTTTGGCTTTATCAGACACTGCTTTATATGTTTCTAACAGATCATCAGCCACCTGAGAATGAAGATATAAAATAACTAGATTTTTATATTCTTCGGTTAATTCCCAATTAAGAAACGAATCAATAGTTTTACGATTAACATACTTTAAGAACTGTTCTTCCGTTTTTAACGGTCTGTCTTTTTGGTATCTAAGATCAGGAAACTTGTATTTAAAATAATGTTGTTTTTCCCAACTAACTTTTTTCAGTGCTTGATAAATATTCATTCGACATCACCTCTATCAATATTTAAAAATTTACTAATTCTTTGGGTTTCATCACTGACTTTTTCTAATTTAGTGTTCAATATTTCTAGTTCGTTATTATTAACAACTGATAGATTGTAGTTTTCTATTAATAGTTTTTCAATTTTATCTAAATTCTTCAGAATTGAGTTCTGACCTTCTTCCTCAAACTTTACGATTTTCTTGTTTTCCAAAATTAACACCTCTTAAAATTTATTAATAAAAAAAGAACCCTAGTTTTCACTAGAGTTCGTGTTCAGTACGATAACCTACAGGGGGTATTCCCCAGCCATCATCAATCTCTGTTTCTTCTATTTCTTCAAACGGTAATGGGTCTTCAGAAACAGTATCTTCATTATATCGTTTTAGAAATTTACTAATTACGTCTAAATTGTCTTGTTTATGCTGTTCTAGATTTTTCAATCCACCAAAGACAGCATAATGTTCAAATTTTATGCCACCTTTCTTATTTCTTACGTTAGTAGCCACAACCCCAAGTTTATTAAGGTCAATTAAACAATCTTTAATTGTGTCATTGCCAAAGCCAAGCCAATTTTTGATTGTATTAATGTTTATCCATGCTTTACGTTCAGCAGATGAATTTGATAGTTTACGAACCAATAGATAAATCGTTACCGCTTTAGAAGTTAGATCTTGTTCGTACATGTGATTAATTAAATCAAAAGAAACTGGAATATAGTAGTCATCTTCAGTTTTGGGAATATCTATATCTTCGTTATAGACATTCGGAACGTCTGTTGCTTTAAGTATTATCATTTTATCATCATAAACATTGCCTTTTTCATCTAATAATGTATCCCAACGTTTATAATTTTGCAGTTCGATAACTCCTGCATGATCCATTTGTTTAAGTAGTTTATGTATATCTTTCTTTGACAGTTTAGTTTTGATATTCACCTTTGTGTATTTTACCAACGAGCCAATGCTAGTAATAAAATAATGTTCGTCTTTAGAACCTTGATGTACCCTGAAACGGAACAATTGTAAGTATAAATTTAAACCTTCATCTTTTCCCATTTTCTTAAAGACAGATTTCTTTTTCCTATTACTGTCAAACCATGATGATTTAATTTTAATAGAACTGACTGCAAACTTTTCCATTTAAAAACCCCTTTTTGAATTATAAATTGTTAAATTAGAAATTAAATTTAAAACAGACCAGAAACAGAAAAATGAGTTGTCTTGTTCTCTTGCGTTGTACGTCTAGTACAAAAAGCAAGGAAATATTAATTATAATTCTTTAAGAGATTATTAATTATAATTAATTATATACCTAAATACAGAGTAAATTTGGTATATTAATAGTTTTATCATTCCGAATTAGCGAGTAAACTGGTATTTACTATTTTTGGAATATCGTCCAAACATACTGTAAAATGTATAAGTTTGGACTATAATTTTGATTGTTTTACTATATACCTAAAAACAGAGTAAATCGGCACTTTTAACTCATTAACTGTTCCTATTTTCCGAGTAAATATTAGGTTTTCAGATACCAAAATCTTATTTTCCGAGTAAATTTTAATTCATTTCCCAAAACCCTATTATATCAACGCTTTTAACCTTACTGATTTTCAGAGTAAATTCAATATAATTGCTCAAATTTATTTATTTTGACTATTTTCTTCTTTATAAACATCTAAACACTTCTGCAATTCTTCTGATTTAGGATATAAACTGAACATTTTTTGTGACTTAGGATTAATTGCAATTGTTAAAGGTACAATTTTTCCGTCAGAATGTTTATAGATATACGTGCTTAATTTTTTACTGTAACAGTAAAATAGATCATCATTTTTAATTTTCATATTAATTTCTCTCCCTTTTTAAGTATGTAAATTTACAAAAGTTTCTGTTGGTTAAAGCAAAAGATACTAATTGACGTTTAATATCACTTTTGCTATTAATTTGTTTGTGCTACAGGCATAATCAATATACTTCTTCTGTAACGTAAATTGCCCTCTAGGTAGTTCTAAAGGCAAATTAAAAACCCCTTCCAACTTGGACAAGGGTAGATTAGTTTCTAGATAACCTTCATCATTTAATTTAATAGTTGCTTTAGTTTTGTATTGTTGTTGTAACTCATAAAATTCCTCAATATCCGTTTCATTTAATAGATCAATCAACTCTGGGAACTCCAATAACTCTAGGTAGTGTGTATGTATATCTTTAAATCGGTCATTGTAGTGTCCTAAAAATCCACTATCAATTGATAAAATCAGCATTTTACCTAGTTTAGTTTTTGGCAATGGTAAATCATAAAATGACCACATTAATAATGCTGTTGACATAGCATATTTATCAAAATAATTATCCTTATGTATGCCGTTTATTGCATTAATATTGGCTGTTTTAGGATTCACATAATCACCTTCAGACACTTTAACTACATGATTACACCACGATCTACCATTGTGTAATGCTAAATCGACACCTATTAATTTTGATTGATAGTTAGGGTCATTTACAAACAACGTGTTAAAGTCGTAAAAGTGATTTATTTCATAACCATTTACATATTGCTCAATCACACAACCCAACAAACTATCTAAATCATTTGTTAATACTGTTGAGTAGTTACCTTTTTCAAAACACCATTTTGGAAACATGTCTTTTAATTCTTTTTTCATTTTTTAGTGAAAGAAGTAAATCCTCCCACTATCTCTCTGATACTCGGCTTAAATATTTCATCTCCTGCCACTCCTTATCTTGCCTACTTAGTGTAGGTGAGAAGAAGTGGTTAAGATGAATTTACTAATACCTTCACATTTTCACCTCTACTTTTCGATTTTATTTTTGATCTATGTATCTTTTATATCTCTCTATCTTGTCGTCTGACATATTACAATCACCAGTTTCATATCTACTGATAAGTGATTGACTGCAATTTAGTACTTCGGATAAATCTTTATGAGTAATACATTTACGTCTACGTTTTAATAGATATTCTTCCTTTCTAAACATCTCCAATTTCTCCTTTTAAAATTAAAAAGGACTGCCCAAAATGGACAGCCCTTGATTATGTATAAATTTATACACCAGCAGTTACAGTTAATACACCAACACCTTTAGGTGATCCTACTTTAAGTGTAGATTCAGCAATTACTTGACCTTTAACAGAGTCACCTGTTTTAGCAAGTGGCTCAAAATGTGGCTCACGTAAATATGCAAGGTCAACATAAGCGTCATTAAAAAATACTGCTTTATCAACAGGTACGTGCTTAGATAAAATAAAGTTTACAGTACCGTAGTTAGTTGTTACAGAATCAACCACTAAACCAAAGTTAGTTTGTTTGTGATTGTAGTTGTAACGATCTTGATAGATAGCGTCTACGTCTTCTTTAATGTCCGCATTGACTAAAGCATAATAAGTACCCTCTGCTAAATCTTGATCCCAAAGGTTACGCATAGCAGTTTTAATATTGTCTTCAGTTACAGCGTCAGTCGCTGCGACTGCGTTACTAGCGTCTGCAAATTCAATTAGACCACTCATATGACGAATACCTGAAGTCGAACCATCATCTTTTAGACCATTGATTAATTTCTTCTCCATGTTGATTTTTAGTTCTAATAGACGATCATTTACTTCTTCTGCTAATTGACTAGATTTCATTGCCTGTGCTGAACCTGAGATACTAGCACCCTTTTTGAAGATTTCAAGCACGTTATTTAGTTCTGCTCTAGCAGATTCATAGAAAGTTGTTGTATCTGAACCTTCTTCTGCTGAAATGTCATCCGTAGAATCCAACGTCTTTTCTCTCCAAGTGTAAACAGTGCTAAGTGCTTTTTCAATATTACCTTTTGCCATAAGCATAGATGTTAAAGGTGTCGCTTGAACACCAATTACTGCGATTTCCTTTGCTAAACTAATTCGTTCTGCTTGTGTAAAGTTATCTGAGTTAAACATTAATATCAATCTCCTTTAATAGTTGTTTTAATTTATATAAACCGATAAAATCGGCTTATCCAAAGAGTTTAGTTAATTTTGTACCTATCATGCCTTTTGTATCCTTATCTTTTTCAAACTTAGAATACTCATCATCAGTCGCATGATCCTGTGGTACATAGCCAACGCTTGTTTTAATATCGTTGACAATCTGATTAAGTGATTTAACTGCTTGATTAAGTTCTTCTTCATCTTGTACTTTAACTACATCAGCAAATTGCTCTAATCCATTTTCTTTTAAAGTTGCATTTACTTCACGCTTAAATAAATTCTGCTCTTTTTCTGCTAACGCTTTTTCTTCTTCTGTTAATTCTTTCGGCTTGTATTGAAGTAACTCATCACGTTCTGTAACGATTGGATCTAACTCTTGCTCAGTCCATTCTGTTTTAGCGTTCTGAATTGCCTCATCTACCTGTTCTTGTGTAAATGTGTTTTCTTCAGCCATACACAATCTCTCCTTTTTAAATAAATTTTGATTCAATCCTATCTCTAACAAGGATAGGTTTTTGATTATGCAATCCTCTAAACTCGAAAATCACTTCAGGTTTGTCATTGGGTAGTACATAGTCATAAAAAAGACACCTACATCTTCTTGATTGGTGTCGTCTAAAGCAATTGATTCAATTTCAGTTTGGTCTTTATCATAGATTGTTAAGTACACGTCAACTGGATTAACTGACTGTCCGTTCAACGATTTAAAGTGTACTTTTAAACGAACAGTATCACCTTTATAAATCATTCCATCACCTCACTGTAAGATGGATTTTCTATAACTTGACTATAAGTATTATTCACGTTATATGACGTTCGAGATTGGTTACTCTCGATAGTTATGTAACCATTAATGGTTTTACTACTAGATGGTAATAAACGTCTGTATCGGCTTGTATGCGGTTCAAATACGATACTAGATTAATAGTTTGTATTATAGGTTGTCGATAAGTTGATACATTAACGCTAGATTGAATTGGAGAAACAAAACTTGTTACATTCCCAACTCGTACGATATGGCTTGATTGTGTGGCATTTGTATCAATCCTAGACAAATACCCTTCAATACTTCTTAAAGTTGCTCTGTGGCTCTGTATGTGGCTAGAAATAGGTTGTATATCAGATTGAATAGATCGTGTTTCTATTTTTGGTGGTACATAGTCATCTATTGCGACATCTAATTGAGAAGTAATAATATTAAGGTAAGAGGTTACTTCTCTAGATTCTTGTTTAGCAGGTTGTTCAGGTGTACCAAACACTTGTAAATATGGATAACTACCATTTATCCCCCATATAGAAGTAAAATCCCAATTGGTATAGGTAGATTGAGTTTGCATTTCTGCTGTTGTTTTACCTGTACCATGATGTGTTTGAGTTACACCACTTACCTCTGTATCCCAAAAACAGTTATTTACTGTTGAATTATTTTCATACCAAGCAAAACCAAATACTTCATTAGGGTCAGCAGAGGTTAAACTATTAGTAACTGAATAACAATTTTCAACCAAATGATTATCACCCACAAATGCACCAATAAAACCGCTTGAACGATAATTAGTAGTATGTATAGAATCTAAATTAGTATAACTATTTGTTACTGTTGCAGTTCCTCGTAAGTTACCTATTAATCCACCTGCATAACCATATGCTTGAATTGTTCCACCTTCAACAAAACAGTTATCAATAATAGTGTTGCTACCACTTGTGTACCCAATTAAAGCACCTGCATTTGAATTACTGTTTACAATATCTATATTTTCAAATCCTAAATATAAAATTGTAAAAGTAGATGAAGTTATCCCAAACAAACCAGTATGAGCATTGTGATTAATAGATAAATTAAGAATCTTATATCCTTTACCATCTAATGAACCACCAAAATCATCAATTGGTGTCCAATTACCCCAACCAGACATATCAATGTCATTTGTTAATTCAAAAGTACCAGTTAAATCATTTCTAATATTATCTAAATCTTGCGGTGTACTTATTAAAGTTGCCATAATTAATCACCGCCTTAAACTTGCGGTACTTCAATATTATGTATCACCGTTAATTGATCTTCGTCTTGTTCGATTGTAAATGCTGTAAATGTTTCTGTGCTTAATGGATTACCACCACTAGCAACATTGAAAATAACCGATTGTGCAAATGTTTGTGGGGCAGTAATATCAGTATCAGAACCTTTAACTACTACTTGTAATTGTAAAATTTGACTTCCTGCTGTATGCGTCCACGTTACTCGACTGTCGCTAGGATCAAGTCGTAATACTGCTGTTCCACTATCGTCTTGAAGTTCGATAAACTGCCAACTGTTTTGAATATAATCACGTAAATCTTGATATGCGTCTTGTGTAATTTCAGCCATTCATTTATTCCCCCCTTAATATTTTGTATTTTGGTTTCTAGGCGTTCTAATGTCTGTACAATTTTAGATTGTGATTCATTTTGCCTGTCTATCTGTGCTGTCAGTTGTTCTTCTCGTTTTTTGGCTTCTTTTCTTGTATCAATCAATAGCCAAACAATAGTATCGCAAAACACCTTGCGATAACCAAACATCTAAAGGTATTTGTGATAAATCCATTTTTTATCTCTCCTGTCCACTCATATTTATGAGTAAAAAAATAAAATAGAGTAGCCAAAACGACTACTCTAGCGAAAAGTAGAAGTCAAAACGTGACTTCTTGGAGGTTATTAATAATTAGTGCTTACATAGAGATAGTTAATCTCTTTTAAACAATCAATCAATTTGACTGCTTAAAACAAATTAATCATACCCTACCATTAGGAGAAAATAAGAGGCCAGTCATATCAAGGGTTCAAGGGCTGTTTACTTGACACTTTTGGGCTTAAAATGAAGGTTTTTAATCTGAACCTTCCTATATGGTGCATTAAGTCATTTGTTGAGATACCCCATAAATACAGATACTATCGACATCGCCTAAAAATTTTCGATTAAAAACTCTGTAATACCAAGGGTTACAGCGTTTTCTAAATGTCCACTGCAATAATTACACCTTCCTATATGGTCGATTATCTCTTTTGTCGAAATAGGCAGTATTTATTGGGGGTATCGACATTGCCTAAAGATTTTCGTTTAAAAACCCTATTGTATCAAGGGTTACAGCAATTCTTAAATCGTAACATTATTTTGGATTCCCTATATGGTCGATTATCTCCTTAGTCAAAACAATCAGCATTAACAAGGGAAAACAAAACCTTTAAAAATTTTCAAAAATAAATGCAAATTATATCATTAATTCAGCCAATTTCTAAACTTGAACAAATTTTAAATGAACTTTACTTAATAATTGATAATTTAATAGAATAAAAGTATAATTTGAAACTGAAAGAGGACAAGTTAAAACCGATTCAAACTGTTAAAAAAACCGTTATAAAGGTTTTAAAAACCTTGATATAACAGGGTTTATGGGGCTGGTTACAATGCTGGTGCTTGTCAAGGTCTTCAAAACCTCCTGGAAGGCGCGTGTCGTCTTCGGTGGGTTCGATTCCCACACAGTCCCGCCATCAATTAATTAAAGAGAGTGAATAACATGTCTGAGACAGTTGGTTATTTAATGATATTATGGGGCTTAATTATGATTGGGTTATTAGGAATAGGCGGCTTTTTTATGTTTCGTAAATTCCTAAAAATTGCCTAAGGATGATGGAAAATCCATTATTGACTGGGAAGAATACTATGTAGACCAGACCATCCACATGTGGGGTGAAGAGGAAAAGAAATTATTAAACGAACTTGTTGAACCTGTACCTCAGCTTTTTAGGGATGTAGCTAAACAAAAAATAGCAGCTAAAATAGGGAAGGTCGCACTTCAAAAGCGCAAAAAGAAGATAACTTTAGATGTGATTATTGAAGGCTACATACTAGCAACTCCTAAACGAGATCATAAGTTTTTTAGTCAAACGACTAAATGAAAAAAATATAGATTTCTCTTCTTATGAACATTTATTAGAAAAACAATGAGCTTATGATTAAGTACTCATTGTTTTTCTTTTTGGTAATGTAAACCAGAAAGTATTCTCTTGTTTTGATGAATAAACTCCAATATTCCCCTTATGATTAGAAATTATCTCCTTGGCAATGGCTAAACCTAATCCCGTGCTGTTAATCTTCTTTTCATGTTGATTCAATCTGTAAAATCGTTTAAAAAATTTCTTCTTGATCGGTAGGTGCTATAGGTTGCCCTTTGCTTATTATACTGAATTCATAGTAGTCTTCGTGTTTTTTACCATGAATTTGAACTGGATCAGACCCTTCATGATATCTATAAGCATTATCTAGTAAATTATTGATTACTTGTTGAATCCCTTCTTCTTGCAATTCAATCAGGTCTTCATCTAACTTCAAATCAATTGAAATATGAACTTGATCAAATTTCCACTGAAAAATTGATACACATCTTCGAATCAAATTTGAAATCTCAACAGTAGATTTATCGAGTATGACGTTATGTTTAGCTAAATCCCATTCTTTTAGCTGATCTAACTGTTCGATTAAATGTTTCAATCTTTCTGATTCATTAAACAACGATTCCATTACGACTTCATTTTGCTCTATATCACCATTTTTAATAGCGTATAAATAGCCGTTTAAGTTTTGAATAGGTGTTCTGACTTCATGCGAAAGATCTGTAACCATTTTTCTTCTTAACTGATTGTTTTCCTTAAGCCGGTGTAACAGTTCATTATAATGATTCACTAATTCACCGATTTCATTATTGGATTCATAATTAACTGATTCAGGGATTTCGCCTTCTTTTAATTTTTTCGTAGATAAAATCAACTTACGAATGGGATTAATTAAAACTTTTGGTTAAATAAAAATGCAAAACGCTCCCAATTATAATGGTTAGAAAACTAAATACAAATAAATATTGAAATAGAATCCACTCAAACTGTGACTGCCGATTCTCATTGAGGTTGCCAATGGAATCAACCAATATACATGCCGTTTGGTATATGGCAAAACTACTGATTAAAATACTTAATGTAATCATTAAAATGTTAAGTGACGTTAATCTTACCAATAAGCTTTTAAACATGTTCCTGATTCGGGACAATTTGTATCCCATTCCTCTCACTGTTTGAATGCGCTTTGGATCTTTTTGATCATTAATTTTTAATCGTAGCTTTTTAATGTGGGCATCGATCGTTCTGTCTAAAATATCGTGTTCATAGTTTGGATAAAGCTGTTCTATTAATTGTTCACGACTATATACTGAGTTAGGGTTAGACATTAGAAAATAAAGTAAATTAAATTCATGCTTTGTCAATTGAATAGGCTCACCATTTAATGTCACTTCACCTTTTCTAACCTTAATGCTAAGCCCATCGTAAGTAATTTTATGACAAAACCTCCCCGTACGCCTTAGCACCGCTTCAATATGAGCTAATAACTCTTCAGGGTTAAATGGTTTGGTTAGATAATCATCAGCGCCCAATTTGAGACCATTAACTTTATCATCTACTTGTGTTTTAGCAGATAACATAATGATCGATGTTTCCTGTGTTGTTTCCTGATTTCTCACCCATTCACAAAATTCTTCACCAGATAATTTAGGTAGCATTAAATCTAATATAATGAGGCAAGGCTGGTGTTTAAGGAATTGTGCTTGTGCCTCAATTCCATCTGCAGCTTCAATGACTTCGTATTGTTCTTTTTCTAAATATAACCTTATTAAATTTCTAATCATCTCTTCATCTTCAACTATTAAAATTGTCTCTTTCATGTCTAAACACCTCACCTACCTTACCATTATATTAAACTATACGGGGCTAATCCATCTTTTCATACGCTTGAATCATTTGTTCATAATTCATAGCTCCCATGGATTTATGTCTTATAATTCCTTTTGAATCCACAAAATATGAAGTAGGTATCGGAAGTATTTGATACTCTGTTGAAACATCACCTTCATCAATTAAAATTGGAAAAGTTAAGTTGAAATCGTTCTTAAAGTTTTTTACATTATCTAAGTTTTGTTCTGTTTCAAACATATCAACTGCTAATATAACGACCTCTTTTTCCTCATAAAACTTTTGCATATCAGGCATTTCCGCTCGGCATGGCGGACACCAAGTTGCCCAAAAGTTAATCATCACTTTTTGACCTCGGTAATCTGATAGCTTAACAGTTTCTCCCTGAAGATTTTCAAGCTCAAAGTCTGGTGCTTTACTACCGATATCTAATCCTACTTTAGATTCTTCGGTATTCTCTGCATTCGGTTCACTGCTAATCATAAAACCACTATCATCTTGTTCTTGATTTGTTTCGTTTGACTGAACAAAGTCATAAACCGCCCACCCAAACATCACTATTAGAACAGCTAAAATGATATACTTTTTCATCCTATTTTCCCTCCATCTAACCTAAGTTAGCCATCCAAGTATCTTGCACTAATCTTAATAGGAAGCTTGATATTCTTGACATTTGACCTGTGAATAATAAAACCCCCATGATGATCATGATGGTACCACAATTTTCATAATTAATCCGCTATACTTAACAATCCACCTCGCTGAACTCATAAAGAATGTTAAGATTAAAACGGCAAAGCAAATCCTATGACATAAAAAATGGTATATAGTGAACCTTGGGCAGGGTTATTTGCTGCTAAAACTAATATTGAACCAAAGATTGGACCGATACACGGAGTCCAACCTGCTGCAAATCCCATTCCTATTAATACGGTTCCCAAATATCCGCGAGGTTTATTAGCAAATTGAATACGCTTTTCTTTCATAAAAGACGTTATATTTAACCAACCTGCTACAAATAATCCCATTATGATAATAAAAATCCCAGCGATCCGTTGTAATAATTGGCCGGATTCCCCAACTAGAAACCCTTGAATAAATTGACCTAAATATGAAGCGCCCAATCCTAATCCGATAAAAACTAGCGATACACCAAATAAAAATAGGACTGAGTGAATCAGAATAAGTGACCGGACTTTCAAACTTTTATCATTTTGTAATTCCTTAACACTTACACCCGTTATATAAGAAATGTAAGCGGGAAACAAAGGTAGAGTGCACGGGGATAAAAAACGACAATATTCCCGCACCTAAAGCTAACCAAATAGTTAAGTCTGCTGTTTCTGCCATGCTTTCACCTGCTTTCTAGTTAATAACAAAACGATCCCAATTATGCTAATAATAATGAAAAACCAAATAGAAATTAAATAGCCAAAAACTGTTGTAAACGGAAGTAATATTGACAAAATAGTTTGTCCAAGTCCCCATAAGACCATTAATAGTCCACTTGTTAAGTAATATGACACCTTATTTGAAATCATAATATAGATCATCGTTATTCCAAATAACAACGTTAAGTATCGCCAAGTATATAAGTTATCATTCCAAACATAATCTACAAATTCATAAGTAAAAGAGGTAAAAATAAAGATGACCATCAAAGAGTTTAGAAATGGCGCCAAATCAACCAATCCTTTTTTCATCCTCCTAACGAAGACAAGAACTGCACCAATTAATCCTATGTAAAATGCACTAGAATAACTTGGATAAGCTAATACAGCTAACGGGTCCTGAATAAAAAGATTGATGTTTAAAAGGATTTTCCCAATCCAAATAAATATGATGACATTTACAATAAACGATGACACTTCTTCGATATTCTTTTTTCTTACATCAATTGATTCTTGACTAGTCAAGAAATAAGTTATTATACCGACGATAAAGCTGACTACTAATGTTCCGACTGATATTAATACTGACGTTGCTGCCATACTTTCACCTTCCGTTCTATAATAATCATAATGAATGAATATGAAAATTTGATGAATGTAAAGAAAAAGTTCACGACCAAATTAATTTGACCGTGAACTGAAATTAACCTGACTGAAATTTAAGCTTTGCTTAATTTTCATAAATTTAATCAACATAGCGATTCGCCATGTGAACAACATACCGAATGCAAGTAAATAAAACATGCCACTTGTCTCACCAACTGAAACTTCTTGTCCTAAATAAGCCTTAAGAGCAATCCTTAACAATAATAAGAAAACTAATATAAATATAAAGGCTTTAGATGGTTTTAAATAAATATCTTTTCCCTTGACTTCAAAATTAGAAGTCCAAATTAATAAAACCGAAAAGGCCATTCCTACCGAAATAGCTTCAAGGACTTGCCACCAAGATACTTGAAAATATGGAATGAGAAACATAAATGCACCCGTACTCATACCAAGTGGTGGTAATATAATTTTTTTTACACTTGCTGGTTTTTTGATGCACGAGACCTCACTATAATCATTGTTATAGCGCCTACTATAAACATCACTGTCGTTAACACAGCAAATAAAGTACTTTCAAAGAACACTATTATACACCTACATTGTCAGATTCATTATCGTCTGAATCGGTTGAAATCGATAAAATAATGGTTAAAGTGATTCCTACTACTACTAAATATACACCTAAATCAAAAATCATAGCAGTTGCTAAGTGTTTTTCACCTAGAAGTGGAATATTAAAGTATTCTGATGTATGTGATAAAAAGGACTCACCAAAGAAAATGGAGCCAATTCCAGCTAACGTAGCGATTAATAAACCCGTGACAAATAAAGTTCTGAAGTTTACGGGTAATATTTTCTCGATTTTATCAAAGCCATAAGTCATGTACATTAATATAATGGCGGCTGAGGTCATTAATCCTCCAATAAAACCGCCTCCAGGTGCATTGTGACCAGCAAAGAATAAATAAACACTAAAACCTAATAGAATAAAGGCAATTAATTGAGTCGTAGTACGTAGTATTAGATCATTAGGTTGCTTCATAACATAACTCCTTCACGATACGTTCATTAACTTTATTCTAATACACTTAATATATGAAATACAAACGATATTAGAAACCTGTAAAACCAAAGAAGCTAGCTAAATAAGCTGTAAGGTCTTTCATCCAATCAAAAAATAAAGCAATACCTAGGAAGATTAGAATATATCCTCCAACTTTAGAAATTTTAGCTGAATGACGTTAACCAATCCATTTTGCCAACAAAGAATGATAAAATGAAAAATGGAATTGAGAAGCCTAGAGAATAAGCTGTCATTAAGACAACAGCAGATTGAGGATCTGATGCTGCTAAAGTAATCACAGCGCCCAAAATCGGGCCTGTACAAGGTGTCCAGCTCATCGAAAAAGCCATTCCTATTAACAATGTTCCAATATATCCTGCTGGCCTGTTCTTGATTGTCACCTTACGTTCTTTCATAAGAAATTCAAAGTTAAAGATTCCAATCATGAAGAAGCCAAAAATATAATTAAAACGGCACCCAGCTGACGGATTAAGTCTTGATAAGTGATTAAAAACTCACCTATATAGTAAGTTGAGAATCCCATAATGATAAAGATTGCCGAAAATCCAATAAGGAAAAATAATGTATGTAATAAACTTCTTTTTCTAAGCATTGCATTTTCAGTCTTTAACTCTTCAACACTCATTCCTGTGACGTAGGATAAGAACACCGGATATAGCGGTAAGACGCATGGTGAAATAAAAGATAAGAACCCTGCACCAAAGGCTAAAAATATATTAAGGTCCATTAAAAACTCTCCTTCTAAACATAACCTACATGTATCGTACCAAATTACAGGCCTTAGTTATCTTGTAATGCTTGAAAATTTAGTGAAAAATAACAGAAATTAAAAAAGGATAGACTACTTGTCCATCCTTTTAACTTATTTTTCTTTTTTGGCTCATCCATTTGTTGATTCATTGCTCTCATCATTTGATTAATTTTCTTTTGTGATGGTTTTTGACCCATTTGCATCATCATTGTGCGTAACATTTGTTCATTAATAGGTGGGTTTTTCTTAAGGTAACTCATCATCATCTTACGAGCAACAAAAACACCAATAGCAAGACCGATAATAAGTGCTCCTAAAGCAATTAATACGACCCAAATTGTATCCATTATTAAATTTTCCTCCTTCTAGTTGTCTCTCAATAAGTATATTAAAACAACAACCCTATGACAATAGTCGAAATTTGATTATAGTGAATAGATTTGTTTACCAACAAAAGGTGTAATCCACCCACATTCATAAGTTTCATAATTTACTACAAATACGTGAGGGTGGAAAGTCTTAATTGATCGAAACAATATTTGATCTAAGTCAACAATTGTCTCAGCAGAAATTGAAATTGAATAGTCATTAACTGTTAACGAGATCGATTGCTTACAATCCATTAAGTTAATATGATTACGGTTCATATTTATATGAATATCTTGATCTTTCCAATAATTTAAATGTAGAAATAGATCCTTCGCATATACCTTGTCCAATACAAGCTTATACTGTCCTTGTGCGGATTTAGATGGTTGATCCATCATTTGTTCTTGCAAGAAACGATATACCGTATCAATTTTATAATAAAAATGCTTCGCATAATCTGATTTCACTAAATATAAATGATATTGATACATGATATGTCCCCCTTTTGGGACATATCATATCAATAATCTTAGGCGAAATTTGTCAAAATTTTAATCCTGTAAACTGATTGTTTTTGTCAAAATACCTATTTTAAAAGCTTTTTCGCACGACTTACAACATTCTCAACCGTAAAACCGTACTCTTCAATAACTTTGTTTCCAGGAGCTGATGCACCAAATGTAGGAATTCCTAATACATCACCGTCTAACCCCGTATACCTCTCCCATCCAAATGGAGAAGCCATTTCTACAGCTAAACGAGCTTTAACATTGTTTGGTAGTACTGATTCCTTATAATCATCATCTTGTTGATCGAATAAGTACCAAGAAGGCATACTCACGACTTGAGCGTTAATTCCTTCTTCTTTTAACTGTTCACTAGCTTTGTGAACTAACTGAACTTCCGAACCTGAAGCTAACAATAATAGATCTGGTTTTTCAACCTCATTAACCACATATGCACCTTTACGAACACCTTCGGGTGCCTTTTTAGCTGTTTCAGGCAGTACTGGTAACCCTTGTCTAGTTAAGACTAATGCAGTCGGAGTATCAGTAGACTGAACTGCAATTTCCCAAGCTACTTTTGTTTCATTAGCATCTGCAGGCCTAATTAGTTTTAAATGCGGCATCGCACGTAAAGATGGAAGTTGCTCAACCGGTTCATGAGTAGGTCCATCTTCCCCAACAGCAATCGAGTCGTGGGTTAGTACATACGTAACTGGAGTACCCATTAATGCAGATAGACGAAGTGCTGGACGTAAGTAATCACTAAATACAAAGAACGTACCTCCATACACCTTAACTCCGCCGTGTAGAGCCATACCATTTAGTGCACAAGCCATAGCAAATTCACGTACTCCAAACCAAATGTTACGACCAGAATAGTCAGGATATTTGAAGTCTTCTTCATCTTTTAACATCGTTTTATTTGAACCAGCTAAATCGGCACTTCCGCCAAATAAATGCGGCACATTTTTAGCAATCGCATTAAGTACTTCGCCTGAAGCTGCACGAGTAGCTAGTGCTTTTGAGTCCTCATCATAGGTTGGAAGATCTGCATTCCAGTTAACAGGAAGCTCTCCGTTCATCGCCAGTTCAAATTCCTTAGCTAATTCAGGGTGTTCTGATTTATACTGTCCAAGTAATTGATTCCACTCATCTTCAGCTTCTTTACCACGCTTTACCATTTTTTCTTCAAAGTCAGCTTTTACTTCTTCTGGTACGTGGAAATCTTCATGATCCCAATTATAATGTTCTCTTACTAATTGACGCTCTTCATCACCTAATGGAGCTCCGTGGGCATCAGATTTACCACCTTTGTTTGGTGCCCCATAACCAATGACTGTTTTTACTTCAATTAAAGTAGGCTTGTCATCTGTCGCTTTCGCATCTAATAATGCTTTTTCGATAGCTTCAGTATCATTTCCGTCTTCTACGCGAATGACTTGCCATCCATACGCTTTAAAACGATCTTCAACACTCTCTGAAAATGAACGATTTAGATCACCGTCTAATGAAATATCATTGGAATCATACATAACGATTAATTTTCCAAGCTTTAAATGACCTGCTAATGAAGCTGCTTCTTGAGATACACCTTCCATTAGATCACCATCACCACAAATACTATACGTATAATGGTCTACCACATTTTGATTGTCTTTATTAAACTTGGAAGCTAAGAAACGTTCTGCCATCGCCATACCCACTGACATAGCAATTCCTTGGCCTAATGGACCAGTTGTTGCCTCGACACCATCTGTATGACCAAATTCAGGGTGACCAGGTGTTTTAGACCCCCACTGGCGGAAATTCTTAATATCATCCATTGATACTTTATAGCCAGATAAATGAAGTAAAGCATAAAGTAGCATAGACCCATGACCAGCCGATAGAACAAATCGATCTCGGTTAAACCATGAAGAATTTTTAGGGTTATGATTCATAACTTTACTCCATAATGTATACGCCATAGGAGCTGCACCCATTGGCATACCTGGGTGACCAGAGCTTGCTTTCTCAACTGCATCAATCGCAAGTGTTCTGATCGTATTGATTGATTTTGTTCAATATTCGTCAATTTAAAATCCCCTTTCATATCCGTTCAATCAGTTACCACCATTTATCGTATATGGTTTAGTAACATCTGACAAGTTATTTTATAGTAATTTTACAATACTTTTAGTATACACAACACAAAACTTGTCATCCTTAAATACCATACCCTTTATGTATCATTAATCACACAAAATTTATTATAACAAATCTATCGATAAATCCATACAAAAAAAGATTCCTTCTATTTGAAGAAACCTTTTAGTGCTTTTGACCATTTTCTTTTTCGTTCTTTAATTTATCAGGTGTAACATCTGTACCTTCAGGGTCTACAACTTTAACTGATTTTAGTTGGTTCTTAAATGACTGCCGAAATGCTTGTAAATACTCTTCTCTTAACTTCTTTTGCTCTTTCTTTTCTTGATCAGTTAAACCTTCTGTCTTTGATTTATTAGCTAATTCATTTATCCGTTTAATTCGTTCATCAGAAATCATTCAAAAAACTCCTTTATATAGGTTCGATTGTCATTTTACATGTTGAATCCTTCTTAGACAAGTTTTTAAATTTTTACGAACGAATGTTTGCTTATATTGGTTAATATTGCTATAATAAACCCAGGATTAAACGTTGAGGTGAAAATATGAAAAAACTATCAAAGAGACAAAAAGAGATTTTTGATTTCATAGTTAATAATGTCAATTTAAAAGGTTACCCACCTTCTGTTAGAGAAATTGCCGAAGCTGTTGGCTTAGCTTCAAGTTCTACTGTTCATGGTCATTTATCTAGATTAGAAGAAAAGGGTTATATTCGGCGCGACCCTACTAAACCTAGGGCTATTGAAATCGTGTATGATGACGGTAGTACCGTCCATGAACGTAGCGCTTTATACGCTCCTTTAATCGGTAAAGTAACGGCCGGCGAACCTATTACGGCGATTGAAAATGTAGAAGAATTTATCCCGATTCCATCTACTATTTCAGCAACTGAAGATGACGTCTTTGTTCTTTCAATCCAAGGTGATAGTATGATAGAAGCTGGGATTTTTGACAGAGACATGGTCATCGTTAGAAAACAAGCAACGGCGAATAACGGGGATATCGTGGTTGCCATGACTGAAGATGACGAAGCAACGGTTAAACGTTTCTTTAAAGATGAAAACCAATACCGCCTGGAACCTGAAAATCCAACGATGGAACCTATTATATTGAATCAGGTTTCTATTTTAGGAAAAGTCATTGGTTTGTATCGGGAAATTCACTAATATTAATGAATTAGCTGTTCCTGTAAAAGGGACAGCTTTTTATATATTTATTAATTATTAAATTAGCAAAAAAAGCCCCTTAGCACACCATGTACTAAGGGGTTTAATCATATTAATAACTACTCATATATTGCTCACGTTCCCAAGGATGAACTTGAGTTCTGAACATACCTTCTTAATTTAATCTAAATAAAATTAAGCTAAATGCTGATATAATCCACATTATAAAAGTGTTTTGAGTTTTTCTAAATAAAATTAAAATTAATTTTTCTGGGTAAATACTGGGTAATTCATGGGTGAATTAATTATGACTTAGATTAAAGTTTTCTAAAATATACACTAAAAGAGAAGGATCTAATAATAGACCCTTCTCTTTTTTGTTATTCTACTGGCACAAATTTAACTGCCGCCTCTGTTTCGATATAATCTTCTTCATTAACCAAGAATACATAGCTATCTACACCATTATTACCTAATATCGTATTTACTTTTAAACTTCCCTCACTGTTATAAACCACAAAATTACTACCAGACCCTTCTGGAAAGACTTCGTAACGACCTGGTGGTAAGTCCATTCCGACCAGGTATTGTCCAGCACCTAAACGTTTAGCTTCACCTTCAGCTCTTTCGACTCCACCTTTTAAATCAGCAAGTTTAGATTCCAATTTATCTACACTGTCTCTTAATGAATTAACCTCGGACTCCAGATTTGATTTTTCCGATTTTAGAATATCTCGGTCTTTCTCAAGTTGTATTAACTTTTCTAAATCGGATTTCTTTTCTTCAAGTTGACTATTAATATCTTTTAGTTCACTTTCCTTAGCAGCCAATTCTTCATCATAACTACTAACATCTGTTTGTAGCCCTTTAACTTGTTCATTTAGACTCTCATAAGAAACTTTCTTATTATCAATCAAAGCCTTCTTATCATCAAACCCACTACCGTAACCTGCTTGATAACCAATCACGATAAATATGATAGCAACGACTATCGCTACAAAGTACTTTGATTTCACGATTTCTAATACTTTCTCCATAAAATATTCCCCCTTTATTTACCATTACCAACATTATACAAAATGTGACAATAGTCTTACAAGTTCAAAATTTATATGTTGAATTATTATTATTGGTTCATATAACTTTAGTTATACTTAACTCTAGTGTTCTGAATGAATAATTCTAATCCTCATTTAGATTATAGAGAAACAAAATACTTAATCAGGAAATAATGGTTATCTATTTATTATTTAGAGGTGTGTTTATATTCAATGAAATGATGGGATCAATAATTAAATGGATTCAACTTGCATAAAAGTCTAACCTTGTAGTAATCACTCCTAATTGATAGTCTGTAACAATACATATTGGAGTAATTAAATTTCAGTTAGAGAATAAATATTTTGTATATTTTATCCACTAATTATCAATCCTTATAATAAAGGAGTGATTATTTTAGATGAGAAAATTACATTTATTAATTTCCTTAATGTTTCTTTTACTGTTTATAAGTTTTAGTGAAGAAATTATTGCTGAAAAAAACGAGAGCGGTGAATTGGATAAAGTATTAGAGAGAGTAAATCCAGACTTTTATGAGGAGTATAAATTAGCTAACAAAAATGTACGAATAATAACTGAGTATAAAGAAATAAAAGGATATTGGAAAAGGAAAAGATTTTTAAGTATTTACCCGATTCAATATACAACGGAAAGCCGAACTCGCCACCTGAAACAGAAGTTTATTTTTATGCGAGTTGGATAGACTCAAATGACAAACTGCAGTTTAAATATGCTGTTTTTGATCCCAAAACAAATAAATGGATTAAAGCAGGTTCACATTATACAAGTAAAAACAAAAAATAATAAAAGAGGGAGTACTCCCTCTTTTATTATTTTTCCACTAATGAAATTAAGTTAACAAATTCAACTTTTTGTTGAACTAGTTCATCTTTGTCAAGAGTGAAAGGATTTTCTATAACTCCGACTATCAATTTTTATTAAGTTCGCCTTCAATTGGCAAATCCATTAACTTTAATTTAAAATCCCCTTTTTCATGCACTATTATATAAGGAGTTTCAATTTTCATTAATTCCGAACCTAATATGGCGAATATAGCATAGTTTGTCCTTTTACTACTATTGCCCATTTTTAAATACATTGAGCCGGAAAAGCTGTTAGGTATTCTATTCATAGACAATTCTTTTTTATCGTTATTTTCTAATACAACATATGGCGAAGTTCGAGAACCGTCATTAGATTCATTTTCTTTATAAATAGTTATTTTTTTAGGGGGTATATTTTTTTGCTTATATTCTACACCTTTTATAGTAACAGCTCTTCTAGCTAAATAAACAGTGCCAGTTGGTACGTATTGTTCTTTATCTAGAATATTATCAGGGTCTCTAATACATAAAATCAATAAATCATTAACACCTTTTTCAACATTAACTTCAATTCGAAATTCTTTGCTCTGATTTCTACCTATATTAACGTCAATATAATCCATCATTTTATTATTGAGTTTAATTTCTTTTGTTCATAATTTTGTAATATTAATAGTCTATAAGTAAAACCTCTATTAAAATTATTATTTATTTTAATAGTCGGAGTAAAGGACTCATCGCTTTTTAATTTATATATTACTTGATGTCTATCACTAGAAGTCTCATCATATAAACCTAAACTGAAACCATTTATATTAGATTGTTTGTATCGTATATTTCGTTTTATATCATTAGTTGTATTACAACTAAATAAAATAAAACAAGCTAGAGTGCATATTGTTATATTTTTTCATAGTTTCATCCTAATTGCTTATGATCACCAATGAATACTAGTGTTACCGGTGCCAGCAAGCACTCCATTTTTATAAATTCTATGGGTAGAATAATTATGATATAAATTTGAATTATTATAAGTACCCATACCTTGTGTGATGCTGACTGATCCTCCAGCACTCGAATTAGACCGTTTAATAGAAGACCCATTAGTTCCTGGTTCAATCTGAACATATACAGAACTAGCCCCTACATAATTTGTCTGTGCTAGTACATATATACTTCCACTGCTTGTTAAATTAAATGCTGAGTAACCTAATCCATAATCCCAGCTTGAACCATTAATTGGGATTTGTGTTTGATCCTCTGTTAAAGTTTCTGCTGACACATAAATCGTAAAGCTAAAACTTAACGCCAAAATCAGTGATAGAGATAATAAAACTTCATAATAAAACCTCCGTTTATATTATTTTTAGTAACTAGTTAGAGTTTTCAATGTGTGTTAATAATATATTTCAACATGTAATGAGAAAATCCTGCAAAAATAAATTGTATTTTATTAAAATACAATGGTGGATGTACTTAAACCATTTCATATTAAATGATTATAAAGCAAAGAACTGTTAATAAAAGCTTTGAAATAATTGTTTTGCATAGAAATAATAGTCACTATATCAAAAGATGAATTTATCCATTTTCACTTGGAATAATGATATTGAAAAAAATCATTCACCCCCTCCATTCCAAGAGGGGATAAATGACGTTATTTGTAATCTGTTTTATTTAATATTATTGAATTATTATAGAAGTTGGTATTTATAGAATACCTTTATTTAATCTTCGCTGTAGCTCTTTAACTACTAAACTTGGGTCACTAATCACACCATCAACAGGTGTTCCTAAATATCTCTGAAGTTTTCTAACTGTTTCAGGACCTAAGTAACCATCAACAGCTGCACCGATTTTACGTTGCAAGGCTCTAATCACTAAACTGCCACCTTGGCCAAACGTAATACCACTGACAATCATTTTCGTTACGTCATTCTTATATTGATCGCTAATAATACCATCTTCTACGGTACCTAATGCTTCTTGAAGACCTCTAGTTGTTATACTGCCCCATAATCCATCTACTTTTAAGTTAGCAGCGTAAAGATTTCTTCCTAAATATTTTTCTGGATTAACAGCATCCGTTTTGTTGATGTTCCAGTTTCCTTTATGCAATTCAAAGTGTAAATGTTGGCCAAATGAATGGCCCGTATTCCCCATTACACCGATAACTTGTCCTTGCTTAACATGGTCCCCAACATGAACTTTGCGTGAACCATCGCGCATATGAGCATAAACGGACTCCCATGTCTCGCCATTAATGTGATGTTCAATCATAATACACTGGCCGTAAGAACCTGATTCGTACGAACGTGTGACTTTTCCATCAGCGACCGCTTTAATTTCATGATAACCTGGTTGAGCATAATCGGTTCCATGGTGATCTGGCCTCGTATTTGATCTAAACTCACTTGTTACTCTTTTAACGCTTGGATAAATAAATGTTGCCATCTTTATCGACGCTCCTTATCTGAGAATTCTTCTCGCATTTCTTGGGTTACACTCTTATTGTCTTCACTGATACTGCTCAGTTTCTTAGATAGTCCTGGAGGTACATCTACACCAACAGCTGCTAAGTTCTCCATAATTGACAGGCCTTCATTCGCAATATAAAAAAGAACCGTTGCATAGGCAACCGTTCCATTTAATCCTAGTATTTGATCAATTACGTTCGCCAGGATAATCACAACTAATATAAGAACCTTCCTGGCATATCCAAATAAACTTTTCCTACTCCACAGATTACGGTTTTTAAAAGCCTTAAACACACCTGTGATGATATCCAGCGCCATTAATAATAGTAGTAAGTGAAGAAATTTCACTTCTCCGAATAAATAAAAAATGTGCTGCTTCTAAATAAGACAAATTAACACTTCCCATCTTTGATTCATCTCCTTATTAGTCATAAGTTTGACCTCCCTCTATATATTTGGTCATTAAAAAAGAGAGGTTATTGGCACCTCTCGTACTCCCAACGATGAATTACACTGTCATTCGTTCGGTCAATTTTTCTCTTACTAATTGTTCTAGCTGGTTAACTCCTGAATTGGCTTCATATTCATCATTTGTAACGGGGACATACCCATTCACGTTAAGTTGATTATCTGGATCCACTCCGCGGAAATGAATATTTACGGTCGGTTCTTCTCCTGTGTGCACAAATTGGATATTGTTCACTTTAATAGTTAAGCTGTTAATCATGTTTAACACCCTCCTCTAATTGATCGCATATATAGTCATAAGCAGTGGCTTGTACACCACTAAAAGCCACATCGCATTCATCCAACACCTTCTTAACGGTTTGCAGCATTCCTTGGTTATCACCCCCATCAATGACCAACTCTTCTTCAAACAATTCTTTTATTTCTTTTTGAAACGCTTCTTGGTCCTCTATTTCATACCCTTTTCCATCTTTCGTTTTTAGGGGCTCGTCATTTTCATCTTTTTCGCAAACTCTTTGGCCAATTCAATGCGTTGTTCTTCGACTTCTTTATAACGCTCACTTAGCTTTTGAATAAATTTAGTACGATGCCTTGATTGTTTGCCTTTCAAACTCAAATTAAAAAGCAGGTCAATGACCTGCCCTAGTTTAGCGTGTTTAATTTTCACCTGCATATTAAGAGGCCTCCTCTAATTGTCTAATCCGTTCTTTCATCAACTGATTCTCAATTTCTAAATAATTGAGTCGATTGTCATACTCTGTAAATTTTACTTTCATCACTTTATGCAATAATGCTGGAACGCGATCATAGTGAAACCCTTCTGGTTCAGCCCATTCATAAACGTCGCCAATTGGTTCAAAATATGGATCGCCGTTTTCATCATAGTCTTTAAACTTAACTAATCGAGGTTCTATTGGCGCTATATCATCAGCAATATAACCATAATACCCATAATGATCAGGATCTGCATTGGCCTTAGATTGATACCATACAGGCTCGGCATTATCAAAAAAGTTAAACGCGTATTCTTCTTCTAAAGGTTCAATATTCTTCTTGTATTTTCTTGCTGAAGTTGAACGTATAATGTGATGAGCCCCACTAATATATAGATTCGGACTTGAAGAAGTGGTATACGTGTCAAGCCCAGGTAAACGGAGAGAAACGTTATTACCAGAACCAATGTTAGCTCTCATGTCAACCACTCTATTTGCATTACCACCGCCAACAGCATTAAAACTAATCCAACCACCATTCATCTCGTTTGAAAAGGTGACATCATTTGATGTCGAATTAGGATAACCAAAATAACCACTACGCCCATTAGTTCTTCCATTTTTATAAAACTCTATATAAAAGTGATTTCTGCCTTCGAGTTGTAAACCGGGACCATTACTTTGCACGGCATGATTGGCATAAGAATAAACTTCATTCGCATCAAGCGTAATTCGACCACCGCGGTTTCTGATATTAAAAAAGTAACCACTGTGATAATCAACAAACCCTAAAAAGGCTTCACCCAATCCTTCATGAAGGGTGCCTAGAATGAATTCTTGTGATGTATTCGGTTCAAAATAAATACTAGATGGATTTGCACCCTGAAATGCATATTCATCGGTTACAATGGCGAGTCGATCATTATTGGTACTATCTTTAACAATCAACCCTTCATTGTTCAAGTGGATACTGGTATGACCACTACCTGCATTTTGAACAATTTCTGCCCCTTCTATATAAATACCTAGAATTTGACCAGCGTTAATCGTTCCTAAATTACCTGTGATATCCGATAAAACGGTCACAGCCCCCACTAGATTAATTTTACTAGAATTAATCGTGGTGCTTTCAGATGATAAGTTAATGGCGGATACTACATTATCTTCCCGCACTCTTAACTCAATTTCATTGGCATGTTGCGTGATCGTTGATTGCATATTACTGACATCACCTGATAACGTGTCGACAGTTGAAGCTTCCGCTTTTAATTCGATTTGATTAGCATTTTGTGTGATTTGAGTAGTGTGTTCAGATACAGTAACGTCCAGCAAACCAGCAGGTGTTGTAGCTATGCCTTGCCATCTTGCTCCGCTAATAATTCCGTCGTTATTACCTGCACTATCATATGCAATGTTACCAACACCATCATTCATTTTCCAGTATCCTACAAGGCCTGTTTCTGTACCCGTTAATTCAGAATTCATATTACTTTGGATTTGTTCTTTGGTTAAAGGGCTATCCCACACTCTAACATTTTTCATTTCCCCCATTAATATTGTTAGATCCATCACCATATGAACCTATATAGTGAATAATAGGTAAATCCGCAGTAACTCCGCCAGTATCTAAACTTCCTTTTTCTTCACCATTAAAAATGCTTTTAAATACCTTCCATCCCAGGTGTAAGATAACCAATACCAAGTGGCAGTGGATGGTAAAACATATCCTGTGTTTAATTGATGACTTGTTCCATTTGTATCTACAAAATTTGCAGAAATACCCGTGCTTACATCATCAGTCTTAAAAGGTTCAAACCAGAATTCTTTTGCTTTATTTCCATAAGCCACCATATGATTTACAAACTCAATATACTTAATATTAAACTCAACAGTGAAGGAATTAGTAGAATTGAGGTAACTTCCCACATTATTAACTTCAACATAATCATCCATACCGTCAAATCGCAATCTAGTATCCATGTTGCCCACGATGCCATCGACATAATCAGCTTCTACTTTGCTTGAAATCTCATCACTCATGACAGTTAACTCAGCACTATGATCCTGAACAGTTCCTTCTATCATATCCACCCGGCTACTGTCAGCTTTTAAAGCTATAGCATCCTGGTTTTGCCCAATAAGAGTACTATGAGTGTTTAAGTCTTGAACAACACCGTCCATATCCGTTTGATATTGTGTGACGGACACTTTGTTTAATAGTGCATTATCGACTTCCTCAATTGTATAGACATCGCCTTTATTAGCTTTGCTTACGAGTTCACCATCAACATACGTTATGTCTGCTTTATCACTTAAATCACTCGCTATTTCAGTCATTTTGTTATCATAAACGGTTTGCGCGACTGCATAATTTTGAGCATCAATTAAGGCTTGGCCAGCTGCTGCATCCGCATAACTTTCGGCTGCTGATTGAGCCTGACTTGAAACGGTATCTGCATAACTTTCAGCTGCAGTTTGGGCATCATTTGCTTGTAATTCGGCGAACGTTTTGCCATCTTCAAAAACGGTAGTATCTTTATCATCAATGGTCAGTTTATTGTAAGTGTAATCTCGAAGCTCGGCATCTTCAATTTTACTAGCTACTTGTTTTTGTAAACTACGCCAAATTGACATGACTTCTTCCTGGGTGAACTCAACATAGTCGCCCAGGACAATTTTAGTTCTAGCATGTTCTTTTATACTACCCTCAGCTGTATGAACTCTAGCTTCTAGATATAAGGCTGGATTAAACTTTTCATCTTTTACTCTGACCGTATCGCCAATAAACACTTGCTGTCCTAACTTATTCGACAAGGTAGCAATATCCGTCGTATATTCAATGGTCGCGTTCACACGCTTTTCGAGTTCATTTGTGGTGAGCGTTTCTAATCGTTCTTGCGTCATATCAGGGTCAGACGACTGTGGATGGTAAACCGCATATAAATGTTGCAGTTGACCATTAGCATTTGGCACACCCCAACGTTTTAAGGCTTCTTGATCTTCGATAAGAGCTGTTTTAACTTGGCCATCGACATCAGCTGGACTCACACCGAGTAAAGCCGTTACAACATTCGTAGATTTACTTTTCCGTTCAATGCCTAATAGATTGTGCCCAAAGGTGACTTCAAAGCCTCGCCATCTGCCAATCCGTTCTAGCATGTCGACATACCGAACAATCTTTCCATTTTCTATAGCAATTCGAAATTGCAACTCAAGATTAAACTCACTGGCTATTCTCTTTAGAAAGCTATAAGGATTGGTATGCTCTTCAATATTGAATGACCGTAAGGTTGTATGAGCTATTTTTCCAACATTCCAACCGGTTCCTTTTAAAGTTTCCGTTGTATGATATGCAGCAGTCTCTGCCGTTGTTTCTTGTGGGTCAATGATTTTTGCTTTTTTTAATCGCAAATAACTAGCTGTCGAATAAACTTGTTTTTCGTGACTGCCATTTTGATTAAGTCTTTCAATATGCTGATCAATAATAAATTCGGCAAACCCTACCTTTTTATCCGGAATCACCAAACGGTTCTGATCTTGGATATGAGTTGAAAATGCCTTATCTGAAAAGGTAATAAAATCAAACGTATCTCGGTTTGATGTTAAATTAATTCGGCGGTTATCTCGCCAGTAATTATCTTCCGTAATATAATCGAGTACTTCACCTGTTTGTTTGTCAGCTAGATGAATGAGTGATTGCAATCATGATCACCTCCTTACTTATAGGCTGGGCGATAGCGTAAAATAGCTTGAACCGCATTATCAGGTAATAAAGCTAAGGTGTTCTTACCGGGTTGTAAACTGAACGGTGTAGCGCCAAAATCTTTGAGATCATTACGCAACTCACCATTAACCCGAATTTCTGGGCTGCGTTGTTGAGTGTCTCTATGATCAAATACAATTTTGTCACCAGCGTTTGCGATATATGGAATCCCTTGGACATCATTAAGTTTATAACAGCGCATGAGGAGTACTTCCATGTCTTCTTCAGGTAAATCATAAAATTTTTGAAACGCCAATTGGATTTGGGACACTGGTTGCATCACGGCATCTGTCGTTAGGGTTCGTCTCCATTCTCTTTCAACAATTTGTCCCGTGCCATCTCTTAAATGTTGAATAATTAATGTCCATTTATTACCCTCACGAAAGACTTTTAAGCGTCCATACATATCCTCTAGCGACTTAGGCAAGGTCAAATAGTCCGTTACCATCCCGTTACCTAACTCTAATTGAACCCCAAAGTGGTCTCTCCCTTTCCACTTATCTTCGATGAACGCTCGAAAGACAATGCCATTCGTCGCATCTAACCCATACATTTCAATCCGTCCAACGGAACCCCCGCGACTTTCAGCATAGAACCGAAAACCCATATCAGCTTTAAAATCCTGGACGGTTTCTGACAAGCTGTGTTTCATAGCTGGGCCATGCCACTCCTGTTCATCCGGATTGGGAGCAGCAAAAACAGGGAAAAATCCCGTGCTGTCAAAATCCATTGAACCGTTAATATAACCTTCACCTATGACATTCGTTGATACCCAACCTGTCATGGATTCCATGCCATGATAAAACACCCGCTCTTCTTTTTGGACCGGTGTTTGTTTCACATCGACAGGTTGGCCAATCATCATAAATTCGTCTCCATTACTGACTAAAGCAAACGTGATGGGAGCTAACACATCGAGTTCAATAATCGGCTGAGTAGGATTCGTGCCTTCAACATTGATAATTGTTCCAGCTGTTGACGCTAATGGTTCAAATAATTCTTTACCGTATATATAAGGGTCAATCATAGTTAACGATAGCTCAAAACGCCCATCAGATTTAGTGATATTCTCCAAATCATAATCGCCTTCTTGAATGACATAAATTTCACGATCAGGTCGTAAATCTCTTACAATGGTCAGTGTGTCATCCGAATAGAAAATATCATAAATTTGATGCTTCAATTCATCGTATTCAAACAAACTGTTCTGTTCCAACTGCATAGATATGTCAACCGTTCGAACACCTTGCGAAGATTGCATTAATCGTGATCCATGCTTACCTGGCATTTGTAAAGTGGTCTTTTGGCTGTTTGGTGAGTGTATGTGAAACGATTCAACCCACACCCCTAATTCATGCATGTCGTATTCAGTGTTTTGTTTTCTGACTTTGAAATTTAACTCACTTTTCACATCCCTCACCTCTATTTAAACTCTTTTTCAATTGCTTCTTCTCGTTGCATATAGTCTTGAACAGGCTTCCAAATAATTTGTCCCACTTGTTGACCATCCAGAACAACATCTCCGACACCTATATCAAATTTCATTTGATTTGACACTTGATTCCTTAACGTTAAGTCAGAAGACAAATCATTTAGACGGTTATTCATGGATTCACTTACACCTACACCACTCGCATAAGCTGGTAACTGATTAATGCCTCTTAGGATTTTTGTGTTTGTTCATAGGTGAAGACCTGAGCACCACGTTTTAAATGTGGAAGAATGCCAAAACTAGTTAGCGACCATTTGTTACCTTCACGGATAAGCTCAGGCCCTTCTTCCCCAACGAGTGCGGGACCACCGGTGTGGAAGTTGGTACCATCTGCGTAAGAACTCAATAATCGACTTCGCGTATACTCAGTAACGCTCACGTTAACCTTTCGATAAACAGGTTCAGATAATGCAGCATTGATATCACTGACAGATGGTGATACATTTACATTGGCATTTTTGTTAACGTCTCTGCCAAGTTCATCTGTGAATTCAGCTGCCACTCCATTTAACTCATTAATTTTGCCTTTAGTAGACTCCAGTTTACCAATTTGTTTATCAATCTCACTGACTGCCTTACGATATTCATCTGTATTTCGCAATGCAGCTGGATATTGTTCTTGAAGCTCTTGCTTGTTTTCTTTTAGAGCTGCAATTTGTTTATCTAAAACAGATAATGTCTTCCCTTCTCGAACAGCTTGTTTAGCATTTTCATCCGTAATACCTGCTTCAAGCAAGTATTGTTCCTGAAGACGCTGTAGAGACAACTCTAACTTTCCTAGTTCTTGTTCTTTAGCTTCTAATTTTTCCTTTTGTTCAGTGTTTTGCTTACGGTAAGTGTTATACTCTTCGAATAGCTCATCTTTTGTTAGTCTCGTTAATCCTAATAAGGCTTTATTGATGGCTTTTTGCTCCATAAGTTTATTAACTGACTTATTTTGATTCTGTCGTTTGATAATTTGGGCATCTAGTTCTTGAAGTGTTTGTTCATATTGTTCACGTTTATTCGCGAGTAAGGTCTTATTGTAATTGACCAACATGTTACTAATTTCATCTTCGACTTTGCGAGTCCTGGTCAAATCTTTTTCAAGTTGATTACGCTCTTCTAATAATTTGTTTTGATTTTCGAGCTGCTGATAAAAATGGTCTTCGACTTTGCGTGTAGCCATGGTCTGCAATTCTTGATTGTATTTCTTCATTTCATCGGTCGTGCCGGCCACTTTATTCCCTTGCTCTGTGATCTTTGTTGTGGCGTTTGGCATCACTTCAACTAAATCTTGGTTTAACCCAACCATCCGGTCAAACTGTTTCGCAGATAAACCTGATTTTTCCTGCAGCTTAGCCATTTCATCTTTGATATCTTTTAACGTCTGAGGGTTATGTGTTTCATCTAATCGGTCTTGTAAATCAACATATCTCGCAAACTCATCGGTGGTTAACTTCGACTTTTGGCGAAGCTCGTCATAACTGTTAATTAACTCTTCATTACTACGATGTTGCTTCATGAGTTTATCCGCCGTCTCTAACGAGGCTTCGTCAAATTCTTTGGTTCGGCCTAACGTGGTATATAACGCAGCCCCCAATCCAACAACCCCCGCAATAGCTAACCCAATCGGACCCGCACGACTTAATAAAGCAAGTCTTGATACTAACCCGCCACTACTGGCTAGTCCAATAGCACCCGTTAATGTTTTAACAATCGAAGTTAGCCCACTAAACACTTTTAACGCTGGACCCGCAACCGCTGCAGCTCCTGCTAGAGTTAACAAAACATTGCGCGTTTCATCATCTAGTTCAACAAACCAATCCGATAACTCTTGTATTTTAGGTGTGATCTCCTGAGCAATTTCTAGTAATTCTTCACCAATAGGTTCTAATGCCTTTAAAATGCCTCTAAGTGTTCGCTGAAATTCACGGTTAACGTCTCTTCTTGAGACTTAGATAACTCATCCATAGCCCCTTGTGTGTCTGACAGTGATTCATTGACATCATCTAAGGCATAAACCGTGTCAGCCCCCATGTCTTCCCACTTTGTGCCAAACAATTCAACACCAATTTGATTGGCTTGGACTTGATCATCCATGTTTTCGAGTTCAGGAATAACGGTATTAAACAAATCTTTCGTTGTGGCTTCCCCATCTTCAAATGCTTCAAAAACCTCTTGTGTATCTTTAGACATTTGGTTAAAGGCATCTGCTGTTCGCTTAGACCCGTCTTGAGCACGTATATTAAACTCTTTCATTAAATCGTTAATGTAGTCTAAGTTATATGCTCCGTTTTGGGTACCATTGGCTAGAATCGCAAAGTATTCCCCTGCCGAAAAATTTCATACCTTGAAATAACGGGGCATATTCCGCGATATTATCAAACATCTCATTTGAATAATTGAGTCCTTCTTGCTGACCTTTCACAAATAAATCAAGAGCTTCCGTGGCTGTAATACCGAAGTTGTGCATGAGCTGATTAACCCCTCGGGTCGCTTCGCTCATATCCACCTCTGTCACTTCAGCTAGGGCTAACATATCCTTAGTGACCTTTTGTAGCTCAGATCCATTATTGATTCCTTGGATATTTTGCTTAATGAGTGCAATAGACCGTGCGACATGTTCTGGGCTATTACCAAACCCATCATCCCAAACAGCTCTAAAGTCCTCTTCAAGCTGCTTAGCTTCATCACCCGCTTCACCGACTAAGTCATTCATAAGACGAATAGAATCTTGAACATTCATAGCTGTAGCCCCGGCTGCAACTCCTACACCAGCTAATGGTAATGTTAGACCCGTTGATAAAGAATCACCGACATTATTAGCTGCTTCAGCTGTCTTATCTAATGACTGCCTGAATTTGCCCGCTTCTTTTCGAGCATCAGCCATGTCCTGCGCTTGTTGATTGAGTTCCGTTTCAGTTCGATTAATAGAATTTTGTAGTTTCTGTTCAGAAATACGCAAATCGAGTAAACGGTTGGATAGTTTATTGGCTTCATTTGAATTTTCGCCATAGACTTTTTTCGCTTTTTCGAGCTGCTTTTCCGTCTCTTGAATTTGCCTTTTGGCAATCGACTGTTGCTTACCCAAATACTCGATTCGTGATTCTAACTTTTGCGTCTCGGATGCGGTATCTTTCATTTGTTCAGACTGAAGCTTGAACTCTTTTCGAAGCTGTTTACTTTCGCCTTTCATTTCATTCATAGCTTCATTGAACTCTTTGTTAAAAACACTAAAGGTTACTTTCGTTTCAGGTTGTTTCGCCATCTTATCACCTGCCTATCATAACGGGTTATGTACCCAATTTTCATATGCCTTTTTGCTTTCATAAATTCGCTCTACATCCGGAATAGGTGAATGCCAAAAATATTGGAATCTATTCCATAGACCAAGCAGTACATGACATATCGGTCCTCCACACACTCAAATGTAATATTGGGTGGACGAACGTCTTTTATCTTGACCTACTTTTTTTAGCCGTACTTTTTTTTGAATCCTTCCGCAAACTGATTCTTATTGATGTTCATACTCGCTAATACAAGGCTCACATACGTTTGAATAATCGTAAGTGTGTCTTCGTGGTATTTTTCTAGAAAGTCATCAAAAGTAAGGTCGAGTTTTCGATTCAACCCGATAATGGCAAGATAAATTACTTTTAGGTAATTGTGAATATCAATTCCTTCAGCTGCTTCAATGCTTTCTTCTGATAACTGTTGTTGTTCAAGATCTCTTCGAACAGATTCCATGGCTGATAATTTAATGAGATCGGTTAATTGAGATCCCTTAGTAAGTCCCATTTTTTCACCCATACTTAATGAGTAGTTGGTTATGGCTGCTGGGTACCGCTTTTCATTCATGAATCGAGTTTCGTATTCACCATCGACTTCAATGACTTCCATATCTTTCAGTGTGACAATTTCAACTTTAGGCACTATTTAAGCCTCCTATCATACACAAATTAAAAAGAGCAGGGATCCCCCTACTCTTTAAGCAGTTGTTGTAACTTGTAGTTCTTGACTCAATTCTGATTCTTTTCCATCGGTTCCAATCGCCTTGACTTGATACATGTAAGAAGTCGAAGCCGTTAAACCTGTATCATCAAAACTTGCTGTCGCACTAGTCCCCACTGATGCTCCATCACGATAGATTTCATAATGATCGATTCCCTCCGTATAGCTAACAGCGTCCCACGTTAGCGTTAAGGTTGTAGCCGTCACGCTAGATGCTGCTAGGTTGGAGGGCGCATTAGGGAGTCGGAACCGATTCTACTAATGTACGATCAAACTGTTGATGCCATGTCGTTGGAATGGTTGTATCTTCAAGTTCTTCCACCATCGCTTCATAATAAAACTGTTTAAAGTCATCCGGATAAGCCGTTAATGTCAATTCCATTAACGCAACCTCATCCGCTCCGTTTTCAATCGTAAACGTAAAACCAGTCGCGCTAACACATTTAGGGAAAGCCACTAATTTCGTGTGATCTTCAAATTCATCAATCACATCAGCCGTTAAGACAAAGTGCTTCCCTTTTGAATCCTGACCATAAGAATAAACACCTGGCTTTAAGTCCTGGTTTGAAAAGCCAAAAATATCACGCATGACTTTCAGCTGAACATGAGAGGATACCGTTAAATCCATTTTTTGAGGCTTCACAATTTTATCCACCTCAACGCCCTCTTCTGTTTTAATAATCTCACGTAGTGTTGTTTCACCGCCAATAGAACCTGCAGCACCAAATTTGGTTCCATCTTGTTGGGTCCCATCGGTATCTATCATTTGAACTCCCACATTCGTAATCGTCATGGGATCAAATTTTTCAACGATTGTAGCCATTAGCTTAATTCCTCCTTCAATTTTTGATCAATTGCTTCATTCAACTCATTAAGAATGGGATTAACACTTTCTGCTAATCCTTCTTCCATAAAACGCTGTTCCATCGGATTGTGAGGACCGCGACCTTCATTCGGAAAAACTAAATAACCGAAACTTCTCGGTTTATTCGCAGCTCCGCCTTTAGCCTTAATCGTAAATCCTAAATTATGACGTTCACTTTTCCACCATTTACTATATTTTGCGTGACGTTTATTACGATCAGAAACCGGCATTCGTTCAGTAATATGACGAGCCGTGATTTCGATTCCTTGTCGATGTAACACATCATTCATGACTTGTTCCATTTGACCTGGAAGACGAGCCAATTTTTCTTCTAACGCTTGTATATCTGAATAATCAAGATTGTAACTGGTGCTCATAACTTAGCTTCCTCCTAAAATGAACGGTTACTTCATCCAAATAATCATCTGTTTCTTTAATTTCTAAACGCTGCTTAATAGTTCGGTTGAATGAAACCCCTTTAACAGGATTGATGAGAGAGATGATGTCGAGTACGTCTTGATCAACTGCTGCATTGTTTTGAGATGTATAAATGATATAAACATCTTGGAGTAATACATCATTTTTAGTGCTCTGGATATCTCCATACACCAATAGAAAAAAGTGATAATCACTCGGTATTTCGTTTTCTCCTACTTCATCTTGGAAAATCGGTAGTTTAAAGTGTTGGTTTAGTTGATCATAAATCTTTTGACTTTGTTCTTGCATATAGGCTTTAGGTTTTTCATTCATCTCTCACACCCACTTCCTGCAAATAATAGAGATAACGTTGTTGGTTATCTCGGTCCACTTCAATCACGTCATATTCAATTTGGTCAATCATTACGGTCAGCTGTGTTTTACTTATGCGCTTTAATTTAGGCGGACATAACGTTTTAACCTTGATATCAAGACTTGCCCCTTTTAGTCCGGCCATGCGGTAGTCTTCTTCTCGAGCGCTCAGCTCTTTAAAGGCTAATTTTCCTTCAGACACAAAAGCCTCGCCCGTTCGTTTTCCAACACCGTTTCTGACTGGTGTGACTCGGCCATACTCTAAAAAACCATCATTTAAGGGCTCATGAAGTGGTTTCATCTGTAGACGCTTCATAAGCTACCACCCCTTCACGAATGGATAGTTTTAAGAGTTCATGATTAAAGTTAATTTCAAATAACTCAAACACATTGTTGTAAACGTAACGCCCATAATCCAATAACAATTGTTTAGCCTTTAAATCCTCAATATAGTTGAGGTTAGTACCGGCGATTTCATCTAGATAAGCGATACCCGATTTAATAATGTCAAGTAAATCATTATCGGTACCGGCATCATCCCATGTGATATCGAGTCGACTTTTAAGTTTATCTCGTAGGGTTTGAAGTTCTTGTTCAGTCAAAAAAGTCACCCCCTACTCTGAGGATGACTCTTCTGCTGTTTGCTCCTGCAACTTCAAAATCAGTTCAATTCGTTCATCTTCATTGCTAGCTTCATCTGGGTTACCTCCGAGTTGTTGAATTAGCTCTTCTTGAGGTCCTTTATTCATTTTGCGAATATCTGTTTTAGACAGTAACTCTGACTCTTGTTTATTCGGCTTTTCAACTTTCTTAATGAAGACTCGTTTATAAGTTGGATGCTCTGTTTCTAGTTCCTGAAGACGCTCTTGAGAAGGTTCATATCCTTCGCGCGGGAATGGATCTCCTTCTTCATAAATCACTTTGTCTTTATCTGAGTCATTGGGGTCTTGGGTATCTCTAAATCGATTGTTCACTTGATAATTCATGCATGTTAACCTCCTTTAGATTAGACCGCTGGGGCCGTAGTGACAGATACCGCATCACTTAATGGTGATTCTGTTCCTTCTGTTGCAATGGCTTTAACCTGGTATTGATAAGTTGTATCTGCTGTTAAGCCTGTATCATCAAAACTTGCTGTCGTACTCGTGCCCACTGAAGCACCATCACGATAAATTTCATAATGTTCGATTCCCGCCTCATAACTGACTGCATCCCATGTAAGCGATAATGTGGTATCCGTTACATTAGATGTAGCCAGGTTGGCGGGCGCATTAGGGAGTCCCGCCAATTTGACTAATATCATAGACCTTAAATGAACTATTATCTTTAGGTCGACCATTGGCTAGCATGCGAGTAATGTAAACTGTTTCGTCTTCTAAGAAACGATATTCTTTAGAAGAAGCAATTTTACGTTCTGAACCCACACCCATGAAGTAATTCTTAGCCATACCAGCGACTAATTTTCCTTCCGGTACCGCTACCGATTCAATAATCGTTGCATCAATAGGTAGATTCGTCATAAACTGACCCGCTGCATTTCGGTATACGACATGCTCAGCTAACTTATAGTTATAGTCATTTGGATTAACAAGTAAAATCATATTACGAACTTTACGTTTACCGTTGTTTGATAAATCACCGCGGATTTTAAATAGTGACTTAACGCCAAAATCGGTTAAAGCCGTAGCTGTCTTATCCGGATAAACACCGTCTACCACCGAACCTTGTAAATCTTTAATCATGCCAATCGGCTGGTCTTTACCCGTACCAGCGACCGTTGCTTCTTCTAATGCCACCGCACTTGCTTCAACTAATACCGTGCGAACATAACGATCTAACCAACGAGGGCCTAATTCTAGCATAGCGTTTGCCACTGGTAAGAATGCTGATAGTTTATAAAGATTAGTATCAACGGTTTCAAAGCCATCATCGAGCTGCTCTTTAATAGCATCAACCAGTTTACCCCACCATGCTGGGTTTACATCACCTTTCTTTAGAACCCATTTTGTCACGCCTGTTGTATTTACAAAATTGATTAAATCTAATAAGGGATGTTCTTGTACTAATTCTTCAAATACACGATCAATAACCGTGGCTGGAACTAGTTTTTCAACTCCATCAAATCCGGCACCATCAATAACCTCGTTATAATACTCTGTTTCTTCTTTTGTTAATGCATGGATCCCGCGCTGAGCTAATACCTTTTCGTCGTTTAATTGGCTAGAAGCTAACGTTTGCGCTTCTTGTAAAATATCAGCTTGAATTCCTTCAGCTAATCCTGTTAATGCTTTAGCCATTTCGTCAGAGTCGCCACTTTCTAACGCGTTTGCGATATTCTGCTTTAACTCATTTTGCTTATTCTGTTCTCGATCTAAATTTTGAATGCCACCATTAAAAAATTGTAAATCGAGTGTTAATGGTTGAACTGTTTTCACTTTGTTTTCCTCCTTTTTGAGCATAAAATAAAACGCTTATTTGTTAAAAGCGCTTAAGAAACTTTCCAATATTTTTGTATTGTGTTCCAAACCTTGAGTTGTTGAATCGTCATGTTCATTTTTACTTCAGGTTGAGGTTGAATTTGAGCAGCATATTTAGCTAATAACTGATTCTTTGCACTCTCTTCTTCCTGCGTTTCCTCTTCTAGCTCTATATCTTCAACAATCTCATCCGCAAATCCAAAGGCTAGGCACTCTTCAGCGGTTAAAAATGTTTCTTCTTCAAGCAACTTAATGAGTTCCTTTTCTTCACCGACAAACCGATTTAAGTAACTTGCTTTCACAGGGCCAGCATCAATCTTTGATAAATCATCTGCAATTTTGCGTAATTTCTTTGCGTTCCCAGCTGCAAACGTCCATGCATTGTGTATCATCATCATTGCGTTACCTGGCATCTCAATATGATCACCGGCCATAGCAATTACCGAAGCACCACTAGCAGCTAACCCATCAATGTGAATGGTAACATTCGCCCGATGTTTCTTAAGCTGATTATGAATGGCCACTGAATCAAATACATCACCACCAGGAGAATTAATATGGACATGAATGTCATCCGCTTCTATCGCATTAATCTTGCGGCGAATCTCACGGGCGCTTGTCTCACTAAACCAACCGCCGATAGATCCATAAATAAAAATCTTGGCTGGCCCTTCTTCGCCTTGCTCGTTTTTGATTTCGAACTTCGCATTCGCATTTTTAAAACGATCAAAAATAGCTTCTAACTTTGTTGTTTAGTCATCTTTCTCACCCCCTTTCAAAAACTTTTGAATTTCTTCATAGTTTTTCGTGATAAAGTGCTGCTCTGCCCAATCTTCATTTATTGGTTCTTTGTCGATTAATCTTAAATTATCATTTACAGAATGAGCACCGCTTGATAATAGTTTTTCAAACGCACCTGCAATCGAAACGATGTCGACATACTTGATGAGAGAGGTATCGATTTTAAGATACGTTCGTTCAAGGTACTCATCTTTTGAGTAAAATTTACGGTTAATCTCGTCTTCTATAAGCTCTGCAATGGGAGCCACACAGAACATTAGAAAGTTATTTGTTTGATTTTCAACATCGGCCAAATCGCTTTTTAATAATCCTTTAGGAATGAGAAATGCCATACTGACAAAATCGAATATATCATCGACTAATGCTCGTACATCTCGGCTGGTATTACCAGAGTTAGATAATTTTTGAGTCTCATCAAACTCAATTCCTTTTTGCAAAGGAAGGACCGCTGACCCTTCAGCTGTCATGAAAGCTTTTAATTGTGCATTGAACATATCTTCAAGTTTCTTTTGCTCTTCTGCATTTTGAGCTCTCACACCCTCCATTCTTAATAGAGCTCTTAACGCATTGGAACGTTTATAATAGTTCATAGATGTTGATAACAACTTGCCATAACTAGCATACATATTATCGATCACACTCTTGATTTTTTCGTTATTGAGTTTGAAATGAAATACTTCATGTTCATAAAATGTTTTGTGTAATTGATAGTTTTTAATGACAACATTGTGATACATGTTTTCGTTTAACGCATACTCTTTCATGTCATACGAATCACAAACATAAAGCTTTTTGTTTTGCATAACGACTAAACATTCGTTATCAAAAACCAACTTGGATACAAACTCATGAAAGAACTCACTGCTATTCTGATTCTGATTGGGCTGAACATTAAATAAATAAAATTATGTCCTTTTTTCTCCTTACCTTTTTCATACGTTCTGAATTTAGATCGCACTAAGGTATTCGCAATTAAGTTGACGCAGCTCTGAACAGCCAAGTTTTTATAAAAATACTCGACTCCTAGATCCACCCAAATTTCGTCTAGTTGAAAAGAATTTTTATCACTACTTGTAAAGCCAAATAATTCTTTAATCCCCAAGCTCTCACCCCCTTTTAAAAGATTAACGTTGGCATTGGTTCAAATGGAACATACTCTTCTAACTCGTCATCCAATACAAGTGCATGAGTCCAGGCGAAAAAGCCATCCGTTTTTCGTTTATCTTTTTCAATTTTGCAATACTCCATGTTGCCGTTCCCTTTCTCGTCTTTATAAACATTGCCGACGTACCACCGCATCATCGGATCGTCACCAAAAACGATATTATGATTAATGAACATATCATCAATCATTGGCGATAACATAGCGTGTGTCACAGGTCCTCGCCTTACAATCTCAACTTCAAACCCGCTTCCTCGAACTTAGGTTTTAAGATTGATGCGCGGAATTTATCCATGGCCACTTTTTTAATATGGAACGTTTGTAATTGATCAATGAACCAGTTAACAACTCTGTCTGGGTCTATCGATTTCTCGTTATGGATAATCGTACATAGACCTTTTTCTTTCGCGAGGTCTATGATTTCAGGATTAATATCTTGAAGCTTTAACGCTAAATGATGAATGAACGTATGTTGTCGCCAATACCTCTTGCCATTAGCTTTAAATAACACACCTACTGAACAGAAGTCACGAACATCCGCAAAGTCAACTCCACCTACAGCATCAATACCTTGTATGTTATCCGGAAACGGCTGGTCTGTTGCCAACACATCTTCATAAGCAGCCACTTGCTTCTTAACGTCTTCTTGAGGAAGGTTCATTCGCTTTGTCATAAATTCGATTCGCAGCTGCGCGTTAATCTGCATATCATGATATTCTTGCTGCATTTCATGTTGTAGATCTTCGTTATAAGGATATGACGGATTTGCTTTTGGCCATTTTGTTAAATCATCCACTTCTGATTCATCGTCTAATTTACAAATGAACGGAAACAACGTTGATTTAGGCAACTCTTTATTCAACACCATTTTAGCTTCAGCTTTTAAGTCATCTAATACACCGCCTCGAACATAACCATCCGTTGTGATGTAAAACGTTCGGGGGTCTTTCTTCTTACCTAAACCAGAGGTAAACACTTTAACGTTACTGTAATCGCCATACTCATGTATTTCATCAAAAATAACAGCACCGCTTCGTTTACCATCTTTTGTTCGTGCATTGGACGTATTGTATTCTAATTTTGATTTCGTTTTACGATGTTGAATAAGCATCTTGGACCAGTAAAAAATCTTTTTCATCTTTTCCTGACGTTTAGGCTCATCCAAAACATTGTATACGTCTTCAAAGGAGGTTTTTGCCTGCTTTTCTGAAGTGGCCACAATATCAATATCATAATTCTTAATTCCATGGTGACCACTCATCATGTAAAACGAGTTATAAGAAATGTATCCATTCTTCCCGGCCCCACGTCCAATTTCAATCAAAAACCGGTTAAACATTAACCGGCCATCATCATACCTGACACCATATATGAAAGCATTACAAAAACGCTGCCAGGCATATAGCTCGAATGGAAAATAAGGTTTTGGTTTCTCAACCGACTGTTCGATAGCTTCGGCATCTATGACAACACCTGGTTGATCAAGCTTCCACCTCAAAAATGACATCAATTGTTTTTGTTCTTGACAGGCCTCGATTTCCCCCTGCTCAACCATCTGCATATAATCATCGATGTAAGGATGATACTTAGATGTCTTCTGGTTCATCGTCATCGTCTACTTCTTTTATAAAATTAAGCAAGTCAAACAATTTTTCCATATGCAGCTGTATATCGATTCATCGTTGTGTTGTAAGATTTCTGAGCAGGATTTTCAATCAACATCTTTTGAGATCCATTTTTATAAGTATAAGTTGGACCTTTAGTTTTAATCGTGTCTTCCAGTATTTCTAATTGAATTGTCATGAATGCAATTCGTTCGATTAATTCTTTGGCCACTTCTCGTTTAGATTCAGGCAAATCAATAAAACGGAATTTAAGCGGTCAATCTCCTCTTGAACCATTTCACTTTGTTTCGTTTTTGATGGCTTCGGCATAACCCCCACCCCCCTCTCATGTGCGCGCGAGGCAAAATATTTTTTCCGTTAGCCCTCCCCGTTTCGACGTTCCCCAATAAATCGCGAAAAGTTTTGACCGGGGGGGCATAAAAATTCACCAGCGCTCTTCACTGATGAATTTGGGTTTCTTTTTCGTATATATTTTTCTAAACGTTCATGCTCTTTATTATGACATTTAATACAAATACCTTCACAATTGTCTTCAACTAAAGCTAACTCTGGATGCTTCTTCACTTCTTTAATATGGTGAACGTTTTGTGCTGGTGAAACTCTGCCCTGTCGTTTGCACTCCTGACATTCGTAGTTATCACGTTCTAAAACATTAATCCTTAATGAACGCCAAGCTTTAGATTGATAGAATCTTACGAGTTTATCTTCTAAGATTAGTTGTTTAATTAATTTTAAATCCATCTAATCACCACATAAAAAAGACACCTCATTGAGAGATGCCTTTAACTTTGTTCATTAGTAAATAATCTACTATTGACTTCCTTTAATCTTTCATATGCTTCTTTGTCCTGCAGAATTTTATAAAATTCAATAGTTTTTCTCTCTGCAAGGTTTCTGTTTTCTATGCTAATTTCATCATTAAGTGGAATTTGACTTGTTATATAATTATCTACTAATTCAGTAAGAGGTTCACCAATTGCTCTTTTAAAATTAAAACCAAGTAATTGAAGGATTTTAAATGTTCTATCAGACAGTAAAGGTTTCATCATTTCTAAGTCCTTTTCCATCTTCTCAGCTTTATGTTCATCGGATTGCTGATGAACTAAATTTTCAATTAAAGGCATTAAATTGTTTGAGATATAATCAATATCATCTTCCGAAATTTTTTTTTTTCTCAATCAATTCCTCTTCATAAGCTCTTGATATTGTAACTAATTCATTTTATCTGAGATTAGATCGTTAATTATTCCTTCTAAATACTTAATCGTTTGGTCTTTTTCTTTTGTTGCTTTCGCTTGATTAATACGATCCATAATTGTAGGAATAGTATTGTTTGCGACAACGCTTCCTAATCTGGTGCTTAAATCTACGATAGTCGGATCAATTGCCATAATTACACCTCCCTTCCTTACGGTGTAATTCGACAAAAGCTAGGTGTTTCCTTCCTAATTAACAAAAACACCCACACAGTGTATGGGTGTTAATCTGGCTAACTGCAAGGCAATTACAGTTAGTGTTTAGGGGAATACAGTTAACAAATCTAATAACATCAAATTTTGTCATAATTATTTGATACTACTATAGTAACACCTTTTGACTGACATGTAACTGACACGTTTATGACATGAACTACTAGCCGTTAAACTTAATACTGTCAACACCAAACATCAAGGCTGACAAGGTTTCGCAAGCTTTATTTACATCACGATAAACGGTTCTTTCATCGATAAAGTGACATGTCGCAATTTCTTTTGCCGTTTTTTCCTTATCTGAGATATACAGCTGATGGATGATATCATAACGACGTTTGACTTCTGGCTTAATCGACCGTTCACAAATAAGTTTATAAACGTCCAACATTTCATTAATGAAGTTCACCATAATTAATGTCCGTTCTTTGCTGCGTTTAATGGCTTCAATAGCATGCTCATCCGCTTCAAGTTCTGCAATGATATCCTTAGGCTTCTCTAATTCTATTAAATCCTGTTTAACATCACGACAATGCAAGATAAACATTCGATAGTTTCTAAGTAATAATTTAATATTTCTGAGGCGACGATCATGTTTATCCTTCTGTTGTTTAGATTCTTGTTCTCGGTAAGCTTTAATAGCTTCTTGAGAGGCTGTTTCTGTTATTAATTTCAGTTGCTTTTCAGTAATATGCATGGTTACACCTCATCTTTCTGTTTATAACCCTTGTTAACCGCTTCATCCCTTTATGTTTTTTGCTTGACCGTAATAAGCTTCGAGTTCTTTGTGTTTAGCTATTCGCCATTCACGCCCTTTGGCTGTATAATCCGCAACGTTATGACAGGTTCCTGTATTGACAGATGGACCGCAAAGGAGAACAATATTAGCTGGATCGTCACCACGACCACCTTGACTTGCTTGAATTAAATGAGCCATTTCAAATGACCAGGCACTTGTGGTTCCGCAACGTTCGCACTTTCCTTGTGATCTCCTTTTCACTTCTTTTCTAACCTTTTGAGTAATCCGTGTTTTTTGACTCCGCTTCTGTTTGTATCGCTTTCCTATTTGCTGTTCTTTGGTATACATGTCATCATCCTTTGTGACGTTCTTGAATCGCTTGTAGGCGTTCTTGTTGAGGAATACTTTTATAACATGGCCAACATAAAACTTCATCACGAAATTTTATTTTATAAACCTTGTTCACTAAGTCTTTATCACATCTTGAACAGTTCATCGTGATCCACCTTTAGATGACTCTTCTTTGTAAATCGTCTCGTACTCGGCATTTATAAGAACGGACTTCCTGATTCTTTTTAATGTTTCGAATGGTGCCTATGGATTGATTCAGTTGATTTATATGAGGGTTCATTTTCTTAATGACCTTCAAACACTCATGAAGTAATTCATTTTCGTTTTTTAATTGTCGGCGTTTCATTCGTACTTCCTTAACTTCTTTAGATAAACTATAACCTTCGCTTGCATTGAAATTGCTAAACTCTGTTACATGTAATAAATCTAGTTGTTCTTGTTCTAATTCAACAATAGCCGCTTCATTTTGTTCATAGCGTTTTAGGTACCTCTTGTAATACATCTCTTATCCATGTCATAGTTTGCTCTACATCTTTGAACATACGATCATCCCTTCATTCCCACTAACCAATAAGGCGGTACGGGTAATACTTGGTCAACTGGTATCCATAAATGCAAACAGTTAGGGTGGTTGTTTATGTAGTTGTTCTTAGGTGGATGCAGCTGCATAACCGCTTCATGTTCTTCAAAAATAAATCTTTAAGTTGATTCATTGTATCCCAACTCGGAACCATTTGGTGATGACTAATCGACACATGTTCCCATCCTTCTCCGTTAGATGCGATGACAGTGTATCGCTCACCATTGATTTTCAATTTAAATGCTCCGTTATAGCTATTTCCCCAGTGGCCCATGAGTGGATAACGATAAGGATCTAAATGCTTTAAGTTTCTCAATTGACTGTCCCCCTTTTAATCAAAATACGAGTAGTTCACGTTTTAGCTTCTAGTACAGCTTGATATTTAACTTTAATGTCGCATTGAGAAGTCCAACTAATGTTGTCGATAGACAGTACCCGGTAAATATAATAAACATCAGCAATCTTTATCCAAACATGTTTATTAATTTCAGGAAGCGGGTGACCTGCTGGAATAATGGATTGTCTGGTAACTGTTGGCATTGAACTACCTCCCGAGTTTATATGAACACAATATAACTAAATTGATTCGGCTGACTCATGAATGTTTTAATAGCAACAAGCTGTTCTCCATCTTGGTTTTGATAATGTATCTCTTGGACGTAGATTTTCAATATTTACTCCCCTTTTCCAACAAACCTTATTAAACCAAATCATAGTTCTAATTAACTATATAAAAATGTTAAGCTTATAGTATTGTCCCCACAGGGTATGATCGAGGTGTTGATGATTCAACTAAATCTATATGAGCAAATTATCGACTTACGTAAAGAAATGGTGAGAACTGGTCTTGAAAAAGGATTAACTCATCATGAAACGCTAAAGTTAAGTCAAAAGTTAGACGTCTTAATTTATCAATACTTGAATAAAAATAAAGAATAGTATTGATACAGTTTTAATCGGTTACTAATCCACCCTAGTAGCTCTCAATTAAAACATAACTCTTTTTCCTTGTGGGGAATTCTTTTAAAAACATTCATACAAATGTATTGTCATCTTTTGATATTTGAGCATATATATAGCTGAGGTTGAACTCCTCATCATGTATTTGGTTAATAGGTATATCCTTCAGTCTGCCTACAAGGCTCTCTTGATATGAAGGGAGCCTTATTTAATTTTCACAATTTCATACATATCATTATTAGGATTTGTAACACTATAGATGTATGAATTATTAGGATTTGTAACACTATAGATGTATGAGAGGTGATTTAAAATGAATCAATACCCCAAATTATCTGATCAAATGAACCAACAACTTCTTGAAGCACGGGAATATAAATTACAACTGTGGACCGAATATGTCCTATTTGATTGGCATTGGTGGTTAGGTGTTATATTAACCATTGGCCCTATACTTGTATGGATTATGTTCCATAAGCGTAATGAAAGAAAAAGCTTATTATTAGCTGGTTTAACAACCGCCATATTAGCAGCTGCAATTGATACTTCAGGTCAATTTTTTGGTTGGTATGACTACAGATACGACGTTCCCCATGGCTCCGAATTACGTTCCCTGGGACTTTGTGTTAATTCCTATTTCAGTGATGTTTACCATTCAGTTATTCAGGAATATTAATGCTTATTTAAAAGGGGCTATATATTCTGTAATCGTAGCCTTTACAGTACTTCCCATTTTAAGCAGCATTGATATTTTATGTTTTAAATAATTGGAATTATTTTTATTCGTTTATAGCGTTGTTTAGCATTTATGTTATTGCATATTTAGCTAGTCAAATTAAAAATACGAAATAATTTTAATCGCCTCTTTACAACCACTTATATATTTTTCGAATGTACTTAGTCCTAGTTCATTAGTTTTATGTGGACTGATAGAGTTAATCTTTCTAATACAGTTCAAATAAATTTTGCTGATAATACCCTGTTTCAGCAGCAATAGGATTTATCCATAAAACTTCTTCACGTTTAGCTCCTGCTTCAGCCAAAACTTGCAACGTTTCTTTATGCCAACCTTCTAAGTAATCATTGTATAAATCGTGATTATATCCAGACAAAATAACTGGACCCGGATGTTGATTTAGTAAACTTAATAATTCAATGTGACCTTTAGTGTCCATTTCATGTTTATAATGTCTTTTGGTTCGAGTCTCAAGAACATATGGTGGATCTGCATATATGAGTACGTCTTCTCTTCGGTACCGTTCCAGTAACTTCTCAGCTGGTTGATTCTCAATCTGCGCTTGTTTCAGACGCTCAGCCACTATCAATATCTTTTGAGAAAGCTTGTTCCAATCTGCTGCAGTATCTGGTCCATTTGAACTTATTAAGCTTCTCCATCCTGTACGGTCGCTTGTCTTCGCCCCTATCGCTTGCCAACAACGAATTAAAAAGCGTCTAGCGTCTTCTAATGAGTCACCTGTATGATCGTTATAAGACGTGTAATACTCTTCACGCGATAAAGGTGTAAAACTAATTTGTCTGGCTAACTCTTCCGGATTATCACGAATCATTTTAAATAAATTGACCACACTCGAATCTAAGTCATTAATCGTTTCAATCTTGCTTTTAGGCTTATTAAAGAATACGGCTCCTGATCCAAAGAACGGTTCTAAATATGTTTTATGTTCTGGCATATGGCTAATAATCCAACTGGCCATGCTCCATTTGCTACCTGGATAATGTAATATTCGTGGTACTGTCATTGTTTCAACTCCTATGCCTTCTCTCTTAAAAACTTTCTATAGCAGTCCTCACATAGATGACCACCAGCATAATCAGCACGTTTGGTTTTACACTCGACACACTGTTTTACATCGGTTTTACTCAATATTATCACCTCTATTTTTTAGAGCCTTGTAAATATAAACAAATGCCTGCTAGTACACTGACACTTACGACAGCTGTTAACATTCTAGTTGCCCCTTCCGTTCTCAAATTAAGTTAAAAAATGCCTCTGTTTCTTGGTGCGATTTGATTCGATAACCACTGGTCCATAACCAACACAATGATTTCGACCGTATCTCGCTTTAACCGCTTCGCTATATCGTTAACAGACCACTCTTCTTTCCACATGTCTTTAAACTGTGTTAACTCCTGATCCGTAAAATCTAAATTATAATCACCTAATGCGATATGAATACTCACTGGCTGACCGACCCTTTAGTTTTATACTGTTTTACAAACTGTTCTAACTCGGCTCGTTTATTAGCCTTTTCTTCGTCAGACATTTGTTCTTTAGGTTCTTGTGGCTTAGGTTTTCGTTTTTCTTCTTCAAACCATTTGGGTAATGGTGCAGAAGCGGCTTTTCGATTAGATTTGTTAGATTGATAGTTTTCAAACTCGACTTCTTCAGCTTGAGCTTGCTCGACTGTATTAATGTTTTTACGGTTCCAGTCTCTTAAAATTCTCTGAGCATAACCCCAAGATGGTTTACCGCGTAATATGGCCCGCTTCATCGCTTCAATGACTAACGATTCATTGGTGTCCTTAATCCAAGTTAAAATTGATTCTTGTTCAAAAGGACTTGGAAGACCGATGTTATGTTGGTAAAAAACAATGGCATCATCAGAAGACGGAGTTGAAGTAGTTGGCGTGTCTTCTTCTACTTCTTCTTCTTGTTGTTTTCTTCTTCTTTTTCTTCTTCTTCTTCTTTTTCTTGTCCCCTTATCGTAACCGTATCGTCTGACGTATCGTAAAAAGGCTGATGTAGTGCCACTTCGTCAGTGATTTTAGTATTTTCTTCGTCTAATCCAGTTGACGTATCGTTAATATCATTCACCGTGTCGTTATACGAGTCGTAAAAGAATTTTATCTCCGGTTTTTGAATATGTTCACCAACGATAGGGATGAGACTTTTATCTTTTATCTCTTTTAATTCAGCTTTTACACAATCCAAAATGGGTTTGCCTCCACGATTTAGGTTATATTTTCCCCAGTTGATTAAGGCGATCTCCCTGGTCTCAGGATTATAAATCACACGCTTGTGAACATGTATAAATCGGTGTAAAAGAGAATTAATACTTTCAGGTGAATAGCCTAGATCAAACGCCATTTGTTTTTTTGTAATTTGATAGATTCCTATTTGGGTCGTTTTAGGATTGGTGAGTAAATATAAATAGAAAAACTTATCCTCTGGTGTCATTTCCTCTACTACCGTTGCATCATTCCAAAATCAGTATGAACCATTCTAAATTTAGCCATGATTATGACCTCCTGTGCGTTGTGCTAACTATTGCAATCAATTCCATTGTTGTTTAAACTAATTCATGCAAGACTCTATTTTGTCCTGCTCTCACCTGAGAGAGCAGGATTTTTATGTTTAAGCGATAATATGAACGTCTCCGGTTTCAATTTCAGTCTTTAACTGTTCCTCAAAATAATGTCTAATGAGATTCATCGCTTCTAACTTCCAGGCTCCACCATCCGCTTCAAATAAAGCACATGACGGTCCATTTTGCATACGGAAGACAAAATCACTAACCGGTTGTTTAATTTCAACAAATGTACGATAAGGGGCTAATGAAACTGGGTTAGGTACTTTGACATTTCCTACAGTTGCAACTCCTGTTTGGCTGTAACAGCTTGTGATACACCGTCATCTCCCATTGATCGGACCGCTTCTTCCTTGATATTTCCAACAATTTTGAGCATGATATCTCGATGGTCATTTCGTACAAAGCAAGATTGAAGCTTAATGTTAATCTCTTCTGTATCATAGAAGTGATCAAAACGGAATCGAGGTAATAAGGCCTGAGCATGTAACCATTGTTCACGGTTCAAGTTAGCGTTAACTTGTGAAAATACATAAACGTCAGTCGGACTCTCAATATGAATCATTAGCTTGTCCTTAGTATCAAAATGTGACTGAATATAGTTCACCACGCTGCTTAAGCTATTAACCGTTAACATATCCGGTGTTGGTTCTTTGAGTAAATGAAGCGGTTGATCGGAATACACTTGATCATTCTCTTTATGAATCGTGGCTTCTTTTAATCCCAATAAGTACTCTAATGCATCTTTAATCATTGATAACCTCTCCTTTGTCTTGAGTAAATTCGGTAAAAAGTCCGTCTTTCTCATATCTCCCCTCCTTTCATTGCGTACCAAATATAGAAGATGTATAATAAACTAAGTTACTTTTACAGGTGGGCGCGATGAAAAACCTCTGACAATGTTTCATCGCTCTCGCCATCCCCTTTTAATTCACCATAAAGTGATTCCAAATCGCTTAACGCACCTTTATCGTGTCGTGAAGGTACTCAATAGAATGCGAATTCTGATGTTCTTCTAATCCAGCCATAATGGTTTCTAGATCATGTGCATAGGAATGAACTTGCTGGTGTAGGATTTCTAATTTTTTGGCAAGCGATACTTGTTGGTTTTGAGCCAATGTTATTCTCCTTTCTAGATTAATTTCAGCTGGTTTCCGTCCCGTTCTCTTTCCATAATCGGCACAATGCCTTTTTCTTCTTTTAACGCGTTATAAATGAACATTCGCCCTTTCTGGGTCCAGTACATATGGCGCTTCGATGTTTCCTCATCAATAATGTGCGTTTTAGATCCGGTGTAACCTTTGTTTTGAAATTTATAATACAAATGCCAGGAACCACCCTGTTTATATTGAATACCTAATTCACTTAGCACTTTATTAAGAGTAGGAGCTCCCCAACCGTAATCTTTTGCGATATCTGTAGCGGACATGAGAGATTTGGTTTGTAGCACATGGTCTGTATAAGTGGCTTTCGGTTTAAGTTCTTGATTTTCAATTTCTAACCGCTCCTTCTCTTCATATTCCTCAATCCATTTGCGAGCTCGTTCTTTTGGATCATCAATCATATATGAAGGTTGATGTCTCGATTGAAGCTGATTTTCCATTTCTTGAAATTTCTTTGTATATGCTGCAGTAAATAAAACACCTTTTTGACCCGTCATTTTGTTGGCGACCATATCGCATCCAATTTTAGTTAAATAATAATGAGGTCTAACCTTTCCTTGCTTATCTGTGTAGTAACTTTCTATGAAGTAATCCTGTGGGCTCAAATTTGAGCCGGCTAATATTTTGCAATATCTAGAAATGTCCCGAATCAAATTCTTATGCTGTTTATCCACCATCATTGCAACTTCACGACTATCAACTAGGAAACGTCCATCTTTCGTCACAAGTGTTAAGTCACTCATTTAAGTTCTCCTTCCTTTAGAACATATTGTGCCCTTGTTTCAGCCTTGCCACGGTAAGTGGCATCATAACCAGATTCTTTTAAGCTTTGGATTAAATGTTTTTTCTACAACCTCACAATGAATCATTGCATCTTTTCCGCGTTCGTCCTGCATATCTTTTAGTGCCTTGGCAATCCCTCTAATATTTGATGCTAGTAATAAATCATTCATATTTATGCTCCTAACACGATTAGAAATAAAGTCATAAGTGGAAAGAAAACTATTGCTCCCAATATTGGTAACAAATACACCCATAACGGAAAATCTTTATAATCCTCGACAAACTCTTTTAAAGTTTCATTCATTTAATGACCCTCCTTGTAGGATTTTCTTCCTAATTGTCGAATGACATATATAGGAAGGGGGTGTGAGAAATGTATAAATACTATTACTTCTACGACTTCAAAGATCGGTATGATCGACATGAGGTTCATGACGAAGACTGTTTTAGACTTCCTAACAAAGAAAACAGAACATACATTGGTATATTTAAAAATTGTGAGGACGCTATTCAACAAGCCAAAAGAGATTATCCTCACAGAAAATTCGATGGTTGTTATCATTGTTCTCGTGAATGTCACAATGGATAAGTTAGTAGGTAGCCCGTCTGCTAGGCGGGTTACTTAATAACTCCATCTGTATAAAAAAAGGTTTTTGACGTGTTCTTTTGCTCGAATTACTAACTCATCAAATTCTTGTTGGGAAAGATTTTCTCTACGAATGAAGTCCGTTAAGTGGTTAGTGAACTTAGCTTCTTGTTCTTGTTTTATCTGAACCTTCGGCATCTTATTTACTCCTTTCTACACCAACACTTTAAGTGTCAATAATTTAACTCGGTTATACATACGCTTAGCCATAACATCTTTTTCTAGATCATAAGCTTCTTCAATATCACGTTTTAATAACTCGAAACGTTCAAATTTCATCTGTTCACTGTCCATTGATTGAATGTCCTCAATTCGATTTAAAATACGATTCCACTCTGGCCAAGTCATTTTTGAATATCTAGGCATGCTCTCACCTACCTTTCAAATAGTCCTCTCTTTGCTAAAATGGTTTTTAGGAAGGAGGTGTTTTGTTATGAATAATGTCAAAATCACTTTTAGCAATAATGAAGCAATTACTGTTTACGAAGGAGGTATCCTAATTCCTATTAAAAAAGTAAATAATGAAGGCACATCACTAAGTGAACCTGTTGAGTTATGGTCACATACACATGATGGCTTGATTCCTTGTTTGACTGAATTGTTTTCTAACTCTTTATTTTTCTTTGAAGCAGACAATAAGAATAAAGTTTACAGTGTGTCTGCGATAGTTAAACTTGAAGTGGTTTGATAAGGTTAAGGCGACTTGATTAGTAAGTCGTCTTTTTCTTTTTCGTATTTATCACTAATTCGATTTAACAACGAGACAAGTACTTGGTCATCTATCCAAATTGCTTTTCTTTTCTCAGAATTTAGAAGCGTTTTTACTTGTCCGTAAGTTTTACACTGGCTTTCTATGGTACTGATAATTGATTGCTCTACCTGGGCGAAGTGGTGGTTGATCAATTTTTTATTTAGAAGGTCAGTCAATTACTACACCTACCTTTCATTACGATTTATCCAGTAATTAACCAAAAATTAAACCCAAATTAATGTACCTAGTAAGCCACTAAGGTAATATGATATTGTTGACATGGTTTTCACCTACCTTTCCTATTCTTCTAACCATTCAAGTAAAAATTGAGTCGTTTTCTTTGCTGGGAAGTACCATTTTCCCCCTATCTTTTTCTTAGGAAATTCAGGGTTATGGAAAAATAATTTTTGTATTGTGCTCCAACTCATGCATGTACGTCTTGTTAATTCGTGTTTGTCCCATAGAACTAAATCAAATTCGGCATTTTTTAACCGTTTACGAATTTCTTCTTGGGCCAATTCTTCAACTACCTTCCCGTCAACTTTTACTTCTAACAACTATTTCACCTACCTTTCATAGCAACGTTTTACTAATCACAACATTTTTTTACAGCATTTTTCGCCATTTTAGTTAAAAAGAAGAGCGCTAATGCGCTGCCAAAGATACTTAATATTTAGTTAGTTCCCGTTCGGGAACAATTCGTTCAAAAAATACCCGCTTCACTATGAGGAATATTTAATATAGTTAATATTACAGAAAATTCTTCTACACTTATTTTTATAATTCCATTTTCTTTTTTATGGTAGGTTGCCCTTGTAATGCCAAGTGCGTCAGCGATCTTTTCTTGAGAAATCTTTCTAGATAAACGTTCATATCTCAAACGTTGTAAGTTGAACCTCACTATGAATCACCTCCATCTGTTGTTTCTTATTCTATTTTAGTTGTTCCCGTTTGTCAACAAAATAATCAAAAAACATTTTATTGTTTCCTTATGGGAACTATGTTAATATATTCTTTAAAAAGGAGTGTTAAGATGAATACGTCAGAAGAAGTAATAAGAATAATAAAAATTAAGAAAGGAACGAGGTTTATCTGTTGAAGAACTATCTAGAAGGGTAGGTATTGCAAAATCAACTCAATCCAGATACGAAAGTGGACAAAGAAAGTTTCCGATTAATGATATAGGTAAATATGCAGAAGTTTTAAATACATCAACAGAACATTTACTAGGAATTGATAAGCCAAATAACATCTACCCTGAATCACCAAGAACTTTAGCAATACCAATACTCGGTAAAATTGCTTGCGGTGATCCCATTACAGCAGAGGAAAATATAAAAGGTTATACATATGAATCTCCTGAAAACCTTCCAAAAGGAAACTTATTTTGTTTAGAAGCTACAGGTGATTCCATGTATCCCACCGTTCCTAATGGATCATTAGTAACCATCAGAGAACAGGCAACAGTTGAGTCAGGAGAAATTGCAGCTGTGTTAATTAATGGAAACGAAGAAGCAGTCCTTAAACGCATTAAAAAACACGGCGAAACCGTTTTTTTAATATCTGATAATACAAACTACGACCCTATTTTAGTAACTGAAGAAAATCCCGCTAAAATTATAGGAAAAGCTGTTAGAGTTATCAAAAATCTATAAAGGGAGGAATATACAATGGGAATAAGTTTGCGTGAATATAAGAAAGGAATGTGGGAGTACCGAGTCATATACAAAGACCCCATATCTAACAAACAAAAGGAACGGTCAAAGCGTGGTTTTACTGGGAAAACTATAGCTCGACAAGCTGCACAAGAAGTTGAGAAACAATTAATGAATAACTTTGAGTTGGCTAGTAGTGATATTCAATTTAAACATTACCTTAAAGATTGGTTATTAGAATATAAAAGATGTAGTTCGTAAAAACACTTATGAACTACACCAAAGAAATATTGACAAACATATTATACCTTACTTTAAAAATATCAAATTAAAAGACATAAAGCCAACTTTATATCAAAAGTTTTTAAATCACTTATATGACCAAGGATATTCTAAACGGACAATAGAAATTGTGCATGGCACAGCACGAAACTCTTTGGAAAAAGCATATCACCTAAATATGGTTGAAAGAAATCCAACTATTGGAGCAGTAATTAAAGGGAAGAAAAAAGAGAAATCAATTAAATTTATTGATTCCTACGATATCCCTTTATTTTTGAAGACAGCCAGACAGTATGGTTATACTTATTGGATTTTCTATTACTTTATGATTGAAACAGGAGTTCGTAAAGGGGAAGCAGCAGCCATTCAATGGACTGATATTAACTTTAAAGAGTCTACAGTTACCATTAATAAAACGTTAGACTTCCAAGCTAACTCAGATGGAGAATTATTCGGAGATCCTAAAACTTATAAATCTAAACGCACAATAACAATAAGAAAAAACTTAATGGACAAATTAAAGTTTCATCTTAAATGGCAAAATGAAAATAAAACACAGCTGGACGATCAATATAAACATGATTTGAATTTAGTCTTTTGTAGAGAAGATGGTAGCCACTTACCAAAAAGTTCTTTGTTTAATTCATTTAGACGTATTTTAAAGCAAGCTGGACTACCCACCTTACCAATTCACTCTTTAAGACACACACACGTTGTCTTGCTCTTAGAAGCTGGATGGGATATGAAGTCCATTCAAGAACGAGTAGGTCACGGTAGCTATCAGATTACAGCTGATGTCTATTCTCACATCTCTAAACGATTAGATGAGAAAGAAATGAATAAATTCGAAAACCATATGAATGATATTTTGGGAGATTAAAATTTTTGCAATTTTTATGGGTAAATCATGGGTAACTACCCATTAATAATCATTCTGAATAAGATACACATATATAAAAACCCCTCAATACATTGTGTATCAAGAGGTTTAGAGGTTTAATAACTACTCATATATTGTTCGCGTTCCCAAGGGTGAACTTGTGTTCTGAACATATCCCATTCGATTTCTTTTGATTCAATAAAGTGTTCTAATAAGTGTTCACCAAGTGCACCTTTAATCACGTCATCGCTCTTAAGTTCTTGAAGGGCATCGTATAAAGTTGCCGGTAAATCTTGAACACCATTCGCGACACGTTCTTCTTTATCCATCACATAAATGTTACGATCAACTGGCTTTGGTGGCTCTAATTTATTTTCAACGCCATCTAATCCAGCTGCTAACATAACTGACATCGCCATGTATGGATTTGCAGCAGGGTCCACACTACGCACTTCAATACGTGTACTTAAACCACGTGAAGTTGGAATACGGATTAATGGACTACGGTTTTGACCAGACCACGCTACATAACAAGGCGCTTCATAACCTGGCACTAAACGTTTGTAAGAGTTAACAGTTGGGTTTGTGACAGCTGTAAAGTTAACCGCGTGTTTTACGATACCTGCAGTGAACTGGTAAGCTGTTTTACTTAACTGTTCTTCTCCATTTTCATCAAAGAACGCATTCTCTTTACCTTTAAATAGCGACATATTTGCGTGCATACCCGAACCATTGACACCGAACAGTGGCTTTGGCATGAATGTTGCATGCAGGCCATGTTTACGAGCGATTGTTTTAACAACAAGCTTAAATGTTTGGATATCGTCACAGTGCTTAACGGCATCTGAATATTTAAAGTCAATTTCGTGCTGACCTGGCGCAACTTCGTGGTGGGATGCTTCAATTTCAAATCCCATCTCTTCTAACTCAAGCACGATATCACGACGGCAGTTCTCACCTAAGTCTGTAGGTGCAAGGTCGAAATAACCACCTTTATCGTTAAGTTCCATCGTTGGGTCGCCTTTTTCATCTAACTTGAATAAGAAAAACTCTGGCTCAGTTCCAATATTAAATGCTGTAAAGCCTAACTTTTCCATTCGTTCTAAATTACGCTTTAAGTTATAACGAGGGCACCCTTCAAATGGTGTACCATCTGGATTGTAAATATCACAAATAAAACGAGCTACTTTACCTTTTTCAGACGTCCATGGGAATACAACAAATGTATCAAGATCTGGATGCAATTTCATGTCTGATTCTTCAATACGTACGAAACCTTCGATTGAAGACCCATCAAACATCATCTCGTTGTCTAATGCTTTGTCTAGCTGACTATAAGGAATTTCAACGTTTTTAATCGTTCCTAATAGGTCTGTAAATTGTAGGCGGATAAATTTCACGTTTTCTTCTTTAATGATCTTGTAAATCTCTTCTTTAGTAAATTTACTCATTCAATATGTTCCTCCTGTTTTTATTCCATCATTTAATGGTAAAACCTTGATAGGTCTCCTTGGTTGATGGATGTTTTATTTAAGTAACCAGATTCAAGAAGTTCTCGTCGTAATAGCTGATGAAGTTCTTTTTCACTAAGATCTTTTTTTGTAGTCTTTGTGCTCTGATTGCGACTTAGCCTGACTTTCTTGAACTTGGTTTTCTCGAAGTTTTAAAACTTGCTTAATACCAGCTAAATTTACGCCTTCATCAATTAACCGTTTAATTTCAATTAAACGATCAACATCATAAAAGCTAAACAATCGTCTATTACCTTCTGAGCGTAAAGGTGTGACCAACTTCTTTTCTTCGTAGTAACGAATTTGCCTTGCGCTAAGCTCAGTCAGTTCTGAGACAATACTAATCGGAAATAATGGCATCGCTTTTCGGTCTTTATAATCCATTTTGCCACCTCCTAATTAGTATATATTATACACAACGGAATAAAAGGTGTCAACGAATGTTAGGAAAGTTAACACAAAAGGATAAAAAAGAACATAACAGTTATCTGCTATGTTCTTATACCCCTGATTTTAAGTTTTGTAACATGATTAATGCTTTCGTGATAGCTAATTTAACGTGTTCATATGTTAGTCCACCTTGGACATATAATGTGTAAGGTGGTCTTATAGGTCCATCTGCGGTTAATTCCAAACTTGCACCTTGAATGAACGTTCCAGCAGCCATAATGACATCATGATCATACCCTGGCATATAGTCCGGATGAGGCGTAACATGTGAGTTAATCGGTGACTGTTTTTGAATAACTTGGGCAAACTTCACCATTTCTTCTTTTGTGTTAAACGTTACAGACTGAATCAAATCTGTACGGTGATCATATGAACTTGGAGTTGTTTCATACCCGTTTTCATTTAATAGCTTAGAAGTATAAATGGCTCCCTTTAATGCTTCACCGACTATATGTGGAGCTAAGAATAGACCTTGGAACATCTCTTGCAAGCTATATAGCTTGCTCCCGTCTCTTTTCCTAATCCAGGTGCCACTAAGTAATTGGCACTTCTTTCGATTAAATCTTTTCTTCCAACTAAATAACCACCCGTTTTCACAATACCTGCTCCAGGATTTTTGATTAGTGATCCAGCGATCAAATCAGCGCCTACATTGGTCGGCTCTTGTCTTTCAACAAATTCGCCGTAACAATTATCAACGAAAACAATAATATTTTCATTAATATTTTTTACGAATTGAATCATTTCCTCAGTATCAGATATTGAAAAAGAAGGTCTGTTAGCATAACCTTTAGAGCGCTGAATCATGACCATTTTTGTATCAGAACTAATTTCTTGTTCTATTTGCTCATAGTCAATTCCTCCACTTTGAGTTAACATAATCTCGTTATAGTTAACCCCAAAATCTCTAAGCGAACCATCGACTTGTTTATTAATACCAATCACTTGCTCTAACGTATCATAAGGTCTTCCTGTAATCGATACTAGCTCGTCCCCTGGCCTTAAATTTCCAAAAGTGCTGTCGTGATCGCATGTGTGCCTGACACAATCTGTGGTCTAACGAGTGCGTCTTCCGCTCCAAAACCGACGCATAAACCTCTTCTAGTTTATCGCGCCCTAAATCATCGTAACCATAACCTGTTGTTGGGTTAAAATGATAGTCTCCAACCTTAGCTATTTGAAATGCATTCAAAACCTTATCTTGATTATCAGTTACGATTTGAGAGATCTTATTCAACTGCTCTTTGATGTTTTCTTCAGTATTTTCTATTACTTGTAAAATATTTGCGTCCATCAGTATTGGTTCACTCACTTTATTAATTGATTGTATAATGGTTTCTCTTGATCAATATATCCTTCCACGTGGTACACTTCTTGTTCTTCATCAAAAGTATAAGACGATACGATGGATTCATGTTTTAATTCATTCAACACTTTACCTTGGTCAGATTGTAAAGCTAAATTATAAGATTTCCATTCGTGTTTTAATACATCTTCAATTTTTAATAACAGTTGTTTTAAATGAGATTCATCTTTAGCTGTGATCGATATGCTCGGCTGAGAATAAGGAATAAATTCGTCTTTAAGTAAATCAATTTTGTTATACACCGTCAAAATTGGTAAGTGATCCGCTTCTAATTCATTTAGTAACTCTTTAACGGTTTTTTCATGTTCGATTGCTTGTGGGTCAGAGCAATCAACGACATGTAAAATAAAATCAGCTTCTGTCACTTCTTCAAGTGTCGAGCGAAAAGCTGCAATCAATGTTGTCGGTAATTTTTGAATAAATCCAACCGTATCAGATAGTAAAGCTTGAAAGCCAGATGGTAAGGTTAGTCTCCTTGTAAGCGGATCAAGAGTCGCAAAAAGCTTATCTTCTTCTAGTGATGTTTCTTGTGTTAAACGATTAAACAAAGTTGATTTGCCAGCATTGGTGTAACCAACAATCGAGATTTGAAATGCAGAGCGCCTTTTTCGATTTTCTCGATATTGATTCCGATGTTTAGCTACTTGTTTTAATTGGGCTTTAATATCCGTAATTCGATTCCTTATATGCCTTCTGTCTGTTTCTAATTTTGTTTCACCAGGACCTCTTGTACCAATTCCCCCACCTAATCGGGACAATTCAACACCTTTACCATGTAAACGAGGCAGCATATACTCTAATTGAGCAAGCTCGACTTGGAGTTTACCTTCCTTCGTTCTTGCCCTCATAGCAAATATATCTAAAATTAATTGTGTTCGATCAATGATTTTAACATCTAACGTATTGGATAAGTTACGAGATTGAGAAGGTGTTAGCTCGTTATTAATGATAGCAACATCCACTTCATTCTCCTGAATATAATACTTAATTTCTTCGACTTTTCCAGTTCCTACGTAATAAGCTGAATGTACTTTATCACGTTTTTGAGTGAACGTTTCTAAAATTTCAGCATCAACAGTAAATGCTAATGCTCTGAGTTCATCCATAGATGATTGAAACATCCGATCATGTTCTGTTTGAATTTGACATCCAATTAATATGGCTTGTTCGTTCATTTAATGGCTCCTTTTTATCCTACTCTGTTATATAATATAACCACTATCTTCTTTGGCAATCATTACTATAACATAACTCATAACAAAATACTTAAATAGTATTTATCATCAAATAAAGCCTAACCCCGTGATAGAGTTAGGCTTAATCAATTTACACTCTTAGTAAATATTATGATTCCAAATCAATATTTCTAGAAGGTGCAAAGGTAGAGATTGCATGTTTAAAAATTAATTGCTGCTTCCCTTCCACTTCGATTAAAATTGTGAAGTTATCAAAAGATTTTACGACCCCACGTAATTGAAACCCGTTAGTCAAAAATACAGTTAATGGTACCTTTTCCTTGCGTAATTTGTTTAAATAAGTATCTTGTACGTTTGTAGAATTAGCCATACAAACTCCTCCTCTATCTATCTGTTATATTAATAATTCTATAAATGATTAATCTTTCCTTCTACTTTTTGAAATATTTTCAAATATTGGCCAATAATTGTCTGGATTTATGTTAAACCAATTCACATTTGGGATTTTATTACGGTAATACGTTAATTGTCTCTTAGCAAACCGTCTCGTATTTCGTTTAATCAATTCAATAGCTCTGCTCTGGTCATATACACCATTAAAATAAGGAATCCACTCTTTATAGCCAATGCCTTGCATAGGCTGAACATTAGGTCCATATGTTTCATAAAGTTCCCGCACTTCTTCAATTAACCCTTGTTCAACCATTAAATCGACTCGTTTATTAATTCGTCGATATAGTATTTCACGTTCCATGTTTAAACCTATAATGAAGGAACGATAAGTTGGTGTTACGATTTGTTGATCCTCTATTTCTGACATTGTTTTTCCAGACAAATCATATACTTCAAGTGCTCTTATGACACGTCTTATATTATGTGGATGTATTTTTTCTGCCTGTTTTGGATCTACTTGTCTTAAACGATTGTAAAACGGGTCAATTCCTTTAATTTCAATCTCCTTAAGAGCTTGTTCAACATATTCAGAATCACGTTTAATATCTGAGAACTGGAAATTGAATAATGCTGAGTGGATATAAAATCCAGTACCTCCCACAACAACTGGAAGCTTTTGAGAAGAATTTAAGTTAGTAACCGTTTTATTTAAATCAGTCTTAAACTCAGCTGCAGAATAATCTTCTTCCGGGTCTAAGTGATCGATTAAATGATGCTGTATTTCATCTTTTTCTTCGTCTGTTACTTTAGCAGAACCAATATCAAAACCTTTAAAAATTGCATGGAGTCAGCGTTTATCACTTCACCATTAAATCGTTTACTAATTTCTATTCCTAATTTAGTTTTTCCTACTGCAGTTGGACCGATTACACTTACGACAAATGGTTTCTCCAATTGTGACACCTAGCCTTTACATAATTCGTTTAAACATACGCTGCAATTCATACTCACTAAAGTGTATCACAATAGGTCTTCCGTGAGGACACGTAAATGGATCGTGGCAAGTTCTAAGCTCATTTAATAGGTATTCCATCTCTTGGTGATTTAAATAATGGTTTGCTTTAATGGATCGTTTACAAGACATTAGAATAGCCGCTTCTTCTCTAATTTTCTCTATACTAATTGACCTGCCATCGATTAATTCATCTACCATATCTCGAATAATCTGCTCTTCTTCACCTTTCGGGAACCAACTAGGATAAGCTCTAACGATATAACTATAATCCCCAAAATTTTCTAAAAATAAACCTACACTCTCGAATAATTCTTTGTTTTCCTCAATTGTTATAGCCTCTTTACTTGTAAACTCAAAGCTTAGTGGAACAGATAATTCTTGTACTTCTTTAACAGGATTTCCGAGTTTTTTTCTTAAAAAACTCATATTTAATTCGCTCTTGAGCCGCATGCTGATCAATCATATATAGCCCCTTCTCATTTTGAGCTAATATGTATGTACCATGAAGCTGACCAATTGGATACATAACAGGCATACGCTCGTTTTGTATTGTCTCGCTTTCTGCAGGCTCTTCTTTTATATTTTCATAAGGGTTGTCTTGGTCTATTGTTACGTCTGCAATAAATTTGGAGTTATCATTATCATTTAATGTTTCATTTATTTGAAAACCGTTGCTAAGATCTTCAAGTTGTTTTCGATCTTCCGATACACGACTTGGTTTTCTAAAGGATCAAAAGACAAACTTGTCTGTGTTGATTTTGGTTTTTCTTGCTTAGCACCTGATGGGATCAGAGTCTGACGATGTAATACATCGTAAACAGATTGCTTAACAATATCAAATAACTCTTTTTCTTTACTAAACCTAACTTCAGTCTTGGCTGGATGAACATTGACATCGACTAAATAGGGATCCATATTTATTTGAAGCACCACGATCGGATACCTACCTATTGGTAAAAACGTATGATAACCTTCAATAATCGCTTTATTAATAATTGGGTTTTTGATAAATCGTCCATTTACAATAAGTGAAATGAAGTTCCGGTTTGAACGTGTGATCTCTGGTTTCGCTATATATCCTTGAATACTATAATCTAGTGATTCATTTTGAACGTTTAACATATTTTGAGCGATTTTCTTTCCGTAGATTTGCTGGACGACTTGAAGTAACTGTCCGTTACCTGGTGTAAAGAAAATTCTTTTGCCATTGTGATAGCACTCAAAACGTATATCTGGGTGTGACAAAGCCATTTTATTAACCGTATCTGTAATATGACCTAGCTCAGTATGGATCGTTTTTAAATATTTTAATCGTGCTGGTGTATTATAAAACAAATTCTCCACACTAATTTCTGTTCCTTTACGCTTGGTATGCTTTTGAATGCTCTTAACTTCCCCGCCATGCACAACGATTTCAGTACCAGTTTGATCTCCAGTGGAGCTTCTTAATGTTAATTGGCTGACAGATGAGATACTTGCTAAAGCCTCACCTCTAAACCCTAACGTTTTCACTCTAAATAAATCAAATTCATCAGTAATTTTACTCGTCGCATGCCTAAAGAAGGCCTTTTCACAATCATCCGCTTCTATGCCATGTCCATCGTCAATGACCTTAATCATACGAAGACCCGCTTCTTCAAGCTCTAGCTTAATCCACTTACTATCAGCATCCACGCTGTTTTCCAATAGCTCTTTTACTACTGAAGCAGGTCTTTCAACGACTTCACCTGCTGCAATTTTGTTGGACAAATCATCTGGCAATTGAATAATTTTCCCCATCATTGACCTCCTTTAGTCCAACTTCTTCTTTATTTCATATAGAAAGTTCATCGCATCCATAGGCGTCATATTTAATAAATTTAAATCCTGCAATTGGTGTACGACCTGTAAATCTCTTTGAATAGGTGGCTCTTCTTTCGGCTCGAATAATGTTAATTGTTCTTCATTCGTGCTTTTTTCTCGAATACTACTTGTTGCTTCATAAGTATTGAGTAAGTAATTAGCACGGTCAATAATATCATCTGGTAAGTTTGCAAGTTTAGCTACATGAACGCCGTAACTTTTATCAGCTTTACCTTCTTTAATATGGTGTAAGAACACAACCTCACCATCATGTTCATCCACTTCTACATGTACATTAGTTAATTGATGTAAGGTATCCTCTAAGGCAGTCAGTTCATGATAATGGGTTGAAAACAGAGTCTTAGCACCTATATGATCATGAATATGCTCAACAATTGACTGGGCTAAGGCCATGCCATCATATGTGCTCGTACCTCTACCGATCTCATCAAATAATATTAAACTATGATTAGTAGCATTTCTAACGGCATGTTCAGCCTCTAACATCTCAACCATAAACGTACTTTGTCCTGACACTAAATCATCTGCAGCACCAATGCGAGTAAAGATTTGGTCAAAAACAGGTAGCTTGGCAGATCTAGCAGGCACAAAACAGCCGATCTGTGACATAATCACAATTAATCCTAGCTGCCTCATGTACGTACTTTTACCAGCCATATTTGGCCCGGTAATGAGAAGGATGTTGGTTTCCTCATCTAAATTAAATGATTGGGAACAAATTCATCTTTCATGACTTTTTCAACAACTGGGTGACGTGCATCCTCAACATGAACAACATGCGAATCAACCATATTAGGCTTAATATAGTTATTGGTTTCGCTCACATTAGCAAAGCTTAATAACACATCTAATTGACTAATGCGATCGGCTAATAATTGTAACGCGGGAATATAATTTTTCATTTGCTCTCTTATTTCAACAAATAAATCGTACTCAAGTTCGACACTTTGATCATTAGCCTCTAGAATTAATCGCTCTTTCTCTTTTAATTCTGGTGTAATATAACGTTCCGCATTCGTTAACGTTTGTTTTCGCTCGTATCTAGTTAAGTCGACATTAGCAAGATTAGCCTTAGTTACTTCAATATAATAACCAAATACTTTGTTGTAACCAACCTTTAATGATTTAATACCTGTACGCTTACGTTCATCAGCTTCTAGATTGGCTACCCAAGCTTTACCATTCCGTGAAGCTTCACGATATTGATCGAGTTGTTCGTGATAACCATTTTTAATAATTCCACCTTCTGTAATCGATATAGGCGGCTCCTCGTTAATACCCGCATCTAGCAACTGATAGATTTCCTCATAAGGTTTCGTTTCTGGGAGTAAATTTTGAAGCAAGTCGTTATTAATTTGATTTAAAATTTCTTTTACACTAGGAAATGTTGCTAATGAACGCTTTAACTGTAATAAATCCCGCGCATTAACATTTCCATAAGAAATACGGCCTGCAAGCCTTTCAATATCATACATGTCTTTTAATGAATCTTTTAATTCTTCTCTTTCAAAGAAATGATCAATCAACGCTTGTACTTGTTGATGGCGCTCTTCAATAAGCTCTTTCGATAGTAACGGCCTGTCAATCCACTTCTTTAACTTCCTAGCGCCCATAGCTGTTGCGGTTTGATCTAGCACGGATAACAATGTTCCTTTTTTACTTTTATCCCGAATCGACTCCATTAATTCAAGATTACGTTTAGAGTATAGATCTAACTTCATGTACTGGGCTAATTCGATATATACAACTTTTTGTAAATGTAATAGAAAAACGTTTTGCGATTTATAGATATACTGAAAAACTCGTCCAAAACCTCGAATTAACCGTTCATCTGAGAAATCTTCAACTAAATATTGATAGTCTGAAGGAATTTCTTCTTCATCCTCTGTTGAAATAGTTGCATTTAGATATAGTGATAGATCAGCCTTAGCTTGATTATCAATCTCACTTGGCACTACAATTTCTTTAACAGGCCTATTATATAGCTCACTTATGACATCTTTAAATTCTCGCTCAATAAAACTTACAAAACTTTCACCGGTTGATAAATCTACATAAGAGATAACGAAATCATTTATAACAGGTGTGATTGAGGCAATGAAGTTATTTTCTTCTTCATTTAGCATACTACCTTCCATGATCGTACCAGGGGTAATCACTTGTACGACTTCTCTTTTAACAACCCCTTTAGCTGTTTTAGGGTCTTCAACCTGTTCACAAATCGCAACCTTATATCCTTTTTCTATTAATATTTTGATATATCGTTCCGCAGAGTGATAAGGAACCCCGCACATAGGGATTTTCTCATCACCACCGTCACGCTGAGTTAAGGTGATTTCTAGTTCCTTAGCTGCTTTTAACGCATCATCAAAGAACATCTCATAGAAGTCACCTAATCGAAAAAATAAAAATGAATCTTGATTTTCTTTTTTTAATCTGAAGATATTGCTTCATCATTGGCGTATATTTTGCCATGGTATGTATCCCCCCATTAATGTATGTCTATCCGTCATTATAGCATAGGTAACAGGCAAAATTCATGAACATCACTAGCTCTATTCTATTTAAGAAATTAACCAAAATAAAAAGGCTGATAGTCTCAGCCTTTTTATTCCTTATCTACATCAATTTCTGCTAATTCAGCTTCAAGATCATCGAAGTCAAAATCATCTTCATCGAAACCGTTTGGTTCGATTTTAGCCCATACTTTAGTTTCTCCAATAATATCAACTACAAATTCTCTTTCTAACTCAACTTTCACCTTACCACTTTCATCAATCGTGCACTCTAACGTGTTCGGCTGTTGAGTTGCTCGAGCTACTACGTCGAAAGAATTTGAAAGACATTTATCATCCTTCATTACAATTGGTACCTTATCTACATATTGTTTTCTTTCTGTTACAACTTCTGTTTTTGTGTTATTACTGTGCGAGTACCAAACGTTGATGTCATATGCCCCTGTAACTTCAACGAAACGCCCTTTCTTCTTAGCCTCATATTGATGATTAATGACCCAGCACCCTAAAATGCTAGTAGGTTTATGGTTTGGGTTTACCATATGAAGTGTTTCTGTGAATTTCTTCCCTTTACCACAAACCGCCTTAGTTATAATTTCGCGATATTCGCGGTCGAACATGCGTGATCCTCCTCCTTTGTTAGCCAATGTATTTTATGCAAATTAGGTATTTGTTGTGATTCTTGGCCGCGATGTTTTATGTTTTCATACTCATTCATATGTATTTGCCCATTAATGTGTGTTAGTCAATTCATAAAAAAGCCATTAATTGAGGGGTAGCACCTCAATTAATGGCTTTGTAGTAGATTACATTGAATTTTCTTTTTCTAAACCTTTTCCTGTTTCACCTTTTAAGACGTTCCCGCCGGTTTGGCGAATGATTTCGTCAGTTACTTCATTAGCAATCGTATTCGTAATTCGTTGTAATATATCATTTACAACTACTTGAGAATCCTTAAACTCTTGTACAATCGGAATCTCATCTAATTCAGCTTGAAATCTGTCTAATTCTTCTTCAACACGCTTTAACGCCTCGCCTTTACCATAATGTTGAAGGTTAACTGCTTGTTTCTGCAGTGCTTTGATCTTCTTAATATGAGCTTGAACTTTATTATTGTTATTAATTTTAATTTCTAACTCTTTAAAACGTTCAATCTCGTCTATTTTTGATAATTTTTTCGCTAGCTCTTTAGCTTCAGCAACGACTTGCTGCCTTGTGTATTCTGCCATTTATATCACCTCTACTGGCTCAGCGACGGTTTCTTCAATCATTTCACCGTCAAGGGTCCAAGTTTTTGTTTCTGTAATCTTCACGTTAACAATTTCACCAACAGCTGATTTAGGGCCTACAAAGTTGACTAATTTGCCGCGCTCAGTATAACCTGCTAACTTTTCATCATTACTTTTACTTGTTCCTTCTACAAGAACTTTAACCACTTTACCTTTATATTTTTCCATTGCCTGCTTAGAATATTGATTGACAACCTCATTTAAGCGGTGTAAACGTTTCTTCTTATCATCTTCAGATACATTGTCTTCAATTCTTGCCGCAGGTGTACCATCACGAGGAGAGAAGATAAAGGTATACGCCCCTTCAAAACCTACTTCATGGTATAGAGAGACTGTCTCTTCAAATTGTTCTTCTGTTTCATTAGGGAAACCTACAATAATATCTGTAGTTAAAGCTGCATTTGGAATTTGTTCTTTTATTTTTCTTACGAGTTCTAAGTAACTTTCACGTGTATAACGACGCGCCATGACACGTAACACTTCAGAGCTACCAGATTGAACAGGTAAGTGAATATAAGGCATTAAGTTGCCACCTTTAGCTAGGACTTCAATTAAACGATCATCAAAGTCTCTAGGGTGAGATGTTGTAAACTTAACCCTCGGAATATCAATTTTTCGAATTTCATCCATTAAATCGCCTAGCCCATAATCCATATCTAAATCTTTACCATACGCATTAACGTTCTGGCCAAGTAATGTCACTTCTTTATATCCCTGCGCCGCTAAATGTCTAATCTCTTGAATGATATCCTCAGGTCTACGACTACGTTCTTTACCACGAGTATAAGGCACAATGCAGTATGTACAGAACTTGTCACATCCATACATAATATTAACCCAAGCTTTTATTCTTCCTTCACGGCGTTTAGGAAGATTTTCAATGATGTCACCTTCTTTAGACCATACTTCAACAACCATCTCTTTGCTCATGAGTGCATTGTAAACTAGTTGCGGTAAACGGTGAATGTTATGAGTTCCGAAAATCAAATCAACATATTGGTGTTTTTTAAGAATACGATTCACAACTGATTCTTCTTGAGACATACAGCCACAAACACCAATAATTAAATCTGGGTTTTCTCTTTTTAAAGCTTTGAGGTGACCAATCTCACCAAATACTTTGTTTTCAGCATTTTCACGAATCGCACAAGTATTTAACAAGATAATGTCAGCTTCATTTTGGTCTGCTGTTGCTTCATATCCCATTTCAGTCAAAATGCCCGACATAACTTCTGTGTCATGCTCATTCATTTGACAGCCATATGTTCTAATTAAGAATTTTTTACCTTTACCTAGACCTTGAAACTGCTCCTCAATTTCAAAGTCATCATGGTATTCAACTTCTTTTCTTAAACGTTTCTTAGCTTTTTTCATATTTGGTGGTTCATATGTTACTTCAAAGTATTTCATAAAATCATCGGAAGTTTTATCTTTGAGTCTTTTTAAGTTATCCTGGTCGGATTTTACGTCCGCTGGATCGACTTGGTTAATTTGACTCTGCTCTTTCCTTTGTTTTTCGTTCATATATATAAGACTCCTTTCACGCACTACTTAAGGATATTCTAAACAGCATTATCCATTAATACAGTATAAATCCTACAACGAATTTTAACAATACAGAACCATTAATTCCAAAGAAATATACTAAATTTGTCATAAATAAAACTAATCCATACAAAAACGTTCAAACCCATTACTAGGATTTGAACGTTCATTTTGCAAGTTATCTAGGCTCTACGATTAACTTAATAGCTGTTCTCTCTTCTTGATCAATTAGAATATCCGTAAATGCTGGTATACAAATTAAGTCAACACCACTAGGAGCAACAAATCCTCTTGCAATCGCTACTGCTTTAACGGCTTGGTTAAGAGCACCCGCACCAATTGCTTGAATTTCTGCTGATCCGCGTTCGCGTAACACATTTGCCAACGCACCAGCTACAGAGTTTGGATTTGACTTTGCTGAAACTTTTAATATTTCCATTACTAGTTCCTCCTTAATTGACTATTATGATTTCATAACTAATTTATTCAGCATTCTATGGTTCTATTCCTTTTATTATGAACTAGTTTTCCGAAAAATTCAAATATTACAATTTTAATCAATTAAAATTAATATGATCAGCATTGATTAAAATTCGTTTTATATTATTAGTTTTACCCGTTTGGTCATCAATTGAAACACTAATTCCACTTAAACTGTTTTTCTGTTTCTGGAACCTCGAATTTAGCGGGTAAACCCGTTTTAAACTTACGAATGATTGATTCTTTTTCCATCCCTAATATACTATCGTAAGCACCAGTCATCCCAACATCAGTAATATACCCAGTTCCATTCGTTAAAATACGTTCATCCGAAGTTTGGATATGAGTATGTGTACCAACTATTGTTGAAACTTTCCCATCTAAATACCATCCATCGCCTGTTTCTCACTTGTTGCCTCAGCATGGAAATCTACAAATATTAAATTAGTTTTTGATTTTGCTTGATCTATTAATGAGTCTATAACTTGAAATGGATCATCTAATGGATTCATAAATACTCTTCCCATTAAATTAATAATAGCTACTGTCTTTTGCTTTTTCTTAACAAAGCGTAACCCTTCTCCTGGTGTTCCTTCAGGATAGTTGGCTGGTCTTACTAAATACTCCGCATCATCAATAAAATCAAAAATCTCTTTTTTATCCCAAGCATGATTACCTAATGTAACAACGTCAGCTCCCCATTCTAAAATTGGTGATAAAGTTTTTAGTTAATCCTTTACCATGAGCAGCATTCTCACCGTTAACAATGGTTAAATCCGCTTTATGTTGATCCTGTAAATTAGATAGATTTTGTCTAAGTGCTTCTCTACCAGGCTTCCCTACAACATCTCCGATAAACAAAATATTCATACGCGACCCCTTCTATTGCTTAGTCTTATGTATACGTAAATAGTTACACAATCAAGTTTTAAAGTCAAAAATAAAAACGGCTTATAATAGCCGTTTTTATTTCGCATATTCAACTGCGCGTGTCTCTCTAATAACTGTAACTTTAATGTGGCCAGGGTAATCCAAGCCATCTTCAATTTTCTGTCTGATTTCACGTGCTAATTGTGTAGCTTTTGCATCATCAATATCTTCTGGACGCACCATTATGCGAACTTCGCGTCCTGCTTGAATAGCGAATGATTTTTCAACGCCTTCATAAGTATCCGCTATTTCTTCAAGTTTTTCGAGTCGTTTAATGTAGTTTTCTAACGATTCACTTCTAGCACCAGGTCTTGCGGCAGATAAAGCATCAGCTGCAGCTACAATAACTGAGATGACACTAGTAGCCTCTTCGTCACCGTGGTGAGATGCGATCGCATTAATTACGACTTCGTGTTCTTTGTATTTCTGTGCTAATTCCTTACCAATTTCAACGTGGCTGCCTTCTACTTCATGGTCCACTGCTTTACCGATATCGTGTAACAATCCTGCACGTCTTGCTAACTGTTCATCTTCTCCGAGTTCTGCTGCTAATAATCCAGATAAATAAGAAACCTCTAATGAATGGTTTAAGACGTTTGACCATAACTTGTACGGTACTTCAAACGCCCAATAATCTTGATTAAATCCGGATGAATCCCATGTGATCCAATATCAAATGTCGCTTGTTCACCAACTTCTCGAATATATTCATCAACTTCACGACGAGATTTCTCAACCATCTCTTCAATTCGAGCCGGATGAATTCGTCCATCTTGAACAAGGTTTTCAAGAGCAATTCTTGCAATCTCTCTTCTAATTGGATCAAAACCTGATAAAATAACAGCTTCAGGAGTATCATCTATGATGAGATCAATACCAGTTAACGTTTCAAGCGTACGGATATTACGACCTTCTCTACCGATAATTCGACCTTTCATTTCATCATTCGGTAAGTTAACAACAGAAACAGTTGTTTCAGATACATGCTCGGCCGCAAGACGCTGCATTGCAAGTGAAAGGACTTGCTTTGCCTTCTTGTCTGCTTCTTCTTTAGCTCGATTTTCGGCTTCTTTGACCATTAGAGCCGTCTCGTGTTCTAATTCTTTCTTCACACGATCTAATATCTCTTCTCGAGCCTGGTCCTGAGTCAGTCCTGAAATACGTTCTAGTTCTGTTTGTTGTGTCTTTAATAACTCATCCACTTTGCTCTCGGTTTCATTTAGTTGTTGTTGTTTTTCACTTAACGATTCCTCTTTCTTTTCTAACATTAGCTCACGTTTATCTAATGTTTCACTTTTTCGATCAAGCGTTTCTTCTCTTTGCAAGAGTCGATTTTCTTGCTTTTGAACCTCTGTTCGACGTTCTCTAAGCTCATTTTCTTGTTCTTGCCTCAAACGATGGTTTTCATCTTTCGCTTCTAAAAGAGCTTCACGCTTTGCCGAATCAGCGTTACGTTTGCCTTCTTCGACAATCTGTTTCGCGAGTCCTTCTGCACTAGAAATTTTTGGCTTCGGCAATTGATTTGCGAACCAAATACCCAACAACAATACCGACAACTAAAAGCAAAATGGAGATGAGTATTGCCATACTATCCATACATTCACCTCCTCTTGCTATTCAAATTTCTTTTTCTTTCATACATTTCAGTCGGTAAAGTACAATCATTCATTTCATCATTTTTAGGTAAAAATGAAAATTATACAATTTAATTTTAAGCCTGTCTATCCTTCGTGTCAAGGAATTGTCAAACTATTTACAGGTACTTTACATATTTTTCTTAGCTAACTCTATATTTAAAGAGGCTGGGGAAAATATGTATTAATTTAGAAAAAAGACGAAAATTAGAGAATAAATCACTCCCTAAAGTTCGTCCTCATTTTAGCGTAATCAAATGCTTCGCTTTCCGCAGGCACGGCTTCAACTTCTCCATACGTACTTCCGTACGTATGGAGTGATTTTCAGCTCGTGCTGTTCCTGCTGGAGTCTCGCATTTTGACTACGCTAATAACATTCAATGTTTGGTTTTTAAATAGTTATTTTTCTTCTTGTCTCAGCCTCTTTACTATTAACAAGACGACAAATTTATTCTAAATTTAATTCTTCTTGCCCTTCTTCTTCCACAACGTCCTCATCATTCTTTTCAAAGTTATAGTGAGCTCTGATTGCTTGTGTTACTTCATCATAAACATCTGGATTGTCTTTTAAAAATTGTTTAGCGTTTTCACGGCCCTGTCCTAGTTTCTCACCATTATACGAGAACCAAGCACCACTCTTTTGAACAATGTCTAGGTTTGAACCAATATCTAATATTTCACCTTCACGTGAAATTCCTTCTCCATACATGATATCTACTTCAGCTTGCTTGAATGGTGGTGCTACCTTGTTTTTAACAACTTTAATTCTAGTCTTATTACCAACCATTTCATTACCTTGTTTTAAAGTTTCAGCGCGGCGTACTTCTAATCTTACAGAAGAATAGAATTTTAGTGCACGTCCACCTGGTGTCGTTTCAGGGTTACCGAACATAACTCCAACTTTTTCACGGATCTGGTTGATGAAAATGGCAGTAGATTTAGATTTATTAATAGCACCTGATAGTTTACGAAGCGCTTGAGACATTAATCTAGCTTGTAAACCTACGTGCGCATCTCCCATTTCGCCTTCGATTTCAGCTTTTGGTACTAATGCCGCTACTGATCTACGACAATAATATCAACTGCTCCACTTCTAACTAACGCTTCAGCAATTTCTAATGCTTGTTCACCTGTGTCAGGCTGAGAAAGTAATAAATCATCTATGTTTACTCCTAATGCCTTAGCATATACAGGATCTAGTGCATGCTCAGCATCAATAAACGCAGCTTGTCCGCCTTGTTTTTGCGCTTCTGCAATGGCATGCAAGGCAACTGTTGTTTTACCAGAAGATTCAGGACCATATATTTCAACAACGCGTCCGCGAGGGTAACCACCTACACCAAGTGCTACATCTAATGATAATGAGCCGCTTGATACGGTTGAAACCGTTTGTCCTTCTTGTTCTCCTAATTTCATAATGGACCCTTTACCAAATTGCTTTTCAATTTGTTTTAAAGCCATATCTAATGCTTGTTTACGATCACTCATCTTAAATAGTCCCCCTTCGATTAAGTAACTCTATCATACTACTTTTTAGATTATTTGCCAACAAAAAGCGAATATTTGTTCTGTTTTATATCGTAAGAAAACATCATTTTCTCATACCAAAGCTATCATTTTTGATAAAAATGAAAAGAAAATGATGTTTTCCCAGCTAGTAAAATTTTTTTTTATAAAATTTATTAAAAGCTTAAAACCTTCTAGAACAGCTTGTTCTCTCACTATGTTCCTTCCACCCGATAGGTGTCTTTCGTGTACCTTTGTATGGTCTTCTGATGAAACTGCAATAAACACGGTGCCAGGTTCATGTCCATCTACAGGATCATCTCCAGCTATTCCAGTAAAACTAATAGCAATCTCAGTGTTTAACTTTTCTCTAGTCTTCTCAGCCATATCCTTAGCACATGCTTTACTAACAGCACCTTGGTTATCCAATATTGAAGAAGAAACACCAACTACGTGTTCTTTTACTTCATTTGTATAAGAAACAATTGAGCCATTTAATATGGATGATGCACCATCATGTTGTACAAGAGTCGAAGCAAACAATCCGCCTGTTAAACTTTCACAAGAACTAATGGTCAGTTTTTTATCTTTGCATATATTCATTAACTGAACTTCTAATGGAATATGCCCATAACCTGTAAAGTATCCTCCTACTCGATCCATGATTTGTTGTTCAACTGGTGCCATTAATTCATCACTTTCGATCTCACTTGTTGCTTTAGCTGTCAACCTTAAGGTAACATAACCGTTTCCTGCCAGCGGAGCGATGGTAGGATTGGACTGATTTCTTATTAAATCTTGAAGTTCAGTTTCTAAAATGGATTCACCAATACCTTGAAAGCTTAACACTTTACTATATAATTTAGTTGTTAAAACACCATGTTTATCTAAAAAAGGCACAACCTGTTCTGATACAAGCCACTTCATCTCACGTGGTACGCCAGGAAGAAAGATCCACCAAGTGTTGTTAAATTCATAAAATAAACCAGGTGCCATACCTACTTCATTATTAAAAACCGTACCACCTTTAAAGCAAAGAGCTTGTTTTTGGTTGTTTTCTGTCATAGTTTGATTTTTCAGTTCAAAATAATGTTTAATTTTATTGATTGTACTCTGATCAGTTTCAAGTTCCGTACCAAATAGCTTAGCAGCCACTTCTCTAGTTAAATCATCATCCGTTGGCCCTAAACCTCCTGTTACAAATACTATGTTCGATCGATTTTGTGCTTCAGAAAAAGCTGAATATAAGCGATCAAAATTATCGCCAACAGTTTGTTTATAGTAAACATTTATACCAGAGTTTGCTAACACTTCCGATAACCAAGCTGAGTTGGTATCGACAATCTGGCCTAAGAGCAATTCTGTTCCAACTGTAATAATTTCACATTTAGTGTCTTCAATCATTTCGAATCCCTCATGACATGCCAGTTCTTAATAAAGTAGTCTACACCTGAAATAACCGTTATTAGTGCAGCAGCATATAAAAAGACGGTTCCAATCGGAAAACCTATATATGAAAATGGGAAGTGATGTAATAAAAGGAAGCCCGCTGCTCCAATTTGTAAAGTTGTTTTGAGTTTTCCCATTTGACCTGCCGCTAACACGATTCCTTCTCCAGCTGCTACTAACCTTAACCCAGTCACTGCAAATTCACGGCTAATAATAATGATGACAATCCAAGCTGGAGCCATCCCTAGTTCTACTAAACAAATTAAAGCTGCAGACACAAGTAACTTATCAGCTAACGGATCTAAAAACTTACCCAAATTCGTTACTAGATTATATTTGCGTGCATAGTGACCATCGACCCAATCTGTAAATGATGCAATTAAAAATAAAATCGCTGCAATTAAATGGTCAACTGGTAAATCATACTCTCCAATTGATAGCAAACCCCAGTCAAAAGGAACAACAATTAAAATGATAAAAATAGGAATTAAAAAAATACGAGAAATAGTAATCTTATTTGGTATATTCATTTGTAGCCCTCCAACTTCACATGAAATAAATCCTTTGCATACAGCAAAGGATTATAACTTATTCTTCCGCTAATCTAATGTAGATATGTTGACGAATGTAATTGTCATCTTCGTTAGGATCAAATTCATATTGTAGTTCTTTTCCGTTAACTGTAATAGTTAATCCCTGCGCACTACCAATGTTTAAGTATACTTCATTTTCCTCAATGTCAAATTCTAATGGAGAATTATCAGGAGTAAGCATTCCCTGAAAATACTCTGAGTTACCTTGAACTTGTAACCAATTTTGATCACTAGTAGTTGCTAAAGATAGTTTTATTTGGTCTACATTACTAACTTCATAGATTGTTTCCACTTTACTTTCATCACTGGAAACTACATTAATCTCAGTAGAAGGCTCTTCTGGTTCTTCATTAGCATTCTCATCTTCATTTTGATTCTCTTGCTCAGTTGTATTTTCCTCTTGCTGAGACTCCTCTTCACCACTTGTTCCTTGTTCATCTTCTTCAGGTGCTGTAATCACTTCATTATCATCAACTTGATTACCAGGGTTAGATTCACCTGGGTCCATGAAGTTAATCACTGCATAGTAAATGGCAAATAATATAGCTACTACAAGTAAAATGACAAGTACTTTAGGTAAGTAATTGAACAGTGGATTAGAACCTCCACTTGAGGCTCGACTGGATCTTGATGGCGTCACATATTCATATTGCTGAGCAGCTTGAGATGCAGGCAATTCATCCTTATGTTCATCTAATAGTTCATCTCCATTTAAGCCAACAGCTTCTGCATATTCTCTAACAAATGCTCGCACATAAAAAACGCCAGGCAAAACTGACCAATCATTATTTTCAAGAGATTCTAGATAACGTTTTTGAATTTTAGTTTCCTTTTGCAGATCATCTAAAGTTAAATCCTTTTCAATTCTTGCTTCTTTAAGTCTTTCGCCTATTTGCATGTCTAACACCGTCCAGTTTTATTCAAAATCAAACATTGAAAACCCATCTTGCTCATCAAATTCTGGTTTATTAATTTTCTCATACGTAATTTCTTCATCTTCATTATTGCGCAGTTCAATAAAGTAATCAAAGTCATCCAAAGTATACTCAGAATGTTGCACGAACACATCGGGGTGTTCTACAACTTTAACTGCAGGTAACTGCATAACCTCTCTTATGACTTGCCAATGTTTATCACTCGAGCGTTTAACCGATACTACGCCATCTAATATATATAAATAATCTTTATGATATTCATGCTTAATTAGTTGGCTTCTGACTGTTTGCTTTAACAAAGTGCTTGATAAAAACAGCCATTTTATTGGCACATACACTTGCAGCAACGACAGATTCGGTTTTTCCTACTCGTGGCATCCCTCTAATACCTATTAAAACATGATCATCTTTTTTAAATAATTCAGCCATAAAGTCTACTAAAATACCTAACTCATCTCGAACGAAACGAAACGTCTTTTTATCATCCGAGTCACTTTTTATGTAACGGCCATGCATAACAGCCAAACGGTCACGTAATTTCGGCCGTCTAATTTTTTTGACTTGAATCGTCCTCATTGTATCTAATATCGTCACAAGACGTTCATATTTTTATCTTCTTTACTTAGTAAAAGCATTCCTCTATGTGCATCTTCTACACCATTAATCATAATAATATTAATCGATAACATCCCAAGAAGTGATGAGATGTCTCCTAATAAACCTGGTCGGTTATACAAAATTTCATATTCTAGATACCAATCTTTACGTTCTTCCATCATAGGCCCTCCAACCAAGTTTCCTAAACTTATATGAAATAATTAACAATGTTAATACTATAATAAATTATTTTTCTATATAATAAAAGGATGTTTATCATATTTTAGTAAAAACTTGTCCTTTATATTTAATAATAAATTAAAAGACTCATTAAAAATTTAACAATAAAAGGAATCCCGAAAGATAGAATATCTTTCGGGATTAACCTTATTGACCAGTTCCTTCATTTTGTACTAACTTAACCATCATATTCGCAATGACATGGCGTTCTTCTTCAGAAGCTACATTCCATAAATCACGTAACATTGCTTCTTCATCATTTTTAGCATCTACTTGAGTTGCTAAATGTTCTCCAACTTCATAAGCAAGCTCGTTAATCGTACTGTCTGGAACACCATTTTCTTGCGCTTGATGTAAGCGATCACCTAAAAAGTCTTTCCACTGTTCGAAGTTATCTAATACTGACATGTTAGTTCCTCCTTATATACATACTTTCAATTCTTATTTTTTACGGAAGATCTAACATTATACACAGATTATTTAAGTTAATTGACCTCCATTGACTCTAATCACTTCCCCGTGAATATACTGAGCGTCTTTATGGCATAAAAATAATACTGTTTTCGCAACATCTTTTGGAGTACCTAACCTTCCTAAAGGCACATCCTTTAAATAGTCTTGTGTATCTTTTAAAGATAAATGACCATTCATTTTGGATTCAATAAAACCAGGACTTACAGCGTTTACTCGAACAGATGATTGCCCTACTTCTTTAGCTAATGCCTTTACGAATGAGATCTGGGCTCCTTTAATAGCTGAATAATAGACCTCTTGACTCCCACCTATTTCACCCCAAATGGAAGATACAACAATAATATTACCATTTGTTTGTTAACCATCTGAGGTAGATAGTTTTTAGTTATAGATACTGTCGACTTTAAATGAATGCGATATAACCGATCAAGTTCATCTATACTCATATCAGTCATTAATCCATAAGATGCCTTTCCTTGAGCAAAAATGATGATGTCTACCTGAAAAGGTATAGACATCATCACATCATCTAAATCATCTTTAGATAAATCAGCTTTAACAGTCATTAACATCTGATCTTCATCAAGCTGTTTTGATATTAAGTCAATAACGTTTTTATTTTGATAATAGTGTAAAATAAACTGATAAGAATATTGGGATAGTTCTTTAACAATCGCACTACCAATTTCTCCACTTGCACCAATAACTAATACTGTTTGTCTCAATTATTTCTCATCCTCAGGCAACACCATGCAAATAGAAATGCGGTCTTCAGAAATCCAATCATCTGTTACACGGTTCACATCATCTAAACTTAATTGCTCTAATATTTCAAATACATCACGATAATCAATTCCTAAATGATGATAATGGATAAATGTGTTAGCTGTTCCTTCTAATTCATTAAATTCTCTAACTAACTCACCATATTTTTCTTTTTAGCGCGTTCAAAGTCATCTTGTTTGATCGGCTCATTCTTTATGGATAAGAGCATTTCCTTCACTCTTTCTCCGAATTCTCTTGGTTTAGTTGTGCTTCCACCAATAGCCGCAAATCCAAATGATTCTTCTAAGTATTGCTCTAATCTTAATTTATCAATAACTAAGCCTTTTTGATATAGTTCTTCATAAAAAGAGCCACTTTTAGAGAAGTATAAATCTAATATCATATCCCGTACTAAATCATTTTTTAGTAACTGGTCTTTATTTAATGATTCTTTCTTCTCTTTAACAGCAATCATACACTTGGGTGTTGTAACAGGCATATAAATCTTCTCGACCTTTTTGTAAACTTCATCTTTTTCATCACCATAAAACCTGTCAATCCCATTTGGTTCATCAAACGTTTATTGTTTGGTTATTTTAATTAAAGTTGCCATACTGTCTAAATCAAAAATTGCCAATAACAAAGATAGACATATTAGATGGATGATAAAACGTGTTATAGCAAGTATACAAATCTTCATGAGTAATATCGTAAATAGAATCTACAGTACCAGCAATATCAATACGAACAGGATGATGTTCATAAAGGGACCCAATCGTACCAAAGAACAGCCTCCAATCAGCTTGGTCATCATACATTTTAATCTCTTGTTCAATAATACCCTTTTCTTTTTCAACTGTTTGTTCAGTAAAATAAGGATCTTGAACAAAGTTTAATAATGTTTCAACATTCTTTTCTTCGTCAGACGTACTCGAAAAAGGTAAGCTGTTTGTGTAAAAGACGTAAAAGCGTTGGCAGAAGCTCCTCTTTCAGAAAACTGCTGGAAGACATCACCATCTTCTTTTTCAAACATTTTGTGTTCAAGAAAAATGCGCAATACCATCAGGTACTGTCACTTTCTCATTTTCTCCAATTGGCGTGAACGTTTTGATCAATCGAACCATATTTGGTTGAAAAGATAGCAAATGTTTTCTCCACTTCCGGCTTTGAAAGTAGAAACAAATCAAGACCATTATCTAATTTTTCATGATACATCTGTTCATTGATACGAGGAATTTTCAATTTATTCATGACTTTCACCTCCGTCTTCTGCTGTTAAAAAGTATACCGTATCAAGTTCAACTTGATTGGCTACTCGTACAATGTCTTCTTTAGTTACTTGATCAATTTCATTTAAGACATGATCCATATCATTAAATTGGCCTGAAACCACTTGTTGATAATAGTACTCAACCATGCCTCCAGCACGATCGATGGTTTCCTTTAACTGGTGAGTAATAGCCTTTTTGTTTGATCAATTTCATCTTCTGATATCTGACCACTCTTAATATCTTCATGTTGCTGGATTATGATTTCTTTGGCTTGATCAAATTTATCAGGTGCAATACCACTAAATACCAACATTAATCCTTTATTACTTTCAAGTCTTGATGCTGCGTAATAAGCTAACGAATGCTTTTCACGCACGTTTAAGAAAAGCTTAGAATGTGGGAAAGCCCCAAAAACACCATTAAATACTTGTAGTGTTCTATAATCAGAGTCCCTATAAGTAATACCTGTTCGATAACCTAAATGTAGCTTTGCCTGTTGGACCTTTTGTTTTTCAGTAATTTCGTTAACTTGTTCTACCTTTTTATGCTCAGATTGTATAACTTTCGTTGATGGCTCACGATTAAAATTAAAAACACTTTCAATTACTGGTTTAACTTCTTCTTCTTCAAAGTCACCTACAAAAATACATCAAGAGCATCTTCATTAATCATTTGCTGATAGGTCTTGTAAAGAGTTGAAGCGTTAATCTGATCCATATCATCTAAGTATCCATGTGCGTGCACACTATATTTTTCGTCTTGACACATTTCATCTATTAAACGCATGTTAGCAAATTGCATTTTCTCATCGACTATAGACTTAATCTTATTTGTTAACGTTTCCTTTTCTTTAGCAACAATTTTAGAATCAAATTCATTTTGTTCAACTTTTGGATTAGCCGCTACTTCATATAAAAATTGGAGACATTCTTTAATTAATTGATTGGCATTCGGAATAAACTTTTCATTCGCAAAGTCTAATACAAACGTAATGACATGGTTTTCTCCCTTTTTACCCGAGTTAATTGAAAACTTCGCCCCATAAAGTTCATCTAATCGTAATCTTAACGCTTTTTCTGAAGGGTATTGTTTCGTTCCTTTTTGTAGAACGAAAGGTAATAGTGCACGTTCTGTAATATTATCTCGATCTAGAGGCCTAGCAAATTTAAGAGCTACTGTATTAGTTTTAAACTTTTTTGTTTGTATAAGATGCAAATTGTATTCATTTTTTCGAATTGTTGATGGTTTAATTTTGGCATATTATACCTCCTTTTTACTCTATCTTATATTCTACCCTAAATATACATTCAATACGAAAAATCCCTCTAAAAATAAGAGGGATCGTTCGTCAGTTATGAACTTGATGTTTGCTCTTGTTCTTCCTCTTGATATTGACTTACTAATACTTTCCTGGGTTTACTCCCCTCATATGGACCGACAATTCCTCGTTCTTCCATTGCATCAATTAATCTTGCTGCACGAGTATATCCCACTCTAACTTACGTTGCAACATGGAAACACTAGCGCTTTGCATACTAACAATCAATTGTACCGCATCTTCATACAGTTCATCGTCTACATCATTTTGCACTTCACTAACTTCTTCAGGAATCATTTCTTCTTGGTATTGAGCTTTTTGCTGTTCAACACAGTAATCTACAATACGCTCAACTTCTTCGTCAGATAAGAAAGCACCTTGAATACGTGTCGGTTTAGATGCACCTACAGGGAAAAAGAGCATGTCCCCTTTTCCGAGTAATTTTTCTGCTCCTCCACCATCTAAAATTGTTCTAGAATCTGTAGCTGAAGACACACTAAAGGCAATTCTAGATGGAATATTAGCTTTAATGACACCTGTTATAACATCAACTGAAGGTCTTTGAGTTGCAATAATCAAATGTATGCCCGCCGCACGTGCCATTTGAGCTAACCTTGTGATTGAATCTTCTACTTCATTTGAAGCAACCATCATTAAATCGGCCAACTCATCAATTAATACGACAACGTAAGGTAAGTGCGGATGATTTTCGTCTTCTCTCTCGTTCACTTTATCGATGTATTCGTTATAACTTTCAATATTACGAGTACCTGTATCTGAAAATAAATCGTAACGTCTTTCCATTTCAGAAACGATTTTCTTTAGTGCCTGTGAGGCTTTTTTAGGGTCAGTGACAACTGGCGCTAATAAATGAGGTATTCCGTTATATACGTTTAACTCAACTTTTTTAGGATCAATCATCATCATTTTCACTTCGTGTGGTTTGGCTCTGAGTAAAATACTTGTAATGATTCCATTCACACACACACTTTTACCACTACCTGTAGCACCAGCTATTAATAAGTGAGGCATTTTATTTAGTTCTGCTGTGATTGCCTCACCTGCAATATCTCTTCCTAATCCAAATAATAATTTAGAAGGCAGGCTTTGTGCATGTTGCACAACTTCTCTTAAGGATACTTGAGCAACTTCAGTATTAGGCACTTCTATACCGATAGCAGATTTGCCTGGAATAGGCGCTTCAATACGAATATCTTTTGCAGCTAATGCTAATGCCAAATCATCATGTAGATTAACAATTTTACTTACTTTAACTCCTACATCAGGGTACACTTCGTATTTAGTTACTGCAGGCCCAACATGTACTTTTGTAACTTTAGCCTTTACACCGAAACTATGAAACGTTTTTTCTAACTTTTGAACAGTAGATTGAATTTGTGATTTTTCTTGTTGTTGAGAATGAGCAACAGGACTTCTTAATAATTGAAGTGATGGTAACTTATATGATTCATTTTCCACTTCAGCCATAGGTAAAGCTTTAATTTCATCCTCTTTAGAATCTGACCCATCTTCTTTTTGAACCGTCTCAGTCCACTGTTTTGTTTCCAATGACTCTGATGAATTTTCTTCAACATACTTTTGGAAATCTTCTATTACCGGCTCGGCTTCAGACTGAGTCACTTCATTTTGCTCAATATTATATGTTGTTTCAACAGCTTTTTCCTCATCTTGAGCTTGCTTTCTAGCTTCCTTTTCTTCTCTTCGTTTTTCAAATCGTTCTTTTATATTATTTGTTGTTTGACGAATTTTATCTATGATTCTAGCAAGTACATCTGAGATCGATTTCTCACTTAACAACATAAACCCAATTAATACGCCAAAAACAGCAAGAACTTTTGCTCCTGCTGCAGACAATAAATAATAGCTTGCAGCAAATAATGAAGCCCCAATCATACCAGCTCCAATATACTGGTAATCTACTAATCCAGATTGGTAACTTTCATAGTAATCCCAAGTAATACCAAAAATATTTTGATCAGGATATTGTTTAACCACAACATCAAATGTTTGAACATGAGTAAAAGGAGGACTGAACCAAATAAAATATAAAATCCAACCCACTTAGATGATGTAAATTGAGGCCATTTTCGTTTAAACATTAAATAAACCCCAATAATAAACAAGGATAGACTGACCACTATGTACCAAAAACCAAATAGCCACTGAAAGAGTGTGACAAACACATGTGGGATAAATCCTTCTCCGATTGTACTAATTCCACTTGAAAAGATGGCACTTAAAATGAGTAATAATCCAATCAATTCAAACTGTAATACGTGACGTTTTTTTTTTTCTTCTTTGCTTTTTCTTCTTTTTACGTTTAGCCATCGTATCCCCCCAAAATAAGGAAGCAGCCTTATGCTGGCTGCTCTTGTGTGGTATATATTATACCATAGTTATCCAATCTTTTGGATAAGACTTTATAAGTAATAAGTCGTTCCTGGTTGTAATTCTTTATTTAAATAATCTGCTGGGTCTGTTGAAGTCATGTGTACAATTTGATATCCATTTAAATCCGGATCTCGGCGCAACTTAACCGTGGCATGCTTGACAGTTACAAATTGATATACACTTTGATCCTCATCTTCAAAAATCTCTTGTTCATCTAAAGGGGTGTACAAAATCATTGAATCACCTGCTCACCTTTATTAGAGTCAATCATTTCATTTAATTTCTCAATTGCTTCCTTCACACCACCAACATCGTCAATTAATCCGCAATCTACTGCATCTTTACCTACTACATTCGTACCAATGTCACGAGTTAAATTACCTTTCGCAAACATTAGCTCCTTAAAATCTTCTTCAGTAATGTTGGAATTTTTTAACGACAAAATTAATAACGCGGTCTTGCATTTTATCTAAGTATTCAAATGTTTGTGGAACCCCGATTACAAGTCCAGTCAATCTAATTGGGTGTATCGTCATCGTCGCTGTTTCAGTAATAAACGAGTAATTAGCAGAAACAGCAATTGGAACTCCAATCGAATGTCCACCACCTAAGACAATTGATACAGTCGGTTTTGATATAGTTGAAATCATTTCAGAGATCGCTAAACCAGCTTCTACATCTCCACCTACTGTATTTAATAATAAAATAACTCCCTCAATTTTTGGATTTTGTTCAATAGCTACAATTTGGGGAATTAAATGTTCGTACTTAGTTGTCTTATTTTTTTGTGGTAACTGTAAGTGCCCTTCAATTTGGCCAATAATGGGTAGCACATGAATGTTAGATTCAGGTGCCTGTGGTACATTTGTTTGCCCTAACTGCTTAATTTTGTCCATTAACGAACCTTGTGCATCATCTTTGTTGTTATCATCAGTTTGTTCATCATTCTGTTGTTTTCTTTTTTCATCTGACATATTATCCACCTACCTTTGCCATTTAGTGTTTACAAATGCCAGATGTTCATACAAAAAGACTCCATTCATTTAGAATAGAGTCTTCAGATCACGTTAATAATTATTGTAATGCTTCTTTTAACTGCTTTTCTTCTTCAGATGTTAATGGTACTAATGGCAATCTTACAGAACCAACAGAGACACCTGCTTGATTTAATGCAGTTTTCACTGGAACTGGTGATGGAGCATTAAATAATGCTTTCATTTTAGGTAACAATTGCTGATGGAGTTGTGTAGCTTTAGTTACGTCTCCATCAAAATAAGACGTCACCATTTCTTGCATTTCATTTCCGTAAAGGTGAGCTGAAACTGATACAATTCCATCGCCACCAACAGATACAATCGGCAATGTAAAACCGTCATCACCACTATATAACTTAAAGTCATCATCTGTTTGAGCAACAATTTCAGTAATGGCTAGTAAGTCTTGACTTGATTCTTTAACCGCTACGATGTTAGGAACTTTTGATAATTTAACGATTGTTTCAACTGACATATTTACAGATGTTCTGCCTGGAATATTATATAGCATAATTGGTAAGTTAGTTAATTCAGCAATCGTTTTAAAATGCTGATATAAACCTTCTTGATTTGGTTTATTATAATATGGTGCAACTAACAAAATTGCATCTACACCAGTTGATTCAACCTTTTGAGTAAATTCAATGGTTTCTTTTGTATTATTACTACCCGTACCCGCAATAACAGGAATGCGTCCATTTGCTACTTCCGCAACATGTTTGTAAAGAGTTAATTTTTCTTCTTTAGATAGTGTTGGTGATTCACCTGTAGTACCTCCGACTACTAATGCATCAGAACCGTTGTTGATTAAATGTTCAACTAAAGCTTCAGTACGCTTTAGATCTAACTCATTTTGATCATCAAAGGGTGTGACCATAGCCGTAATGACCTTTCCAAAATTCATGATTAATCTCCTTCCTTACCTAAAAACTATCATGAAGAGCATTGACTGCTGCTTCTAAGTCCTTCTCTTTAATTAATACCCAAATAGTCGTATGACTATCAGCAGATTGTAAAATTTGAATATTTTTGTTGCCAATGCTGTTACGATTTTAGAGGCCACCCCTGGTACACCTTGGATTCCAGCACCTACTGTTGACACTTTTGCACAGTTTTCTTCTATAGTGTAACTCAAATCCATTGAATCCATAATGGATTGTGTTAACTTCCATTTATCTTTAGGTACTGTAAATGTAATCCCTTTTGATGAAATGTTAAAAAAGTCTACGGAAATACTTGCTTCAGCTAGTTGAGCAAAAACACGTTCATGTAGTTCAATCAAATTTTCTTGCGCATCAACATTAATTTGATATAGCCCAGACACTTGAGCTATACCTGTTACTAATGAATCTTGAATTGAGCGATCTATTGAACTATTTACCTTCGATGTCACTAAAGTTCCTTCATCATTAGAATAGGTTGAGCGTACTCTAAGCGGAATTTTTTCCTGCATTGCTATTTCGACTGCTCTAGGATGTATTACTTTAGATCCTTCATAAGCTAGATGTACAATCTCGCTGTAAGTCATCGCTTTTAATGTTTCGGCATGCTTCACTAACCTCGGGTCAGCTGTTTTAATACCATCCACATCAGTAAATATATCCACAAACTGAGCATTTAGTGCTGCTCCTAGTGCGACAGCAGATGTATCAGACCCTCCCCTGCCAAGGGTGGTCATATAGCCAAAACTATCCTGACCTTGGAATCCAGCTATTACAATGACTTGATTTGTATTAAACAAGGTGTTTATTAGATCAGGATTTACTTTTTCAATCCTAGCATTAGTGAAATCACTTGTTGTCATAATTCCAGCTTGAGCTCCTGAAATTGATGTAGCTGATAAACCATGATTCCTAAGCTCATTTGCAAAAACAACAGATGAAATAATTTCACCACAAGACATAATTGATCAAGTTCCCTTTGAGAAACTTGATGGTCAGGATACTGTATTAAATCAAGTAAAGAATCAGTGGCGTAAGGTTCACCCTTACGCCCCATAGCTGATACAACGACTACAACTTGATGACCTTGATCAACAGCACTTTTAACATGCTGAATTGCTAGAGATCGAACATCTTCATCTCTAACGGATGTTCCCCCAAACTTTTGAACGATTACAGTCATTTTAGACCTCCAGGTTGCTGAATCAGTTTTGTGCAATTTGAACTGAGTTCCATGCTGCACCTTTTAATAAGTTATCTGAAACGACCCAAAAATGGAAGCCGTGATCAACATCTAAATCTTTACGAACTCTACCAACAAACACATCTGTTTTACCTTCTGCTGATAAAGGGGTTGGATAAAGTTGATTATTAATATCATCTTCAAGCACTAATCCTTCTTGATCTCGCAAGGCGTTTTGTAAATCTTCAACTGTTAATTTTTCATCATTTACCTCAATGTAGACACTTTCAGCATGTGAATAGAAGAAAGGTAATCTAACACAAGTTGCTGCAACTTTAAGGTCCTCATTATGCATAATTTTCTTAGTTTCGTTAATCATTTTCATTTCTTCAAACGTATAATGATTATCCTCAAAAACATCAATTTGAGGTAACGCATTAAATGCAATAGGATAATGCTTTGGCTCTGATTTTACTGGTAATATATTTGTTTCAGGCTCTTCATCGTTTAATAGAGCTTGTGATTGACCCTTCAATTCTTCAACTGCATCATTACCAGCACCTGATACAGATTGATAGGTTGATACAATGACACGACTTAAACCATATTTCTGACGTATTGGTTCAAGTGCTACAACCATTTGAATAGTTGAGCAGTTTGGATTAGCGATAATTCCATTGTGTTTTTGAATGTCCTCTGGGTTAACTTCAGGTACAACTAATGGTACATCAGGATCCATTCTGAACGCACTTGTATTATCTATAACAACAGCACCGTGTTTTACTGCTTCATGTGCTAATTTTTTAGAAACAGATCCGCCTGCTGAAAATAATGCGATATCAACACCTTTAAATGCCTCTGGTGTCGCTTCTATTATTTCGATAGATTCCCCTTTAAATGTTACCTTTTTACCAGCGGAGCGTTTAGAAGCTAATGGATATAATTTTTCAACCGGAAAATCAATTTGTTCCAGCATTTCTAACATTTTTTTGACCAACAGCTCCAGTTACTCCAACTACTGCTACATGATATTGTTTATTGTCTGCCATGTTTATTCCCTCCTCGAACACTTTAACGTCATTTTAACACAATTAAAAATTTCTTAAAGTAGTTTATCTAGTATTCTCGTAATATTGGCTGCAATTGTTCGCCCTCTATCGCTTTTTCTATCGTTTCTGCAAGTAAGTTCATATGCGCAACTAAAGAGGTCGGTTTTGAAGCTGGATCATCTTGACCAAATGGTACAAAATAAATATTTTTGCTGCTAACAGTTTTGCTAGATTAGTACCATTTAGACCTATTGCATCATTAGTAGAAATAGCTAATACCACAGGTTTACGGTTCCGTAAAGTTGCTTTAGCTGCCATTAAAACAGGAGAGTCTGTTAATGCATTGGCAAATTTGCTTAAAGAGTTCCCTGTCATAGGAGCAATTACCATACAATCTAACGGTTCTTTTGGTCCTAAAGGCTCAGCTTCAGGAATTGATGAAATAAGAGGTTTCTGTGTGATGTCTTTTATTTTATTTAAATGATCCGCAGCATCACCAAATTTCGTATCCGTTGATTGAACTGTATAGGATACAATTGGAACAACCTCTGCTCCAAGATCCATTAATCTTTGCAATTCAGGAAAAGTTGCATCGTACGTGCAATGAGATCCAGTCAACCCAAATCCAATTCGTTTTCCTTTTAAATCCAATTGAGTTCAAGCTCCTTTCTAAGCTTTTTCTAGTATGATGTTGTGAATGACACGAGCCAGAATCATTCCGGCTGTTTTAGGTGCCACTAAACCTGGTAATCCAGGTGCTAATATTGCTTTAATTCCTCTTTTTTTGCAAAACGAAAATCAACCCCACCTGGTTTTGAAGCTAAATCGAAAATGAGACTATCTTTAGGAAGTGCACTAATTAAAGAAGGTGTTACGATTAAAGCTGGGATCGTATTAATAAGAATATTACAATTATTTAGCGAGTCTTCTAACTCATCATAACGAAGTGGCGTTGCTTGATATTCAAAAATTCGGGCCAGTTCATCATCGTGTCTTGAGTAAACTGATACATTTGCTCCTAATCCTTTAAAAGTATTAATCAATGTTTTGCCGACACGACCTAAACCTAAAATCGTTACATTTGAATTATGGATTGTAAAATCAGTTTGCTGAATGGCAAACATCACGGTTCCTTCAGCTGTCGGGATTGAATTATAGATCGCAACATCATCACGATCGAACAATTTAATAATCCTGTCTTGAAAAGTATTCAGTTCACTTAAATATGGCGTCATAATTCCTGTAAACAATAAACATTGATCTGAGAATCCTTCTAACCACTCCTCAGAAATTTGTGGAGATGACTCTGCATAATGCCCTTCAGCATAACCTTTCTGATCTAAACCAGTTACAGGTAATATAATGGCATCTATTTTTTCTTTAGGAATGTGATCTAAATCAGTTAAAAATAGGCCATCAATTTCATCGTCTAATTCCTCATATCCTACTGCATACACAGTCGCATCCTTTTCAATTAACTGCTTCATCATCTCAACATGCCGGGCATCACCGCCAATTACTAATATTGACTTTCCAGTTAACATCCATATCACCTCGCTTACGTCATTCAGCCCAATATATCTTATGTCATGGCCCAAAAAGTGATTACAAGATTTATAAGAAGTAAAAATGACAAAATAAAAAACTGACTCTCGAAGCCTGAGAATCAGTTTATAGACATCAAGATTTATTTGGTTTAACGATGATCATATCTTCTCCAATGACCTCTATATCTTTCCACTTAATCTTAGAATTCGTATCGCCCTTTTTTAAACCTAACATTGAAAAATCTTGAATAACGATTGATTCAATACGACCAGTTTCCGGATTAATTTCTAGATCTGTGTGACCTAAAATTCCTAAACGTTCACCCTTGTACGCATCAATTAACTCTTTTCCCGTTAAATCATTATAACGCATGATTCATCACCTCTAATACATTATACGTCTAAAGGAAGAATACATGCTTTAGATGGAGAATTATTAAATATTTGATCTGCTAAAGTAACTATGTCGTCTCTTGAAATATGTTCGAATTTATAAATTAATTCATCTAAAGTTAAATGTGGCTGATTCAATAATTCATTCATTCCATTTCGATGCATACGACTATTAGGGTTCTCTAATCCTAACACTAAATTACCTTTTAATTGCTGAATAGTGTTATAAAGCTCTTTATCTGTAATTCCTTCTTGTTTAATGTTCTGGACTGTTATATATATTTCTTCTTCTAGTTGATGCATTTGATCAACCGTTGTTGCCCCATAAATAGTCATTAACCCATTATCACGAAAAGCATTATGGTAAGAGAATATCGTATACGTCAGTCCTAAATCTTCTCTAATTCTTTGAAACAATCTTGAACTCATACTTCCACCAAGTACATTATTTAAGATATTAATATCATAAATCTGATCATCACCCACTGGAACGCCTTTATAACCTAAACATAAATGTGCTTGGGCTGTATCCTTTTCTTTTCTTATAGAGTCATTCGAATAGTGTTTCATTAGTAGATCTTCATTAGATGTTGAATTTGGGACATTAGAAAATAATTTTTGGATTTTCTTTGACAATTCTTTCGTGACGTTACCTGCAACTGAAATGACAATTCGATCTGAAGTATAAAATTGCTCCTTATAGTCTAAAATATTCTCTCTTGTTATTGATTCTAATGTTTTATGTTCTCCTAAAATAGGTTTTGATAATGGATGCTGTTTAAAGCTTATATCATGTAAGTAATCATGAATAATATCATCAGGCGTATCTTCAGTCATCGCAATTTCTTCATAAATAACACTTTTCTCTCGTTCAATCTCATCTTCATCAAAAGTGGAGTCAAAAATCATATCAAACATTAATTCCAAAGCAAAATCAGCGTGCTGATCCATTACTTTTGCATACAAACATGTGTATTCTTTAGACGTAAAAGCATTAGCATGTCCGCCAATAGCATCAAATGCTTCAGCTATATCCCGCGCGGATTTGGTTGAAGTTCCTTTAAAAAGCATGTGCTCGATAAGGTGTGAAATTCCGTTATTTTGGTCAACTTCATACCTAGAACCAGAAAGAATCCATATCCCAATTGAAACTGATCTTAATGATGGAAGATATTCTTCAACCACACGAATACCGTTCGAAAGTTCATGACGGTTAATCATTTATTAAATCCCCCTCTCTTATTAAAAATATTTTTATATATGATTTCAAAATATGACTGAGTATTCATTCAACTTGCTTCAAAAATAAAACTTGGCTATAGCCAAGTAAAATCTTTAATTAACAGTAAAAAGAACTGGTTTTACCAGCTCTGTTTACTGACTTTCTTTAGCTTCTTGTTCTTGTAAGGCTGCTTTTCTAGAAAGATTAACTCTTCCTTGGCGATCAATTTCTTTAACTTTAACTAACATTTCATCACCAATGTTCGCAACATCTGTTACATTTTTTACGTGTTTTTCATCTAATTCACTAATATGAACTAAGCCGTCTTTACCACTAAACAGTTCAACAAATGCTCCAAACTTTTCAATTCGTTTAACTTTACCTAAATAAATCTGACCGACTTCAACTTCACGAACTAAATCTTCGATAATCTTCTTAGCTTGTGCAATTTTATCTCGATCAGGTGAAGAGATAAAGATTGTTCCATCTTGTTCAATATCAATTTTAACATCAGTTTCTTCAATAATCTTATTGATTTGCTTACCACTTGGGCCAATGACGTCACGAATCTTATCTGGATTAATATTTATCGATTCAATTTTTGGTGCATACTCTGATAACTCTTCTTTAGGTTCAGAAATTGTGCTCATCATATGCTCTAAAATATCCATTCTACCTTTTTAGCTTGAGTTAACGCTTCATCAAGAATTTCACGAGATAATCCGTCAACTTTAATATCCATTTGCAGTGCTGTAACACCTTTAGATGTACCGGCAACTTTAAAGTCCATATCGCCTAAAGCATCTTCCATACCCTGAATATCAGTTAAAACTGTGTAATTTTCTCCTGATTTAACAAGTCCCATAGCAATCCCTGCAACAGGTGCTTTAATTGGTACACCAGCGTCCATCATTGCCATTGTACTTGCACAAATGCTTGCCTGAGAAGTGGAACCGTTTGATTCTAAAATCTCAGATACAACACGGACTGTATAAGGGAAATCTTTTTCACTTGGAATAATTGGATCTAAAGCGCGTTCACCTAATGCACCGTGCCCTATTTCACGTCTACCTGGCCCACGTATTGGTCCAGTCTCCCCGACACTATACTGAGGGAAATTATAATGATGCATGAAACGCTTCTCTTCTTCTAAATCTAACCCATCAAGAACTTGTACATCACCTAATGCACCTAGAGTACAAACACTTAGTGCTTGAGTTTGCCCGCGTGTAAACATAGCAGAACCATGTGTCCGAGGTAATACGCTTGTTCTTGACGATAACGGTCTGATTTCATCGACTTTACGTCCGTCTGGGCGTACTTTTTCTTCAGTAATTAAGCGTCTGACTTCATCTTTTACCAGTTTGTCTAAAACGGATTTAACTTGAGAAATATAGTCATCTTCTGCTTCATCATCTTCATATTTTTCAACGATTTTAGTTTTAACAGCATCGATGTTTTCTTCTCGTTGCTTTTTATCAAATGTTTGAATAGCTTCTATCAATTCATCTTTTGCTAATTCAGTTACTTCTTTTACGACATCTTCAGCTGGTGTAAATAGTTTTACTTCCGTTTTCACTTTTCCAACTTCATTCATGACTTCTTCTTGAAAAGCAACTATACGTTTAATCTCTTCGTGACCAAACATAATAGCTTCTAACATGACGTCTTCAGGCACTTCGTCAGCACCTGCTTCAACCATATTAATCGCATCTTTAGTACCAGCAACTGTTAGATCAATATCACTTTCCTTAGCCTGTTCAACCGTTGGATTAATGACGAACTCGCCATTGACTCTTCCAACATTCACACCTGCAATTGGACCATCAAATGGAATGTCTGAAATACTTAGAGCTAGTGATGAACCAATCATAGCAGCAATTTCAGAAGAACAATCTTGATCTACACTCATAACTGTACTGATCACTTGTACTTCATTACGAAATCCGTCTGGAAATAATGGACGAATTGGTCGGTCAATTAATCTTGAAGATAGAACTGCTTTATCGCTCGGCTTGCCTTCTCTTTTAATGAACTCCCGGGATTTTCCGACGGCATATAATTTCTCTTCATAATTGATGGTAAGTGGAAAGAAAGGTAGATCTTTTGGCTCTTTTGAAGCGGTTGCAGCAACGAGTACAGTAGTGTCACCATAACGAACCATTGCCGCACCATTAGCTTGTTTAGCTACTTCTCCTATTTCAAACGTCAATGTTCTACCTGCTACATCAATGGTAAATGATTTCATTTCATTGGACATATAGTTTAATACCCCTCTCAAAACTGTAAAACTATGTAAAAGTAAAGAAAAAGCGGGTATCCCCCGCTTTTTCGTTTATCTACGTAGTCCTAATTTGTTAACTAAGTCACGATAGCGTTGGACGTCTTTGTTACGTAAGTAGTTTAATAAATGACGACGTCTACCTACCATTTTCATCAATCCACGACGTGAGTGGTGGTCTTTCTTGTGCTCACGTAGATGATCGTTTAACGTGTTGATTTGCTCAGTTAGGATAGCTACTTGTACCTCTGGTGAACCAGTGTCGTTGTCATGAGTTTTGAACTCATTAATTAGCTCCTGTTTGCGATCTTGTGTAATTGCCATCCTTTAACACCTCCTATTTTATAATCCCCTTACTCCTCGCATTCGTCGGTGATTCGAAATGCCAAGAACAAGGTTGTTTAATTACATTACTACGATACATTTTTTTACTAAAAATGCAAGTCATATTAGTTTAGAATTTGAAAGAAATTTTTAGTATCTCGTTCATCTTGCTTCATATAGTATATCAATTCATCAACTCCGCTAAATTTTTCTTCAGATCTAATGTATTGATGGAATTCAACTTCTATATGTTCATCGTAAATAGATTGATTAAAATCAAAAAATATGCACTTCTACTAAAGGCTGTGAAAGATCATCAACAAATGTAGGGTTAAATCCAATATTAGCCATACCGTAATATGTTTGATCATGATAGCTAACTTTTACCGCGTAAACACCTATTTTAGGTAATTTGTGTGAAGGATCAATGCCTAAATTAGCGGTCGGATAACCGATCTCTCTCCCTCTTTTTTCACCGTGAACCACTCTGGCTTTTAAAGTAAATGGCCTACCTAATAACTTAGAAACAAGAGACATGTTTCCTTCATTTAATAAATCCCGGATCCTTGTAGAACTTACTTTATCTCCTTCATAAGTCACTTTATCTACTACTGAATAACTTAACTTACCTTTAGAGTATTGATCCATGTTTTGAATTTTCCCTGCTCCTTTATGACCAAAGAAAAATCAAAACCACCTACGACATGTCTAACATTTAAATCAATAAAGAATTTTTGAACAAAATTTTCTGGTAACAATTGAGCAAGCTCTTTATTAAATGTCACAACGAAAAGATAATCAATATTAAGATTTTCTAATATTTTCTCTTTCTCATTTAGACTAGTAATTAAAAAGTCTTTTAATGGCTCTTTCTTAATTACTTCTAATGGATGCGGATTAAATGTCATCACGGCGCTTTTAATGTTCTGTTTTTCAGATTCTTTAATAGCCTTATTGATTACTTCTTGATGACCTTTATGTACTCCATCAAAATACCCGACGGCAACGCTTGTTGGTTCAATATCTAGCTGATAATGGTCTGGGTAACTTAAATTTATTATTTGCATACTTTCACCAACTTTAATCATTGAAATACTTTAAATGGTTTAGCTTCCCCATGTTTAGAAGGGTGCGGCTTATAAATCGCAATTAAATCTCCTTCAGAACTCATCACTTTAAACATAGACTGACCTTCTACTCGTTTAGGATAGTTTAATACTTGTCCATGTCTGTACCGAGTAGCTTCCTCATCTGATACCGTTATAGAAGGTAAGTCTAAGGCATTAGCCATACTGATCATCGGAACTTTCTCACCATCATTAACAATTGATTCTAGGCGGTCTAGCGTGATCGATTCAGATAACGAAAAATCCCCTACTTTAGTGCGCTTTAACTCACTCATGTGGGCAGGATAACCTAGAGAATTACCTATGTCCACACATAGCGTTCTAACATATGTTCCACTTGAACAATTTACTAGAAACTTAAAACGTGCGTCATCATTATTATACCAATTAATCTTCTTTGATAACATATCTATCGATTGAATATAGACTTCACGTGCAGGTCTCTCAACCTCAATGCCTTCTCTAGCATACTCATATAATTTCTTCCCGTTTACTTTATTGCTGAATACATAGGCGGGATTTGTGTAATCGAACCAATATATGTTTTTAAGGTATGTTCACAATCTTGAATCGAAAGGTTAGGGTTTACTTGTAACGTTCGAATGACTTCGCCAGACTGATCTTCAGTTGTGGTGGATTTACCTAAAGAAATTTCTGTTTCATACTCTTTAGATTGTCCTGATAATAAAGATGAGATTTTAGTCGCTTTACCTATACAAATGGGTAACACACCTGTTGCATCTGGATCTAATGTACCAGTGTGGCCCACCTTTTTAGTTTTCAGTAAACGTCTAATTTTGTAAACACAATCATGTGACGTCACACCCTTAGGTTTATTGAGTAAAATGACTCCATCCATTGTGTAACCTCCTAGATTCTTCGATAACAATCTAAAAGGATAGACGCAATGTCTATCCTTGATTTTACTTTAAGAATTTTTAGTTTTATAAAAGATTTAAAATAAGAAAGACTTAGACTACCGTCAAATTTAGATTACGGTAAGTCCAGTTTTCCTCATTGCTCATCATTCAAATCATGAATGATTCGTTCAATTTTATTACCGTATTCAATCGTTTCATCAATTTCAAACGATAGTTCAGGCACTTTTCTTAATCTAATACGATTTCCAATTTCTGAACGAATAAACCCTTTTGATTTAGCTAGACCAACAAGAGTATCCTCTTTTTGTTGTTTGTCTCCGAAGATTGAAATGAACACTTTAGCTTGCTGTAAATCACCAGTAACTTGAACATCAGTAACGGTCACAAAACCTACACGAGGATCTTTAATCTTACGTGATAAAATGTCACCTAACTCTTTTTTCATCTGTTCAGCTACTCGATTTGATCGAATATTACTCATGTTAACCACCTCAAAAACTTAGAGGTTAAAGCCACTCATATTCAACAATGGTGACTTCTAAATCTGTTCGCCTTTCAATCGAGCGAATAACCTCTTGTAATGATTTCTCTGCCATCACTTTTTCCTTCGCAACAACAGCTATACCAAATGCTGTTCGCTGCCAAAGATCATGGAAATCTAATTCTGTAATGCTGACATTATATTTGTTCTGGGTTTGATGGATGATTTGTTTAATTATAGACGTTTCCCTTTAAGTGAATGAGCATCATAAAGCATACATTCTACATAAACATATCCAATCATTTACGTTCAATTTCCTTCATCACATACGCTTCAATGATGTCTCCAACTTTAAGGTCATTATAGTTTACCACAGTTATACCACATTCATAACCTTGTTGAACTTCTTTGCATCATCTTTATAACGTTTTAATGAATCAATCTCACCTTCAAAGATGACAACCCCGTCTCTAATAACTCTTATACCCGAATTTCGAGTGATTTTACCTTCCGTAATATAAGAACCAGCAATCGTACCTACTTTAGAAACTTTAAATGTTTCTCTAACTTCAGCCTGACCGATTACTTTTTCTTCAAATTCTGGGTCAAGCATACCTTTCATTGCTGCTTCAATTTCTTCAATAACTTTATAAATGACGCGGTGTAGGCGAATGTCAATTTTCTCTTGCTCAGCTGTTCGTTTCGCATTCGCATCCGGACGTACATTAAAGCCAATTACAACGGCGTTTGAAGCTGAAGCTAAAATAATATCTGACTCTGTAATAGCCCCTACTCCTGTATGAATTATTTTAATATTAACGCCTTCTACTTCAATTTTTTGAAGTGATGAAGCCAGTGCTTCAACAGTACCTTGAACATCAGCTTTAACGATGACATTGATTTCTTTAACGTCACCCTCTTTGATTTGCTTAAATAAATCGTCTAGGCTTACTTTGCTAGTATCTTCACGCTGAGATTCAATTTCTTTTGTTTTCTTAACTCAGCAATGTTCTTAGCTTTTTTCTCATCACCGAATACAACAAAGCGATCTCCAGCTTGTGGTACATCTTGTAAACCGATCACTTCAACAGGAGTTGATGGTCCAGCTTCCTTAACTCGTTTACCTAAATCATTAGACATAGCACGAATTTTACCATATGTTGTACCTACTACAAGCGGATCTCCGACTTTAAGTGTTCCGTTTTGAACTAAAAATGTAGCTACAGGTCCACGACCTTTATCTAATTCTGCTTCAATAACCGTACCATCAGCTAGACGATCAGAATTTGCTTTTAGTTCTTCTACTTCAGCCACCAACTTAATCATTTCTAGAAGGTCTTCAATGCCTTCCCCCTGAATCGCTGACAATGGAACAAAGATTGTCTCTCCACCCCAGTCCTCTGGCACTAATTCATATTCCATTAACTCTTGCATGACACGATTAGGGTCTGCACCTTCTTATCCATTTTATTAACCGCAACGATAATTGGTACCTCTGCCGCTTTTGCGTGGTTAATAGCTTCAACTGTTTGTGGCATAACGCCATCATCAGCAGCTACAACTAAAATTGCAATATCTGTAACCTGTGCACCACGGGAACGCATACTTGTAAAGGCTGCGTGACCAGGTGTATCTAGAAACGTTACTTTTTTGCCATCTGTTTCAATCTGATACGCACCAATATGCTGTGTGATTCCACCCGCTTCACCTTCAGTAACCTTAGTGTGGCGAATTGAATCCAATAAGGTTGTTTTACCATGGTCAACGTGGCCCAAGATCGTGACAACAGCAGGTCGCTCTTCTAATTGTTCTGGAGTATCTTCTTCGATGTAATTTAATAAATCTGTTTCTTCAACAACTACCTCTTCTTCCACTTCCACACCAAAGTCATCACAAATTAATTCAATTGATTCTGGTTCTAAGCTTTGGTTTTTGGTAGCCATTACACCTAACATCATTAATTTTTTAATGATCTCAGAGCTATCTTTATTCAGCTTCTCTGCTAGTTCACCAACTGTAAGAGAACCTTGATAGGTTATTTTAGAAGGTGTTTTCTTTGGTTCTTCTTGTTTAGGCTGTTGATTTTGTGGTTTCTGGTTGTTTCTATTTTTGTGCTTTCCTTTTTGTTGTTTCTTATTTTGGTTTGATTGCTTTTTATGGTTCTTCTTATGATCATTGTTTTTCTGGTTGTTTGGTTTGTGATTAGTATTTTTTGATGGTTCTGCTTTTGATTTGCTTGTTGACCAGATTTTTGAGTTTGTTTCTGTTGTTCAGGCTTTTTAGGTTCTTCTTTAGATGATGGATTTAAACGTTCATCAAGTTGACGAATCGCATTTTCAGTGATCGTCGACATGTGATTTGATACTTCAATATTTAATTCCTTCAATGGTTAATAACTTCTTTACTTGATAAGTTATTTTGTTTTGCGTATTCATATACTCGCATTTTTTTTCATACATTCACCCCCGTGATTAATCGTCAATCAATTGCAAGAATTTTTTAGTAAATCCTTCGTCTTTAATAGCTGCAGCGACTCGGTCATATTTACCTAATGCATGCGAAATTTCTTCTCTATTCCCAACAATACGGTAAGGTATTTGATAACTGTGACATTTATCTGTAAGCTTTTTTCTAGTGTTACTAGAAGCATCACTTGCAATTAAGACTAACGTTGCTTGATTTGAACGAATATCATTTAATATATTGTCCTCACCAAGACTTATCTTTCCTGCGCGCTGAGCTAATCCTAATAAGTTCAAATATTGAGACATTAAGAATCTCCTACTTTTCTATTAGCTCATCATAGATGTGTTCATCAACCTGAGCATTTAACTGTCTATTTAAGACTTGTGTTTTTTGGGCGCGCTCAATGACCTCAGCACGTTTACTCAAGTAAGCTCCTCTGCCGTTCATCTTACCAGTTTCATCTACAAAAACTTCGCCTTCTTTATTTCGAACAACTCGTATTAAATCTTTTTAGGTAACATTTCTTGAGTTACTACACATTTTCTTAAAGGTTGTTTCTTCTTAGCCACAGTCATTCCTCCTATTCTTCTAAGTCGTCATGATCTGCGTCTAATAATCCGGCTTCTCTAGCTTCTGATTCGCTTTTATATCAATTTTCCAGCCTGTTAACTTAGCTGCTAAACGTGCATTTTGGCCACGTTTGCCAATTGCTAAGGATAATTGATGATCTGGAACAATTACTGTTGTTGCATGATCTTCTTCATCAACTAAAACTTCAACAACTTGTGAAGGACTCAAAGCATTTGAGATATAAACAACAGGGTCTTCTGACCATTGAACGATATCAATTTTTCACCTTTTAATTCATCAACAATTGTCTGAACTCTCTGACCACGCTGGCCAACACAAGCGCCAACAGGATCAATCTCTGGGTCCTCTGCATAAACACTAATCTTAGAACGGTCTCCTGCTTCTCTTGCAACTGAACGAATCTCTACAATTCCTTCATAGATTTCAGGAACTTCCATCTCAAACAATCTTTTTAATAGGCCTGGATGCGTTCTAGAAACGAACACCTGTGGACCTTTTCCAGTGTTTTCAACTCGTGTAACATAAACTTTCACACGATCATGAATATCGTATGTTTCGTTTGGCATGATTTCATTAAAAGGAAGTTTACCTTCTAACTTGCCTAAATGGATGTATAAAAATCTCTGATCCTTACGCTGAACTTTACCAGTCATAATATCATCAACACGATCGATAAAATCATTATAGATAACTCCACGTTCAGCTTCTCTCACACGCTGGGTAACTACTTGCTTTGCTGCCTGTGCTGCAATACGACCAAAATCTCTAGGCGTTACTTCCTTTTCCACAACATCTCCAACTTCATAAGATGGATCCATAGCCTTTGCTTCATCTATGCTTATTTCCAATTGGTCATCCATGACTTCATCGACTACTTCTAGTCTAGCAAACACTTTCATCTCTGCACCTTCGCTTAGCTCCACACGAACATTTGTCCTTGAATTAAAATTCTTTTTGTATGCGGAAACTAATGCTGCATCTAAGGCTTCTAACAATATTTCTCGGTCAATCCCTTTTTCCTCTGACAAGTATTCTATTGCACTATATAATTCCGAACTCAACAGACTTACCTCCTCAATTAAAATGTTACAGCTATGTTGGCTTTTGCAACTTTTTTATATGGAATTTCTATTTCTTTTTTCTAGTCTTTTCTTTTACTTCAAGTGTAATAGTATCCTCTTTAAAACTAATTAAATCTCCATAAAACTCCTTATCACCATTAATTGGTTCATAAGTTTTCACATAAATATGTGAGCCAACAAAGCGTTCAAAATCAGAACGTTTTCTTTAACCGACGTTCAACCCCAGGTGATGAAACTTCTAAGAAGTAAGCTTGCTCAATTGGGTCCGCTTCATCTAATTTTTCACTTAACTGTTCACTTACTTTTCCGCATTCTTCAATGTCGATTCCACCTTCTTTATCAACATATACGCGCAAAAAGTAATTATTTCCTTCTTTTACGAACTCAACTTCAACTAATTCTAAGTTCATTTCATCTACTATAGGTTGAACTAACTCCTCAGTTAAATCTACAATCTTTTTGCTCAAAAGTATGCCTCCTTTTTCACATCTTTCTTCGACACTATATCATTTATTAGTTAAATCATCTCTTCATTAAATTTCCCTGCTGTATATACCAGCAGGGAAAGATAAAACGAAAGAGTGGGAAAGGGCCCACTCTTTCTTACTTTACCGTATCTTTTACTTAACCAATTGAAAATATACCATAAGAACCAATAAAATGCAAATGGTTTAGAATAGTGACAATTGGTTTTGATCTGGTAATCCTTCTAAACAACCGTGTTGATCTAAGTATTCTAACACAGTTTTAGAAATACGGCTTCGTTCACGTAAATCTTCTTTTGATAAGAACTCACCATCTTCTTTAGCTTTTTCTATATTGATGGCGGCATTAGTCCCCAGACCGTCTACTGCATTAAATGGTGGAATCAAAGTGTCACCGTCTACAATAAACTCACTGGCCTTAGAACGATAAAGGTCAACTCTTTGGAACGAATAACCTCTTTCACACATCTCCAATGCTAACTCTAATACGGTTAACAAACTCTTTTCTTTTGGTGAGGCATCGTTACCCTTATCAAGGATTTCCTCAATCCTGCTTCTTAACGCATCTGACCCTTTTACCATTGTATCTAATTCAAAATCACTCGCTCTAACAGTAAAATAAGCAGCATAGAATTCTATTGGGTAATGAACCTTAAAGTAAGCAATTCGAACTGCCATTAAGACATAAGCAGCAGCGTGTGCTTTAGGGAACATGTATTTAATCTTTTTACACGATTCAATGTACCAGTCAGGCACTCCGTGTTTTTTCATTTCTTCAATCCATTCATCAGATAGACCTTTACCTTTACGAACATGCTCCATAATGGTAAAGGCAAGTGACGCCTCTAATCCTTGGTGCATCAAGTAAACCATAATATCGTCTCGGCAACCAATGACATCACCAATTTCACAGATCCCATCATTAATTAATTCTTGGGCATTGCCTAACCAAACGTCAGTCCCGTGAGAAAGACCTGAAATGATAACAAGCTCCGCAAAAGTAGATGGCTTGGTATCTTCAAGCATTTGACGAACGAATCGTGTTCCAAACTCCGGAACACCTAATGTTCCTGTTTTACACATAATTTGATCAGTGGTTACACCTAATGGATCTGGACCCTCAAAGATTTTCATTACTTCAGGATCATTGGTAGGCACATCTTTAGGGTCAATACCAGTTAAATCTTGAAGCATACGAATAACCGTCGGATCATCGTGTCCAAGTATATCTAGTTTTAATAAATTATCGTGAATAGAATGGAAATCAAAGTGTGTTGTTTTCCATTCTGAATTCCGGTCATCTGCTGGGAACTGAATAGGTGTAAAATCATAAATTTCCTGATCATCAGGTACTACAATGATTCCACCTGGATGCTGTCCAGTCGTCCGCTTCACTCCAGTGCATCCTTTAACTAAACGTGATATCTCAGCTTGACGGTACATTAATGAATGATCTTGCGCGTAGCCCTTCACATATCCGAAGGCGGTTTTTTCTGCAACTGTACCAATTGTTCCGGCGCGATAGACATTGTCTTCACCGAATAATACTTTCGTATACTGGTGAGCTTTAGGTTGATACTCACCTGAGAAGTTTAAGTCAATATCGGGAACTTTATCACCTTTAAACCCTAAAAAGGTCTCAAACGGAATATCCTGGCCGTCTCTTGTTAAGGCGTGGCCGCACTCTGGGCAGTCTTTTTCTGGTAAGTCAAAACCTGAACCCACAGACCCGTCATTGTAGAAGTGATAGTAACTACATTCATCACAGACATAATGTGGTGGTAACGGGTTAACCTCAGTAATATCAAGCATCGTGGCGACAAATGATGATCCAACAGAACCACGGGACCCTACTAAATATCCATCGTTCAGTGACTTTTTAACAAGTTTTTCCGAAATTAAATAAATAACAGAGAAGCCATTTTCAATAATACTTTTTAACTCTTTTTCTAAACGGTTAACCACGATATCTGGTAAATTCTCACCGTAAATAGATTTCGCTCTGTTATAGCATGTATCTCTAATTTCTTCATCTGCTCCGTCAATATTAGGAGTGTATAGGTCATCCTTAACTGGTTTGATCTCATCAATTTGTTCAGATACCCAGTTCGTATTTTCAATAACAATTTCTTTAGCTTTTTCCTCACCTAGGAATGCAAAATCCTCTAGCATTTCGTTAGTTGTTTTGAAATAGACATCAGGCATAGTCTGGCGGTTAAGCGGATTACCACTTTGTGATGCAACTAATACTTTACGGTAAATTTTTTCATGCTTATCTAAATAATGAGTATTTCCTGTTGCGACTACTTTTTGTTTAACTTTTCACCAATTTTAACTAGCTTTTTAATGAGCTGTTTAATATGTTCAATGGATTGAGCTTGTTCTTTTTCGATTAAATGATAATAATTCATTGGTGGTTGTACTTCAATGTAGTCATAAAATTCCGCAACCTTTTCCGCTTCATCTTCAGATTTCAAAGCGATGGTATCAAACAATTCACCTTGATCACATCCTGAACCTACCATTATACCCTCACGATGCTCAACGAGTTTAGATCTCGGAATTCTTGGAACTCGGTAAAATAATCAACATGTGATAATGAAACAAGTTTAAATAAATTTTTTAAGCCTTCTTGAGTCTTGGCAAGTAAAATTGCATGATTAGGACGCGATCGTTTATAAGCATCCCCTTCACCTACGTGCCGATTTAATTCATCATGTTTAAACATGTCTTTTTCCATTGCTGATTTCACTAAACTCCATAATAAATAACCAGTCGCTTCGGCATCATAAATAGCTCTATGGTGTTGAGTTAATTCTATGTTTAAATGTTTACACAATGTGTTAAGTCGATGATTTTTGAGCTCAGGATATAATAACCGGGCTAACTCCAATGTATCAATCACAGGGTTTGTTACTTTATCAATAGCCATTCTCTCGAAAGCCGCGTTAATAAAGCCGATATCAAAACTAGCATTGTGAGCAACTAGAATGTCGTCTCCCATCCATTCATGGAAATCTCTCATGACTTCTTCAATTTCAGGTGCTCCGATTAGCATATCGTCCGTTATACCTGTTAAATCAATGGTTGTTTGGCTCAATTTTGGTGAGGGTTCGCAAACCGTTCGAACCGATCAATAATCTCCCCTTGATACACTTTTACAGCAGCGAGTTCAATTATCTTATCATAGGCAGCAGACAGTCCTGTCGTCTCAACGTCAAAAACAATATAGTTTGCTTCATTCAAATCTACAGGATCAGGGTTGTATGCAATAGGAACCCCATCATCCACTAAATTAGCCTCAAGTCCATACAACACCTTTACACCGTGCTTTGAACCAGCAGAATGAGCTTCAGGAAAAGCTTGTACAACGGCATGGTCCGTAATGGCTATTGCAGAATGGCCCCATTTTGCTGCCCGTTCAATTAAATTAGAGGCCGAAACAGTAGCATCCATGGTACTCATTGTGGTATGAGCATGCAACTCCACTCTCTTATCTTGTGAGAGATCCTTTCTTTCTTTAGGAGCAACTTCATAAAGATCATTTCCCATCATCATGAGCTCATTAGTAAATGTGTCCGTTTGAATGCTTCCTCGGGCTTTAACCCAATTGCCTTCTTTAACCTTTTTAAACAGTTCTTTTTGTTCATCACCTTTTGAAAACATCTTTATTTGAATCGAATCTGTGTAATCTGTAAGACTCACAATTAACAAGTCACGACCAGATCTAAGATTTCTTATATCAACATCAAAGATATAACCCTGAATCACCATACTCTTTTCTTCTTCTAAAATATCTCTAATAGGTGCTGCCTCATCTTGAAAATCACGTCCTATTTTAAGTGGAAGATTTACATGTGGATCTTCTTTACTTTGCTTAGCACGTTCTTCTTTCTCTTTTATAGCACGTTCGATATAATTTTGTTCTTCTACTTCTTCTGTTTTTGAAACTCCTGAAACGCTTCTTCATTTTTGAGATTTCAAAATGTAGTTGGTAACTTTTTAAACCACTTTTTGAACAAATTCCTGAAATAAAGGTTCGATCTTCCGTTTCATCATTTGAGCTTCGGTTTCATTTCTTGCATAAATAGTGAGCTGCGCACCATTAATAGTTGGTGATTGGTTACATATGTACTCTTTATATGCAGGAAATAAATCATGAACGGAGTTAATGAAAAATGACCAGTATGAACTTAATGAGTGTTCATCTAATTCTTTTTCATCTGTATTGATGACAACATCTACTTTAGCAATATGATGAAAAGCATCAGATAAACGTGCATTAAAAACTTCAATTGCTTCGCAGGTAAAAGGCCTGCTCTTATGAATATGGAATTGCCATACCTTCTCCTCTTTTAGTAGAGCTAGCTTTTCTAAGTAAGCATCTTGAAATTCCGAATCGATTAGTTCTTGTGGAATTCCAATTTGATTTAATAAGAGGTTTAATTTCTCTTTTTTACTAAGGTCCATCATGATTCCCCGCCTTAATTCTATTATTATCAAAACAAAAAACTCGCCTTTGGCAGCATGAGTATTCCAAAGGCGGTTTATAATTTGAGAGATTGTTAAGCTAAAAGATTTTTAAGATGTTTTTGCAATTCATCTATATGAATATCTTCTTGTTCACCAGATTCACGGTATTTCAATTCCACATAACCTTCTGAAGCTCGCTTGCCTACAACGACACGATATGGAATGCCTATTAAATCACTGTCGTTAAATTTAACTCCAGCTCGATCTGGTCGATCATCGTATAATACATCTACTCCTGAATTAAGTAGTTGATTATATAATTGATCTGAAAGCTCAACTTGTTCTTCCTTCTTAACATTTAGGTTAATTAAATGAACTTGGAAAGGTGCTAAATCTTTCGGCCAAACAATTCCTTGTTCATCATGGTACTGCTCGACAATTGAAGCTAACGTTCTAGAAACTCCAATGCCGTAACAACCCATTATATAGGTTTGTGCTCGTCCTTCTTTATTTAAAAAGGTAGCATTTAAAGCGTCGGCATATTTAGTTCCAAGTTTAAATACATGCCCAACCTCAATACCTCTTGCAAATTCAATGGTTCCTTTTCCATCAGGTGACAAATCACCCTCCTGGATAAAGCGTAAATCAGCATACTGAGTCACAGTAAAATCTCTCTCTGGGTTTACATTTTTGAAATGGTGCCCGTCTTCATTTGCTCCACATGTTGCATTAACTAAGTATTGAACTGCATGGTCAGCGACAACTTCTACATCTTCTGAAACATTAATAGGACCAAGTGAACCAAAGCCTGCACCAACAACTTCTTTTGTTTCTTGTTCAGTAGCAAGTTCAACGATATCCGCTTCATACAAATTCTTTAATTTAACATCGTTAACTTCATGATCTCCACGTGTTACAACTAAAACAAATTTCTCATCAACTTTGAACATGATTGCTTTCATACCTTGATTCAAATCATGTTTAAGAAAATCTGCCACCTCTTGCATAGATTTAGCGTTAGGGGTTTCAACTATTTCTAATGACTTTGGAGCTTCAGTTGATTTTTCATAATTTGAAACAACTGGAGCCATTTCAATATTAGCAGCAAAATCTGATTCATTAGAATAAGCGATAATATCTTCACCAACGTCAGATAACACCATAAACTCGTGAGTGTCTTTACCACCCATCGCTCCAGAATCAGCAATAACGGCTCTAAAGTTAAGTCCGCAACGCTCAAAAATTCGTTTGTAGGCATTAAAAATAACGTCATACGTCTCATCTAATGATTCATATGTTTCGTGAAATGAATAAGCATCTTTCATTAAGAATTCTCTACCACGTAACAAACCAAACCTCGGGCGTTTTCATCTCTATATTTAGCTTGAATTTGATATAACGAAAAAGGTAATTTTTATATGAATTAACTTCATCTCTTACTAATGCTGTGACCACTTCTTCATGTGTAGCCCCTAGTGCAAAATTACGCTCATGACGATCTTTTAGTCTCATAAGTTCTTGTCCCATTGTATCCCAACGTCCTGTTGCTTGCCACAATTCAGCTGGTTGTAGGGCTGGCATTTGGACCTCTTGTGCACCTGCACGGTCCATCTCTTCTCTTACAATATTCTCAACCTTACGCAACACTCTTTTTCCTAAAGGTAAGAAATTATAAACTCCTGATGCCAATTGGCGAATAAATCCGGCTTTGAGCAATAATTGATGGCTTTTCAAGTCTGCTTCTGCTGGAACTTCTCTTAGCGTAGGAATGAGTAAATTGCTTTGTCTCATAGTATTTCCACCTCTTTATTCGTATTTTACCACTTACATAAACAACCGCTCAATATCGTTCCATGTTACTACAATCATAAGTAGCATTAATAAGGCAAATCCAATAAATGAACAAACCCTTCTTTTTCAGGGTCTAATGGTTTTCCTCTAACTGCTTCAATGCCTATAAACATTAAGCGACCTCCATCTAATGCCGGTAGAGGCAGCAGATTAATAATACCTAGGTTAATACTAAGCATTGCTGTCCAGGTTAAAAAGTTAGTAAATCCAGTCTGAACGACTTGATCCGTTGCATCATAAATTCCAACTGGACCAGCGAGAGCATCTAATGATAATTGTCCAGTAACTAATTGTCCTAATGCAGTTAAGATCAACTTACCTACTTCATATGTTTGTGTAAATCCAAATTTGAACGCTTCAACAGGACCCTCTTCTAAATTCCGTCTAATACCTACTTGCCCTATTGTTTCACCATTTTGTGTTTCTTGTGACATAGTAGTTAAACTTTTCTCAATAATTTCACCATCACGTTCAACAGTTAAACTAATTTCTTCATTTGGACGATCTTGTACAAACCGAACAAAACTTACCCAGTCCTCAATTGATTCACCGTTAATACTTAGGATTTCATCACCTGCCATGAGCTCAGCCTCACTAGCAGGGGTTCCTTCTTGAACATTGCCAACCACTGCATCCTTATCCGGTACACCTTGAAATAAGCCTAAACCGATAAATAACGCAATCGCTAATAAAAAGTTCATCATTGGTCCTGCGAAAACTTGCATTCCCTTTTTAGGAACAGACTTTGAGGCGAATTGACGATCATAAGGAGCAATTAATGTTTCTTTCTCATCCATCACAAAGAGAGCTTTGCGGTCCACCTCATATTGATAACGTTCATCTGTATTAATATCAAAACAATTGATGATAAGATCATGATCTAAATCAATTCTTTCTACTTCAACAATTTTAGCATTCGGGTGCTTGGATTTATTATTAACGATAATTTTATTAACTTTACCTGATTCATTAAATTCAAGTCCGATATGGTAACCTGGCTTTAAATCGATAATTTCTGGGTCTTCACCTGCAACCCTTACATATCCCCCGATTGGAAGTAAGCGTACAGTATATAATGTTTCATCCTTACGATAAGAGAAAATCTTTGGTCCAAAGCCAATAGCAAATTCTCTGGCTAACATTCCTGCTCTTTTAGCAAAAATTAAATGGCCAAACTCGTGAATGAACACTAAAAGCCCAAACATAAATATAAAAGCAATTATCGTATCGAAATTCATTTACAAGCACCTACCTTTTTAGGACAGCATTACTGACTCTGTTACGTATTTCTTGATCTAACTCTAAAATGGAGTCTAAATCAGGGTTATGAATAACTGAGTGACTTTCTAATTCACGTTCAATAAGTTTTTCAATTTCTAAAAACGTTATTTGGTCATCTAAAAACAATTTAACGGCTTCTTCATTTGCAGCATTAAGAACAGTTGGTAAAGAACCGCCTACTCTGCCTGCTTCATAAGCCATACGTAAGCATGGGAAACGTTCAAAACTCATTTCTCTAAAATTTAACCGACCTATCTTAACTAAATCAAGTGGTTCGCTTAAATTATACTTAGCTCGTTCTGGATAGGTTAAAGCATATTGTATAGGAATTCTCATATCTGGAGTCCCTAATTGTGCCATCACGCTTTGATCAACAAACTCCACCATTGAATGAATAACACTTTCATTATGTAAGATAACATCAAGATTGTCATAAGGAGTATCAAACAACCAATGTGCTTCTATAACTTCTAGTCCCTTATTCATCATAGTTGCAGAGTCAATGGTAATTTTAGCTCCCATACTCCAGTTAGGGTGTTTTAATGCATCGTTTTTCGTCACCCCGACTAATTCTTCACGTGTTTGATTTCTAAAACTTCCACCTGAAGCAGTTAAAATGATTCGTTTAACTTCACTTCGATTTTCAGCTTTCAAACATTGATGAATAGCGGCGTGTTCACTATCTACTGGTAGCAACTCAACATTGTGTTGTTTAGCTTCCTTCATCACAATGTGACCAGCTGTTACTAATGTCTCTTTATTGGCAAAAGCGATCTGTTTTTTAGCTCTTATAGCTTCTAGAGTAGGCTCTAAACCAACACTACCTAGAACTGCATTAACGACTAGATCAACTTCAGGTAAAGAGACAACTTCATTTAATGCTTCCATTCCATATTTAATAACTGGGCTATAACTTATTTTATTACTTAGTTTTGTAAAAGTTTCGCGATTTTGTACAACAATGTATTTAGGCTTTAATTGTTCAATAACAGGAAGTGCCTTTTCAACATTTGTTCCAAATGCAAAAGCCACTAACTGAAATTGTTCTGGATGAGTTTGAATAAGGTCTATAGTTTGAAGTCCAATTGAACCTGTTCCACCTAATAGCGTTACTTTCTTCATCAAAATCCCTCATTTATATCATTATAAATTGGATAAAATGTAAAAATGGCACCATAAATATTAAGCTGTCAAAGCGATCAAGAATCCCACCATGTCCAGGCAAAATATGTCCAGAATCCTTAATATCATATATACGTTTAAAAGCTGATTGAATGAGATCACCAATTTGAGCTAACAATGATGCAAAAATTGAAACTAAAATAACAACCCACATATGATCATGAATATCTAGCATCAATTGAAGGATGATTCCAATTAAGACAGCTCCAATAACTTCCCCCTACAAAACCTTCTATTGTTTTTTGGGGCTAATAATTGGCCAAAGTTATGCTTTCCAATAGCTCGTCCAGCAAAATAAGCTCCGGAATCTGTAAACCAAACAATTAACAATGCATATAACAAATATTCGATTCCTGCCAGTCTCGTTTCAATGACATAACCGAAACCTATCCCAACGTATAAAGAAGATAATAAAACAAAGGCAACGTCATCAAAAGAGAACCTATTTTTTACTAGTACTGTATAAGCTAATAATATAAATACTAAAATATAAAGCATTTCAGACTGGGTTAAAGAGGTCCATTTCATAATGTGAGTAAATTCATCATTTAGTAAAAACACCCATAATAAAAGGGTACCCACCACTGTTGGAAACGATAATACAGGAATACGTTTCATATTCAATAATTCAAATAGTCCAATTGTTCCAATTAAATAAATAAAAATAACAAAAGGCCAGTCACCGTATATTACAAATGGTAAAAACACAGCCAAGCCAACAGCTGCAGTAATAATTCGTGTTTTCATGTTATCACACCTTATAGACCACCAAATCTTCTTTTGCGGTTTTGAAATTCGATTATTGCTTCATCAAATGCGTCATGATTAAATTCAGGCCATAACTTATCAGTAAAATAGAATTCCGCATAAGCAACTTGCCACAATAAATAATTACTCAATCTTTGTTCTCCGCTTGTTCTAATAACAAGGTCGGGGTCTGGAAGTTGATTAGTATATAAATAATTTGAAATAAGTTCTTTCGTTTATTTCATCTGAATTTAAATGATCTTGTTTGACATTTTCACAGATCTGTTTGACAGCATCTACAATTTCTGACCGGCTCCCATAATTTAAAGCAAAATTTAATACTAGACCTGTGTTATTTTTAGTTCGTTCAACAGAATATTGAACGGCCTTTTTAGTAAATTCAGGTAATCCATCGTAGTGACCAATTGTAGTTACTCTAACATTATTTTCAATTAATTCCGGTAAGTATGTATCTAAAAATTGAGAAGGTAGCTTCATAATGAATTCAACTTCTTTAGGCGGTCTTTTCCAATTCTCAGTAGAAAAAGCATAGAGCGTAATCGCTTCAAGATTTAATTCGACTGCTCTTTCCACGACTTTCTTGATGGTTTTCATACCTTCTTTATGCCCTGCAAACCTTGGCAGACCTCTCTTTTTAGCCCACCTTCCATTACCATCCATAATGATTGCGACATGTTTAGGGACATTGGTAGGGTCTAAACGATCCATGTCTAGTTTCTTATTTGTCTTAAAATTCATGCCCATCCCTCGCCAATAACATAAGAAAATTTAGCTTTCGCATGATGCGAAAGCTATTATTAATTATTATATCATGAATTAGTGAAGTATATATCTACTTTTATACTTCTGTAATTTCTTTTTCTTTAGACTCTAATAATTGATCAATTTCATTAATATGCTGATCTGTTTGTTTCTGGACATCATCTTGATAAGAACGTAATTCATCTTCCGTAATGTCACCATCTTTTTCAAGTTTTTTCAATTGATCATTAGCATCACGGCGGATATTACGTACTTGAACTCTAGCTTCTTCTGCATATTTTTTAGTTACTTTAACTAAGTCTTTACGGCGTTCTTCTGTTAAAGCAGGAATACTGATACGAATAACATTCCCATCGTTATTTGGTGTAAGACCAAGATCTGCTTTTTGAATACCTTTTTCAATATTTTCAATTGCTGATTTATCAAATGGAGTAATAACTAATAATCGCGGTTCAGGTGCTGATACAGTCGATAATTGATTTAATGGAGTATTTGCTCCATAGTACTCAACATAGACACTGTCTAAAATAGCTGGGTTAGCACGTCCTGCTCTTACTGTCGATAATTGTTTAGAAAAAGCTTGAACAGCTTTCTTCATTTTGTCTCTGCACTCTTGAATAACCGAATCACTCATGATTATCTTTCCTCCTAATTATTGTTCCAATATTTTCGCCTGTTAAAACTCGTTTAATATTTCCTTTATCTAATATAGAGAATACTATTAAAGCAATATCATTGTCCATACATAATGATGAAGCAGTTGAGTCCATGACTCCTAAGCCCTCATTTAATAGATCTAAATATGATAGTTGATCATATTTGTATGCATTAGAATCGACTTGAGGGTCAGCGTTATAAACACCATCAACATTGTTTTTAGCCATTAAGATGACATCTGCTTCCATTTCAGCAGCTCTTAATGCAGCTGTTGTATCAGTAGAGAAATAAGGATTACCTGTACCACCTGCAAAAATGACGACGCGTTTTTCTCTAAATGACGCATCGCTTTTCGGCGGATATAAGGCTCTGCAACTTGTCGCATTTCAATTGATGTTTGAACTCGAGTTGGAATATCTAAATTCTCTAAACCGTCCTGTAATGCTAAAGAATTCATAACTGTCGCAAGCATTCCCATATAATCTGCATTCGCGCGGTCCATACCTACTTCACTACCAATTTTACCACGCCATAGGTTTCCTCCGCCAACAACAATTGCAATTTCGACTCCTAGTTCATGAATTTCTTTAATCTGCTGAGCAATTGACTTAATGAATTTAGGATCAATTCCATATCCTTTATCGCCACTTAAGGCCTCACCACTTAACTTTAGTACGATACGATTATATCTTGCTTTCGACATATTTACCTCCGTTATGTTTGCCTTTATTGACTATTCTCTCTTGAAAAATAGGAGACACAATGTGTCCCCTATTCATCAGCAATTATTATTTATTGACTTGGTTCATAACTTCATCAACGAAGTTATCTTCACGTTTTCCATTCCTTCGCCAACTTCATAACGAACGAATGATTTAACCGTGGCACCATTAGATTCAACAAATTGTTTAACTTTCTGATCAGGGTCTTTAACAAATTCCTGTTCTAATAGGCAAATTTCTTCAAAGAATTTTCTTAAAACGACCTTCGACCATTTTTTCAACTATGTTTCAGGCTTTCCTTCATTTAAAGCTTGTTGTTTTAAAACTTCACGCTCTTTGTTAACTTCTTCCTCAGGAACTTCATCACGTGAAACATAACGAGGGTTTACTGCAGCAACATGCATTGCTACATCTTTAGCTACTGAATCTTCTGTTGTACCTTCTAGTAATGTTAGAACGCCAATACGTCCTCCCATGTGTAGGTATTCACCAAAAGCAGCATTATCACTTTTTTCTACGATTTCAAAGCGACGTAGAGAAATTTTCTCACCGATTTTTGCAATTGCAGATTTAATGTAATGTTCAACAGTTTCGTCAGTATCATTGATGTTTTGTTCCATTGCTTCTTCAACTGTAGCAGGTTTGAACTTAAGGATATGTGTAGCCAAGTCATTAAGTATGGTTTTAAACTGATCATTTTTAGCTACAAAGTCAGTCTCACTGTTCACTTCAATAATGACAGCTGTGTTGCCTTCACTTACGATATGAGTTGAACCTTCAGCGGCAATACGGTCAGCTTTTTTAGCTGCTTTAGCCATGCCTTTTTCACGAAGATATTCAACAGCTTTATCAATATCGCCGTCTGTCTCAGTAAGTGCTTTTTTACAATCCATCATGCCAGCACCAGTTTTTTCACGTAATTCTTTAACCATTTTTGCAGTTACAGCCATAAGAATCCTCCTTAAACTCATTCTATATAGATTTAGGCTTTGATTAATTAATCATCGCCATGCATAGTATGTTTATTTGCTTTAAAAAGGTGATAAAAGGCTCAACCTCTTATCACCTCACCTTATTCTTGCACAGTTTCAGTTTCTTCTACTACTTCTTCAGTAGCTTCTTCAGAAACATCTTGAGTTGTTTCGCCTTGCTTAACTTCTAAAATAGCATCTGCCATTTTAGCAGTCATTAGCTTAACAGCACGAATCGCATCATCGTTTGCAGGAATGACATAATCAACTTCATCCGGGTCACAGTTAGTATCAACCATTGCCACAATAGGAATGTTTAATTTGTGAGCTTCCGCAACAGCAATGCGTTCTTTACGAGGGTCAACAATGAATAGAGCATCTGGTAGACCATCCATGTCTTTAACCCCGCCTAAGAATTTTTCAAGACGTCTTTTTCTTTAAGGATCATAACTACTTCTTTTTCGGTAATACATCAAATGTACCGTCTTCTTCCATGCGTTCAATGTCTTTTAGACGATTAACACGCTTTTGGATTGTTTTGAAGTTAGTTAATGTACCACCTAACCAACGTTGGTTAACGTAGTACATTCCAGAACGAAGAGCTTCCTCTTTAACAGTGTCTTGAGCTTGCTTCTTCGTACCAACGAATAATACAGTTCCTCCATCTTCAGCAATTTGCTTAATGAAGTTATACGCTTCATCAACCTTTTTAACTGTTTTTTGAAGGTCAATGATGTAAATGCCGTTACGCTCTGTGAAAATGTATTTTTTCATTTTCGGATTCCAACGGCGAGTTTGGTGTCCAAAATGAACACCTGCTTCAAGTAATTGTTTCATTGAAATTACAGACATTCTAAAATTCCTCCTATGGTTTTATTCCTCCGCTTAATTCATAAATAAACCTCACTCAAAAGTATGAGCACCAAGGCTTATCTCCATAAGCGTGTGTATTAACACCAAAAGTTAATATATCATAACAAACCTAAACAAGCAAGGATTATTGGTGTATTTTTTCATTAAATTTAATGATTAATTCTACTTCGGTATGACCAAGATCTAATTCTTTAGCAATATGATCAATTGTATGGCCTTGTTTATACATATACAGTACCTGAGATTCTGTTGAAGGTGTATCTAATTGATCAGATGTCATGTCTGGATTAATCATATCTATATTCGAATTATATATATCGTCATTAGGGGAAATATGTTCATCTTGTTTTTCAGGCTTAATTGAATTCAGATTGGACAATGATTCCACAAATTTTTGTTTTCATCTTTAATCTCTAATAAATAGGAATTAAATAGATCCTCAATATCTTTAACTCTTTGCTCATCGTCTGAGTATTTAAACTGTTGAATTCTCTGAAACAAATAAAAATAATGACGAAGGTCACACCATGCAGCAATAAACTTAAAGTGAATAAAAAAGAACTCATATCTTTACCTCATTTAGCCTTTTAAATCATAGAGTTTCCCTAGAAAAGGATGTGTGCCTAATTGTATATTTTCCTGTTGCTTGTTATGACGATTTAAATCATTAGATGCGGAATTATCAGAATTAGTTTTTTGAACTTGTTTTCGTCTTAAAAGTTCTTCAGATTGGTTCGTTTGTGCAAGGTGAGTTTGTAAAGTCTGTCCACGTTGATTATATTGTTCCTGTAAGTGCGCAGCATCGACCACTCTTGGAAGCGCAACTTGCATTTCAACAGATTTCCAGCTCAATTCATACACCTCCACTCATATTATTCAATCGATTCTAAACTGAATTCTTTTCCATCAAAAAGAATAGATGCTTGTTTAAAGGGACTATTAAATCGTCTAGAATATTTACCAGAAGTTACTTCTACATTTGGGTATAGCATACCATGAATTAATATTTGGTTAAACTTTTTATTCTCATTATGGTCAGTTATTTGTTCTTGTTTTTGAAAAAGTTCCTTTAATTTTAACTGTTTTTCTTCTAATGTATATCTTTGTTTCTTTAGCGTTAATTGTTCCTTAGGTGATCGTTCGCTTTTCTTAGATAATGCTTGTCCAAGTAATTGTAATTTTTCAATTTCAGAATCTAGTTGTTTAATTTGTTGGTTTATGTTCATTCTATGGTCTCGGTCCTCTTTATTTTCACCAAGATATACTCGAGTTAATGTGTGCATTCGATTACCTAAATCTTGACATACGATGATGGAACCTGCTGAAATTGTGCCCCCAATCACATGCCCTTTTTGACATGTTATAGCTTCTAAGGCAGTTATTTTGCTATGTATGATGGATTGCTCAACTTTTATATGTCTTCCTGCTTTAACATGCCCTTGATTAATATGAGGAGTCGCAAGATCAACACCCGCTTCAATAAAACCTTTTCCAGTGGCTGAAATTCCTTCCTTTATATAGATTGAGCCTCCAGCCTTAATAATAGCTCCTTCAACTAATCCTTCAATTGTTATGTCACCTTTAGCTTCAACACGATACCCCTCAGGCACATCACCTTTTATAAGCACCGAACCATTAAATTCAATATTACCAGTTGATAAATTTAATGATTCATTAACTTCGTATAAAGGCAACACTTTTATCTGATTATTAATCAATGAAACTTGACCAAAATTGGAAGCGTAAATAGCTTGTTTATGTTCATCAAAAGTCGTATTTTCACCTGCCATAATATGAACAGTTTTACCACGTCTTGAATGAACTACCTCATCATAAACATCTTTACCAGCTGTCCCCTCAGAAGGTTGCTGAATAATAGCAATTAATTGACCTGGTTCTACAACTGGTATTTTGATTACATTTTTAAAATCGATTCGCTCCTGTTCATGAAGCTCCATTCTAATTGAATGTTCAACTTTGAAATCAATATAACCATCTCGTCCTGGACTGGGATGATTTCCTTCAGCAATCAGGATAGGGAAGCTAACCTTATTTAGATTATTTATAATAAAATCAATATTGTCATAGCGCAACCCATAGCTAACTCCCTGTTCTTGAATAAAATGGAGCAAATCTTGATTCGTTACATTTAGCTCATAATTTAACAGTTTATTTAGTTCAATAGGGTCTAGTGTATGTAAATATGCAGACATCTTATCTTCAGTAACAGTTACTTGAAAAACCTTATTCAAATCCACCTGTCACCCTCCTCTCGAGGTGATAGAATATCACAAATAGTCTAGAATGATCATGATATTCCAGAAAGCTGATCTTTCAATTTCGTAATAGCTTTGCTATGAATTTGTGAAATTCTTGATGTCGAAAGGCCAAGGATCTGCCCTACTTCTGTTAATGTGAGTTCTTCTTTATAAAATAAACTTATAACGAGTTGTTCTTTTTCATTTAAATGTAGAATGGAATGAGATAGCTCTTCTATTTGTTCTTGTTTAATCAATGCTTCATCAGGTGATAACCTGTCTTGGTCAGGAACAGTATTTCTCAAACTTTCTCGCTGTTCGTCTGATTCATCATTGTTTTTTCTTCTATTGATAATAAGTTAGCATATAGTGTATCTTTAACAATTTCCGCAACCTCTTCCTCAGGCATCTCTACATATTCCGATACCTCAGACAGTAAGGGAGTCCTTTTGAAACTCTGTTCCAATTGTTCGTAGGCACTTTCAATAATTTTCGATTTATCACGAACTGTCCGTGGCAACCAGTCTTCTTTTCTTAAACCGTCAATAATGGCACCTTTAATTCTAATTGAAGCATATGTATCAAATTTTAAATCTCTATTGTGATCAAACTTCTCAAGAGCATCGACAAGCCCCATGAAAGCTAAACTTTTAACATCTTGACGGTCTACATTTTGGGGAAGATGGGCAAAAACACGATTAACTTGATAAGTAATCAGTGGCATATAGTATTCTACTAACTGGTTCCCGACTTCTTGATCGTGCTCTTGTTGCCACTTTTTCCAAAGCTCTGATAAAGAGGCTGTCTTATGTTGCATCACAATTCCCCCACTTGTAAATAATAAGATTGCGTTAAATCAATTATATATACTGAACGCCTTGATAAACGGTTCTAATCTTCAATTGACTCGTTTCAATATCAAACTCAATCGATCGTCCGTTATGTCCACCTACATCTTTTGCAACAATCGGAATGTTTAATTGGGATAACTTCTTTTCAATCGCTGATACATTTTTCTGACCGATGTTTAACTTATCTGATGATGTCGTTTTAAACATCTGTGCACCACCAGCCATTTTTGCTTTCATGTTAAACACTTGACTGCCTTCTTCTGATAATAAATTCAAACACGTGTCGATTCCGGTATCTGCAAATTTCCCCTTTTTAAAATGAGACTGTCTAGTCATGTTAGAGTCAGGCAGCATCACATGAGCCATGCTAGCTATTTTTTAAACTCTCATCATATAATATAATTCCGACACATGAACCTAAGCCTGAGGTTATAAGGGCTTGACTACTTTTCGCAATTGCTACATCAGCTATTCCTACTTTAACTTGTTCTTGTAATTGATTCATCACTTAAAACTCCTAGTTGACTAAAAATCTTATCAAACGCATTCGGGTCAGGCAATAAGAAGAAATGACCATTAATGTCCTCATTAAAGAAATCTGACTGAAAAACTGTTTCAATGATAATAGCATAGTCGGAAGTCACTGATGTCTCAATTAACCCCTCAGTCATTATGGCTCCTGCCATGTCAACTGTTGCCTCAGGCACAAGAGAATACAAATTAATTTGCAAAAATCTGATAAAGCTCTTAAATAAGATCCCGTTAATATGTTCCCTAATTCTAAGAAAGCTGAAAAAGCTAATTCATTTTGCTCATTTAAAATTGATTGTTTAGCATCCTGAGTTAATGTCTGAATGAACTGATCAGCTTGTTCTGGAGATATAAAGAAAAACATATTCCCAGTAAACTCGCCTTCAAATTCGACAAACGTTGTGGCTTTCACTTCATCTGGACCGCCTGTAAGCTCTATAATTTCTTCAAAGCTAATAACATTAACTGTCGGTACACTCATTTGGATTGGAATCGATAATAAATTAGATAACGATGTTGTGGCATTTCCAGCTCCAATGTTCCCAATTTCTTTTAACAAATCTAAATGAAGATCATCTAATTTTAATAAATCTCGCATCTTATACGTCTCCTTAAGCTAGACATGATGTTGTTTCACAAAATCTGCTTCAAATACATGCTCTAAGCTTAATAATACAATTAAACGTTGCTCGTGCTTAATGACGCCCTCAATATAGTCACGGTAGTTTTCAGATATCGTTTCCGGAGGTGGCTCAATATCATCATTGTTAATCTCGATTACATCATCCGCTCCATCTACGATTAATCCAATAGATTCCTGGCTTCTATTCGTGATGATAATACGGCTCACTTCATCTAGTGGTTTTGCTTCAAAGCCCATTCTTTCCCTAAGATCAATGACGGGAGTAATGATTCCTCTAAGATTAATGACACCTTTAACAAAACCTTCGGTATTAGGAATTCGAGTAACAGGCTGAGTACGTTCAATTGAATGAATATAGTCAATCGGGATAGCATAACATTCTTCATTTAATGTTAAGATAATAAACTTTTGTCTTTCCATATTAACCCCCCTTATTTCACTAAAGCGTTAGAATCGATAATTAAGGCTACTTCACCATCTCCTAAAATAGTTGCTCCAGAAATAGCATATGCATCCTTCAATCTAGCACCTAAATTCTTAAGCACAATTTCTTTTGTCCGATAAATGAATCGACAATTAAGCCGGTTAATCTATTGCCTTTACGAATTACAACAATCGAGTAATCTTCACGATCTCTATTAATTTGATTAACACCATAGACGTCACGAATATCAACTAAAGGAATAATTTGCCCTCTAAAATCAATGACTTCTTGGCCATGCGCACTATAAACTTCATTTTGTGAATAACAGCTGTTTCCATAATTGAAGATAGCGGGATTGCGAATATTTCGTCATCCAATTTAACAAGGAGCGCTGTAATAATAGATAGAGTTAATGGTAGTTTAATCGAAAAAGTTGTACCATAATTTAATTCAGAATCAATCTCTATGGTTCCCCCAAGTGATTCGATTGTATTTTTGACAACGTCGAGGCCGACTCCTCTACCAGATATGTCAGAGATTTGGTCTGCAGTTGAAAAACCACTAGACATAATTAATTCATATATCTGAGAATCTGCTAATTTATTAGAGTCTTCAGCTGTAATCACTTGATTTTGAATGGCTTTTTGAAGAACCTTTTCTTTATTGATGCCGCCACCATCATCTTGTATCTCTACAAAAACATGATTTCCACTGTGATACGCTTTTAAAAATAGCTTACCAGTTTCAGGTTTTCCTTTGGCAACTCGTTCCTCAGGCATTTCAACACCGTGATCTATAGCATTACGTATTAAATGAACTAGTGGATCACCAATCTCATCAATGACAGTCCGATCAAGCTCAGTGTCTGCACCTGTTACTTCAAGCTCAATTTTTTTCCCTAACTCCTTTGATAATGAACGGACCATTCTAGGAAATCTATTAAAGACTTGATCTATGGCAACCATTCGCATCTTTAAAATAACATTTTGTAACTCACTAGACGTTCTTGTCATACGTTCGACAGTTTCTTTAAAATCTTGATGGTCTATGGAATGGGTTAGTTGTTCTAAATGACCTCGGTCAATAATCATTTCTTCAAATAAGTTCATTAGAGCATCTAAGCGTTCTATATTAACTCGAATGGATTTACTTGTTACAGGCTTTTTAGTTTCAGTGATGTCTGCTTCTTTAACATCTTCAACTGTTGTAGATACTTCTTGCTCAGTTTCTTCTTGATGAGTTGAATCATTAAATGCAACATACTCAATCGTGACTTCTTTAATTTCTGATACATTTAACAACTGTTTTTTTAGTTCATCATGGTCAGTATCGGTGATAAATAAGACATTAAATGTTTGCTCGAATTCTTCATTCTCAAGTTCTTCCACAGTTGGAGTTGATTTTATAACACTCCCATTATTTTCGAACACATTAAAAACCATATAGACACGTGCTGCCTTTAATAAACAGTCTTCATCAATCGAATGGTAATATCAAAGATATTCTGCCCTTGAGCACTGGCCTGTTCAACGACTGTTAATTCGAACTCATCGAGGTTAAGGTTAGTTTGAACATTAGATGTATTTGAACTGCTTATAGGCTCAGATAATTCTTCTCCAGATTCTATTTTATTTAACTGATCTAGAATTACCTGTATCTCTTTTTGACCGTTTCCACCATTTACAATGTCCTCAACCATTGTTTCTAATGCTTCTAAAGATTCAAACATAACGTCTAGTACATTAGATGTAACATCTAGTTCTTGGTTTCTAATTAGATCTAATACGTTTTCTATTGGTGAGTTAATTTTGATAAATCATTAAACCCCATAGTAGCAGCCATTCCTTTAAGTGTATGAGCTGCTCTAAAAATTTCATTAACTTTATTAATTTCTTTAGGGTTTGATTCAAGTTCTAACAAACTATTATTCATTAATTGTAGATTTTCAAAGCTCTCGTCAATAAATACATCTAAATATTCATTTGTATCCATCTTAACTCTCTCCCTTTTGGACAACTAATTCCGTAAGTGCTTCTCCAATTTTATTTATTGGAAGTACTGCATCCGCACCTACATTTTCAATAGCACTTTTCGGCATACCGTAAATAACAGATGTTTCCTCTGATTCTGCAATAATGTAATGAGAAGGCTGACTTTGTTTTATTTGTTTTAGACCATTAGTGCCATCTGACCCCATTCCGGTTAAAATGACGTTAATCAAATTAAAATCACTTAATTTGGATAAAGAATGATATGTATAATCCACGGAAGGTGTATGTTTAATCCCTGTAGGTGACAAGTCAATATTAATTACCAATGTTTGTCCAACCTTCTTAACAGTAAGTTGTTTACCACCAGGTGCAATATAAACGGTACCTTGTTTTAGTATTTCACCATGGTCAGCTTCTTTTACAGTCAGACTAGAAAGTTGATTTAACCTTCTAGCTAATGATTTGGTGAAACTTGCTGGCATATGTTGTATTACGATGACAGGGGATGCTAATTCTTGAGGTAATTGATTTAATAATATTTGTAATGCTTTAGGTCCACCTGTAGAGACTCCAATTGCTATAAGATTTCTATGGTATAAAAATTGCTTTGTATTTTTCACTTGATAATGAGCAGGTTTTTTGCAAATTAGCTTGATATGCCATATGAATTTTATTAATTAATTCTTCTTTTACGTTATCTATATCAAGCGAAATTGAGCCAGATGGTTTTGACACAAAGTCAACAGCACCTAATTCCATCGATTTAATTGTCGCATCAGCTCCATGCTGAGTTAAACTTGAAAGCATGATAACTGGAATGGGTTCCGTATTCATGATTTCCCTTAATACTGACAAACCATCCAGAACTGGCATTTCAACATCAAGTGTGACAACATCAGGTTTTAGTGATCTAATTTTATCTAAAGCTTGCTGTCCATTTCTCGCTGTATCCACGACTGACATACCTTTAGAAGTTTGAATCATATCAGTGATCATTTTTCTCATGAAGGCTGAATCGTCAACCACAAGCACTCGTATGTCATTCATTTTAATCTACCTTTCTAATAAAAAGAGACTTTAACTTTTGAATGAATTGCCCTTTTTCATCTTCAGATAAATCGTGATTAGCCTTTAAGTAATCTAGCGTCATCTTTGCCATTGTTTTACTCACTCTCGCTCTTCGTTCTAAAATATAAAATGGCGTTTGTTCTTTAACTGCTTTAATGACAATTGGATCTTCTGGTAAGCTGCCTAACAATCTAATTTCTTGAGAAAGAAAGTTTTGTACGGCCAAATTTAATCTTTCATATACATTTAACGATTCTTGTATTCCAGAAACACGGTTGACCATAAGAGAAATCTTAACATCTGATGTTTCTAATACTAAGTGTTTGATGGCAGCATACGCATCTGTAATGGATGTCGGTTCAGTCGTTGTGACAACAAAACATTCATCAGCTGCAGAAATAAAAGCCATATGTTCTTCTGACATCCCTGCTCCCAAGTCAAATAAAATATAGTCATACTGCCTTGTAATATTTTCAAGCTGATTTAAAAAATATTCATAACGGTTGCCATCCAAATGAAAAAACTAGACAATCCTGTACCAGCTGCTATGTATGATAGATTGTTTGGTCCCTTTTCGATAATGTCTTCAATACTTAATTGATCATCTAACATTGAAATTAGTGTGTGTTTTGGATACATCCCTAGCAAAATGTCAATATTACCCATCCCTATGTCTAAATCCAAAATTAAAACTTTTTTACCTTGACTACTAAGACAAATGGCAAAATTAAGTGCAAAACTTGATTTTCCTACTCCACCCTTACACTAAACACTGCGATTGTACGGGCATTTTTTTCTCGAAATTATCTAAAGCACGCTTTCTTAACTCAAAAGCTTGGTCTTCTATCATTCCTTGTCACCAACTAACATATCAACAATTAGTCAGGTGAAGCATCTTGGATGTCATCGGGAACATTTTGTCCGTTCGTTAAGTATGACATTTTAAATTTATACTTATTCCATAAATTATAAATAGGTCCAAATTGGGTTGTTTCATCTATTTTTGTGAAAATAACCCGGTTAATGTTTAATTTTGAAAACCTTGAATAGATATCTTCTAAATCTTTTTGTTTAGATGTTAATGATAAAACGCAATACACTTCATCATTAGCTTTAAAATCTACATAATCTTGTATTTGTTCTATATACTCGTCTTTTCTATAATTTCTGCCTGCTGAATCGATAAAGATAACATCGTATTGATAAAATTTCTCCTTTGCTTTTTTTAAGTCTTCCTTAGAATAGGCTACTTCAATAGGTACATTTAAAATTTTTTTGCATAGGTCTTTAATTGGTCTATAGCAGCAATACGATAGGTGTCCAACGTGATAAAAGCTACTTTTTTTTTCCTTCAGATATAGATTGAGATGCCGCTAGTTTGGCAATCGTTGTTGTTTTTCCCACTCCTGTTGGCCCAAATAAATATACATATTTTGATTCACACATTTTTTTGGTTGATCCGTTTCAATGTGTTCTAACCGCTGCAAGAAGAACTGTTTAGTAACGCCCTTTAACTGTTCTTCACTTTTTAATTGTTCACCATAGTATTTTTCTAAGAGATAAGGACTTAGCTGGTTTAAGACGTTTTGATCAACATCCTGATCTCTTAAACCTGTAATGATTGCTTGAATTGGCCCTGGTAATAAAGTCTGATGATCTTGTGTAGTAGATAATTGTTGTTTTAATAATTCTAGTTCTTTAAGCACATGATCACTGGGTTGTTTAACTTCAGTTCTTTGTGGTTTATTCGTTTCAAACCGAATTGATCGTTTATCTTTGTGATGATCTCTAGGGTTCGGGTCAATAGCAGCAAATACTTCGATATATTTTTTTCTAAACAAACCTAAGAAGCCTCTTGTTTTTTTGCTCCCTAGAATTTAAAATGACAGCCGATTGCCCTAATTCTGACCTGACGACCTTCATGGCTTCAGGCATAGTTGATGCCGTATACTTTTTTACCTTCATGACAAGTTCACCACCCCTGAACTTTCAACATCTACATCTGGTTCTAACTCGTTATAAGAGAGCACCACCACATCAGGTAAATGTCTTGATATTAATTGTTTGATATACATTCTAACTGCTGGAGAACAAAGAACTATAGCTGTTCCGTCTTGGATGAATGCTTTGTTTCGTTCCTGATTAATAGCTTCAATGATTTTTTGCTGATTTTCAGGATCTAAATTGAGAAAATTACCATGATCTGTTTTATGAATATGTTCAGCTATGAGCTTTTCAATATTTGGAGAGATTGTAATTACATTGATAATTCCTTGTTCATCCATGTACTGTTTTGTAATTTGTAGTGATAAGGATTGTCTGCAATATTCTGCTAACAAATCCGTATCAGTCGTCATTTTACCGAAATCAGCAAGTGTCTCAAAAATTATTGGTAGATTTTTGATTGAAACTTGTTCACTTAATAATTTAGCAAGAACCTTTTGAACATCTCCAGTTGATAATGGTTCTGGAGTAACTTCTTCCACTAATGTCGGATGTGTTCCTTTGAGATGCTCGATTAACTGTTTCGTTTCTTCTCTGCCTAATAACTGACTTGCATACTTCTTGATTATTTCAGTTATGTGAGTGGACACAACTGATGGCGGGTCGACTACTGTATAACCAGCTAATTCAGCTTCATCTTTTGTTCTTCATTAATCCACTTAGCAGGAAGTCCAAAAGCTGGTTCGACTGTATCAATACCATCAACTAGCTCATCATCAACTCCAGGACTCATAGCTAAGTAATGGTTAAGGTATAACTCTCCTTTTGCCACTTCGTTTCCTTTAACCTTTAACTGATACTCATTTGGATTAAGCTGAATATTATCCCTAATTCGAACGACTGGTATTACCAACCTAGTTCTAAAGCTAACTGCCTTCTAATCATGACAATTCGATCAAGTAAATCCCCGCCTTGATTTGCATCTGCAATCGGAATCAGAGCATATCCGAATTCAAATTCAATCGGATCGGTATTTAGGAGCTGTACCACACTTTCAGGTGATGACATATCTTGCTTTGTTTGCTCGTCTTCATCAACAAAATCTTCAACTTCCTCTTGTTTTTGTTTAGCAGAATCAAGATAAAAACCACCCACACCTAATAAGGCAGCAATAGAAGTTGTTAACCCAAAGTTATTGGAGTGAGCCCTAATAAGAAAATCGCCCCTGCAGCAACATATAGCAGTTTTGGATATCTAAATAATTGTTCTGTTACGTCGTAAGATAGATTTCCTTCTGCTGCTACTCTTGTTACGATAATTCCAGTGGCGGTAGCAATTAACAAAGCTGGAATTTGTGATACGAGACCATCCCCTACTGTCAATCTTGTAAACACATTGACTGTTTCTGTAAAAGAAAGGCCCATTTGAGTCATGCCAATTATAAAACCAAAGATAATATTAATAAGAACAATAACAATACCTGCTATTGCATCACCTTTAACAAATTTACTGGCACCGTCCATAGCACCATAAAAATCTGCTTCATTTTCAATTTTTCTCTTCTCTCTTTAGCCTGCTGTTCAGTTATTAAGCCAGCATTTAAGTCAGCATCAATGCTCATCTGTTTACCAGGCATTGCATCTAAGGTGAACCTAGCGGCAACTTCCGATACACGTTCTGCACCTTTTGTAATAACAATGAACTGGATGATCACTAAAATAACAAATATGACTAACCCTACAAATGGATTTCCACCTGTAACAAAATTACCGAATGTATCAACGACTCCTCCAGCGTCAGCTTCTGATAGAATAGAACGAGTTGTTGACACGTTTAACCCTAATCTAAATAGCGTTAATAAAAGTAATAACGAAGGAAATATTGCAAACTGTAAAGGCTCTTGAGTATTCATAGCCACCAATATAACGATTAATGCCAACGTTATATTAAATAATATTAAAACACTTAATAAGCCTCCCGGAAGAGGAATAACAAGCATAATGACTATTAAAATAACTCCTAATAAAACAGATAAATCTCTCGCTGACATAATTTATAACCTCACTTCGTTACACTTTACGCTGTATGCTATAAACATAAGCTAACACTTCGGCAACAGCCTGGAAAAATCTTCTGGTATTTCTTCATTTATATCAACAGCTTGATACAAATTCCGAGCCAACCATTTGTTTTCAACTAAAACCACATCATTCGCTTTGGCTACTTCTCGTATTTTAAAAGCTATATAATCCGCACCTTTAGCAACAACAAAAGGTGCTTCAGCTCGGTCTTCATCATATTTAACAGCAATGGCATAATGCGTTGGGTTTGTAATAACTACATCTGCCTGCGGAACTTCACTCATCATTCTTTGCTGGGCCATTTGCCTTTGCCGCTCTTTCATACGCGATTTAATTAGAGGGTCACCCTCAGTATTTTTGTGTTCGTCTTTAACATCTTGCTTTGACATTTTTATGTTTTTTTCATGGTCATATCTTTGGTATAAATAATCAGGTATAGCAAGGAACATAAGAATTAATGATGAAGCTACCCCCATTAAAATTGTGAGCTCTCCGAAGAATTTAATAGATTCACTAACGCTCTTCATCGATAGAAGCATAATGTCATCTTTATTAAGCCAAATGACACCAAAACAAACAGCTCCTATAGCAATGATTTTAAACATGGATTTCAAAAATTCTACTATTGCTCTGACCGAGAAAATTCTCTTAAAACCCTTTATAGGATCAACTTTTTTCAGGTCAAACTTTATACTTTCAGTAGAAAAGAGAAAACCAATCTGTACATAGTTCGCAATAAATGCGGCAATCATCGCAACAGCCATAATAGGAGCAACAACCTTAACACCTTCTATCGTCATTTGAAATAAAATAGATTCTAGTGTTTTTTCAGTTAAATCCCAATGGATAAATTCAGTGAAGCTATATGTATACATTCCTGTTAAGGCTTCTCCCATAAAAGAACCAAACACGATAAAAAACATAAAAATGCTAAATAGCATAATAGACGTATTAACATCTTGACTTTTAGCCACTTGGCCTTTTTTCCTAGAGTCCTGTCTTTTCTTGGGTGTTGCTTTTTCAGTTTTCTCTTGGTTAAAAAAATTGTAGATCTAAGCGTAATTGCTGCAAAATTACGCGCCTCCTAATACTTGCATTAAGTCCCTCATAGCGGTAAGCATAAATTCGAATAAATTAGTAATTAAAACAAAAAGAAGCTAAAAAAGATTAACATTACCGCAAAGCTTATTAAGATTTTTAATGGTAACCCAACAACAAACACATTGACTTGAGGTACAGTTCGAGCAATCATTCCTAAAGAAACGTCGACTAAAAACAACATTCCAACAATCGGAATTGACATTTGAAATGCTATAACAAACATTTGACCAAATGTATTTATGATTAACTGCGGAAAAGATGAGCTTGAGATAGAAATTAGATCTGTCATCCCTATAAACTCATAACTGTAATAAATCCCATCTAATAATAAATGATGTGCATTGGTTGATACGAGTAATAGCAAAGTAAAAATATAAAAGTATTGACCAACTATTGGACTTTGAATACCAGTCTGTGGATCAACCACATTTGCAATCGCAAATCCCATTTGGAAATCAATAAATCCTCCAGCAATTTGCACAGCTACAAGAATCATATAAGCGATTAACCCAATCATTAATCCGACCGTAATCTCTTTAAGTAATAAAATGATAAAAAATCCATCAAATATCAGGACGGGTATCTCGATAGCAAAGAACATTACCCATGTTAATAACACAACAAAGGCAATCCGATGAGTCATTGGTATGGATCGGTAAGAGAAAAATGGAACCATCATGAAAAATCCAGCTAATCTAGCAAATAATAATAAGGCTCCTGGTAGTCTGGCTAAATCAATTGCATCTATCATATCAACCAACCACTCTAGTTAAGTTATTAAAAATTTCAATTGTAAATTCAATCATCTTTTGTAACATCCAAGGACCAAAAAACGATCCCAACAAACACTGCCACGATTTTAGGGATAAAGGCTAATGTTTGCTCTTGAATTTGAGTAGTTGCTTGAAAAATACTAACTAATAAACCGACTGCTAATGCTAAAATTAATAATGGCCCGACTACAACTAATATCGTATATACGCCGCTTTCAGCTAACGAGATCACATTGTCTGCACTCATAATTGTTCCAACTCTCTACATATAACTTTCTAATATGGATTGTGTGATTAAGAACCACCCATCAACCATTACAAACAATAATATTTTAAATGGCAATGAAATCATAACCGGCGGTAACATCATCATGCCCATAGACATAAGGACACTTGCAACTGCCATATCAATCACAAGAAAAGGAACAAATATCATAAAGCCCATTTGAAAGGCCGTCTTAAGTTCACTTATCGCAAAAGCCGGTATCAATGATGTCATTGGAATTTCTTCAAGAGATGAAGGGCGTTCTGCCCCAGAGTAGTTGAGAAATAACATTAAGTCTTTTTCCCTGGTATGGTCTGCCATAAATTCTTTAAACGGCATACTAGCTCGATCATATGCTTCATCTAATGTAATTTCTTCATTAAACAAAGGTTCTAAAGCTTCATCGTAAACCTCCGTAAAAGTAGGAGCCATAATAAAAACGTTAAAAACAATGCTAGTGCAATTAATACTTGATTGGGCGGCATTTGTTGAGTCGCTAGAGATGTTCTAACAAACCCAAGTACAATAATAATTCTAGTAAAGCTTGTTAATAATATTAATAGACTCGGAGCAAGCGTTAATATGGTGATTAGAATAAGTAACTGAATAGCTGTCGAAATATTGTTAGGGTCATTTTCTGCAAAGATATTTACAAATTCATTCATCTTTTGACCCCTCTTTTCGATCTTGGTAACGCTTCATAAGTCGCTCCCTTGTTTGTCTCATTGATTCAAATTGTTTATTGAATTGATTCTTTTGATTTTCTCGTTGATATGGGTTTGTCGTTTTTTTTCTGAAGAGATTTTAAAACATCTTGAAACGATTTAGTCTCATTGTCTTGATGATTCAAAAGCCCTTGAATGGTCTCCTCATCATCTATCTCATTTAATAATTGAACATCTTCACCCACACCAATCAGAAAATATTTATTACCGACTCTGACAATCTGGACTGATTTGTTAGCCCCTAATGACAATCCGCCTAAATTCTCTAGAGACCTGCTTTGTTGATAAATTCTACTTCTTTTCTGTAAAAATTTTAGTAGGAAGTAAATTAAACCCAAAACAACAATTAAAGCCATAATCATTTTCAAAAAGTCTAGAAACAATGACCGATCTGATTGAAATTCGGGTTGAGAATTCTCCGGTGATTCAACATTCTCACTTTGATTAGACTCTTGTTCTTGATTATTAACCAGGTCAGATACGCTTCCATCATCATTTGTTGAAGCTTCAATCGTGATACTGGATTGTCCATGTAGCATAATGCCTATACATAGAAGAAGTGTGATCAATTTTTTCATTAAAATCTACCTTATTCTTTCTAATTTAATACTTTTTTAATAGCTTCTAACACTCGTTCAGCTTGGAAAGGCTTTACAATAAAATCCTTAGCTCCAGCCTGAATTGCATCAATGACCATTGCTTGTTGTCCCATCGCTGAACACATAATTATTTTCGCATTTGGATCATCAGCTACTATTTCCTTTAACGCTGCAATTCCATCTTTTTCTGGCATTGTAATATCCAATGTCACAAGATCAGGTTTAATTCATGGTACTTCTCAACTGCTTGTACACCGTCTTCAGCTTCACCAACTACTTCAAAATCATTTTTCTCAAGAATATCTTTAATCATCATTCTCATAAATGCTGCATCATCAACTACTAAAATCTTCTCTCCCATTTTTAAATCCCCCTATTTATCTTAATTTTTTAGTCGGTCTGATTTATTTAATATGTCTGTAACTCTTACACCAAAGTTTTCATCGATGACTACAACTTCACCTTTTGCAATTAATTGATTATTAATTAAAATATCAACGGGCTCTCCCGCTAATTTATCTAGTTCAATAATAGAGCCTGTATTTAACTCTAATATGTCCTTAATAGATTTCCTAGTTCTACCCAATTCAACAGAAACGTTTAGAGGAATATCCATTAATAAATCAAGGTTACGATGCTGAGCTGAACTAACATTTTCATTTGTTTCTTCAAAAGATGAAAATTCAGCAGATTCAATCTGCGCACCTTGCTGTTTGATATGACTATGCCCTAATGATTGGGGTTCACGTTTAGGTTCGTTTAGTTCTTGTGGTTCCTTAGATTCTAAGGACTCTTGTTGTTGGTTAGCAGCTTCTTGTTCTTCATTTGATTTATAAGTTGTTCAACGTAATTTTTAGCAAAATCTAAAGGCATCATCTGCATAATACTAGAATGAATTAAATTTCCAACTTTAAGTTCAAAGGAAACCTTCACAAAATAATCTTCATTAGGGACGTAATCCATGCCCTCCCCCGTCTTCACATCCATTACCACTGTTTTGGGAGGTGAAATATCAATTTTCTTATTAAATACTGATGATAAACTCGTAGCAGCTGTACCCATCATTTGATTCATAGACTCTTGTACAGCACTTAACTGAAGTTCACCTAATTCCTCATTCGGATTTGTCCCATCCCCACCTAACATTAAATCAGCAATCACGGCTGCATCATGATTTCTAATAATAAGCAAATTAAGGCCTTCAACACCTGTTGTATAATCTACAATCACTGCTACATGTGGTGTTGGAAACTCATCTACCAATTCCTGATTACTTACCAAGTTAACCGTAGGTGTTGTAATTTCAACCTTTTGATTTAATATTGTAGATAAAGTTGTAGCAGAACTACCAAAAGAAATATTACCCAGTTCACCTATAGCATCCACTTCCATAGTTGATAGGGCATCTTCTAATGGGGGACGGTTGTTCGAATTGGCTTGACTATCATTTTGTTCACTTGAGTTCTGCCCATTTAATAGAGCATCTATTTCTTCTTGGGATAACATATCATCATGACTCATTATCTTCCCCCCTATATTCTTCAATAACTTGTACAGCTAATTGTTTATTCTTCTTACCAGGCTGCACATAAAATTTCGGTTCATCATTTGCTGTTAAGGTGAGTGGATCCTGAATCTTATTGTCAAGGACGATGACATCATCTTGACTAAGATTAAGGAACTCCTCTATCGAAATAGTAGATTGACCTAACAAAACTTTTGCATCCACTTCTACTTTTTTAATGTTTTGACTTAATAGGTTATATTGTTCAGTATCTATTTCCTTAACATTTTCCTCCATCCAATAATGCATGGATAATTTAGAAATGATCGGCTCAAGAACAATGTGTGGTAAACAAATATTAATCATCCCGGTTGAATCACCAACCGTCGTGTTTAATGTAATCACGACAACTGTTTCATTTGGAGAAACTAATTGAACGAATTGTGGGTTCACTTCTAACTCTTCTAATTCAACTTCTATATCTATCATAGAAGCCCATGCTTCTTCGAGTTGCCCCATCGATTGTTCGAATGTCCTTTTCATAATCAAGGTCTCAATTTCAGTTAAGTTCTCAACTTTATTCACTCCAGACCCTTTACCACCGAGCATTCGGTCTAGAACAGCGTAGGCAATATTAGGGTTCATTTCAAAAACAATTCGCCCTTCTTAAGGGGAGACTGAAAAAATGTTCAAAATTGTCTTTTGAGGTACAGAGCGAATAAATTCTTCATATGGAATTTGCTCAACAGAAGCTAATTCAACATCCACATAAGTTCTTAACTGTGCAGATAAGTACGTCGTTAGAAGTCTAGCAAAATTCTCATGAATTCTTGACAGACCTCTCACTTGATCTTTAGAAAACCGTAAAGCCCGTTTAAAATCATAGACTTTAACTTTTTTCTGTTCTTGTTGATCTTCTTTTAATTCGTTTGCATCCATCTCCCCCACTCGAAATAGCGGAAAGTAAGGAATCAATTTCATTTTGGGATAAAACTTCTTCTGACATGAATTCACCTCCATTACTTGGAGTGAGTTAACATAACTCTACTGCAGTACTTTCTCAATAACATATACATCGGTCACTAATCCATCATCTAGTAACTCATTCAACTTTAATTTAATTGATTCTTCAATTTGGTCTAAACCAGTGCGAAAATCAACAGACTCTCGTACAGTAAGAGTTTTAATAATGGCATTATTTAACTGGAATCCTTCGCCTTTTTTTAAATAATTTAATGCTTCTTCTTGATCCGTTATAATACGAAACTTAATTTTAACAAAGGATCCATCCATTAAATCTGTTGTGATTTCTTCGGTGACTAATGAGTTTTCAAGTTGATCATCGATTGTTGGTTCACTTGCTTCACTAGTCGTATTGTCAATATAAAGTAAAACCACTATTGTAATCACACCAATTAGTGTTAAAGATACTAGACTAGTTAACATAATTTTGACAGGCTTACTCATCCTCAATCACTTCTTTCTGAGTCAATTTTATAAGTCCTATTTGTTGATAGTAATTCGTGATTGATTGTATTAAATCAGAAACTGGTTCTTTTACAAAATGTTTCTTACCATTTGATAACGTAATTGTTGTATCTGGTAATGACTCAATTTTTTTCTATAAACAATGCATTTAAAATAAATGATTGGCCATTTAATCTTGTAACTTCAATCATATTTAGGTTAGGGGACTAAATTTAGCCCCCTTCCTCCTTACTATCGTTTTAGGTTAACTAACTCTTGTAAAATTTCATCAGATGTTGTGATGACTCGTGTATTTGCTTGGAAACCACGCTGAGCGGTAATCATTTCTGTAAATTCTTCGGATAAATCAACGTTAGACATTTCTAATGACCCTGCAAAGATTCCGCCAACACCATTAGTTTGTGGTGTGTACAAGTCAGCTACATCATTAAAATCTGCACCGTCAGTAACAACTCCTGCGTTACCAGTAAGTTTATAAAGATTTCCTCCGGCCTTTTGTAAACCTTCAGGGTTAGAGAATTTAGCTAACCGGATTTCGCCTGCTGTCACACGATTACCATTCTCATCAATAAAGTCAACATTTCCATTACCACCAATACTAAAGCTTTGAGCCGTTTCTGGAATTTGAATACGACTTGCTACTTCATTTCCAGCATCACCAGTTGAACCTACTAAATATTGACCACTAGCGTTAACAATATATCCATCATTATCTAAGTAGAAATTCCCAGCTCTTGTAAAACTAATATTGTCTTGATCTAATTGAATAGTGTCCGCGTCTCCGTTAGCCAATTTTTCAGCAACAACAAACATCCCATCACCTTCAATTGATAAATCTAGAGGTCTGTTTGTCATTTGACGGTTCCCCTGCGTGTGAATGTTATCAATTGTTCCAGTTGATGAACCTAACCCCACTTGCATTGGATTTTGTCCACCTCTTACAGGACCTCCATCCGCATTCACTGGAGCTGTTGCTCCTTGCATGGTTTGACTCATTAAATCTGAAAACGTTAAACGCCCTTTTTTAAAACCGAACGTATTAACATTCGCTATATTATTTGAAACAACATCTAATTTTGTTTGAAAACTTTTCATACCTGAGATTCCTGTGTACATTGAACGTAACATAAAACCTCTCCTCCCATAATTTTTAAAATGTTTAGTGTCACTTCAGTCGGTCCGTAACACTTAGGCTTCCTTACGGTCCAGCCTAATCTGGTATAACAATGGTGCCGTTAATATTTGTTACAACATCTGCTTGTTGTCGGTCCATTGCTGTTATAATCGTGTGGTTTTTATTACTAGCAATTAAAATTGCATCTTTAAGTATGACAGCTGAATCTGTCACGCCTTTCTTTTCAGCTTCTTTCATCTTTTCACTGATCATGTCCCATTTTTGTTCAGTAATCTGTATATTTCGTTCATCTAATCTCTTTTGAGCATGTTTACTAACCGTAACTTTTTCTTTAGTAGCATGATGTAGAGCATCTTTAAACGATACCTGTCCAGATTTATCAGGTCTTTTACTTGTCGGTGGTTGTAATGGTAATGTCTGATGATGTATTGGGTTTATTTTATATGACATTTAAACCACCTCTTCCTCATTCATAGATGATTCAATTTGATAAACTTGTGCCGCACTGATTGTCTGCCCATTATTTAAGGATAATAGGATTTCATTTCCTTCCCTTTTCACGGATTCAACAGTTGCCGTTAATTCCTTTATTTCTTCCCCTTCTCTTGTCTGATAACTAACTTCTTTATCAATTAAGTTTGAGAACTGCAAGAAATTTTGACTGATTTGTTGATTAACAAAGCTTTCAAAACCGCTTGACATGTTTGTCATCTGTTCTAGCTGTGAAAATGAAGCCATTTGCGCGACAAAGTCTTGATCTTTCATTGGATCTAATGGGTCTTGATTTGTTAACTGGGTCATTAAAATTTTTAAGAAGGCATCTTTATCTAAATTAGCATTACCTTCTCTTGTTTGATTTTGACTATTTAAATAAAGTGACGAATCGACTTTCATCCTTACACCTCCTCTTCGAATAATAAATCTTTAAATGACTTTCCAGATTGTTCATCATTGGCATGACTATGTTCTTGTTCATCATGATCAGAACCTTGCTGTTTAGATGACTGTTCTTCTTGACCAAACAACTGTTGCTCGTCTGATGATAATGACTCCGCTTGTCGCTCAACAACGACTTGGTTAGGTGAAAACAGATGCCTCAATTGCTGCATATTTCCTTCTATCATCTCTTTTGCAACCTGTGTAGATACAGTAATTTTCACAGCCATTTGTCCATCAATTTGAGTAAATTTGAGTGACATATCCCCTAAATTAGCTGGCTTTAGCTGGATGGATAATTGTTTTTGACCACCTAACTGACTAAAACGTGTTTGTTGAATCATTTTCTGAAGTTGTTCAATCAATTGTTGTTGCGGCTGACTAGTTGTTGATTGTGATTGCCTCGATAAATGAATCACTAGTTGTTCTTGTTTAGACACAGCTGGTTGGTCGGCTAATGTAACTTTTCCACTATCTACTTGTTGAATTGATTGGCGCGGTAACTGTAATTTGTATTCTTGAAAACTATTTGACTGTTCTAGTAGATTTTTTACTGCTTTAACCAACTGACTCGAAACTTGATGTTGCGTCTGTTGCTTACTTTCTTTTCCAGAAACCTGATTGACAAAGTTTAGCCCATTTTGTCATCCAATCTTTAGGTAAATTAATTTTAGAATTTTGCTGCATTGTCTGACCTTGGGTCACAGCTTCACTTAACTGAATTATTTTAGCCAATAGATTTGTTTCTTTATCGTTAGCAGGTTGATGTAACAAACTTAACTGGCCATTTAAAGAAGCTTGATTCTGCTGTTTAAATATAACCATTCCGATTAACTCTAAGGCTTGATTCTTATTCATCATGGTTTGATCTTGAATCAAAGTTAAAAGTTGTTCTTCAAAACCTTCCCCTAATAATTGATTTAGCTGTTTTAGTGAGTCTATAAGTTCATTAGAGTTGCCTTCAATTGTAGAAAGGTCACCCGACATTAACTTTTGATATAAGCCCCTCAATGCTTTGTTAAAAGATTCCATAGCTTCAGTTAATAGCTTATTAGAACTCTCACTAGTTAAATGTTGAGACATTAAATCTTTAAACCCTTGCCCTTGAAGTTTGCCTGTGATTTCTGATGTCAATACTTGAGGTGCACGATTAACTTGAGTGACCATGTTCATCATCATTTCCATTTTTCCACCCCCTTTCAAAGGGAAGTAAATTATTTACTGATTCATCAACAAATTAGTAAATGATGCCGCATTTTCTGGGTTCATTTCACTCATAATTGTACCTCTTGCTTCATCAGGTAACTGAGATAAAATACGAACAGCATTCCCTTCGTTCATCTGAACAATAATGTCAGCTGCGTTACTTGCTTCCATCTCAACGAATGAATTCGTTAACTTCTTGATTTCTTCACCTTGATCAACCTGTTTTGTTTCTAGATTTTTCATCTCTTGTTTAAACTCTTCAATTCGCTTTTCTAGTTGCTGAATTTCTTGATCACGCGTTTTATTTGACTCTCTAAGTCAGCTATTTTTTGATCTCTATCTTTTAAAGTAGATTCATAGTGTTCTAATTCACGCTCTTCTTGTTTCTCTGTATCGGCAGAAATAAATGGAAGTTGATTTCCAAGCTCTTTAGCTTTATCCATTACATCAACCCCAGCTACACTAGAAATGATAAACCCAATAATGATAGCAAAGATAATCGGCACCATAATAACCATAAAAATCCATTGAAATTTATTCGATTGTTTTGTTTCCTGCTTTACTGACATATCATCACCCATTTAACCTAACGTACTGCTGAACGGAGATTTCATCAAGCTGTTGATTTTCTTCACTCTTAAGACGCTGTTTAATATCCATGACTCGTCTTTCTTTTACTTTCTCTAGCTTTTTAAATTCAAAGTGAGCTTTTGTACGCTTTTCTTCCTTATCATTTAGATTCACCCTAGCTTGATGAACTTTAGCTTGTAGTTCATTTTCTTGTTGTTTTAATCGTTCTAATTGTTCATGAGTGTTAACAAGTTCAAAAGCTTTCACACGTGTTTTCATACTGCTATTAAGCTTAGTTTCTATTTGCTCCTTAGCTTTTAGAATGCTGAACAAACGTTGACCAACATCTTCAAAATAATCCATAGCTAACTGGTATTGAACTTGTGATTCGTTAAAATGCCTTTCTTTTAACTCCATAATCTTTTCGATCGATTTTAATTGATTATTCACCTTTAACACCCACTAAATCTAGTAATTGTTGAATGGAATCATTAAAAGTTGATGATTGGTTCATAGATTGATAAAGATACTCCATAATCATAGGCTGATAATAAACAGCTTCATCAATATGGCTAGATGCCCCCTTTTGATAGGCTCCAATCTGAATTAATTCTTTATTCTCTTCATAAATGGCCAACCAATTTCTAAGCTTTTGACTGGCTTCAAGATGTTCAGGAGCTACAATCTTCTGCATTAAACGGCTAACAGATTTTAGAACGTTAATTGCTGGGAATTGTCCTTTTTCAGCTAAGGTTCGATCTAAAACAAAATGTCCGTCTAATAATCCACGAACTGCATCAGCAATTGGCTCATCCATATCATCACCATCAACTAATACGGTATAAAACGCTGTTATACTTCCTATTTGATCAGTACCTGTTCGTTCAACTAATTGAGGTAACATAGCAAAAACACTTGGCGTATAACCTTTGGTTGTCGGTGGCTCGCCGCTAGCAAGTCCAACTTCCCGCTGAGCCATGGCAACTCTCGTTAGTGAATCCATCATCAAATTAACGTGATATCCTTGTTCTCGGAAATACTCACTAACTGCAGTTGCAGTATAAGCACCTTTAATGCGTTGTAATGCCGGCTGATCAGAAGTTGCTACAACCACAATTGATTTCTTCAAGCCTTCTTCACCTAGTTCATGTTCAATAAACTCCCTTACCTCACGACCACGCTCACCTAGAAGAGCAAAAACATTAATGTCTGCATCACTATTACGAGCTAACATACCAAGTAGAGTACTTTTCCCGACACCGCTTCCTGCAAAAATCCCAACACGTTGCCCCCTGCCAACCGTCAAGCAACTATCAATTGCTTTAATTCCTGTTGTTAATGTTTCCGAAATAGGTGGACGCTTCATTGGATTAGGTGGTTCTCGGTCGGTTGAATACTCATCCAGCGGATAATCGATAGATTGATCTTCATCTATGATTGGTTCACCTAATCCATTTAGTACCTGACCGATAAGTTTTTCACTCATATTTACCGTTAATGGTTTATAAGTTGATTCGACTAAGCTACCCGGACCTATTTGGTTCGTTTTTTCATAAGGCATAAGAAGTACATGCTCATCTTGAAATCCTACGACCTCAGCTTTTAATGTCTTTTTGCTCTTCTTCTGATGAATGAAACAAACGTCTCCGATGTTAACTTCTGGCCCTTTAGATTCGATTAATAAACCTACATTCCGGTACACTTTACCATAGCGTTTTTTTAAAATCTTGATTTTCAATGGATTGAATAACTTCGTTAGTGTTAAGCAAGTTATTCAACCCCTTTATAAAGATTTGAAATTTTCTCAGTCATTTGTTGTAACTGTGTATCAACACTTGCATCAATAATTCCAATTGGCGTCTCTACTATACAAGATTGTTCTTGTAAAGAGGAATCAGGGAAAATTGTAAGTAAGACTTCTCTTGGAAACATTTGCTTTAATTGTTCTTTATGTTCTAGAACTAAACCATAATCATTTGGACTAACCTTAATCGTTACTTCTGAATGTTCAATTGTTTCTTTTATAGTTGACCTAACTATTTCAAAAAACTGACTTGTGTCTTCTTCAAGGTGTTTATGGATGATTTTCTCCGTACAAGATAAAGCAATGCGTAAAATGTCACGATCTGAACTCTTTATCAAAGAATGATATTCATCCTTTGTGAGTTCAACCATTTTTTGAGCATTTTGGATATGCTCTTCATACTCCGTTTTTGCTTCTTCTAGGCCTTTTTGATAACCTTCATTAAAACCGTTTCGCTTTGACTCCTCAAATAGTTGATTGCTTTGTTCAGTGATCTTCTTATGTATAGAATCAGCTTCATTCTTAGCTTCATCAATTATTTTCTGAGCTTCTTTTTTGGCTGATCCAATCTGTTCTTGAGCTTGTCTGTTCATTTCATCCAAATCAGGTTCATTAACTTCTTGTTTGTTATAAGTTTGATTGACCGATTTCAACTGAATAACTTTCTTAACATGTGTTGGTTCATTCCATTTGAATACGTTAGACAATAATATCGTCACCTCCACCTCGAGCAATTACAATTTCGCCCATTTCTTCTAATCTTCTAATGGTGGATACAATTCTCGTCTGTGATTCCTCAACATCTTTTAACCTTACAGGACCCATGTATTCTATTTCGTCTTTAACGGTCTCTGCCATACGATTAGACATGTTTTGATAAAGAACATCCTGCACTTCTTCACTAGCCACTTTAAGTGCAAGTATAAGATCTTCGTTTTCAACATCACGTATAATTCTTTGAATAGCTCGATTATCAAGAGTAACAATATCTTCAAATACAAACATTCTCTTTTTGATTTCTTCAGCTAACTCTGGATCCTTCATCTCTAGATCATCTAGGATCGTTCTTTCTGTTGAACGATCAACACCATTTAATATTTGTACAATCGACTCTACACCACCAGTTTCCGTGTAATCTTGAGTGACTGTTGTAGATAACTTCTTCTCTAAAATAGTTTCTACTTCGCTTATGACTTCAGGTGAAGCAGAATCCATAACTGCAATTCTTCTAGCGATATCTGATTGCTGTTCCTCTGGTAATAAGGAGAGCACTTGTGATGCTTGATCTGAATCCAAATAAGATAGTACTAATGCAATGGTTTGTGGATGTTCATTTTGTATAAAATTATAGATTTGACTTGGATCAGATTGTCTCGCAAAATCAAACGGTCTTACTTGTAGCGATGACGTTAACCTGCCAATAATTTGATTAGCTTGGTCTTCACCTAAGGCTTTTTCCAATACTGTTTTGGCGTAATTAATCCCACCTTGGGAAATATAATCTTGAGCCAAAGCCATTTGGTGAAACTGTTCTAATACTGCTTCTTTTTGCGAACCATCTACTTTCTTAACCGAAGAAATTTCAAGAGTTAACTGTTCAATTTCTTCTTCAGATAAATGTTTATACACTTGTGCTGAAACATCTGGACCAAGAGAGATTAAAAGGACCGCTGCTTTTTGTTTACCTGTTAATTCTCTTCTTTTAGTAGCCATTTCCTTGCCTCCTAATCCTCAGATATCCAAGTTTGAATTAATTTAGCAAACTCTTCTGGCTTATCTTTGGCCAGCTTCTCTAACTGCTTACGTCGCATATCTGATTCAGTTTCCACTTCTGGAATAGAAATTTCTTTTTCAATTTCTTGATCCATCACATCTTCAGAGTGAACCCACTCATTCTTCGTTTTTCTTCTTTTTGCCATTAAAAAGATTAATAGAATAATAACGATCACTATTACAGCTAAAGCTACATAAACCCCAGTCGGAATTGTTGGCACTTGGTTGGGTTCTTGTTCTTCATTCGAAAATGGTTGAAATGCGATATGTACTTTATCTGCAGGATTAAACGTTTCGTTATTAGCTGTGACTTCTGATGAGATTGATGTTTCAATCATTGATGAAAGAATAGATTGTATATCTTCCTCGACTGAGAGCATTTCTGCTTCAGATAATGTGACAGTCTCACCGTTTTCTTCAACAGTATTATCTACTGCTACCTGAATCCCTATATCTCTTACGTCATAAGGGCTTTCGACGATTTCTCGACGAACACGATTAAATTCATTATTGATCGTTTCACGAACATTTTCATACTCAGATAATTGGTCTGGATCTTCTTCACCCAAGTATTCAGGAATATCGGTTTCACCTTCTGGTATCTGACCTCCATCTATACCTGCGTACGTTTCAGTCACTCGCTCAACGCTAACAGGTAAACCTTCCATAGATTCTACATCTACTGGCTCAACTAACTCTTCTACTCGGTTTTCAACTGTAAAATCAATATCTGTAGTTACCGACACAACTACCTGATCTTGACCAATCATAGTGCCTAGCATTCTCTGTACACGACGCTGAAGATCTCTTTCAATATCTTCTTTTATGTTTTGTTGTTCTGCATATGTACTTCCACCACCAACCGAATTACTTTGGTTAAGATCGTAATACTCCGAGTACTGGTTCATAATAACAATATTTTCAGGTGGCAAGTTTTCTACTGCTTTAGAAACTAAATGATATAGACTTTGAATTTCACCCTGTTCAAACTGGTGATTATAGCTTGTATTTAAAACTATTGAGGCAGATGACTTACCCTGCTCATCACCTATAAAAACGGAATCCTTTGGCCTATTAATTAAGACTTTGGCTCCTTCAATACCATCAATTGTTGTAATTAATTCAGATAATTCCGTTTGCAGAGCATCTAATTCAATAATTTGTCTTTCCTCGCTAGTCATCCCCCCAAGAAACATTTTCACTAAAAAATGAATAGTCTATTTGTCCACTGTTGGGAATCCCTTGTGCAGCTAAGTTAACTAATAATTGATCTGCTTGTGATTCAGGGACTAAAATCGTAGTACCGCCATTTGAAAGGTCATACTTCACACCACGGCTATCGAGTTCTTCTGTTAATTGCCCGGCCTCTTGCAATGAAAGATCACTATATAAAGGCACCATATTGTTTGAGGTTAAAAGTGTTATCGACACAATAATTAGAAGTAGAGCTCCAATAATTCCGCCGATAATCCCGATCTTATGAGATTTGGACCTACCACTCCAAAATTCTACGATTTTACTTTTATATTTTGTATTGTTTCATTCATCGTAGTCCTCCGATTCTTTCCTTACCTAAAACTAAATTTGCATTCGCATAATTTCTTTGTAAGCATCAATAGCTTTACTTTGAATCTGTGTTGCCGTTTGCATTGCAACACTTGCTTTTGTGATGCAATCATCACTTCATGTAAATCGTTTATGTCTCCTGAAACTAACGCATTGGTTTTTTGGTCTGAGACTGTTTGAAGATTATTCACTTCATTAATGGCATCTTTCAATGCCGTAGCAAAGCGTGATTGCGTTTCACTAGGTGTTACTTGTTTACTAATATCATTTTGAACAGCTTTAAGATCTGTCTGTAAAAAGTTTTGATTGATTGGTTTCAAGAAGATTCAGCTCCTATCTTCCTATTTCTAAAGCTTTCATTAACATACCTTTAGATGCATTTAACGCTGTTACATTTGCTTCATAAGCTCTTGTTGTGCTCATTAAATCTATCATCTCTTTTAGCGGATCAACGTTTGGCATCGATACATATCCATTTTCATCTGCATCTGGATGACTTGGGTTAAAAACTTGTTTAAATGGCTCAGGGTCCTCAGTTACTCTACTAATTTTAACCCCGCCTGCCTCTCCTTCACGGACATCCATAGCATTTTTGAGCATCGAACTAAATCGTTCACCTTTAGCTTCCTGTATAGCCACTTTACGACGATAAGGTTCCCACTCTCCATCTTCGTTGATTCTTGCACGTGTTGTGTCAGCATTCGCTAAATTGGAGGAGACAACATCCATCTTAAAGCGGTTAGCTGTCAATGCACTTCCGCTAATGTTCATGCCATTAAATATGCTCATTGTTAATTACCTCCATTTAAAACACTTTTAATTGAATTAAATTTACCATTAATTCGTTCAACAAGTGCTTGATAATAGATCTGATTTTCCGCCAACTCTGTCATTTCCTTATCAATGTCCACACTATTACCATTGTGATTATAAGTCACTCCATTTTTCTCTCTAATTTGTATAACTTGATCTGAGTGACCAAATGGAATATGATTTTCATTCGTCCGTTTGGCTTGAAAACTATTTTGAGCATGTTCAAGTTGCTTTTTAAACGATACATCTTTAGCTTTATAATTTGGCGTATCGACATTAGAAAGGTTTTGAGCAATTACTTTATTTTTAGTTGATGAATAATTTAAACCTTGTTCCAAATTATGTATAGTATCACTAAACAACTTCATCCAAACACCTCACTCTCCCAAATTCTCGTCGAAATTCTACATGAATTTACAAATTGATTACATTTTTATGTATACATTATTACATAAATCGAGACTGAATGATACAGTTTAACAGGAATTTTTATGAAATTTGTCGATTGCTTAAACCCTTGCGGCACAAGACATAAAAAAGGACCAGGTCTTTTGACCCAGCCCTTTTAATGTCGTATTTGAGCAATTTTATTTAATACTGTGTTTTTCTAATTCAAATAGAAATTTATCATTTAATACTTTAATATACGTACCCTTCATACCTAAGGAACGAGATTCAATCACACCAGCACTTTCTAGTTTACGTAGTGCATTTACAATCACAGAACGTGTAATTCCAACGCGGTCTGCAATTTTACTTGCTACTAATAACCCTTCTTGACCATCAAGCTCTTCAAAGATATGCTCAATTGCTTCGAGTTCACTGTAAGATAACGAGTTAATAGCCATTTGGACCACGGCTTTACTGCGTGCTTCCTCTTCAATCTCTTCAGACTTTTGGTGGAGAATTTCCATTCCTACACTGTTGCCGCATATTCAGCCAAGAGTAAATCGTCCTCTTCAAATGAGTCTTCTAAACGACTTAAAATTAAAGTACCTAAGCGTTCACCACCGCCGATAATTGGAACAAGTGTTGTTAAGCCATTTGCAAATAATTCTTTGTTCTCAACAGGGAATGCTGTATAGCTGCTGTTAATATCTAAGTTAGCTGTCGTTTCGTTTATGTTAAACAATTGCTGTGTGTATTCATCTGGAAAACGACGGTCTTCTAACATTTGTTTCATGCGCTCATTTTCAATTTCTTGATTGATCGCAAAACCTAATAACTTCCCTTTACGACTAAGTACAAATACATTTGCTGAGATCACATCACGCATTGTTGCTGACATGTCGTTAAAATTAACTGCATTTCCTTTCGTTTTTTGTAGCATAGCATTGATAACTCTAGTTTTCTCTAATAAATTCATAATTCTTTCCTCCTAATATAATTTTTATAAAATAAACTGAGACAAGTCTCTATTTTTTACAATTTTAGATAGTTTGTCATCCACGTACTGTGACGTGATTTCAATTGTTTCCATATTGATATCTGGTGCTTCAAACGATAAATCTTCTAGTAATTTTTCCATAATCGTATGCAGCCTTCTTGCGCCAATATTGTCTGTTTCTTGGTTCACTTCAAATGCAACTTCTGCAATCCGTTTAATAGCCTCTTCTTTAAATTGAAGCTTTATTCCTTCAGTTTCTAAAAGTGCCGTATACTGTTTAATAATGGCGTTAGAAGGTTCGGTTAAAATATTTATAAAGTCTTCAATCATTAGCTTGTTTAATTCAACTCTGATTGGAAACCTTCCCTGCAGTTCTGGAATCAAATCTGAAGGTTTAGCCATATGAAAAGCACCTGCTGAAATAAATAACATATGGTCTGTCTTAACCGCTCCATGCTTAGTCATAACCGTTGAACCTTCAACAATCGGTAAAATATCTCGCTGCACACCTTCACGTGATACATTGGCATGTCCTTCATCTTTGCCACAGACTTTATCAATTTCATCAATAAAGATGATTCCTGATTGTTCAGCTTGTTCTATGGCGACTTGATGAATATCATCCATGTCAATCATCTTTTCAGCTTCGATCTGTGTTAAAACTTCACGAGCTTCACTTACTGGTAAACGGCGTTTCTTTTTCTTCTTGGGCATGAACTGATTAAACGCGTCCTGCATATTCATTCCCATTTGTTCAATACCCGAGCCTTGAAGCATATCAAACATGGAAGATTGCTGTTCCTCCACTTCAATGGTAACCATTCGATCTTCCAGCTCCCCAAGCTCTAGTTGACGTTCTATTTGCTGTCTTTGCTGTTTCACATCTGTTTCTTCTTGATCTGTTTGCTGTGTTGGCTCTTCATTGGTATTGTTAAATAACATTTCAAAAGGATTTTTCATTTGTTGGTTTTTTTCTTAGATGGTACTAATAATTCGATTAAACGTTTATTCGCCATTTTGCGGGCTTCATCTTGAATTTCTAGCATCTTTTCTTCTTTAACCATTCGCACGCTAGTATCGACTAAATCACGTACCATGGACTCAACATCTCGCCCTACATACCCAACTTCAGTAAACTTGGTTGCTTCTACTTTTATAAAAGGGGCACCGACGAGTTTAGCTAAACGTCTTGCTAATTCGGTTTTACCGACACCTGTTGGCCCGATCATGAGAATATTCTTTGGAACAATCTCCTCACGAATATCTGGTGTCATTTGCATTCGACGATATCTATTTCTTAACGCAACAGCTAAAGCCTTTTTTGCATCTTGCTGACCAATGATATACTGGTCAAGCTTTTCAACTAACTGGCGTGGTGTTGCTTTTGTGCTCATCCTTTACTCTCCTTTACCATCTAGTGTTTCAACTATTATCTGATCGTTTGTAAAGACGCAAATCTCACTCGCTATTTCTAGTGCTGCTTTAGCAATTCCCTCAGCAGATTGATCTTGGCTATATCGCTTCAATGCTCGCCCAGCACTTAATGCATAGTGACCACCTGAACCGATCGCTAGAATTTGATCATCTGGTTCGATGACCTCACCTGTACCAGATACTAATAGTAATGTATCTTGGTTCATAACAATGAGCATGGCTTCTAGCTTTCTTAACACTTTATCACTACGCCACTCTTTAGCTAGCTCTACTGCAGCTCGTGTCAAATTACCACTATATTGTTCCAGGTAAGATTCAAATTTTTCAAATAAGGTAAAGGCATCAGCAACTGAGCCTGCGAAACCAGCCAAAACCTTTCCATTAAAAAGTTTTCTAACTTTACGTGCTTTATGCTTCATAACAACTTGATTTCCAAATGTCACTTGCCCATCGCCACTCATAGCGGCTTTTCCATTATGTAAACACGCAAAATTGTTGTAGCATGAAATTGTTGTTCCAATATACCTCTCTCCTATTTTTAAGATCTCGGATGAGCATTCTTGTAGACATTCTGCAAATAATCCTTTGTTACATGAGTATAAACTTGTGTTGAAGATAAACTTTCATGACCTAACATTTCTTGAACAGTTCTTAAGTCAGCACCTTCATTAAGCAAGTGTGTTGCAAACGTATGTCTCAATTTATGAGGATGAATGGTTGATGTTAATGAAGCTCGTTCAATCATTTTATTCAAAATATATCGAACGCCTCTTCCAGATAATGGTTGACCACGATTATTTAAGAATACCGAATTATAATCTTCGTTGCTGTTACTTAATAGTTGTTCTCGCCCTTCTCTTAAATAAGTCTTCAACGCATGTTCAGCAAATGAACCAAAAGGGACATATCTTTCTTTATTCCCTTTTCCATGTATTAATATCGTGCTAATATGAAAATCTATGTCATTTTTATGAATTTTCACTATTTCACCAACGCGCACTCCTGTTGCATAAACAATTCTAGCAAGGCCTGGTTGCGCTGGCCTAATGGTGTTCTTAAGTCTTCAACTTCAAACAATTTCACAAGTTCTTCTTCATAAAAAAATTCTGGCAAATGTTTTTGTGCCTTTGGCATTGTCACTTGTTTAAAGGGATTATGCGAGACAACACCTTCTTGCTCTAAATAATGATAATACGATCTTAAACTAGATAATTTACGCGATACGGAACGTCTTGACAATTGCCTATTGTATAAATCTGTTAAATAAATCCTAATAATAGTGTGTGTTACATCTTCCAGATGTTGGATGGCTTCTTTGGATAAAAAGTATAAAACTGATTGATATCATCAGTATAACTTTTAATCGTTAATGGAGAAGCGTTTTTTCTCGACTTTTAAAAAATCTTCAAAGGCATTAATTAAACTGTCATCCAATTTAACGTCATTCCCCTTTCCAAAACGATTAAATTTTATCAAACTTTTCAAAGTATTTCAACAATTTTCTACTAATATTTTAATTATACTATTTTTACTGCCTACCAATGGGTAATTCTATATGAATGAGAATTGTGAGTCAATTTAAATATCTTAACTACAAACATCTTTCACAATTCGGATACATAATATTCAATTTATTGAAAATTTCTTGGAATGAAAAGACAAAAGCGCAAGTTACTCAATAATTGAGTACTTTGCGCTTTAATACATTTAATCTAATTTATTGTTGTTCAGTTTCTTTATAATCGCATTCCGTACAAACGATTTGAGTGCCTTTTTTCTTTTTCTTCTCAACTAGTAATGATTGACACTTTGGACATGGTCTTTCAATTGGTTTATCCCATGACACGAAGTCACACTCTGGAAATCTGTCACAACCATAGAATGTTCTTCGCTTTTTACTTTTACGCTCGACAACGTTTCCTTCTTTACATTTAGGACATTTTCACACCGATTTCTTTTAAAATTGGTTTGGTGTTTCGGCAATCAGGGAAATTAGAACAAGCTAGGAACTTTCCGTAACGTCCCATTTTATAGACCATTTCGTGTCCACACTTCTCACACGATACTCCCGCTGGTTCATCCCTAACTTCCACTTTTTCAATTTCTTCCTCTGCTTTTTCAAGTCTTTTCTCAAAGTCTTCGTAGAAAACCGAGATAATTTCTCGCCATTCTTTAGAACCTTCCTCAATACGGTCTAAATCTTTTTCCATCTTAACTGTGAACTCTACATCAATGATTTCAGGGAAATATTCTTTTATTAATTCAATAACAATTTCCCCTAATTCAGTTGGGATAAAACGTTTATTATCTAATGCAACATACCCTCTTCGCTGAATGGTATCTAGTGTCGGTGCATAAGTTGAAGCCTGCCAATTCCTTTTTCTTCAAGTGTTTTAACTAACCTTGCTTCTGTATATCTTGGTGGCGGCTGAGTAAAATGCTGTTCTGGATTAATTTCATCTGCTTCAACAACATCGCCTTCTTTTAATGGCGGTAGATTCTTCTGATCATCTTTCTTCTGATCATCTGTTCCCTCAACGTAAAGCTTCATAAAACCTTTAAACTTAACTTGAGAACCAGATGCACGGAATTCGATATCATTATTCCACAAGTGGGCTGTTACTGTGTCTAAAATCGCTGGAGCCATCTGACTCGCCATAAAACGTTCCCAAATTAATTTGTATAGCCTATATTGGTCACGTGATAACTTATCTTTAATTTGAGATGGTGCGCGTTTAGGTGAGGTTGGTCTAATTGCTTCGTGAGCATCCTGAGCACCCTCTGAGTTCTTAGCTTTTCGATTAGCGCCTAAAAACTCTTTTCCATACTGATCACTAATCCAAGTTCTTGCATCACCTTTAGCTGTGTCTGAAATACGAGTTGAATCTGTTCTCATGTAAGTGATTAAACCCGTTGTTCCTTCACGGCCACCTAAGTTAATCCCTTCATATAGTTGCTGCGCAACCATCATCGTCTTCTTGGCTCTAAAATTTAATTTACGGTAAGCTTCTTGTTGTAATGAAGAAGTTGTAAAAGGTAATGCCGGATTACGTTTACGCTCCCGTTTATTAACTTTTTTAAACTTCAAATTTTTGGCCATCCAATTTGTTTAAAATTTGGTCAACATCATCTTTAGATTTAAGGTCTTGTTTTTCGCCTTTTTCTCCATAGAATTTGGCCTCGAAATTTTTTCTTACCTTTTTGAAAACGACCCGTAATGGACCAGTATTCTTCTGGTTCAAAGTTTTTGATTTCATTTTCGCGGTCTATAATCATTTTAACTGCAACGGATTGAACCCGACCAGCGCTTAGCCCTTTTTTAACTTTCTTCCATAATAATGGGCTAATGTTATAACCAACCAAACGGTCTAACACTCGTCTAGCCTGCTGTGCATTCACTAAGTCCATATCAATACTTCTTGGATGTTTAAAAGATGCTTTGACGGCATCTTTGGTGATCTCATTAAACACGACTCTGCACTGACCTTCATCCACATTTAGCGCATGTGCCAAATGCCATGCAATGGCTTCACCTTCACGGTCAGGGTCGGCTGCGAGATATACTTTTTTTGCCTTTTTAGCTGCTTTCTTTAAATCATTTAAAACAGGACCTTTACCACGTATCGTTATGTAACGTGGTTCAAAATTATTATTAACATCTACTCCTGTTTGACTTTTAGGTAAATCTATAACATGTCCCATTGAAGCTTTCACACTATATTTTTTCCCTAAATATCTCTCAATTGTTTTGGCTTTTTGCTGGAGATTCTACAATTACTAAATAATCTGTCATGTACCGAATCCTCCTACGAGGTATTTTGCAATAATTAATGATTCATTCATATGATAAATAAATCTGTTTCATTATTAAATAAATCTATATCATTTGTCAAACATCAATTTTCGACAAATATACTTTTTTTAAGCATTTTCGTCAAGTAAAATCGAAGCGTTTTCATGAACCCAGTGTACAATTTCTTCAGGTTTTACAAGAGGAGTCGCCCCTTCCTGAATTAATTTCAAACAACCTTGTGCTTGATTTAAAAAGATGGAATCAGGTACGACAAAAACTTCTTTACCTTGCTCTAAAGCTTGATCAGCAGTAATCATGGTTCCACTTCTCTCAGCCGCTTCAATGATCAATGTTGCTGAAGATAATCCGCTTATAATTCGATTCCTTTCAGGGAAATGCCATTTCTGTGGTCTAGTTTCTGGTGGGTATTCTGAGATGACTAAACCTTCCTTCGAAATTTGTTGAAAAAATTTCTTATGTTGAACGGGATAAATATGATTAAAACCAAACCCTAAAATGGCAATTGTTGAACCATGATACTCTAACGCATATCGATGTGCCATGATATCAATACCATAAGCAAGACCACTGACAATAGTTGTGTTTAATTGAATAAGCGGATCTAGAAGTACATTTATCTTTTGTTGTGCACTAGGAGAAGGCTGCCGTGTTCCAATGACTGAAATTTTAAGTGAGTTTAATAATTGTTTATTTCCTTGCCAGTAAAGAACTAAAGGGGGATCTGGGATTTTCCTTAATGAATTAGGGTATTCCGAACTTAGTATAGTAATAGGAGATAATCGTTTATACGTTTCAAATTCTCTTATTACAAGATCTGGATAATTTAAGTATTTAAAAAGTAATGAAGCTTGTTTAGGGGAAAGTTTAAAGAGATGCACGAGGTCTTGTGAAGAATAATCAAATAATTGCTCAAAATTGCGATCTCGTGTCATGTAGGTAAGAATTTTCCTTCTACTCAAACCTTTAAAACGGGTTAATAAAAATAACTTAAATGACGAAGAGTATTTCAATCATTATTCACCTCATTTATAATATTGTATTTAAAAATCCCCCGAATCTATAAAATAAATTCGGGGAATTGTCAATTAATTAATGAGTTTTGTTTTATCGATTAGGTCGTTTTCTTTTAGTACTTCAATCATTGTTTGACCCATAACTGCTGGTGTTTCTGCAACCTTAATGCCGCACTCTCTCATGATGCGCTGCTTTTCTTCAGCAGTACCTTTACCACCAGAAATAATCGCACCAGCGTGGCCCATACGTTTTCCTGGAGGAGCTGTAGCACCACCGATGAAGCCAACTACTGGTTTTGTCATGTTCGCTTTAATCCACTCAGCAGCTTCTTCCTCAGCTGTACCACCGATCTCACCAATCATCATAACTGCGTGAGTTTCAGGGTCTTCGTTAAATGCTTTTAATACATCGATGAAGTTTGTACCGTTTACAGGGTCCCCACCTATACCAACTGCTGTTGATTGACCAAAGCCTTCTTCAGATAACTGATGAACAGCTTCATAAGTAAGGGTACCAGAACGAGAAACAACTCCAATGTGACCTTTTTATGAATGTAACCAGGCATAATTCCAATTTTACATTCATCTGGAGTAATAACACCTGGGCAGTTAGGTCCAACTAAGCGAGTTTTCTTACCTTCCATATAACGCTTAACTTTAACCATATCTAAAACTGGAATATGTTCAGTAATACAGATGACTAAATCCATTTCCGCATCTACTGCTTCCATAATCGCATCTGCTGCAAATGGAGCAGGTACATAATAACTGATGCATTAGCGCCAGTAGCATCTACTGCATCTTGAACTGTGTTATAAACAGGTACACCTTCTACTTCTGTACCGCCTTTTTTTAGGAGTAACACCAGCAACGATATTTGTTCCATAATCAAGCATTTGTTTCGTATGGAATTTAGCTGTTCCGCCAGTGATACCTTGAACTAATACTTTAGTATCTTTATTAATATAAACGCTCATTTTCGCCCGTCCTTTCTTATTTTACTAATGATACAATCTTCTCAGCTGCATCTTGCATAGATTCTGCAGATGTAATATTTAGTCCAGATTCATCTAAAATTTTCTTACCTAATTCAACGTTCGTACCTTCTAAACGTACCACTAATGGAATCTCTAGGCCGATTTGTTTTGTAGCTTCCACAACACCTTCAGCAATAACATCACACTTCATAATACCACCAAAGATGTTGACTAGAATTCCTTCAACATTATCATCAGATAAGATAATCTTAAATGCTTCTGTAACTTTCTCAGCTGTCGCACCACCACCAACATCTAAGAAGTTAGCTGGCTCACCGCCAGAATGCTTAATGATGTCCATAGTAGCCATTGCAAGACCTGCACCGTTAACCATACAACCAATGTTACCGTCTAATGCAACATAGCTAAGGTCATATTTAGATGCTTCGATTTCCTTCTCATCTTCTTCATCTAAATCACGATACTCTTGTACATCTTTTTGACGGAATAAAGCGTTATCGTCGAAGTTTAATTTAGCATCAAGTGCTAATACTTCCCCATCACCAGTTGTTACTAGTGGGTTAATTTCTGCAATTGAGCAGTCTTTTTCAACGAATACTTGGTAAAGGCTCATCATGAATTTAACTGCTTTACCTAATAATTCATCAGGAATATTCATATTAAATGCTAATCTTCTAGCTTGGAAAGGTGTTAAACCCGTGACAGGATCAACAACTTCTTTGAAGATCTTTTCTGGAGTTTCAGCTGCTACTTCTTCAATTTCGGTTCCACCTTCTTCAGAACCCATCATAACGACACGTGAAGTCGCACGATCTAGTACGACACCAATGTAGTATTCTTTTTGAATGTCGCAACCTTCTTCAATAAGTAAACGTTTAACTTCTTTACCTTCTGGACCTGTTTGGTGTGTAACTAAAGTTTTTCCTAAAATCTCATCCGCATAGTTGCGAACGTCATCTAAGTTTTTAGCAATTTTGACACCGCCAGCTTTACCACGGCCACCTGCGTGGATTTGCGCCTTTACAACAGTAACGTCTGAACCTAATTCTTCTGCTGCTTTAACTGCTTCATCAACAGAGAAAGCAACTTTACTGTTAGGAACAGCTACATTGTACTTGCGGAAAATTTCTTTCGCTTGGTACTCATGAATGTTCATGATCCATCCTCCCATCAATCTGTAACTACAAAAATATAGAATTTGGTTATGTTAAAACCACACCGCTTTTATTATACATAAAATTCGGCATATACAAAAGAAACTAGACATATAAAGTCGAATTTAATCATATTTTTTATCCGTTTGATAGATAAACGCGAAAACTTCAGCTACAATCTCGTATAAATCCTCCGGGATAGTTTCATTTATATTTAACTCATCTAATAGATTAATTAATGTTTCATCCTCATAAACTGGTACCTCATGTTCAGAAGCTCTTTCAAGGATTTCTTCTGCTACAAGACCATGGCCTTTAGCTACAACTTTTGGGGCTACGTCTTCGTGATCATCATACTTTAAAGCCAATGCTTTTTGTCTTTTATTCATACCCTGTAATCAACTCCTGATTCAATCGGTAGATCTATTGATTTATGTGACTTTATCTCTTGCTCAAAAAGATCTTTAAATGAAACATTAACAGTTTTAAATCCCTGATTCTCTAACCTCTTAACAACTTCAGGTACTAAAGGTTGAGTGATGTATTTAACAGTTTAGGTTGTTCATGAAAAATCATTAAATCTAAATGATCTTGTTGAACTCTTAAATCCATAACCGTTTGATTTAGTTTTGGTAAATCTAAGTAAAAGATAACCCGGCAATGGCTAGGTGATAGCTTTCCGTTTTCTTGTTTTTGCCCTTCGAAATCCATAAATAAATCTTGATTTAAACCTAAAGTTTCTTTAGGCAACTGAGCTGTAAATGACATAAACTCCCTTGTTAAGTCTTGATTGGATAAGTGCATCGCATTCATAACTTGATTGAATTGTTGTGTCGAGTCGGTAAAAGTAGATTGACCGACCTGAGACTGAACAGTTTTCAGTAATGATTGAATACTAGGGTAGTCTTGATGAGGCATTCGTTCACTTTGCGTCAATTGGAAAAAGGCTTTTATTTGTTGTCCTATTTGTTCATGTTTGTCCCCTAAAACCATAGCAGATAGAGCTCTCCAGAATACCAATGCTTTATTTTCTTGAATTGACAGCTCGCTTTGGCTTATATTTGTCAATTGTTTACTTAATTGAGCAATATCAATATTACTTAAATTAAATGGCATAGGTGTTTGATTAGTTGGATTTTGAAAGTTTAGCGTTGCTCGACCTTGTTGACTCCAGTTTTTCCACTGGCTTGACCATTGATCAAATGTTAGTTGATTCGATATAACGCCAGCCTGTTTAAATAATTGAAATAATGTTTGGGAACCATTTCTTATTTCTTTTAAAGCTTGATAGGCGATTGATTCTTGAAATTGCTGAGAACTAATGGGTTTAGATTGCAAGATAGACAACCTTTGACTTAATTGAAACGTCTCTTCAGTAATTGGTAGATTAGTCAACTGATTTTGTATGGTATTAAAGGTTTGTGATATTGAAATTGGCTGATTAATTCTCTGGTGAACCCCCTGAAACACCTCTTGATTTAATGGTAAATTTTGTTTAATCATAGATGACAGTACATTATTCTGATTCGGTACTTGATTTTGCTTCATAAGATGTATTAAATCTGATATTTGATTTGGTTTGATTGGCAGTTGCTGTTTTAAAAGTTGAGCCAACTGCAATTGTACACTTCTGGGTGCCTTTTGGTGGTTGGCCTGTACGAGTTGTTTTGCTGCATCTTTATATGAATGCACCTCTTGTTGGTTAACCACTTTTAATTGAATGGCCGGCTTGGTCCCTTTAACTTGCATGAGATAATGCTTATTTGCTTCTAAAGAGGCGTCCATTTGTGCGATTACCTGATGACCAGATAAAGAAACAGCAGCCTTGTTACCAGGAAAAAACTTAGTAATTTTCCCAGTAATGAGCTGCCCTTCTCTCAATGTCAGTATGTTTGATATACGTTGATTTTGTTTGATGGAAGAAATCGTTTGACTAACTGATTTCATGATCAACACCTACTTATGTATATTGACGAACAGGTTGGAATGAACGCCGGTGATAAGGCGTGACACCATACTCTTCAAGTGCATTCAAGTGAGCCGTAGTTCCATACCCTGCATTGCGATCAAATTGATACATAGGATAATCTTCGCCCAATTTTTCATAATTTGATCTCGCTCAACTTTGGCAATAATGCTTGCTGCTGCGATCGAAATGCTCTTAGAATCTCCCTTTACGATCGATTCTTGTGGAACTTTTATAACTTCGAGTCTCATGGCATCTAAAAGCAAGTAATCGGGCTCCATATGAAGTCCTTCTACTGCACGCTGCATAGCTATTTTGTCGCTTGATATATATTATAATAGTCGATCTCTTTAGCATTAGCCTGGCCCACACTCACTGCTAAAGCCTGTTCTTTAATGATATGATAATATTCTTCACGCTTTTGTTCGGAAAGAGCTTTTGAATCATTAATTCCTGGTAAATAGAAGTCATTAGGTAGAATGACCGCGGCTGTTAAAACAGGACCAGCTAAAGGGCCTCTGCCAACTTCATCAACTCCAGCGATTAATTGATAACCTTCTTGATATAGACGATTTTCGTTTTCCGACATCTTGATAAAGTGTTCGTTTAGATTAGCTTCTTTCTCTTTTTCTTTGTAGAAGCGATCCAACAGTTTTTTAACACCTTTTCGTTCATCTTGTTTTACTTTTTCAAGCCATTCTTGTGAGAATGAGTGACTCGATAATTTTTCTTTAATCACCGCAATGGTTTCGTTCTCTTTCACTATAAAGTTCCCCCACTATTCTAAATATCGGTTACAGATGAAAAAATTAAAGCGAATCTATATGGTCAAATGTGACATTTCCAAGTTTCCCATTTCTCAAATCTTGAAGAATGACATCAGAAGTTTTATCGTAATCCACTACACCACCAGAAGCAAGACAGCCTCTTTTCTTACCAATAGTATCAAACCAAACAACAATATCTTCTTCCTCTATATCTAATTGGTAACGATCTTCTAAAAACGCTGGATAATGTTCTTTCATGAATTTTAAAACATAAACCGCAATATCATCTAAATGTAAGATTTGATCTTTGATTGACCCAATGGCAGCTAGTTTATAACCTACTTCTTGATCTTCAAATTTTGGCCAAAGGATTCCTGGAGTATCTAAAAGCTCGAATTCACCTTGAATTTTTATCCATTGTTGTTTTTTTGTCACACCAGGTTTGTCACCTGTTTGAGCTCTCTTTTTATTAGCTAAGCGATTGATTAATGTGGATTTTCCGACATTTGGTATCCCTAGAATCATTGCGCGAATGGATCGAGGATTAATACCTTTTTCTTTGCGTTTATCATTGATAGATTGACCCATTTGTTTAGATGCTTTAATTAACGATTGAATATCATTTTTTGGCTAACATCAACAGCTAAGGCTTCATGACCTTGAGTTTTAAAATGATCGATCCATTCGTTTGTTCGTTTGGGATCAGCTAAGTCCTTTTTCATCAGAACGATTAGTTTTGTTTATCACCTAAAACTTCGTGTAGCATGGGGTTTTGGGAAGATTGTGGTGCACGTGCATCGACTAGTTCAATGACGTAGTCAACTAATTTTAGTTTTTCTTGAACTTCACGTTTGGCTTTTGCCATGTGACCGGGAAACCATTGGATTGTCATCCATGTCACCTCTCTTGTTATAGTTTAAATAGTTTATAGCTCACGGTGAACGCTTGCCGCGGGCACGGCTTCAACTTCCTAAAACTTACTCCGTTCGTTTTAGGGGATTTTCAACTCGTGCTGTTCCCGCAGGCGTCGTCACCGTTCGCTTTACTCTTAACTTCAAACTAGAATTGTTTTAATAATTAATACAAAATGTTTGTTTTTCATCCTCACGAAACGCCCTTAAAAAGCGAGAGCATAACCTGTAAAATTAAACCTCAGTAAAGAAAAAGGGACCTGACCAATGGCCAAGCCCCCCCTTTTGATATTCATTAGCGAATTTCTTTAATTCTTGCAGCTTTACCACGTAGGTTACGTAAGTAATAAAGTTTCGCACGACGTACTTTACCACGACGAGAAACTTCAATCTTGTCAAGACGTGGAGAATGTACTGGGAACGTACGTTCAACTCCTACACCGTATGATACCTTACGTACAGTGAATGTTTCACTAATGCCGCCACCGCGACGCTTAATAACAACACCTTGGAATACCTGAATACGTTCACGGTTACCCTCAACAACTTTAACGTGAACTTTTACTGTATCACCAGCACGGAATTCAGGAAGATCTGTACGTAACTGATCTTGAGCTACTTTGTTTAGAAGTTCTTGCATTCTCTTTCACTCCTTCTCACTAATGCTCATGCTTAATCCGCAGCGGAACATCGTTTTAAGCTTAAACAACACTTAAGCACTAGATTAATATATCATAATCATGAGTCTCTTGCAACATCTTCTGACTTGATTTTATCAAGCATTTTAAGTTCCTGATCACTTAATTTAGCCCGTTCAAGTAAATCGGGTCTCCTATGATAAGTTCTTTTAAGAGACTCATAAGTTCGCCACTCTTCTATCTTTCCATGATGACCTGAAGTTAATACATCAGGAACCTTCAATCCTCTAAAATCATTCGGTCTAGTATAATGTGGATGCTCTAATAATTGAGTCGAGAAAGAATCCTTTACAGCTGATTCATCGTTTCCGAGAACTTCTGGTTGAAGTCGAATGACACTATCGGTTATTACCATAGCTCCGAGTTCACCGCCGGTTAAAACGTAGTCACCGATAGAGATTTCGTCTGTTACTAAATGTTCTCGAATTCGTTCATCATATCCTTCATAATGTCCACAGATCATGATTAAATGATCCTCTTTAGCTAGTTCCTCTGCTTTTTGCTGAGTATAAGATTCGCCTTGTGGACATAAAAGTACTATTCGAGGTTTCTTTTCTTCTCCGTTAATTATATCTTCAACCGCATCAAAAATGGGCTGTGGCTTTAACACCATTCCAGCACCACCACCGTATGGGTAGTCATCTACTTTATTATGTTTATCATCTGTATATTCCCTAAAATCAATTAAACGATAACTGAAAGCTCCCATATCTTGAGCTCTCTTTAGAATGGAAGCTTCAAAAACACCTCTAAACATGTCTGGAAATAGGGTTAAAATATCAATCTTCATTCTAATAACCCTTCCATCTCCTCGATCATTACACTTCCGTTTTGAACATCTACACTTTTCACAACTGACTCTATATACGGGATCAGTGCATCCTTTTTGCCTTGCCTTTGGACTACCCAAACATCATTTGCACCTGGCTGTAAAATTTCTTTAACCTTACCAATCAGTTCACCATCGACATTATATACTTCACAGCCAATGATTTCATGAAAATAAAACTCATTTTCTTCTAATTCATGCATGCTTGACTCAGGAATTTTTAAGTTTCCACCTTTTAATCGCTCAACATCGTTAATATTTTCCATAGACTCGAACGATAGAAGGTCAAATTGTTTATGTTTTCTATGTGTTTTAATGGTTAACTCTTCAGGTTGGTCATCATTCTCTTTAAAGAAATATAATTGATTGCCTGGAGTGAAACGTTCATCAAAATCCGTAATGGCTATGACTCTGACTTCACCTTTAACTCCGTGTGTATTCACAATCTTACCTACATTAAAATAACGTTCCATATATGTTCACCCTAATTAATATCTATAATTTGCCCATCTTTAATGGTAATCGTTCTATTTCCAGCAACGGCCTCCCATTGGTCTCCAACCTCAACCTCAATCAACTCATCAACTTCTCCCTCGATTAACTCACTTCCATTTGGTATATGATCGAGTTGTCCAATCTGTTGTTCTAACCATTCAATTGATTGTTTTCGTTTGTTTTCTTCGACTGAAAATCGTTCCTCAACTTTTGAGGAATTGAATCGTTTTTGATAGGTTAATTTTTTCTTCTCAAATTGAAGTTGTTCTAACTCTTTTTTAGCCTGTCCTATTTTTTGATTAAATTTCTCTTTTATTAATTCTCGACTTTGATCAGTGATGACTTGTTTAACAGTTGTTTTTCTTAAAATCTTCACAATAAATCACCTTCTAATCTATAAATACACTGCTGGAGGACAGAGCTGTTCAACATCATTATGCAGTTGAAATACATTTTGTCTTTAAATCAGTCAACGTGTATTTCAACTGCAAAATATTGATTGTAAAAATGGGAAAGGTTAGACCTCTCCCATTACATAATATCAACAAATATTTTTATTAATATCTGAGCTTGCGGCATGAACGACTGTACGAATTGCTTTGGCAATTCGACCGTTCTTACCGATTACTTTGCCCACATCATTCTCATTAACCGTTAAATGATAACGAATCTTTTCATCCGTTTCTTCAACGGTTACCTGAACTTCCTCAGGATAATCAACAAGTGGTTGGACAATCGTTTCAATTAAGGCTTTCATGATATCACTAACCTTTACTATTTAGCTTTTGATTCGTGAAACTTCGTCATGATGCCTTCTTTAGAGAATAGGTTACGAACTGTATCACTAGGCTTAGCACCTTTAGATAACCAATCTAACGCTTTATCTTCATCAATTGAAACTGCTAGAGTTTCACTTAAAGGATTATATGTGCCAATCTGTTCAATAATGCGACCGTCACGTGGAGAACGTGAATCAGCAACTACTAAACGATAGTATGGTTTTCTTTTAGAACCCATTCTTTTCATACGGATTTTTACTGCCATTATTTACACCTCCATCAAATTTCCTTCTCACAAGAATAAATTGTATCAGATGTCCAAAAGTGTGTAAAGTATTTTTCCATTACATAAAAGGAAAATTCATTCCACCTTTTTTCTTACCCTTCTTACCGCCCATCATTTGCTTCATCATTTTCTTCATTTCATCAAATTGTTTTAATAGACGGTTCACTTGAGAAACCGACGTACCAGACCCTTTTGCTATACGTTTTTTACGGCTAGCATTAATGACGTTAGGATCGACTCTTTCTTCTTTCGTCATAGACTGGATGATTGCTTCGACGTGGTCGATTTGTTTTTCATCCAGTTGCATGTTTTTCATGCCTTTCATTTTATTAGCTCCAGGCATCATATTGATGAGTTCATCTAATGGTCCCATGTTACGCACTTGCGCCATTTGTTCAAGGAAATCTTCAAACGTGAAGGACATATCCTTCATTTTCTTTTCCATCTCTTTGGCTTTCTTTTCATCAACTTCTGTTTCGGCTTTTTCAATTAAACTTAGAACGTCCCCCATTCCAAGAATTCTTGATGCCATTCGGTCAGGGTGGAAGGCTTCTAATTGATCTAATTTTTCACCCATACCAGCAAACTTAATTGGTTTACCTGTCACAGCTCTAATAGAAAGTGCTGCACCACCACGAGTATCACCATCAAGCTTTGTTAAAACAACTCCAGAAATGTCTAGTTGTTCATCAAAACTTTCAGCAACATTAACAGCATCTTGACCTGTCATCGAATCAACTACTAGGAAAATTTCATCTGGCTTGACGGCATCTTTAATATTATGGAGTTCATCCATTAGTCCTTCATCCACATGCAAACGACCAGCCGTATCGATTAATACATAATCTTTATGTTGTTCTTTAGCTTCTTCAATAGCTTCTTTTGCAATATCAACAGGATCTGCCTCTGTACCTTTTGAGAATACTGGCATATCAAGCTGCTTACCTAACGTTTCTAACTGGTTGATGGCTGCTGGTCTATAAATATCAGCAGCTACTAACATTGGATTACGGTTATATTTTTTTCTTAAATGATTGGCTAGCTTACCGGTTGTTGTCGTCTTACCTGCACCTTGAAGACCAACCATCATAATAACAGTTGGCGGCTTGTTAGCTACGGCAATTTTACTTTGTTCTCCGCCCATCAAGTCAGTTAATTCTTCTTTAACAACTTTAATAACTTGTTGTCCAGGGTTTAATCCTTCTAATACGTCTTGACCTATTGCACGTTCTTTAATTCGTTTAATTAGATCTTTAACGACCTTAAAGTTAACATCGGCTTCTAGTAAAGCTAGTCGAACTTCACGTGTCATTTCTTTGACATCTTGTTCGGTTACTTTACCTTTACCGGTAATTTTCTTAATCGTACCTTGTAATCGGTCGGCTAATCCTTCAAATGCCATTTGACCGTCCTCCTAATCTAGGTTTTCCAATTCCTCTATCAACGATTTAACTTGATCTAGATTTTGTTGAGATAAAGACTCTTTCATCTCAATTAACAATCGATTTCGCTGTTCAAATCGTTTATACAGGCCTAGCTTTTCTTCATATTCTTCAAGCATTGCCTCTGTACGTTTAATATTATCATAAACTGCTTGTCTACTAACATCATAAGTCTCCGAAATTTCTCCAAGGGAATAATCTTCCAGATAGTATAATTCCATATAACTCTTCTGTTTGGGAGTTAATAATTCTTGGTAGAAATCAAACAAATAGTTTACGCGAGTTGTCTTTTCTAACACAAGCAGCCTCCTCATCTATTTTTCGGATTCATCAGTGATTAAATCGCCAAATAACCCATATACAAATTGGTGCGCATCAAATGGTTGTAAATCTTCCATTCTTTCTCCTAAACCAACGTATTTAACCGGAATATCCAGTTCCTTCCGAATGGCCAAAACAATCCCACCTCGAGCAGTACCATCTAGCTTTGTTAATACAATGCCTGATACATCGGTTGCTTCTTTAAATGTTTTAGCCTGACTTAATGCGTTTTGCCCTGTAGTAGCATCTAATACTAAAAGTGTTTCATGTGGTGCTCCATCAATTTCTCTAGATATAACTTTTTTAACTTTAGCAAGCTCGTTCATAAGGTTAACTTTATTTTGAAGGCGCCCAGCTGTATCACAGATTAGGACGTCAGCACCGCGAGACTTAGCTGCCTGAATACCGTCATAAATAACAGCAGCAGGATCACTACCTTCACTGTGTTTAATAACGTCAACACCTGTTCGTTCGCCCCACACATCAAGCTGATCAATCGCGCCTGCTCTAAATGTATCACCAGCTGCTAATAAAACCGATTTGCCTTCTTCTTTCAATTGATGAGCTAATTTGCCAATGGTAGTCGTTTTACCAACACCATTTACACCAACGGTAGAATCACCGAAAGACCATCTTCGTTTAAATTCAGCTCTTCAATGGATGAATCCTCACCATCATAATATATTTCAACTAGCTTTTCAGAGATGACCTCTTTTACTTCTTCTGTATCTTGGATGTTACGGCGCTTAACTTCCATCTCAAGTTCTTCAATCAATTCCATTACTGTAGTTACACCAACGTCAGCTGATATTAAAATCTCTTCTAGCTCTTCGAAAAATTCTTCATCAACTTTACGATAGCGTGCAACTAAGTCATTCACTTTAGATGTGAACGAATCTCTTGTTTTAGACATTCCATCTTTAAATTTATCTGTGACTTGTTCTGTTTGGTTGTTGATTTTGTCCTTGAGTTTCTTAAAAAATCCCATACTCGTCTTCCTTTCGTTTCCTTAGTTTAACACCATTTCCTCTGTTTCTTCTAATTTAACAGATACAAGCTTCGATACGCCTGATTCTTGCATCGTGATTCCATATAGAACATCAGCGTTTTTCCATCGTACCTTTTCTATGAGTAATGACAATAAATTGTGTTTGCTTAGAAAACTCTTTTAAATATTTTCCAAAACGCATGACATTTGCTTCGTCAAGGGCTGCTTCAACTTCATCAAGCACACAAAATGGTACAGGTCTAACTCTTAAGATCGCAAACAATAAAGCGATTGCTGTTAAGGCTCTCTCTCCACCTGAAAGAAGGCTTAAATTCTGAAGCTTTTTACCAGGTGGTTGTGCAATTATATCGACACCTGTTTCAAGTAAATCATCTGGATTGGTAAGCTTTAATTCAGCATGACCTCCGCCAAATAGCTCTTTAAATACAATTGAGAATTGATCTTGAATTTGACCAAAGGTAGTACTGAACTTGCGAATCATCTCTTCATCCATCTCTTGAATGATTGAGTGTAGCGTATCTTTTGCTTCTAAAAGATCTTGTTGCTGTTCAGTTAAAAATTCATAACGTTCTTGAATACGTTCATATTCGTCAATAGAACCTAGATTGACAGTCCCAAGTTCATCAATTGAGCGTTTAATGAGTTTAACTTTTTCTCTTGTTTCATCAATCTCTTCTGTAAGTCCAAAGTCTTTTTTGGCTTTCTCAAACGTCAACATATATTCTTCTCTTAAATGATTCAAACGATTTTCTAAATCCACATCTAGTCTGTTTGCTTTTACTTCAAGCTGCTGCATATGACTATTTCGTTGCTGATATTGTCTGTTCCGCTCTTTTAGTTCTCTTTCTAAATCATCCCTAGAATGAGTTAAATTTTGACGTTCACCTCGTGACTGTTCTAGTTGGTCGTTGATTTGAACTAATTGAGTTCTAGCTTCTTTTACTTGATCAGTCAACCCATCAACTGTCTGAGCATTTTGATGTGACTCTTCTAAGCCTTTTAGTTCCTCTTGATATTGTTTGTTTACCTTACGAGCTTCATTTAATTGCTCTTGAATTTGGTTAAGACGTTCTTTTTGATTTCTAACTTCACTTTCTTGTTCCGCTAAACGGATTTGCATATGATTTAATCTTTCTTTATGTTTCTCAACATTTTGCTTTAAAATCGGATTGATTGGATGATAAATGGTCAATGTCACCACGTAATGACTCAGATTGCTCTTCTTGAGATTGTAGCTTATCTTTAATATTAGATAACTCTTTTCCTAAAGTATTCATCTCTTCTTCATGCTGACTATTTTCCTGATCATAAACAGACAGTTGATCATTGATATTGGAAAGCCTTGCTTGGAGTGCTTGATAGCCTTCTTTCACCATCTGATATTGATTATATAACTCATCTTTATCTAATTGATGTTGTTGTAAATCTTCTTGAACTTGTTTCAAACGCTTCTTCTTATCACTTAATTGACGTTCAAAATCTAAACTTTTATTTTCAAAGTCTTTAAGCTTTGTCTGAACTTCTTCTAACTCTCGGTCACGTGTGAATAAAGAAGTTTGATTTGACCGCTTCTTAGCCCCACCACTCATGGAACCACCTGGATTAACAACGTCACCCTCTAACGTCACAATCCTGTAACGATGGTTGGTTGCGCTAGCCAGTTCATTTGCGTCTTTAAGAGTATTAGAAATGAGAACATTTCCTATTAAATTTTTAATGATTGGTTCATAGGTTGAATCGTATTCAACAAGCTCACTACCAACTCCAACAAAACCACTATGATTTTGAATTTGATCAACTAGTCTTGGATCAATATGACGTGGTCTAATCGTTGAAATTGGTAATAATGTCGCACGCCCACTATTTGTTTTCTTAAGCCACTTAATGGCTTCCCTTGCTTCATGGTCTTTTCCAACCACAATATGCTGTGCCTGTCCACCTAAAGCCGTTTCCATTGCAGTGACATACTCATTGGGTATATCTATTAGCTGAGCAACTGCGCCATGAATGCCATTTAGATTCCCTTTTTCCTTAGCTTGTAAAATTGATTTAACTCCATGAAAAAACCACTATAAGACTCTTTCATATCCTCTAGCATGTCTTTCTTAGAACGTAATTGTTCAATAATGCGGTAACCCTTATAAAGCTTTTCTTCATCTTGTCTTATCTCTTCTGATAAGTTTTGGTTCAGGTCTTGGCATTCATTTAACTTTTGATTTAAGACATTTAATTGTTCTTCAAGGGCTACCTTTTCCTTAGCTTGAGCTGATTGATCATCATCTAAAGAATTACGTTCTTCTATAAGTTTCTCAAAACGTTCATCTAACGTTGTTTACGAGCTTTAGATTGTTCAATTTGTTTTTCGATTGAGGCTTTTTCATTACGATTTGCAGCTTGTTCGTTAAGCAATTCAATGTATTCAGCTTTCATTGATTCAATTTGATCTTCAATATCGACGCCTGAGTTCGCAATTTCATTATTTATTTCACTAATTGTTTTCTTAGTTTCATCACGCTGAGACTTTAATGATTTTAGTTTCATATCTTGATCTTCGTAGTCGAGTTCAAATTGATCAATTTGATCTTGGCTTTCCTTAATATCTTGTTCAAGTTTTTCTTTACTTTCATCATAATGTTTTAGACGTTCAACAAGTAAGTTTTTCTGACCATCTAGTTGTTCGATTTGCTGAGTCAATGTTAGTTTTTGATCTTGAAGTCCTTCTATTTTTGATCTAACTCTTGAATCTGTTGTCCAATTTCTTCAACTTTAGACTCATCTGCTTGAATAGAAGTCTTCTCTTCCATCAACTGTTCTTTTAGCGTATCAATTTCTTGAAGTAAATGACCCCATTCAGAGTGAATATTTTCAATCTCTGTTACAATTAGGCTGACTTCGTGCTGTTCTAACTCATCTTTTTTCTCTAAATATTCTTTTGCAACGGCTGCTTGTTCTTTGAGCGGCTCTAATTGCCCTTCAATCTCATGAATAATATCTTCAACACGATCTAAATTATCTTCGGTTTCAGTTAATTTCTTAACTGCTTTATTTTTACGCTGTTTATATTTAAGCACACCTGCAGCTTCTTCAAATATAGAACGTCGCTCTTCAGACTTTGAACTTAAAATCTCTTCAACTTTACCTTGGCTAATAATTGAAAAGGCTTCTTTACCTAGGCCTGAGTCCATAAAGAGCTCTACGATATCTTTAAGCCTGCATGGCTGTTTATTAATTAAATATTCGCTTTCCCCAGAACGATATACTCGTCTTGTAACGGCTACTTCTTCATAATCGATTGGGAGTCTTTGATCTTTATTATCTAAAGTTAACGTTACTTCAGCTACATTTAACGCTCGTCTAGTGTCACTACCGGCAAAATAATGTCTTCCATTTTTGCCCCGCGTAGTGATTTCGCCGATTGTTCACCTAACACCCAGCGTATAGCATCTGTAACATTTGATTTTCCGCTTCCATTTGGCCCAACCACTGCTGTAACGCCCGGAACAAAGTCAACCGTTATACGTTCAGCAAATGACTTAAAGCCAACTGATTCTAATTTTTTCAAAAACATATGTAAACACCTACTCAATTTTGCGTTCTAACCTTAACAACTGAACTTTTTTATTTTATCATAAAATAAGTGGTTTCAGAAGGTAGCGATAAAATCTAAGGAGTGAATGAAATGAATTTAAACGAAGCAACTGAGGAAAATTTGAAATATATCATTGAAGATCTTTCTAAAAAGCTTCAAGTATTAAATCCAACGATCATGGATTCTGATAACTTTAGCTTGAAGGATTACGATGAGATCAAACAATTGTATGATATGGTTAAAAGCAAAGATCAAGTGAGTGTGCCTGAAATTCATGCGATTATTGATGAATTAAAAAGGCTCAGACAATAATTAAAGCACACAAAAATCCGTACAAGATTAAATTTAATCATTGTACGGATTTTGCATTAGTTACATGCCTTTTAATGCTTTTTGAGCAGCCTCTTGTTCAGCTTCTTTTTAGTGCGTCCAGTTCCTTTGCCTTTCTTCTCACTACCCACAAATACATCAGCTACAAACTTCTGTTATGAGCAGGGCCAATTTCATCTACAATTTTATACTGAACCTGCTTACCGTCTTGTTGAACTAATTCCTGCAATTGTGTCTTGTAATCCATCGCATGTGAAAAAGCACCTGGTTCAATTTTTGGATACATAAAGTCACTTAAGAACGTAATGACTTGATCAAATCCTTGGTCTAAATAAATAGCACCAATTAATGCCTCATAAGCGTCAGCGAGTAAAGAAGGCCTTTCACGACCTCCTGATTTTTCCTCCCCTTTACCAAGTAGAAGAAATTCGTTAAGATTAAGATCTTTTGCAAATTTTTCAAGTGAAGGCTCACATACTATATTGGCTCTAAATTTTGTTAATTCTCCTTCACTCATATGTTTATACTCACGATACAGGTATTGAGACACTGCTAATTCAAGCACCGCATCACCCAAAAACTCTAAGCGCTCATTGTCTTCTAACTGCTGTTCACGGTGCTCATTCACATACGATGTATGCATGAAGGCTTGTTTTAGTAAATCTTCATTTTGAATTGAATGTTAATGTCTTTTTGTAATTGTTTAAAGTTCATATTTTTCCACCCGTTTAAAGAAGATGAGGATGGCGAGTGCCATCCCCTATAAATTTATTTATTGGTTGCTGTTTATGTAATTAACAGCATCACCAACTGTTTGAATTTTTTCAGCATCCTCATCAGAGATTTCCATGTCGAATTCATCCTCTAATTCCATTACTAATTCTACAACATCTAATGAGTCCGCTTCTAAGTCATCTTTAAATGAAGCTTCCATAGTAACTTTAGCCTCATCAACATCTAAACGTTCAACGATAATTTCTTTAACTTTATCAAATACATCTGCCATCGATCTCACCTCCCTTCAAAGTTATTAACAAAACTATAAATGTTACATAACCATTCCACCATCAACATGAATGGTTTGACCTGTAATATAATCTGAATCCTCTGAAGCTAGAAAACGCACGACTCTAGCAACATCTTCAGGTTCACCTAAGCGGTTTAATGGAATCATGTCATGCATGCCTTGTTTCGCTTCATCTGATAATGCGTCCGTCATATCTGTAGTAATAAATCCTGGAGCAACAGCATTTACATTGATGTTTCTTGCTGCTAATTCTTTAGCCACAGACTTAGTCATTCCAATTACCCCAGCTTTGGCTGCAACATAATTGGTCTGACCAGGATTTCCCGTAACACCAACTACTGATGCTACATTTACGATTTTACCACCACGTTGTTTCATCATTGGCCTTGTGACTGCTTTAACGCAGTTAAAAACACCTTTTAAATTTGTGTCAATAACATCGTCAAACTCGTCCTCTTTCATTCTCATTAGAAGATTATCACGAGTAATTCCTGCGTTATTCACTAGGATATCTATTGAACCAAATTCATCCGTTGTTGTCTTAACAAGTTGTTTAACCTCATCAGGGCTTGCGACATTGGCTTGAACAGCTACCGCTTCTTGGCCTAATTGTTTAATCTCTTGAGCAACAGCTTCAGCGCGTTCTTGACTACCCGCATAATTACAACAACATTAGCTCCTTTACTAGCTAATTCTAACGCAATCGCTTTGCCAATTCCTCGTGAAGCACCTGTTACTAAAGCTACTTTCCCATCTAACATAACATTATTCCTCCTTTAACCAGCTTTTAAAACCTTCTAAAGCCTCGACTTCATTTAATGTGAAGATTTTAGCACGTCTATGGACTTTCTTGACTAAACCAGATAAGACTTTACCATTTCCAATTTCAACGAAAGCATCCACTTCAGCTTCCAACATATTTTCAATTGTTTGAGTGAATTGGACTGGTGAATAAAGTTGTTTAACTAGTAACGTCTCAATATCATTTGAATCCTGCACTGCACTTGCTGTGACATTAGCATAGACAGGAACCTCAGCTTTTTTAATGTTTACTTGTTTTAATTCTTCTTTAAAATCCTCACTTGCAGGTTTCATAAGCTCTGAATGGAATGGACCACTCACATTTAACGGTAAGACTCTTTTTGCGCCTCGTTCTTTCAGTTTTTCAGAAGCTTTTTCGACTCCTGCTACGGTGCCTGAGATCACAATTTGACCAGGACAGTTATAGTTTGCAACATTTACAGTATCACCTTGATTAGTCACTTCTTCTGTTACTTCATCTATTATTTCTGAATCAACCCCAAGTACCGCAGCCATAGTACCTTGGCCAGTTGGAACGGCCTTCTCCATGTATTTCCCTCTTTTATGTACGAGCTGAATGGCATCTTCAAAGGATAATGAACCTGCAGCGTAAAGAGCGCTATACTCACCCAGACTATGGCCTGCTACCATAGAGGGCTTAATCCCTTCGTCTTTTAATAAATTAAAAATGGCTATGCTATTTAACAGTAACGCTGGCTGAGCATTTTCAGTTTTCGTTAATTCATCATTAGGTCCATTTAACATCAGATCTGTTAATGAATAACCTAAAATGTCATCAGCTTGATGGTATAGTTGTTTTACAGAATCAAAAGCCTCGTAAAAATCTTGTCCCATACCAACGCTCTGGGAGCCTTGACCAGGAAATAGAAATGCAACCTTCTTCATTAAGAACCCTCCCGTTGTTGTAATTGACGTACTTCCTCACCAATTAACCCAACTACATTAGCTTCCACTAAATGATAGGTCTGTTTGATGGCATTAAATATGGCTCTATCATTTGACGAACCGTGTGCTTTAATAACTGGAGCTGCTAATCCAAATAATCCTGCACCACCATACTCGGAATAATCTAATTGATCTTTTATTCCTTTTAAATCAGATTTAACTAATGCTGCAGCTAGTTTCGTTTTTGCGTTTTTCATAAACGTATCTTTAATCATGGAAAACATATTAAGTGCTGTTCCTTCGATCGATTTCAGTGCAATATTTCCTGAAAACCCATCAGTTACGACCACATCAGCTACTCCTTCTAATAAATCACGTGCCTCTACGTTTCCAACAAATTAACAGGTGCACTTTGCATGAGTTGGAATGCTTCCTTAACCAATTCAGAACCTTTTTGGTCTTCTGTTCCAACATTTAGAAGTCCGACCTTAGGGTTTTTAATGCCTCTAACTTTTTCAACATAAATAGAACCCATAATCGCATATTGCATAAGATGATTAGGTTTTGCTTCTACATTTGCACCAACATCTAATAGTAAAAAGCCTTTTCCGTCTATTGTTGGCAGTGTAGGACTGAGCGCTGGTCGGTCTATCCCTTTAATTCGGCCTACTTTAAATAATCCCGTGCTCATAAGGGCTCCCGTGTTTCCTGCTGAAATACATGCGTCAGCCTCATTATTTTTAACAGCCTCTGCCATTAAAACCATTGAAGCATTTTTCTTCTTTCTAACCACACGTGCTGGTTCATCCGTGTTCTCAACTTTTTCCATTGTATGATGTATATGAATTTTAGAATGTTTAGGATCAAGATAAGGTTTGATTTGCTCCTCATCACCATAAAGCGTAATTTCCAAATCACTATAATGTTCAACTGCCAATAAAGCACCTTTTACAGCCGCTTCAGGGGCATGATCGCCCCCCATGGCATCGATTGCTATTCTCATAATTAGTACCCCTTTTATTTTTCAGTACTTCTATACATCTTAAATATACCTTCAAAAACTAATTCATCTTGAACATAACTTCTGACATTTATTTTAGTTCGCTTTTGATTACGGTTTGTCACTGAAGCTTTAGCGACAACTCGTTCTCCCAATTTAACCGGGCGAGTAAAGTTAATTTCTGCATTCGCCGTCAATGCTAAGTCATCATTTATAATCGCAACAGCTAAAGAATTGGCTTGCGCGAACAAGTGATGGCCTCTTGCTATTTGGTTACGTGAGAATACATGTTCCTCTTTAATATCTAGAATTGAAATGGCTAAATTATCTAACTCCAAATTAACAATTTCACCAATAACTTCGTCAATTGGCAAAGCTTTGACTGTTTCATTCCAGTTTTTATTAGCTACATTTTTAATACGCTCTCTTAATTCTGGAATAGAAAGTTCTAGCCGGTCTAGACGAATGGTTTGGATACTGACTCCAAATTTATTAGCTAATTCTTCATCTGTTATAAATGGAGTTTCTTCTATCATTTCAACCAGTTTTTCTTGTCTTTCCTTCTTTTTATACTTCATATTTTACACCGTCCACTATTATGACTAGGTCCTAATAGTAATATATAATACCTTAGGGTTTCTTGCAATCCTTTAATCAAAATTCGCTCTTGAATTTTTGGATCAGATTCAATCATCGATTTTAATCGCTCATATTCTGGATTGTTCCACAATAATTGATGTTTCATGACATGAACAGCATCTCGTCTCGCTACCTCTAAGGCTCTATAGTCTTCTACCAAATCTGCTACTTTAAACTCTGGTAATCCGCTTTGTTTTTTACCAAAGAAATCACCTGGTCCTCTAATTTGTAAGTCGTGCTCAGATAAGGTGAAGCCATCATTCGTTTCTGTCATCACTCTCATCCGTTCTTTACCTGTATCCCCTTTAGGGTCGGCTAATAAAATACAGTAGCTTTGATGAGAACCTCTACCTACCCTACCTCTAAGTTGATGTAGTTGAGCTAACCCAAAACGTTCAGCATCATAAATCACCATTAGGGTAGCATTAGGAACGTTCACTCCAACTTCAACGACGGTGGTTGAGACTAGAATGTTAATTTCATTATCTGCAAAACGCCTCATCACATCTTCTTTTTCTTGAGCGTTAAGCCTCCCATGCATGAGTCCCACATTAATGTCATTAGGAAGATCATCTTGTAGCTCTTCAAAAATATCAACTGCATTTTGGATATCAAGTTGATCTGATTCTTCTATTAATGGGCAGATTACATACGCCTGCCGGCCATTATAAACTTCACTTACCATGAACTGTCTAACTCGATCCATCATGTTTTCCTTAACCCAATAAGTTTCGATAGGCTGTCTACCCTTAGGGAGCTCATCAATTATGGATACATCCATATCTCCAAAAGTGGTAATCGATAAAGTGCGGGGGATCGGTGTTGCTGTCATAAATAACACATCAGGATGAAGTCCTTTATCCCTCAACGTTTTCTTTGCTGTACGCCAAAGCGGTGCTGTTCATCGACAATAACAAGCCCTAAGTCATTAAAAATGGTGTCGTCTTGAATTAACGCATGAGTACCTACAACGATATCAACTTCTCCTTTTTGAATTCGTTCAAGACGCTCTTTTCGCTTTTTACCTTTAATTGAACCAGTTAACAACTCTACTGTTAATAGATCGCCAAATAATTCGGTTAGTGATTCTTCGTGCTGTTCAGCTAAAATCTCTGTTGGAACCATTAATGCACCTTGTTGTCCCGATAAATATGTAGCATACAATGCTATCGCAGCAACAACCGTTTTACCAGAACCAACATCCCCTTGAAGCAGACGGTTCATTCGGTATGGTTGTTTTAAGTCAGTTAAAATTTCATCAAGAACCCTGTCCTGACTGTTCGTTAAATCAAACCCGAGTTGTTGGACAAATTTTTGAACTAGACTTTCATCAAACTGTTTAGGCAAACCGTTTGTTTTTTGACGATTATGCTCTTTGATCCATTGCATTTTAAGTTGGAAAATAAATAGCTCTTCAAATATAACGTCTTTTAGCATGTTTAAGAGCCGTTTTTGAAGATGGTTGGTGTAGGTCCTTCACTGCATGCTGACGACCAGGCAGTTTATAATCTGTTAAATACTTGTCTGGCAACATCTCGTCCACTTCATGTAAAGATGATTTTAATGCATAGGTGATAAGCTTTTTTAATTGCTTAGTTGATAAGTTCCCCTTCGTATGATAGACCGGCTGAATATCTTGCTCTTCATTAAATGAATTTGAATGAAACTGATTGACTGTAATTTGAAGTCTATGCATGTCCCATTTACCTGTGACAGTAATCATTTCTCCTTTTTTAATGCGTTCTTTTAAGAAGGCTTGATTAAAAACACAGCTTTAATGGCAACAACGCCAACTTGAAGGGTACATATTAATCGTGATTTCTTCCTTCCAAAATAACTAACATTTGGCTCTGACACCACTTGACCTTGTATGGTTGCCGTTTCATCATGATTAATTTCATTAATGGGTTTCAGCTCAAAATAGTCATAACGAAAAGGAAAGTGGAAGAGTAAATCTCCCACTTTCGTAATGTCTAATAACTCGAGCTGCTCTTTTGTTTTTCACCGACACTCGGAATGACGTCGACCGGTTCATAAAACAAGATGATCACTCTCTTCTTTATTTCTTTTTACTCTGCAGCTGAACCAAAAATTTTAGCCGCTAACGCTTTACCAGTAGGTGTTGCCGCTAATCCTCCTTCAGCTGTTTCCTTTAAAGTTGATGACATTTTTTGACCGATTTGATACATGGCTCCAATTACCTCATCACAAGGAATTCGGCTTGTTACACCCGCTAAGGCCAAGTCAGCCGATACAATGGCTTGTGATGAACCCATTGCATTACGCTTAACGCATGGCACTTCAACGAGTCCAGCTACAGGATCACACACTAGACCTAGCATATTTTTAAGCGTAATAGCCATTGCTTCAGAAGACTGTTCAGGCGTACCTCCAGCCATTTCAACTGCTGCTGCACTTGCCATACCAGCTGCAGAACCTACCTCTGCCTGACAACCACCAGCTGCACCTGAAATAGATGCATTATTGGCAATAACTTGACCAAAAGCACCAGCTGTAAACAGAAATCTTACCATTTCTTCACGAGTAGGATTTAACCGATCTTTTAATCCAAATAAAACACCTGGGACGCACCCTGCACTTCCGGCTGTCGGTGTTGCACAGATTGTTCCCATCGCAGCGTTGACTTCATTTGTAGAGACTGCTTTACTCACAACATCTAAGATTAAATCCCCTGAAAGCGGTTGCTTTTCTTCGCGATATTGGTTAATTAAAACGGCATCACCACCCGTTAAACCTGAGCGAGATTTAACACCTTTAAGACCATCTTCTACTGCTTTTTCCATAACATCTAAATTACGTTCCATTTCAGCAAAAATATCTTCTCTTGATTTCCCGCTTTCTTCAATTTCTTGCTCAATCATTACTTCAGATATAGGTATGTTACGCTCTTTTGTTATTTGTATTAAATCACTTACGCTTCTAAACATGTTTCTCACGTCCCTTCTTAGTCAGCAATCGTTACGACCTGTAAAATATGATCACATGTTCCAAGTTGCTTCATTACTTCATCTGGAATAGGTTGGTCTGTTTCAATGACCATCATGGCGTCTTTACCTTGCTCTTTACGAACACTTCCATATGACCGATATTAATCTCTCTTTCTGCTAAAACCTTAGTAACAGAAGCGATCGCACCATAGCGATCATTATGCATGACTAAAATCGCAGGTGAGCCACCTGATAGTCTTAGTTCAAAACCGTTTAATTCAGTAATTTCAGCTTTACCCCCACCAATGGATATACCGACTAATTCAAAATCACCGTTATCATCTCCTATTTTAATTCGTGCTGTATTAGGATGATCTGACGAGCCTTCTTCTTCTATAAATTCAACATCCATACCGGCTTCTTGTGCAAAACGGAAAGCATCCTTAATTCGGTCATCATACGTATCATAATCTAGTAAACCACCTATGATCGCTACATCAGTTCCATGACCTTTATACGTTTTCGCAAAGGAACCATATAGATATATTTTAGCCCATTTAGGTTGACGTCCAAATAGTTGTCTAGCCATTTTTCCAATTCTAGCAGCACCAGCTGTGTGAGAACTAGACGGTCCGATCATGACTGGACCAATAATATCAAACACCGATCTGAATTTCATAGACTACACCACCTTATTTTCTTTCTAATTCTATTTTAAAGGGAAATAGAGTAAAAGCCAACCAGTTATTTGAAAGTAACACCTATTTATCGTTATAATACGTTTTGGGTATTAAACCTGGGCGGGTGAGGGCTAACAACAAAAGAAGGAGTTCACATGAAACAACTGAATAATAAGCAGTGGCCAATAGAGGTCATTGCAGGTATCATTGGATATTTAACGACTGTGTATATTGTTGCTGTTAACAGCTCAATTCTTGCAGAGGCTGGTATAGACCGCGAACAAGCGATGATAGCAACGATTTTAGCAAGTTTTATTGGTAGTGTTTTAGTAGGAATGTGGGCAAAAGTACCAATTATCATATTCCTGGTATGGGAGTTAATGTCTTATTTACCTTCTCCATAGTTCAGCAGTATGAATTCACTTATGCTGAAGGCTTAGGAATTGTCGTTGTATCCAGTTTAATATTTCTTATAACGGCCATTACACCATTAGGTGAAAGTTTTAAACAAGCTGTACCAGATTCACTCAAACACGGCATTACAATTGGTTTGGGATTGTTTTTGGTGTTGATTGGCTTAGAAAATGGCGGACTAATTGTAAGTGGTGATTACTCGATTATCACACTTGGAGATTTTTCATCACCAACAGTGATTGTTAGTTTATTATCATTAACAGTTGGTATTGTATTATTTGTTAAAAATGTCCCAGCCAACTTTTTAATCACGATGATTGTTGGCACATGGATTGCGTCGATGTTTGGCATTTTGGAAAAAGGAAAAGGGGAACATCTAAGTGTAGATGGTATAACTGACCTTTTCATATTACCGGATTTCGGACATATTGGTGAATTAGCCTTTTGGATTGCAGTTTTACCCCTTTCAATAGTATTAATTTTTGAAAGTATGGGATTAATTCATGGGCAACTTAATATGCTAAATCGTTCAGAAGCCTTCAAGAGTACTAATCGCAGTAGTGCGGTTTCAGCACTATTAAGCGGTTTTTTGGAACTTCACCAACCATTCCAGCTGCTGAAACAGCTGCAGTCATTGCATCTAAAGGTCGCACTGGAATTGCAAGCATTGTTACAGGGGTTTTATTCTTACTGACGTTTTTCTTTATTCCTTATATATCCATGATTCCATCAAGTGCCATTAGTCCAATTTTAATTATTGTCGGTGTGCTCATGATGCAAAATATCAAATATATTAAGATTGATGATATAACTGAAGCGTTTCCTACTTTTCTAATTATGTTTATGATCCCATTCACATATAGCATTGCAGATGGAATGGCATTTGGATTTATTGCTTATCCAATTATTAAACTTGTTACAAAACAAAAAGATCAGTTATCGCCATTATTAATTGTAGTATCAAGTTTATTTTTAATTGAGTTCATTATAAAAGCATTATTATAGATATGATTAAAGCACCGCAATTTTAAGCGGTGCTTTTTTTAGACTTTAGTTTAAGTTAACTAGGCTATGGCTATTAACGACCTTGTGATAATCCAAGTTTCCCTCATAATTCGATACGTTTTAAGCTCAATGTTTTTATCTCCCTGAAAACTTATTAAAATGTATCAAAAATGTTCTTTGATAGTGCTCTAAGTACCCAATAGATGACTCGGATTGGAAAAACGATTAACTCAGGCAACCACAAAAGCATATCTAACATGAAATCCCCGAAATTATATGCTTCTTTCGATTTGTTATTTTTTCTCATCTTGCTTTTCTTCTTTTCCACCAATCTTTCATTCACATTCCCCCTGTTTTCAATTATGATTCACTCACAAAATCTAAAATGATTTCACTAAATTCTCTTTGTTTTTCTACGTATGGATGATGACCACTATCTAAAACTTTTAACGCGGCATTACAAAATTTGAACTGTTCATGATGATTTGGGTCAACAGCATAATCATGTCCACCAGATATTACTAGTACTGGTTGCTCAATTGATCTTGTGTTGGTAGTAAAGTCGTAAAATATTCACCTGTGTTAAACACGTATTGTTGAAAAGATTTTCCAAAAATAAATCCTTATCTATTTCATCTAAGATTTGTTTATTACAAGGATCTTTAAACTGTAATTGATTATGCAAATTATGTTCAGCTAGTTTTGAAATAGTTGTATAATAAGTATTCAATAGAGATTCTTTATTACCTGTATGTAATTGTTGCTTTTTTAAGCCTAACAGCTTTCTAGAGTATCTGATTTGATATTCAAAAGAATTAACCATATTTAGTGTCGCATTAGATAATATGATCCCTTTTACTCTGTTTGGGTATTTTTTCGCATAATTTAGTGCCAAAATTCCACCAAAAGAGTGTGCTATTAAATACCAGTCTTGCAACCCCAAATGATCTCTTAATTCTTCAAAATCATCAGTTATTCTATTTAAAGAGAAATCAGTATTAGAACATTCTTCAGACCGTCCACAACCTCGTTGGTCTACATAAATCATTCTAAGTTGATTCTCCAACAGATTATGCATGGAATACTGAAATGACTTACTCCAGTATCCAGGTCCACCATGTATATAAACAGCTGGAACCCCACTGCCACTAACTTCATAGAAGACTTTCTCACCATCGCTTGTTATAAACTCCATTAAAATCACCTACAATGAAAATTCCCTTTAATTTTACCATAATTATCCTAATAGTTTTACAAAATATATAAAAAACCGTTTAAGCGATATTCACTTAAACGGCATAAAGTATATTAAGCATGTATTATTCCACAGAAAAGATAAATGAGTAAATCGGCTGTTTTCCCTCTACCACTTCAACTTCAATGTCTTCAAAATTTTCATCTATAAACTGTTCTATTTGTTCAACTTCATCATTTGTACCATCTTCTCCTTGAAGAATGGTAATAATCTCATCTTCATCATCATCAATCATTTGCTTTAATAATTCAAAGATGGTTTTCATTTTATCTGTATGAACAGATTCTATGCTGCCTTCTAGAATTCCCATGAAGTTTCCTTCTTCAATCGTTTTGCCATCTATTTGCGTATCTCTAACGGCATACGTAATTTGACCGGTTTTAACAAACTCAATGGCTTCACTCATAGCTTCATGGTTTTCATTTAAATCTGCTTCTGGATTATATGAAAGCATAGCTGCCATCCTTGAGGAACGGTTTTAGTTGGCACAACTTTAACCTCACAATCAACTAAATCGTGAGCTTGCTCAGCAGCCATTATGATATTTTTATTATTTGGTAGCACCAGTACATAATCAGCGTTAGCCTGGTTAATTGCTTCAACAATGTCTTGTGTACTTGGGTTCATCGTTTGGCCACCTTCAATCACGATGCTCGCATTAAGGCTTTCAAACATTGTTTTAATTCCTTCACCCATTGCAACGGTTACAACAGCCATTTTTGAACGTGATTCTTCTTTTTAAGCTCAGCATTCGTATTAACAGGCTTTTCATCTACGATCGCTGAATGCTGTTCACGCATGTTTTCAATCTTAATATTGATTAAACTTCCATATCTTTGCCCAATGGACATCACTTCACCAGGATACTCTGCGTGTATGTGAACTTTTACAACTTCATCATCGGCAACAACGAGTAGTGAATCGCCATGCTCACTAAGTTCTTCACGGTATTGCTGCTCATCAAACGAATTTTTCGCTAATTTTTCCTCTTCGAATTTAACCATAAATTCAGTACAATAACCAAACTCAATTTCTTCTGTTTCCATGAAATCCTGGTGCATTTTATGGTGTTCAGCATTGACTAATTCATCTAGTGAAGGCTGAGATGCATGTTCAGGTAATTCTTCACCCTTCAATGAAGCCAGAAAACCTTCATAAACGGTTACTAGACCTTGTCCACCACTATCAACAACACCTACTTCCTTTAGTACAGGAAGTAAATCTGGTGTACGATTTAGAGATGCTTTTGCCTCTTTTAATACAATATCAAACCAGTCTATGACTGTTTCAACCGAATTAACTGCTTCAACGCCTGCTTTAGCGGCATCTTTTGATACGGTTAGGACTGTACCTTCTACTGGTTTCATGACAGCTTTATAAGCCGTGTCAACACCAGACTGAAGGGCATCTGCTAAATCCTGCAGTTCTAATGTTTCTTTATCTTGGACACTTTTTGAAAAACCTCTAAAAAGTTGAGATAAAATGACTCCAGAGTTACCTCTAGCTCCCATTAATAATCCTTTAGCAAATGCATTCGAAATTTCTCCAACGTGCTTTGAATTTAATTGTTCAACTTCTTTTGCACCTGAAGTCATGGTTAAATTCATATTCGTACCGGTATCACCATCAGGAACCGGAAATACATTTAAAGAATCAATCATATTTGCCTGATTTGACAAATGGTGCGCACCTAATAAAATCATCTGCGCAAATTGTTCACCATTTAACGTTCGATTAGACACTCTCTTTTTCCTCCTTCAACAAAAACGATGTTCCCCTAAGAAGTAACTCGCACTCCATGAATGTAAATATTGATTGTATTAACATCTAGTCCAATCATTTTCTTTAATGAATACTTCACTTGGTTTTGCACGTTATGTGCAACTTCTGAAACCTTTGTTCCGTACCCAACTATAATGTACATATCAATATCGATGTCGCCATCTTCACCTCGAACGACAACACCTTTCGAGAAGTTTTCTTTACCTAGTATTTCAGATAATCCATCTTTTAATTGTTTGCGTGATGCCATACCTACAATACCATAACATTCTACAGCAGCACCACCTGCGATGGTCGTAATGACTTCCTTCGAGATCGAAACCGTTCCATATTCATTACGTACTTCAATCGACATATCCATCCTCCTCGGTTCATGACTACGGTTATTTTACTATAAGCGTGCTAAAATGAAAAGGTATACAGCCCTGTCAAGTTAAAAAACTTGATAAGAATAAGAAGAATTATTGAAAACATTTTATCCATATGGTAAATTAGTTAAGTAATGATTATTGAGATTTTGTTTTAGCTAGGAGGGAATTATTGTGGCACGTAAATGTCAAGTAACTGGTCGTAAAACTAGAACTGGTAACCACCGTTCTCACGCTATGAACGCTTCAAAGCGTAAATGGAAATCAAACGTTCAGAAAGTACGCATTATGGTTGACGGAAAACCTAAAAAAAGTTTACGTATCAGCTCGCGCACTTAAATCTGGTAAAGTAGAGCGTGTTTAATAAAAGTTATATATACAAAAAAGCTACCTGATGATGTTCAGGTAGCTTTTTTGTTATTTTTTAAAAAGATTCATAATGCCACGGATTAGCCCACCTATAAATCTAGGAAGCTTAACTGTATAAAATCTCATCTTCCCCCTCCTATACTACTGCTTACGGTGTTATAAGATTAATCACGACTCTTTATAACTAATAGTATGCCTGAGGTAAAAAATAAGTACCTTTTTTCTGACCATTCATTTGAAATGGTTAAAGAAGACCCTTGAACAATTGTTGTTTCATTAAGGGGATACTTAAAACCTTTTAATGATAGATTTTCTACTTTTTCAGAGTAAGCTAGAAAGGATACGTAAGGGAATAATGAGTCTTGTATCATATCGTATGTTCCAGGTAATTTTAACGACATTTCATTTTGTTTGTTAATTAACCATGCGTCAATATGATGTTCTGAAAATAGCTTCATCAGTTGAACATTTATCCATGCATGATCTAATCTACCACCTGTAGCTCCAAATACTAATACTTGCTCAGGCTTTTCATTGATAGCTTCTATAAAGGCAAGCTCAAGATCTGTTTCATCTTTAATTGCCGGAAACTCAATTACGTTTCGTGCATTAGATTTAATTTTTCAATAAGATTAGAATCTAATGAATCAAAATCTCCCATTACCAAGTCTGTTTTTATTCCAAGATCGTATAAAATGTTTTGCACCTTCATCGACACCGATCCAATAATCAATATGGGGATAGGCAGTTAAATCTGGTATTTCTGCAACAGGGCCCGCTGCAACGATCCCTACTTTGGTCATCATATCACCTATTTCACTGAATCTCTAATGGCTTTTATCGCATTAGAACGGTCTTCTTGGTTATAAATAGCACTTCCAGCAACCAACACTTCAGCTCCTGCTTCTACGCATTTCTTTGCAGTTTCAGGCTTCACGCCACCATCAACTTCAATTTCGAAATGATAGTTGTGATTTTCTTTTAGTGTTTTTAATTCTTTTATCTTAGATAAGGCAGAATCAATAAAAGATTGTCCTCCAAATCCTGGATTAACCGTCATCACAAGTACTAAGTCAACATCCTGTAACACTGGTTTGATCGATTCAACTGGGGTAGCAGGATTAACAACGACCCCAGCCTTAATTCCTTCGCTTTTAATCTGCTGAATGACACGATGTAAATGTGGACAAGCCTCTTGATGTACTGAAATTAGATTTGCTCCAGCCTTAGCAAATTGACCAATATAATTGTCCGGATTTTCAATCATTAAATGAACATCTAGCGGCAATGTTGTAATAGGTCTAATTGATTCGACAATTAAAGGACCTATTGTAATGTTGGGTACAAAATGGCCATCCATCACATCAACATGTATATAGTCTGAATCTGCTTCTACATCTTTAATCTCATCTGCTAATTTTGAAAAGTCAGCGGATAAAATGGATGGTGCAATTTTAATCATACTCTAATACCTCGGCTTTCTTTGTTTAATTTCTTCATAAAAGTTTTCGTAGTGTTCATATCTAAAACTTGCGATCTCTTCATTTTGAACTGCTTCTTTCACAGCGCATTTAGGCTCATTTATGTGAAGACACCCTCTAAATTTGCACATATCCTGATATTCTAAAAATTCCCTAAAACAAAATCGTAAATCCTCTAATTCGATTTCATTAAAATCAAGTGAACTAAAGCCAGGAGTATCAGCAACATAGCCATTACCAATTTCATATAATTCCACATGTCTTGTTGTATGTTTACCCCTGCCTAAGCTCTTAGAAATATTGGCAGTTTCAATATCTAAATCATCGTCTAATTTATTTAACAATGTTGATTTTCCAACTCCTGATTGTCCAGCAATCACAGACAGCTTATTGGCTAAATGTGGATAGATTTTCTCATCTAAATCATCCATTATTTTTGAAACTATTAAAACTTGATAACCAATACCCCGATAAATATTAGCGTAATCATTCAATTGTTCTAGTTGCTGTTCAGTTGTTAGATCTTCTTTTGTTAGAACGATTAGTGGTTCAATATCTTTATATTCTATTAAAACCAAAAACCTGTCTAACAATAAAGGATTAAAATCTGGTTCAACAACTGAACTTACTATGATAGCCTGGTCAATATTTGCTATAGGTGGACGAATTAAAGCATTCCGCCTATCTTCTATAGATACTATCGTTCCTGTTGAATCAGATTGAGGCTCAACCTCGACATAATCTCCGACAAGAGGGGTCACTTTTTTCTTTCTGAATAGACCTCTCCCTTTACAGGTGTATATTTGGTCATCTGCCAATACATCATAGAATCCACTAAGCGCTTTAATTATTATTCCTTGAATCATTTATTGATTCTCTCCTGCTTCTTCATAAGTAATCACTCTTTCATCATATAATTCTCCATCCCTATATATTTTATAAGATCCTTCCCCATTAGGCTCAATTGTTAACCTAATATTAAAGATTTCATCACTTGTTATATTAGATTCGGCATATAATTCGTCGTCAAAGTTAGCATCACTCACAAAAATTTCAACTTTTTGTTCTTGTTTATTACCGTTTCCATTGCCATTTCCGTTCCCGTTTCCATTACCATTTCCGTTATTCTGAGGCTCATATTTAACCTCAACTTGTTCGTCATATGTCACAGGTTTTGGCTCAGGCCCTTTAGAAATGAAAACTTTAACCTCATCACCTTTTTCAAGTTCAGTATTAGCTCCCGGCTCCTGTCTAGTTACCTGACCTTCTGGAACGGTTTCTGAATGCTCCTCTTCTGTAGTAAGAGTGAGCTCTTGATCTTTTATATATTGCTCTACTTCCTCAAGTGTCCAACCACTTAAGGATGACAGTGCAACTGTTGGAGGGCCGGAACTTACGTTAAAGATGACTTTGGTATCTTCTGGTATTACCTTTTCACCTGGTTCAGGCTGTACTTGTGCAGTGATTTCGCCCTCAGGTAGTTCGGATTCCTCATGATAGGCGATGACCTCCTGATATCCGTGTGATTCTAAGTATCGCTTCGTTTGTTCAAAAGATTTTCCTACATAGTCATCAAATTCTATCTGTTCTTTCCCCATACTCGTATATAAAGTTACACTAGAGCCTTCTTTAACTGTGGAACCACCACTTGGTGTAGAACGTATAACATAATCTTCTTCTATTTCATCAGAATAAATGGACTCACGTTCCACTTCTAAACCTAATTCTGTTAACTGTTTTAATGCTTCATCATATCGTTGTTCGGACACTTCAGGAATAACCACATCCTCAGGTGCCAACCATTTAGGTAAAAAGAACAATGTAATAACAACTGCTGCTAGCAAAACAGCTACAGAGGTTAATATAATGGCAATCCACTTCTTCTTTTTAGGCTTTTTCTCTGGCTCTGTTGTGGACATGACCTTTGTTTCGTCATGACTAGTTGAATTTACTGGAGAAGCTTGATCATCTTTGATGGCTGGTATAGCTTTTGTCTCTTCACCATCTTCAAAAGGAACAACGAAAGGTTCCTCATTTTCTCGTTCAGGGTTTAGCACCGTTTCTAAATCATGCTGCATTTCCTCAATTGTTTGATACCTTTGTAATGGATCTTTTGCTGTTGCCTTTAACACAACATTTTCAACACTTTGAGGCACTAATGTATTAAAAGTTTTTATAGATGGCGTGCTCTCTTGCATATGTTTTAAAGCAATGGAGACAGCTGACTCACCCGAAAAAGGCAGTTGTCCTGTTAATAACTCGTACAAGACAATACCAAGTGAATAAATATCCGACTTTTTCGTTGCCGTTCCACCTCTAGCTTGTTCAGGTGAAAGGTAATGAACTGAACCTAGTACATTATTTGTTTGTGTCAGTGAGGTCGAACTTAAAGCCATTGCTATTCCAAAATCCGTAATCTTAACTTGACCATCTTGGTTAACCAATATGTTTTGTGGTTTAATATCTCTATGAATAATTCCATTTTCATGCGCATGAGCAATTGCTGACGTTAATTGATTCATAATATGTACAGCCTCATCCACCGAAACAGGGCCATTTTGCTGTATTTTCTGCTTTAATGTCATTCCTTCAACATATTCCATGACAATATAATAAACATCTTCTTCTTGCCCAACATCATATAAGTTAACGATATGATTATGTGATAAACTAATAGTCGATTCCGCTTCTCGTCTAAAGCGTTCGATAAACTCACGATCATTAGAATATTCTAGTCTTAAAATCTTCATAGCTACATTTCGCTGAAGTATGAGATCTCGAGCGAGATAGACTCTCGCCATTCCACCCCCGCCTATGGGGCGAATTAATTTATAACGTTCGTTGATGATACGACCTACCATCATTTTGATTCACCTGCTTTACGTTGAACAAGTACGACAGAAATATTGTCCTCTCCCCCCGTTCTCATTCGCAATTGACACCAAATTTGACACTTTTTCCTCAACAGAGATATCCATATTTAACACATCTAAAATATCTTGTGTTGAAAGTTTATTAGACAACCCATCAGAGCAAGACAAAACATAATCTGAATTAGACCATTCGAATTTATTGACGTCAATACGTATATTTTGATCTGTTCCTATAGCTTGTAATAAAACATTTTTCTTTGGATGCGCCTCAGCTTCCTCTTCTGTTAATTCACCATTATTAACTAACTGCTGAACAAACGAATGGTCTTCAGTAATTTGGATAACCTCATCTTTTTTCACATGGTATAAACGGCTATCCCCCACATGGGCAACAACGACATTATCATCAAAATACACCGTCGCAACAACGGTGGTACCCATTCCAACACATTCTTGGTTACCCTGAGCATATTCGTAAACATGCTGGTTTGTTTGCTGTATTGAATCTATTAACCATTTTTCAGCTTCATCAGTTGATTCAAATGCATCTGTTTCTTCCCATGAATCTTTTAGGTGATTAGAAGTGAGGTCGCTCGCAATATCTCCGGCTTTATGTCCGCCCATTCCATCGGCAATAATCGTTAACATTTGGTTAGCACGATTATAAAACACTCCACCAGCGTCTTCATTCACTTTCCTTACCTTCCCAACATCAGATACAAAACAAACATTCATTCAAAGTTCACCTCATTTCAGACGAACGATTTCTTAATTAATCTAGTTAAGAAAAATCCGTCTGCATTAAAATCTTGCGGAAATATTTGAATCCCGTAATCAGAAATTCCACCTAATGATTGACATCGTTTAGGTAATTCCTTGAAAAAAGTTTGGATCCACTTGTACATCTGGGTGATCATCTAAAAACGCTTTGATCTGATCTTCATTTTCGTTTTGATCAACCGTGCACGTACTGTAAATTAAACTACCATTAGATTTGAGTAGAGGAAAAACTGATTCTAGTAACTCTCTTTGAATTTTAGTTAAATCATAGATGTCTTGTTCTGTTTTATGATATTTAATGTCTGGCTTACTTCTTAAAACTCCAAGGCCAGAGCATGGTGCGTCTAATAAAATTCTGTCAAAAGATTCTTCTTGGTGTATTTCGTTTAGCATTCGACTATCTTGAGCAGACGTATGAATAATATCTAAATCTAACGTTTCTGCTTTGTCCTTTACCAGTTTAACCTTCTTGTCATGTAAATCATATGCAATAACAGTTCCTTCATTATTCATCTTCTCAGCAATATGTGTCGTTTTTCCTCCTGGTGCACTACAAGCATCTAATACCTTCATGCCAGGCTCAACATCTAACATTTCAGAAACAAGCATCGATGTTTCATCTTGTATAGTTATCTCTTTAGGAAATAATTTACTGTTAAGCGGGTTCCCTTTAATAATATTTAAGCCTTGTTGGCTTAATTCGGAATGTTTAGTCTCTATTCCTTCTTTATTTAACAAATTCTGAACATGTTCAACCGTATTTTTAAGAGGCTGAACACGTACAGACAATTTTTTTGTTTCTAAGTTAGATTCACACATTGCTTTTGTTGTGGCCCGGCCATATTGATCAATCCAACGTTTAACTAACCAATATGGATGGCTAGTTTCAACTGAAATTTTCTCAATAGGGTCCTTTATTTGACTCGTATCAGGAACACCTTGACGTTGTACATTCCGAAGCACTCCATTAATAAAACCACTAATTCCTTTATGTCCCCTCTTCTTAGCTATAGTGACGGCTTCATTAATGACGGCATGGTCAGGAACTCTTTCTAGAAATGCCATTTGATAAACTGACATATAAAGTAGCCATTTAACCCATGTATCCGTCTTCTTATTAACAAAATGTTTAACGTAGTATTCTAACGTTAACTTCCTCTGTAAGGTTCCATAAACTATCTCAGTTAAAAGTCCCTTATCTTGATTTGATAAATTATTATTATTGATTGCTTGATTGATTAATATATGGCTAAATCCGCCACTTTCTCCAACTTGATTTAGTAATTTTAATGCTATTTCTCTGACGCTTTTGTTTGACATGAGATCATCCTAACTGTGAGCCCGTTTGAAAATAGTCACTTGAACCGCGCAAGAAATCCTCAGCCTTCACACGTTTCTTACCTGGCACTTGTAATTCTGTAATTTTTAAAACCTTTAAATCCCCAGTAGAAACTAATATACCATCTTGATCTAATCCAATAATCGTCCCGGCAGGCTGGTCAGTAGACTTGTCTACCTTTTTAGCCCACCAAACCTTTATATTTTGATCTTCATAAACAGTGTAAGCAACTGGCCAAGGATGTAATCCTCTAACGTGGTTATAAATCTCTTGTGCGTTTTGATTCCAGTCTATTTTTCTTGTTCTCGTTTAATATTATATGCATAGGTTGCTTCTTCATCATTTTGTTTTTGAGGTGTAATACGATTGTTAAATAAATCGGGAAGAGTATCCATCAATAGTTCAGAACCTAAAGCAGAGAGTTTATCATGTAATGAACCAACATGATCTTCATCATCGATTTCAAGCTTCGCCGTCGATATAATATCACCTGCATCTAGAGCTTCTGCCATATACATAATAGTAATTCCAGTTTCTTTCTTTCCTTGCATAATAGCGTAATGAATCGGGGCTCCGCCTCTTAACTCTGGTAATAACGAAGCGTGAACATTGATACAGCCATATTTTGGTGTCTAATATTTCTTTCGGAAGTATTTGCCCGTATGCAGCAGTAACAATTAAATCTGGTTCATATTCTAAAATGTCATCATAATTTTTCGTATCTTTTCTGGCTGTAAAACAGGTAGGTGATACATTAATGCCGTTTCCTTCACAGGAGGCGGTGTTAGTTTTCTTTTTCTACCTTTTGGACGGTCTGGTTGAGTGACAACCGCCACAACTTCATATTCTGATTTAATAAGTGCTTCTAGAACAGGAACACTAAAATCAGGCGTCCCCATAAATACAATTCGTTTTGTCATCTTAATCCCTTCTTCTTACATAAAATGATATGGTTCTAAATCAATCGTTAATTGTAATTGACTTTTATTTATTTGTTTTTGAAAATGATTTAATACAGATTCTAAGGCCTGATCAACATCTTCACGCCTTTTATATTTTAACATGCATTGATACCTGTAACGATCTTTAATACGCAGCATAGGCGAAGGCGTTGGACCCATTAACTGACAGTTACCAGTGGTATGGGTTGCGATAATATTAGCCGCTTCATTCGCCACTTTTACAGCTTCTACATGATTATCATGTGAAATATTAATAAGTGCTAAATAATAATATGGTGGATACTGAAATTGTCTGCGAACTTGCATTTCTTTATTAAAAAAACGCTTCATAATCATATTGACTTGCAAGCTCAACGCTGTAGTGTTCTGGTGTATAGGTTTGAATGACAACTTCCCCAGGCAGTTGATGCCTTCCTGCTCTTCCACTTACTTGAGTAAGTAGCTGAAAAGATTTTTCAGATGCTCTAAAATCTGGTAAGTGGAGCATAGAATCAGCTGCAATAACACCAACTAAGGTGACATTTTCAAAGTCTAACCCTTTAGCAATCATTTGAGTCCCAAGTAAGATGTCGGCCTCACCATTACCAAACTTCTCGAGTAATTTTTCATGAGCACCTTTTCGGCTTGTCGTATCCACATCCATCCGAATAATGCCGGCATTAGGAAAATGTAAATTTAAAGCTTCTTCAACCTTTTGAGTTCCCGTTCCAAAAAAGCGAATGGCATCACTTTCGCAGTTTGGACAAATCTGTGGCATCGGTCTTTCATCATTACAATAGTGGCACTTAAGCTTATGCTGTTTACTATGATAGGTCATAGAAATATCACAGTGATCACATGATATTGTTTCTCCACACTCACGGCACATAACAAACGTTGAATACCCACGTCTGTTTAACATTAATACTACTTGTTCTTTACGTTCTATTCGTTCATTGATTTTATCAGTTAATGTTTCTGAAAACATTGACCGATTACCTTGCAATAGCTCTTGTCTCATATCTACAATTTCAACTTCTGGCATAGCCTGCTCATTTACTCGTTCAGTTAGCTCAAGCAAGTGATAGACACCCTTTAATGCCCTAGCATACGACTCCAAAGTAGGTGTTGCACTACCTAAAACGACTGGACAATGGTGATCTGAAGCACGTTTTTTTAGCTACTTCACGAGCGTGATATTTTGGGTAATCTTCTTGTTTATAGGTTTGTTCATGCTCTTCATCTATAATGATAATACCTAAGTGTTCAAAAGGTGCAAAGATCGCAGACCTTGCACCAACAACTACGCGTACTTCTTTTCGGTGAATCTTTCTCCATTCATCATATTTTTCACCTTGAGATAACCCACTATGTAATACGGCAACATCAGATCCAAATCTAGCTTTAAACCTTGATACCATTTGTGGGGTAAGAGCAATTTCTGGAACTAAAACAATGGCTTCTTTACCTAGATCTAAAACACGCTGAATGGACTGCAGGTAAATCTCTGTTTTACCACTACCTGTTACTCCATGAAGTAAGAAGGTCTGATAATATGTTTCGTTTATCGAATCTAATATAGGTTCAATAGCCTTTTGTTGTAACTCGGTTAATGATAATGGCTTAGTCGATTGATGCTCTTTTGTCTCAAAAGGATCCCGGTATACCTCCTGCTTCACCATTGTCAGTAACCCTTTTTTCACTAGTGAATCTATTGGACCTTTTGTGGTATTAAGCTCCTCTGTTAATTCTTTTAACAAAATAGGTTCATCTTGGTGAAGCATATAGGTTAAGACTTCCCGCTGTTTTTTAGCGTTTAAACTCAAATGTTCAAGTTCCTCTAATATGTTTACATCATCAACTGCTTTTTTGACTGCTGTATACGTTTTAACACGATTTTTCCCTTTAACAACGTACTTAATATCTATAAGTTGACCCTTTATGTATTGTTTTACTTGTGAATCCGTAAGGCCTGCTTCTGATAAATCATTAAAAGGGAATACTTCTCTACCCCCGGCTGCTTTCTGCAAAGAAGCTGGCAGGGAATCCATCTCGTCCAACAGCCATACTTCTTTATCATACGACGCTTTGAAAACAGCAGGAAGCATAGCTTGAAGTGCAGAAATTCTAAAGCATAACGTTTCCTGTCTTAGCCAAGAAGATAAGTTATTAATTCCTTAGTTAAAATAGGCGTGTAATCCATGACCTCTTGAATGGGTTTTAATTGATCAAATTCACTGTGATTTGTTAAACCTACTACAAATCCCATGACCTTTCTAGGTCCCAGAGGTACGATCACGCGGATACCTGCTTGTACAATATCTTGAAAATGTTCTGGAATTTCGTAATCTAATGCAGAATCGATTGGTGATGCAGCTACATCCACTACAACTTTAGCGATTTTCAATGTGTTTCCCCCCGCCATATCTTTTATAAAGATTTCAAATAAATTTCTTGCAACTTCTACTTTAGAATCCAAAGGAATGTCTTTTTCTAAACCATTTTTAGTCATAACATGTACTTCATTTTGATCAGATTTAAATCCTATATTTTATTGCCAACATCATTAATGACGATGGCATCTAGATTCTTTTATTTAATTTTTGCTTACCATACTCTTTTAGATTCTCCGTCTCAGCGGCGAATCCAACTAAATACTGTTGTTCTTTATGTTCACCTAAATATTTTAGGATATCTTTCGTTCTTTCAAGCTCTAAAACAAGTGGTCCATCTTGTTTTTTAAGTTTTTGTTTAGATACATGTTTTGGGCGATAATCTGCAACAGCTGCTGACTTAATCACGATGTCTTGATTCTGAAATCTAGTTGTCACCGCCTCGAACATTTCTTCAGATGTCGTCACTTCAATAAGCTCAATTCCCGAAGTCGTATCCAATTGTACAGGTCCTGAAACAAGCGTAACATTAGCTCCTAATTCTTTTGCCACTTCAGCAAGAGCATACCCCATTTCCCGGAAGAATGGTTAGTAAAAAAACGAACAGGATCAATCGTTTCCTGAGTAGGTCCTCCTGTAATTAAGACGTTTTACCTTTTAAAGGTTGCGCTCTTGTCTCATTTCGTTCAATCACTTCAATAATTTTCTCAGGTTCTTCTAGACGGCCTTTTCCAACATAACCGCATGCTAAGTAACCGTCTCCAGGTTCTATAAAACGGTAACCGTACTTTTCTAGCGTTAACAAGTTATTTTTAACAGCTGGGTGTGCATACATATGTACATTCATTGCTGGTGCAATATATACTGGTGCAGTTGTTGCTAAAAGAGTCGTGGTGAGCATATCATCTGCTAGTCCATTTGCTAGGCGACCAAGTAAATGGGCTGTTGCTGGTGCTAAAATGACAAAATCTGCCCAGTCTGCTAAATCAATATGGGCTATTTTTTCAGGGTTCTTTTTCATCAAAAGCATCGGTATAGACTGGGTTTCGAGATAGCGCTTGGAATGTTAAAGGCTGTACAAATTCGGTTGCGCCTTCTGTCATGATCACTCTGACATCTGCTCCACTTTGTACAAGTTTACTCGTCAATGCACAAGCTTTATATGCAGCAATCCCTCCTGAAACTCCTAGCAATACTTTTTTCCCGTTTAACATAATATGGTCCTCCAATAATACGGTAATATTAATTACATTTTAACATGAACCGTTATAAAAAAGAAAAACAACCTGAGTCAATCAGGTTGTTCATCTTACCTTATTTTAATTTAGACAACTTCTTCATCAAGCGTTAATTTTTCATCCATAATCTCTTCAAGTGCTACACCAACATTTTTGAAGATTTAGTATCTTCTACTAACGCATGACCACCGTCTTCTTGCAGTTCTCTTGCTCGTTTTGCCGAGACAATGACTAAGGCATATTTAGAATTAATCTTCGTTAATAAGTTATCAACTGAAGGTTCTAAAATCACTACGCTTCACTCCCTAACGCTTTTTTATACTGTTTAGAAACGCGTTCACGTTTACAGTGCTCACTAATAACAATCGATTGGATACGATGGACGGCATTTTCAATTTCATCATTTACAACAACATAATCATAAGCATCCATCATGTCAATTTCTTTCTTCGCTTCTAATAATCGATTTCGAATTAAATCTTCTGATTCCGTCCCGCGGTTAATAATCCGGTTTTTCAGCTCATCTAAACTAGGTGGGAATAAGAAAATATATACACCTTGAGGAAAACTTTCTCTAACTTTCATCGCACCCTGTACTTCAATTTCTAGAAAAACATCTTTACCTTGTTTAAGGGTATCTTCAACGTATTGTTAGGTGTCCCATAATAATTACCTACGTATTCAGCGTATTCGATTAACTCGTCTTGTTCAATCATTTGTTCAAACTGTTCTCGTGATTTAAAGAAATAATCTACACCATTTTCCTCTCCATCACGTGGATTGCGCGTTGTAACGGAAATGGAATATTGAAGATCGGAGTCTTCTTCAAACAAACGCTTTCTGACAGTCCCTTTTCCGACTCCAGAAGGGCCCGATAAAATAAATAGAATACCTTGCTCGTCTTTCAAAACTAGTCCTCCTAGTTGTCAATGTTCATATCTTCATTTACCACACGTTGTCCAACTGTCTCAGGTTGTACAGCAGATAAAATAACGTGATCGCTATCAGTAATAATGACAGCTCTTGTACGTCTTCCATATGTAGCATCAACTAACTTATTATTATCTCTTGCAACTGTAATAATACGTTTTATCGGGGCTGACTCGGGTGATACAATCGAAATAATACGATTGGCTGATACGACATTTCCGAACCCGATATTAATTAATTTTAAATTCATTCCTCTACTCCCCTAACTATAAATTTTACCATGTTTTTATTCTTATGTTATTTCCATAATTACTATTATAGTCTAAATATCATGAAAATCTCAAATATTATTCAATATTTTGTACTTGTTCTTTAATTTTCTCTATTTCACTTTTCAATGCTACGACAATCTTACTAATTTGTACATTGTTAGATTTTGATCCGATAGTGTTCGTTTCTCTCAGTAATTCTTGTGCAATAAAATCGAGTCTTCTACCAATAGGTTGAGAGAGTCTCATGGCATCTTCAACTTGTTCAATATGTGATAATAAACGTGTTATTTCTTCAGTTATATCAGCTTTATCGGCTAAAATAGCCACTTCTTGAACAATTCTTGATTCGTCGAAATGTACATCAGTTAAGTGTTCTTCAATTCTTTCCTTTATTTTAACTCGATATTCATTTTGAATCGTATTAATTTGCTCTTTTAACTGTAACGTAAGGCGTTTAACTTCATCTATTCTATTTAATACGTCTTTTTTTTAGAGTTTTTCCTTCTTCTTGTCTCATTAAATGTACTTTTTGTAAAACATTTTTCTAACACAGAAAGAACTTTTTCTTTTAAGTTTTCATCTAGATCCACTTCTTCATTTTCTATAAAAATTCCTTCTAACTGCAAGAGTTCCTCAATTTCAATATCACCCGAAACAGGTCGATTCTTTTTAATGCAATCTAAAGCGTTTAAATATTGATCAAGTAATTCCCAATTAACTTGAATAGACTTGGAACTAATTCCTTCACCTGTCATATTAATAAAAATTTCAGCCCGACCTCGGCTAAGATATTGGCGTACCTTTTTCTTCATTTCATCTTCAAGCACTAAAAATCACGAGCATTTTAAATGCACAATCTAAAAAGCGATGGTTAACTGTCTTTACTTCCATAGAAATGGTTGTTTGGTCTATTTTTTCTTGAACCTGTCCAAAACCAGTCATACTATTAACCAATTTCTTCACCTACTTCACGATATTAGCAAATCAGCTACATCATTATTGTTTCATGAAATGAAAGGATTTTTCAATAGTTTTCCGTAATGCCTAACGATTTAAATCTGTTTCGTGCTATACTATTCTTCGTATAGAGGTGATTATTATGGCATTTGACGGAATTGTTACTCGAGCAGTCTCCCATGAATTAAACCAAGAACTGTCGAGCGGACGAATTACAAAAATTTATCAGCCTACAGATACAGAATTAATTCTTACCATACGTCAAAACGGACAGAATAAGCAACTATTAATATCCATACATCCGAATTATGCAAGAGTCCATTTGACTGATGAAAAATTTAATAACCCTAAAGAACCCCCAATGTATTGTATGGTGCTTAGAAAACATCTAGGTGCTGGCTTTATTGAATCCATAGAACAGGTTGAACTTGAGAGAATTATTCATATTACTGTTCGAAGTAAGGATGAAATCGGTGATGAAAAGAAAAAGAAATTAATTATTGAAATAATGGGTAAGCATTCGAACGTGATTCTAATAGATCCAGAAAGAAACATGATTTTAGATAGCTTTAAACATATTAGTTCACTTCAAAATCGACACCGTTCAATATTACCTGGACAGACATATGTTGCGCCTCCTGAACAAGGGAAGTTAAATCCTCTTGATTTAGATAGTAATGCATTTGTAAGAAAATTAGACTTTAACCAAGGCCGTATGGACAGACAAATACTTAATTTACTTATGGGCTTATCTCCAGCAGTTTCTAAGGCTTTAGAGGAAAAGACTTATTTAGGACGCAATGAACAGTATGAACAGATCTTTAATGATTTCAAAACAAACCTTGAGGATCATGAATATCAACCGTTTATCTTAAACGGCCCAAAGGATGATTTTCATGTTCTCGATTTAATTGGTTCATCAAAATTTAAAACATATTTTGAACGTACTAGCGACATGCTTAATGAGTTTTATAAAGGGAAAGCTGAGCGTGACCGCGTAAAAGGAATGACGCATGACCTTATGCGTTTTATAAAAAATGAGCGCGATAAAAATGAACGTAAAATCAAAAAACACGAAAAAACATTGAAGAAAGCTGAGAAAGCTGATGACTACCAAAAGAAAGGTGAGCTTTTAACGGCTCACATGCACATGGTGAAACCGGGTGATGAATCAGTTACCGTTGTTGATTATTATGACCCTGAACAAAATGAAATGACGATCGAACTTAATCCAAATAAAACACCGAGTCAAAATGCTCAGCATTATTTTAAAAACTATCAAAAGCTTAAAAAAATCAAAAGAAATTGTATTAGTTGAAATAGAAAAAGCCAAAGAAGAAATTGATTATTTTTCACGCCTTATTCAGCAGTTAGAACAAGCACGAGAAGAGGATATCGAAGACATTCGTGAAGAGCTTCAGGAGCAAGGCTACCTGAAACGAAAATCATCTTCTAAAAAGAAGAAGAAAAAGATGTTACAACCTGATTATTATCATGCAAATGATGGTACTGACATTGTTGTTGGGCGTAATAACAAACAAAACGAGTATGTAACAAACAGACTGGCGAATAAAATGATCTTTGGTTACACACCAAAGATATTCCAGGCTCCCATGTCATCATTCGTTCAAATGACCCAAGTGAAGAAACGATTATGGAAGCAGCTAATATAGCCGCCTTTTACAGTAAAGCCAAACTATCATCCTCAGTACCAGTTGATTATACCCTAGTTAAACACGTTAAAAAACCAAACGGTGCTAAACCTGGCTATGTTATTTATGACAATCAGCAAACCATATACGTTACGCCAGATGAGCAGTTTGTTAAACAATTAAAGAAAGATTAGATTAGGAACCTGAACGCGGTGTTCAGGTTCTTTTTTACGCTTATTTATTTAAATTTACACCTATAGAAATCAAACTTACGCCCATAGAAGATCAGATTATATACCTATATTAAAAATTTTGCGAAAGATGGCCACTCCTATAGGATTAGCGCTTGATGAAAATCACGCCTAGCGAATAGAAGTAGTTTAAGAAAGTTGAGACTGTTTCCAAGAAAAGCGTCAACAGCAGCAATTAATACTGCAAAACAATTATTTTTATTGAAAAACAATAAATTTATAGTAAAATATAAAAAAGGGGGATAATTAAATGAAATGCTTATCCATAATGACGATCATCACTCTACTTTTAATTACACAAGGATGCTCTAACCAAGCTGAGTCATTACCTGAACCTGAGGCCACTATTCAAGTGCAAAATGATTCTACATTACAATTTAACCGAGTCGAAATGAAACTGTATCAAGAAGATCACTTTGTAGCTGGTCAAAATGGTATGTATGCGGATGGTTCTATTATCAGTAACGGTGATACATTAAGGTTTGAATATTTTGAAGAAGACCCAATTAAATTTAACGCTGAAACAAAAATTGAGTTAACACTTTATAATGATAAACAAATAGTAGATCAGCGAAATTACAATATAAACTTTAATCAATCAAAAGAAATTAACTTAGAGGTTAAAGATGAAGGTTAGGAAACGAAATATAATATTAATTTCAACATTACTTGGTTTCTTATTATTTCCGAGTATTACTCAAAACGATTACCTACAAGAGGTTAGTACTACTGTCCTTTCTAGTGAAAACGTTGAATCTATTACACTATATTCGACCGAGAGTGATGTGCTGAGGATTTTTGGCAAGCCCGAAAAAATCCATAAAACAAAGAATCCAATCTCTAGTTATTATAAGTATGCCGGGTTGGAAATAGGTATCAATAACCAACAGGTATTTCGTTATATTATTACCGATAATTATACTACTCAGCATGGAATTAAGGTTGGAGATTCTAAAGAACATGTTATTGACATTTATGGTAACAATTATTATAAAAAAACAGAATCCGGGAGTTTTATCATGGGCTATATTGATTATGAAAATAATATAATTCTTGAAATTGCCCTAAATAAAGATTGTGTGATCGGTATGTTAATTAAAAAAGTAGTTCAAACTAGAAACTTGAACTACCTAAAACACTTAAAGATTATTACGCCATTCTATTAAGGTGTTCATCTGGTTTGTATCAAAATCGCCGCTCTCTACAAGCTCATGGAGTAACGTATCAAATGTTAATAAACTATAAGATTCATATCCATGTTCTTTCATATTTTTTTGACTCTTCATCAAGTTATATGAAAAATAGATAAAATACCTAATACCTCTCCTCCGGCTTCTTCAACCGCATTAGCTGCTTTAATGGAACTTCCTCCAGTTGAGATTAAATCTTCAATAACAAGTACTCGCTCACCATTGCCTATTTGACCTTCAATCTGGTTGTTTAACCCGTGGCTTTTAGCTTTGTCGCGAACATAGACCATTGGAAGATCTAACTGATCAGCAATCCAAGCTGCGTGTGGAATTCCTGCTGTTGCACAACCGGCGATGACTTCAACCTCTTTAAAATTTGTCTTAATCTCTTGTAACATGGCTTCTATAACAGATTTCCTGACTTTTGGGAATGAAATAATTATTCGATTATCACAATAGATCGGTGACTTGATTCCGGATGTCCAAGTAAAATAATTCTCTGGGTCTAACTTTATGGCACCAATATTAATTAGTTGTTTCGCTATACTCATGATTCCACTCCTTTAATGCCCGCTTATACGCAGCTTTTGGGTTCTTTGATTGTGTAATACTCCTGCCCATAACGAGATGATCTGAAAACCTAGCTTGAGATGGGGTTGCGATTCGCTTCTGATCATCTGCGTGATCATGTTTAAGGCGAATACCAGGGGTAACCGTTACAAATTCAGTCCCGCACAACTGTTTAATAAACTTAGATTCCGCTACGGAGCATACGACTCCATTTACGCCAGCACGCTTAGCTAATTCTGCATAAGAAAGAACGACCTGTTCCATAGGCTCTTTAATTAATAGTTCGTTAGACAACATGAGATCATCCGTCGAGGTTAGTTGCGTGACTGCCAATAACAATGGAATTTTCGTCGCGCTCCCTTTCTCCAGACCTTTTTAGCTGCTTTCATCATGTCTAATCCGCCTGATGCGTGTATATTAACTATATCAACATCAAGGTGAGCTAAACTTTTCATGGCATGATAAACTGTATTCGGTATATCGTGTAATTTTAAGTCTAGAAAAATAGAATGACCACGCTTCTTTAATTCTTGTATAAGTAGTGGCCCCTCACGATAGAATAGCTGCATACCAACTTTAACAGGAGCTTCATTTAATTGATGCACATCGAGGAAATCTAATGCCTCTTTTTTAGTGTGAAAATCTAACGCGATATAGATGGAAGATTTCATGTGGATACAACTCCCTTAAGCTCATTTAAAGAATTATAACCAAATTTTTCGAAAGCACGTGGCAGTTCATCTATGATGTCCTTACAAGCATATGGATTTTGAAAATTGGCTGTCCCAACTGCTACTGCGTCGGCCCCTGCCAATAAAATTCAAGCACATCTTCTGAAGTGGTTATACCTCCCATCCCGATAATGGGAATATTAGATACTTGACGGACCTGGTGAATCATTCTTATGGCAATTGGTTTAATAGCTGGTCCCGATAGACCACCCGTTTCATTGGCGATGAGTGGCTTTCTTGTCTTTAAATCGATCTTCATGCCAGTTAATGTGTTAATCATCGATAGTCCATCTGCCCCCGCTTCTTCTACTGCTTTTGCCATCGATACGATATTCGTGACATTAGGAGAAAGCTTAACGAATAACGGTTTACTCGATACATTTTTCACCTTATTCGTTAACTGATAGGCTAGTTCAGGATCTGTACCGAATTGTATACCGCCTTCTTTAACATTTGGACATGAAATATTTAATTCAAGAGCTTTAACCGTACTTGCCTTCGATAGTTTCTCTGCAACTATCACGTACTCCTCCTCTGAACTACCAGCTACGTTTGCGATGACTGGTGTATCAAATTGCTCTAAGAATGGTAATTCTTGTTTGATAATTTGATCAACACCTGGATTTTGCAAACCAATCGCATTTAGCATTCCTGAAGACGTTTCCGCTACGCGAGGAGTCGGATTTCCAAACCGGGCTTCCCCTGTTGCAGCTTTAATCACGATGGCACCAAGAGTGTTTAGATCATAAAATTGACTAAATTCTTGGCCAAAACCAAAGCATCCTGAAGCTGGCATTACTGGATTTTTTAATGTTAATCCTCCTAATTGTACTGATAGATTCATAATGTCACCTCTTTAGCATGAAACACAGGACCGTCCTGACAGATTTTAACGTAACCTTTGTCATTATCTGCTTGACAGACGCATGCAAAACACGCCCCTACCCCGCAGCCCATCCGTTCTTCAATAGATATATAGCCATCAATATCTGATAATTGGTGCTGCACAGCTTTTAACATCCCCGTCGGTCCACAGCTGAAATAATGGTCGTATGAAAATCTTAACTCTCTAATAACATCCGTGACGAGTCCATCATAACCGTAAGTACCATCATCAGTTGCTATGTAAGTTTGAGTTAAATCTTTAAATTCTTTTTCATAAAAGATTGATACCTTTGACTGATAACCTAAAATGGCTGTAACGTCGTTAAACTGACTGTTCAACTGTTTGACTAGATTATATAAGGGCGGAACTCCTACTCCTCCGCCAATAACTATGACTGTCTGACCCTGGATACCACTCAAATCAAAACCATTTCCAAGGGGACCTAATACATTGATTTGTCCCCCAGGTAATTGCCGAGCTAACCAATCCGTTCCTTCTCCAAATACTTTATAGATGATCGTTAATTGATTTATTTGTTTGTCGTAGTCTGCAATGGAGATTGGACGACGCAGCATATGCGCTGTTCCTTCTCCAATTTGTATATGAATGAAATGTCCCGGGTTTTAATATACTGAACTAGGTCTCCTTCAAGTACCATCTCATAAGTGTCTAAGGCAATTAATCTATTAGACTCTATTTTCATCTCCTTACGAAACATTAAGTCAGCACCGCCACTTCTTGTTTTGGCATAGGCTGAGCAGTAAAAGTCATTGATTCAATCACACTTAAAATTGCCCTAGCTGTATCTAATGATGTTAAGCACGCCACACCATGTTCAACGGCTTCACGTCGTATCCTAAATCCATCTGTGTGAGGCTGTTTTCCTCTAGATAATGTGTTGATGACAAACTGAACTTTCCCGGACTCAATTAAATCTAACAGGTTATTATTCGCACCAATTTTATTAACCGTTTGGACAGGTAACCCCATCGATTCGATCGCTCTTGCCGATCCATCTGTTGCATAAAGTTCAAAACCAATAGCATGAAATCGATTTGCAATAGCCTGCATTTCTAATTTGTCAGGGTCTGCAACCGTTAATAAAACGGCTCCTTCAGTCGGAATATTAAGACCGGAAGCAGTAATACCTTTATATAAAGCTTTCTCTAGTTGATAATCCCTTCCAATGACTTCTCCTGTCGACTTCATCTCAGGTCCTAGGGTGATGTCGACACTTCTTAATTTTTCAAAAGAAAAAACAGGTACCTTTACAGAGATTAAATCTTTCTCTGGAATGACGCCATCAGCATATCCTAGTTCTGTTAGACTTTTTCCTAACATAACTTGGGTAGCTATGTTAGCCATCGTCACCCCAGTAATTTTACTTAAAAACGGAACCGTTCTGCTTGATCTCGGATTCACCTCAAGCACATAAATTTCACCTTCGTGGTAAACAAATTGAATGTTGATAAGACCAATAACCTGCAGTTCATTAGCAATTTTCTTAGTAATGTCAACGCAGCGTTCTTTAATATCTTTTGAAATGTTCTGTGTAGGATAAACAGCAATCGAGTCACCCGAGTGAACTCCTGCGCGTTCAATATGCTCCATTAATCCTGGAATCACAACTGTTTCCCCATCACATATGGCATCTACTTCTAGTTCAACCCCTGTTAAATAACGGTCGATTAATACAGGTTTATCTTGATGGACTTCAACTGCATATTTCATGTAGTGTTTTAAATCACTTTCGTCATAAACAATTTCCATTGCTCTCCCGCCAAGAACGTATGATGGTCTCACTAATACTGGGAAACCTAGTTGTTTAGCTTGGTCAATCGCTTGCTCTTCACTAGTAGCAATTCTTGCATCAGGTCTTGGAACGGATAAACTTTCTAGCAATTGTTCAAATTGATCACGATCTTCAGCCTGATCGATTGATTGCTTAGATGTACCTAAAATCGGTACACCATATTGTTCTAAACCATCGACTAAGGAAATGGCCGTTTGACCACCAAATTGAACGATGACACCGTCAGGTTTTTCTAAATCAATGACATTTAACACATCTTCTAAAGTTAATGGCTCAAAATATAATTTATCGGAAATTTGAAAGTCAGTTGATACGGTTTCAGGATTATTGTTCATAATAATCGCCTCATAACCAGCATCTTTAAGAGCTAATACCGAGTGTACCGTTGCATAATCGAACTCTATTCCTTGCCCAATTCGAATTGGACCTGACCCTATGACTAAAACCTTCTTACGGTCCGTCACAAACGATTCATTCTCTTCTTCATAAGAGCTATAAAAGTACGGCGTTTCTGAAGTGAATTCAGCTGCGCAGGTATCAACCATTTTATAGACTGGTGCTAGCTCATTCGTTAGTCTAAACGAGCGAACCTCTTCTTCTGAAACTCCCCATAATCTAGCAATTGTCTCATCCATAAAACCTTTTTCTTTCGCTTCTTTTAGTAGAATAAGATTCCACGCACTCTTTTGTAATTGTTTCTCTAAATCTAATAGTCCTTTTAATTTATACAAAAGAATAAGTCAATTTCAGTGTATTGATGAACATCTTCCAACGTAAACCCTCGTCTAAATGCCTCGGCAATTAGGAATAACCTTTCATCGTCAGCTGTTTTTAACCGTATCATCAAAGTTTCCATTGAAATGCTTTCAACATTAGGTAAATAGAGATCATTTGTACAAATCTCCAAAGAACGTACTGATTTGAGCAGTGATTCTTCAAACGTACGTCCAATCCCCATTACTTCACCAGTCGCTTTCATTTGTGTGCCCAACTTACGATTGGCAGCATGAAACTTATCAAATGGCCAACGCGGGATTTTCGTGACCACATAATCAAGTGCAGGTTCAAAATGCGAATAAGTAGAACCAGTCACTGGGTTAATCATTTCATCAAGTGTTAACCCAACAGCTATTTTTGCAGCAATTCTTGCAATCGGGTAACCCGTTGCTTTTGAAGCTAATGCAGATGATCTGCTTACTCGCGGGTTAACTTCAATGACATAATAATCAAAGCTATATGGGTCGAGAGCTAACTGAACGTTACATCCACCTTCTATTTGAAGAGCTTTAATAATTCTAAGTGACACATTTCGAAGCATTTGGTATTCACGATCGCTTAACGTCTGCGAAGGTGCTACAACGATTGAGTCACCTGTATGTATGCCAACTGGATCAATATTTTCCATATTACAAACAACTATCGCATGATCCTCACCATCGCGCATCACTTCATATTCGATTTCTTTGAAACCTGCGATACTTTTTTCAATTAAACATTGATTGACTGGGGAAGCATCGAGTCCATTACGTACAATTTCAATTAATTCTTGTTCCGTTTCACAAATACCTCCCCCAGTTCCGCCCATCGTATAAGCTGGTCGTATAATGACTGGATAGCCAATGGAATTTGCAAAATCTAACGCTTCATCAATAGATTGAACAATTTCGCTTTCTGGAACAGGTTCGTTAAGTTCATACATCAAGCTTCTGAATGAATCACGGTCTTCTGCTTGCTCAATTGCGCTTAGCTTTGTACCTAGTATTTCAACTTGATACTCTTCTAAAATACCCCTGCGATCTAATTCCATGGCCATATTAAGCCCTGTTTGACCTCCCAGTGTAGGTAAAATAGCATCAGGTTGTTCTTTACGTATAATTTTTGTTAAAAATTCAGGGGTTAATGGCTCCATATAAATTTCATCTGCCATCGTTTCATCTGTCATAATCGTCGCAGGGTTAGAATTCGCCAGTACGACTTGATAACCTTCTTCCTTAAGAGCTTGACAAGCTTGCGTTCCTGCATAATCAAATTCGGCTGCTTGCCCGATAATAATTGGCCCGGAACCGATCACTAATATTTTGTTAATATCTGTACGTTTAGGCATGGATAATCCCTCCATTTATTCTTGATAAGAAAAGATCGAATAATTGATTGGAATCTTGTGGTCCAGGTGATGCTTCTGGGTGATACTGAACTGAAAACATGTCATATTGTTCATGTTCTAAACCTTCAATCGTGCCATCGTTTAGCGCTGTTTGCGTAATTGTTAGGCTAGTTTGACCTAATGATTCCGGTGTCACGGCATATCCATGATTTTGAGATGTCATCCATACCTCCTTTGTTCGTAAATCTTTAACTGGATGATTGCCGCCTCTGTGACCGAATTTCATCTTATGTGTATCGGCTCCACAAGCAAGAGCAATTAATTGATGACCCAAGCAGATTCCAAAAACCGGTACTTTACCCATGAGACCTTTTACTAGATCAATACCTTCTTGAACATCTTTAGGGTTTCCAGGTCCATTTGATAACATGACTCCATCAGGCTTGAGCTGCAGAATTTCATCAGAAGAGGTATTATACGGAACCACTGTGACATGACAATGACGCTCAGTAAATTCTTTTAATATGCCATGCTTCATGCCGAAATCTACTAACACGATTCGTTCGCCTTTACCCGGGACCACATATGGTTTGACCGTAGAAACTCGTTTAACTTGATCGTTTCGATAGGTGAAATCGTTTAGATTGGACTCGATCTCAGATAAATTCTCAATTGAATCAACCATAACACCTTTCATCGTTCCTCTTTCTCGAATTGTTTTGACCAATCGTCTTGTATCAATGTCTGACAATCCAGGAATGTTCTTTTGTTTAAAATAATCATTCAATGACCATTCCTTTCTGAAGTTAGAAGGATATTCCGTAGCCTGTTTCACGATAAGGCCAGATATTGATGGCGTAATGGTTTCAAAATCATCACGATTTATACCGTAATTTCCTATTAAAGGATAGGTCATCACTACAAATTGATCGCAGTAGGATGGGTCTGAAAGTGTTTCCTGATACCCAGTCATACCTGTATTAAAGACAACTTCACCAAACTTCTCTTGAACTGGTGCACCAAAAGCTTTACCTTGAAACACAGAGCCATCTTCTAATATTAAGTAACGATTAGACATATAGTTCATCCTTTCTCCATACAATTTCACCTTCTAAGATCGTCATAACTGGAATACCTTGAACCTCCCAATTAACAAACGGGGTATTCCGACCTTTTGATGCAAATTGATCCGGTTCAATAGTTTGCGATTCTTCTAAATTAACTAACACAAGATCAGCTGTAGAACCGATGTTTAATTGACCGTAAGGTAGTCCGAAAATGCGTGAAGGTTTAATCGTTATCCAATCAACTAATTGTTTCAATGAAAACATATTCTTTTTACAGTATGTGTATATAGTAATGGAAATGCGGTTTCTAAACCGACGATTCCGAATGGCGAATTGAGGAATCCATTCGATTTTTCTTGTTCGGTATGAGGAGCATGATCGGTAGCGATACAATCAATCGTACCGTCTTTCAAGCCATCAATTAATGCTTGTCGATCAGCCTTTGATCTTAGCGGAGGGTTCATCTTATAATTCGCATCATTAGAAGGAATATCATCTTCAGTTAGAATTATGTGATGAGGTGAGACTTCTGCAGTTACAGGGATACCTGCTCGTTTGGCATCACGAATTACTCTAACAGATTCTTTCGTGCTAACATGACAAACATGATAATGGCAACCTGTTGCTTCTGATAACAATACGTCCCTTGCAATTTGAGTCGATTCACTAATCGAAGGGATGCCGGGTAAGTCAAGCTCTAAGCTTTTCTCTCCACTTTGCATGACTCCACCATAAACTAAAGTGTTCTCTTCACAATGCGCAACAATGGATGCATTTGCTTGTTTAGCCTTTTTCATTGCTTCATACATCATATGTGCTGACTGAACGCCGACTCCATCATCTGTAAAGGCAAAAGCACCTTGAGCTTTTAATATATTAATATCTACTAGTTCTTGCCCTTCTTGTTCTTTAGTAATTGATGCATAAGGTAACACTCGAACGTGTGAAGTTTTATTTATTCGATCTAATACATTCTGAAGCTGTTCCATTGAATCTGGTACTGGGTTTGTATTAGGCATGGAACATACAGTTGTAAACCCGCCTTTAGCTGCAGCTATTGAACCAGACTCAATTGTCTCCTTTGATTCACCACCTGGTTCACGTAAATGAACATGAATATCAACAAACCTGGAAATAAGAATTGGCCCTTTGCATCAACCACTTCCATATTTGTTGAATCTAATTCTGTTCCAATAGCTTTGATCTTGTCTTCCTCAATCAATACATCAACCAATCCTTGTTCTAAGACATTTGCGTTTTTAATGAGTAATGTCATAAATTATGCCTCCTTTTTGTAAACACACTTGTATAACTGCTTGGCGAATCGCTACACCATTTTTCATCTGTTTAAAAATCCTCGACCTTTCACATTCTACAAGTGATGAATCAATTTCAACGCCTCGATTAACAGGGGCAGGGTGCATGATGATACTGCTTGGTTTCATAAGCTTTTCCCTTTGAAGTGTAAGACCGTAATTTTCTAAGTAATTTTCATCTTGATTCCCTAAGCTATGTCTTTCTTTCTGTACCCTTAATAACATTAAGACGTCCGCTACTTTACACGCTTCATCCATCTCTATGTAGTCAAATGGTAAACTTGAATCTCGCCATTCTGGTTTTGAAACTAATAATACGTTAGCCCCAAGGCGATCTAATGCATACGCGTTCGACCGCGCGACTCTGCTATGAATAATATCTCCGCTGATGACAACATTTAAATTATGAAACGATCCAAACTCTTGTCTAATCGTATGTAAATCTAGCAAACTCTGGGTCGGGTGTTCCCCAGTCCCATCACCTGCATTGATAATCGGAATAGAGAGATTTCTTAACTTCTCAAAATATTTCTCTTGCTTATGTCTAATGACAACAAAATTAGCCCCAAGTGCTTCCATTGTTTTAACTGTGTCGTAGAGGGATTCACCTTTTATAACACTTGATGTCTCAGGAGTGAAAGATAATAGATTTACTCCTGAATTCATACAAGCCATTTCGAAACTCATTTTAGTTCTGGTGGAAGGTTCATAGAAAAGTAGGGCACCAGTTGCATTTAAAGCCAATTCTCGATTATGTTGTATAGCATGAGCATCATCTAAAATTCTATAAATCTGTTCATTCGATAAATCTTGAATAGAAAGTAGATTCAATCGACACACCCCTTTGTTAGCTTGCTTTCTTTTCTTTCGAATCTGCTTTAAACATTTGATCTTGGTTTCGGGATGCTTTTTCTCTTCCAGGTAATATGAGGTTTAAAATCACACCCACGATCGCAGAAAGTGCCATGCCTGAAACTTGTAGATCAAAATTCGGAAGCTGCAGTTCAATATACAGGCCTCCAATACCTATCACTAGGATTACCGATGCGATAATTAAGTTTCTGTTCTGTCCTAAATCTACATTGTTATCAATCAGCATTCTAAGTCCACTAGAAGCGATAATCCCGAATAATAGAATCGAAACTCCGCCCATAACTGCTGTAGGAATCGATTCAATTAATACTGCGATGATATCGATAAACCCGAAGAAAATCGCAAGTACTGCTGCTCCCCCTATGACGAACACACTAAATACTCTAGTAATCGCTAATACTCCAATATTTTCGCCATACGTCGTGTTTGGCGGTCCACCTAACATTGAAGCAATGACTGTTGCCAACCCATCTCCTAAGATTGAACGATGAAGTCCTGGTTTTTTATGAAATTTTGCCCTGTCACTTTTGATAACACCATCTGATCACCAATGTGCTCTGTGATTGTGACAAGCGCGATTGGAACCATGATTCCTACAATGGACCAACTAATGACATCGAAAGGTGAGAAATCAACAAACGGAATTAGAAACTCAGGTTTTGTAAAAACAGCTGAGAAGAATTCCGTGATGGAACCTGCGCTCGTTAGCTCACTCCAACTAGATTTAATCTCTTGTGTATTGACTACTCCAGCAAAGAGGGCAACCAAATACCCGCCAAGTATACCTAATAAAATCGGGATGATTTTCCAAAACCCTTTAAAGAAGATCGAGGCTATAATGGTAATCGTTAACGTCGCAAGTGCAATTCCAATCAATGTTAAGCTATAATTTCCGTCCGCATCATTCATAGCCATGTCGATTGCAGTTGGTGCTAGCCCTAATCCGATAACCATAATGACCGGCCCAACAACTACTGGAGGTAATAGGTTTAGTAACCAATCCACCCCAGCCATTCGAATCAATAAAGCAACTATTCCATAAACGACACCTACTAAAAATGCCCCAACCATAGCTCCTGCCAAGCTTTCCACTTGGGTTGCTACTATAATAGGTGTAATAAAAGCAAAACTCGACCCTAAGTAAGCAGGTATACGTCCTCTAGTAATCATTAAATAGCTCAAAGTACCAAGTCCACTTGTAATTAACGCAACACTTGGTGACATCTCTGTTAAAAATGGTACTAAAATTGTAGCCCCAAACATGGCAAATAAATGTTGAAGGCTTAAAATTAACCATTTGCTTAAGTTCGGTACGTCTCTAATATCTAATACTTTCTCATTTTCGTTCATCTTTCTTCCTCCTTAGAAGGATTGACCTTCATTGATATGAATTTAAAACTTTTTCATAAAAAAACCTCTTTGCGAAGGTCGCAAAAGAGGTATACCTGTACATACTACTCCTCGAGTAGGATATGACAAGTCTACGTTCACAACCTTTTTAGCCTCTCTGGACTACATTTAAAGGTTTGTATTTAATTATTCATAAATGCTTACTTGATCCATTTCATCAGATTCTTCTAATTGAACCTTTATAACTTCTTCTTGAGAAGTTGGGATGTTTTTACCGACATAATCAGCTCGAATCGGGAGCTCACGATGGCCTCGATCGACTAGTACAGCCAACTGGATAATTTTCGGTCTTCCAAGATCCATTATTGCATCCATGGCAGCTCGAACTGTACGTCCAGTGTATAATACATCATCGACTAATATAATCGTTTTACCGATAATATCTTGCGGGATGTTTCGCTGGTTGACGGTTGCTTCATCAACATCGTCTCGATTTGATAAATCGTCTCGATATAACGAAATGTCTAATTCCCCTGTTTCCACTGTTACGTTTTCAATTTGTTCGATGTTCTTTTGAATTCGCTTAGCAAGTGGCAACCCTCTAGTTTTAATCCCAACTAAAATTAAATCATCTGTTCCTTTGTTACGTTCAATAATTTCATGGGATATCCGCTTAATAGCTCTTGCAATCGCTGCTTGGTCTAGAAGTTGTGTTTTTTCCTTCATGACATCCCTCCTCTTCATTATATAAAAACCTCTTTTGGCACACAAGGTGACAAAAGAGGTTATAGTTACACTAATCCCTACTTAAGTTCCGTCACCTTGATAGCCTCTCTGGACTATGCTTAAAGGTTTTATATTCTAATTGTTTATTTTAACCGATTCTGATTTAAAGTCAATACATTTTCGCAACTTTTTCTAACGTTTCTTGAAAATATCTGGAGCTTCACAGGTGAAGCTTAATTCTTCCTCTGTTATAGGATGTGTAAATGATAACTTTCTTGCATGTAAAGCCTGACCTTGAACGTCTAACGTTTTTACGTCTTCCGTATTTAGGGTCACCGACTAACGGATGATCGATATATTGGAAATGAACTCTAATTTGATGTGTACGGCCTGTTTCTAAATCACAATAAACATGTGAAAAGTTTTCAAAACGACGGGCAACTGAAAAATGTGTAACAGCTGGTTTTCCACTTTCAACAACTGCCATTTTCTGACGATCATCAGGATCTCTTCCGATAGGTGCATCAATCGTTGCTTTGTCATGTTCAATAACACCATGCACGATGGCCTCATAGGAGCGTTTTACTTTTTTATCTTGTAACTGTGACGATAAAATCTCATGAGCTCGATCATGCTTGGCCACGACTAGTAAACCACTTGTATCCTTATCGATTCGATGCACGATTCCCGGTCTATAAACACCATTAATTCCCGAAAGATCTTGACAATGATATAGAAGAGCATGAACTAAAGTTCCTGTACGGTGACCATGAGACGGATGAACAACCATTCCTTTCGCTTTATTAACGACTAAAAGATGTTCATCTTCATAATGAATATCAAGCGGGATATTTTCTGGTTCAATTTCTAGTTCTTGAACTTCAGGCTCTTCCCATACAATTTCGTCATTTAATTGGCATTTGTAATTGCTTTTAACTTTCTCACCGTTAACTAAAACGTAGCCATCTTTAATCCAGGATTGAATTTGACTCCTTGATGCACCCTTGTTTAAATCAGTTAACACCTTATCAATTCGCTTATTTTGGTATGTCTCATTTACAATAACCTTCTGTTTACTCATCTACTTTCTTCCCTTTATTCTTCATTTCATCAATTAACATCATGATAATCACTAAAATAACCCCTACAGTTAGTGCTGAGTCAGCTAAATTAAAGATTGGAAAATCATATCCAAAAATATTTAAATCAATAAAATCAATCACTTCTTGAAGAAAAATACGATCAATAAAGTTACCAATCGCACCACCTAATATAAAGGCAAATCCAATCATTAACCATGGGTAGCTGTTTTTATATAGTTGCATGTAATAAATAAGAATACCTATCACAATGACAGTGACAATATAAAATAACCACATTTGTCCTTCTAAGATTCCCCAAGCCGCTCCGGTATTTCGGTGTGACGTAATCCAGAAAAAACCTGGTATAACTTCGTAAGAATCATATAGATTCATGTTTAATGCAACCATCCACTTTGTTGCTTGATCAAATAAAACAATTAGTAGTGTAATGACATAGTATCTCACGTTGCTACCTCCATAAATTGCTATCCTATTGCATTTTACCACAAAATGAAAAATTAACGATTGATTATTAATCATCAAGGTTCCTATAAAATTAATTAAAAGGGCCTTAACAGTCAAGTTCATGACTATTAAGACCCTTCTTTTAAACTTATAATTTAACCTACAATGCCTGCACAGCGTTCACATAAATCTGGGTGTTGGACATCTTTTCCAACTGTGTGGGATGACACCCAGCAGCGTTGACATTTTTCTCCGTCGTGTTTTTCAACTGCAACTGACACACGATCATAAGATTTTGCTAAATCGTTACTTTGAGCTAGTTTGACTTCGGAAACGATTAGATACTGATGTAAATATTGCATTGACTCTAACAAATCCATGGTTGACTCGTCTTTTGGCACAATCGTTACTTTAGCTTCTAATGATTTACCGATAATTTTATCCGCACGTGCTTCTTCTAATGCTTTTAGAACATCCTCACGTACTTCCATGAATTGTTCCCATTTTTCTTTAATAGTTGCTTCTTGTTCAACTGCGCGAGGTTCAGGCATATCTGTTAGTTGAACACTATCTTCTTCAACCCCAGGAATGTACTGATAAGCCTCTTCAGTTGTGTGAGATAAGATTGGTGACATTAACTTAGTTAATGAGACGATCATTTCATAGTACACTGTTTGGATGCTGCGACGACGATGATTATCTGCATTTTCGATATATAAAATATCTTTCGCAAAGTCTAGATAGAATGAACTTAAATCTACTGTACAGAAATTGTTAATCGTATGATAGATCGTTGAATATTCATACTCATCATAAGCTTTACGAACTTTACGAATCGTTTCCTGCAGACGAATGAGCATGTAGCGATCCACTTCTTCTAGGTTTGCTTCATCTACTTTGTCTTTCGCAGGTTCAAAATCATGTAAGTTTCCAAGTAAGAAACGGAACGTATTACGAATCTTACGATAAACTTCAGCAACTTGTTTTAAAATGTTATCTGATACTCGTACGTCTCCGGAATAGTCAGTACTGGCTACCCATAAACGAAGAATGTCAGCACCAAGCTGTTTCATGATCTTAGATGGAACCATGACGTTACCAAGTGATTTACTCATCTTACGGCCTTCGCCATCTAGCGTAAAGCCGTGGCTTAAAATTCCTTTATAAGGAGCTTTACCTGTCACAGCAACAGACGTTGTTATAGATGAGTTAAACCAACCACGATATTGGTCAGAACCTTCTAAATAAAGGTCTGCAGGACGGTCTAAATCGTCACGCTCAACTAATACCCCTTGATGGGTAGAACCTGAATCGAACCAAACATCCATAATATCTGTTTCTTTCGTGAACTCACCATTGGACTTGATGGGTGTGTAAACCCTTCAGGTAATAAATCTTTAGCCTCACGTTCAAACCAAACATTTTGAACCGTGTTCATTAAATAAACTGCTTACATGGTCAATGGTTTCTTCAGTAATAATTGGCTCTCCATTTTCACCATAAAATACTGGTATTGGAACCCCCCCATACACGTTGACGAGAAATACACCAATCTTCACGGTCTTTAACCATGTTATGCATACGAATTTCACCCCAGTGAGGGTGCCAATTTACATCTTTAACAGCTTGAAGAAGCTGCTCTCTGAAATCTTTAACAGATGCAAACCACTGAGACGTTGCACGGAAAATAGTTGGCTTCTTCGTACGCCAATCATGTGGGTAAGAGTGCGTCATGAATTCAAGTTTTAATAATGCACCTACTTCTTCTAACTTCTGAGTGATTTCCTTATTAGCTTTATCATAGAACTGCCCCTTAAAACCAGGAGCTTCTTCTGTAAATACACCTTTTTCATCTACTGGACATAAAACATCTAAACCGTACTGTTTACCAATCCAAAAGTCATCTTCACCGTGTCCTGGTGCCGTGTGTACACATCCAGTACCTGACTCGGTTGTTACGTGTTCCCCTAAAATAACTAGAGAATCACGATCATAGAATGGGTGTCTAGTAACCACTTTTTCTAAGTCAGAACCTTTTAATGTTTTAACTACTGATGGGTTTTCCCATTCTAGTTTTTGGGTTACTTCTTCTAATAAATCATGAGCAATGACGTATTTAGCATTATCTACTTCGACAACTGCATACTCTAAATCAGGATGTACAGCAATAGCTAAGTTAGCTGGAATGGTCCAAGGAGTTGTTGTCCAGATAACGATCTTCTCATCTCCGTCTAAAACGCCTTTACCTTCTGTTACATCAAAAGCAACATAGATTGAAGGTGAACGCTTATCCTGATATTCAATTTCCGCTTCTGCTAGAGCTGATTCCGATGACGGTGACCAGTAAACAGGTTTTTTCCCTTTATAAATATAACCTCGTTTAGCCATCTCACCAAATACTCGTATTTGTTGGGCTTCAAACTCTGGTTTTAATGTGATATATGGATGATCCCAATCACCACGAACACCTAGTTGCTTAAATTGTTCACGTTGACGGTCAATTTGATCAAGAGCATATTCTTCACATAGCTTCCTAAATTCAGCAACGCTCATCTCTTTACGTTTTAATTTTCTTTTTCTTTGTAAGCGCTACTTCAATTGGTAAACCATGAGTGTCCCACCCCGGAACATATGGTGCATGATAGCCAGACATAGATTTATAACGCACAATAAAATCTTTTAAAATTTTGTTAAGTGCATGCCCCATGTGTAGATCACCGTTCGCATACGGAGGGCCATCGTGTAAAACGAACAACGGGCGACCTTTTGTTCGTTCTTGTACCTTTTGATAAATATTTTCTTGATCCCATCGCTCTTGCATTTCGGGCTCGCGTTTTGGTAAATTGCCGCGCATTGGGAATTCTGTTTTTGGCATTAACAGTGTATCCTTATAACTCATACAAATCCTCCTCAAACTTATTAACGTTATTAAAGACGTCCTTTTACAATTCTTCACAAAAATCTTTAAAAATAAAAAGAGCTTTTTATCCCAAAATAGGGACGAAAAAGCTCGCGGTACCACCCTCATTGAATAGTTATTTAAACTATTCCACTCGACATTCGTAACGTGAATGAACCGCCCTTTTCTACTTCATTCAAAAAGGGACTCCGGGATGATTTTCATTAAAAGGTCGTTACTAGGCTCGCACCATCCCTAGCTCGCTTAAACGATGAACTCTTAATTACTATTCCCATCTTCGTTTTAGAATTAATTAATATATGCTTATACGATATGAAATTATATGGAAAAATGCGAATTTCGTCAAGAAAAATTATTCAGAAGTAGAATATTCACCAATGTGATGATCATCTTCTTCATTAGTTTCGACTTGGAATAGATCTTCCCAGTCATCATTATCTATTATATCTAATTGCGCTTCAACTAGCATTTTTAATCTCGTACGGAATACTTTAGCTTGCTTTTTTAGCTCTTCGATTTCCATTGCTACCGTTCTAGATTTTGCTAACGCTTCGTTTACAATTCGATCTGCGTTTTTCTCTGCTTCCTTAATAATTAACTTTGCTTCTTTATTCGCGTTGTTCTTTACTTCATCTGCTGTTTCTTGAGCAACTAAAATCGAACGATTTAACGTTTCTTCAATGTTATTAAAGTGACTGTTTTTATCTTCTAATTCTGCCACTCTATCTTCTAGAGACTTCTTATCACGAATTACTTTCTCAAAGTCTTTAATAACTTGATCGAGAAATTCATTTACCTCATCTTCATCATAACCGCGAAAACCTCTAGTAAATTCTTTATTATGAATATCTAATGGCGTTAGTCCCATTATTTTGCCCCCTTTATTGTACTCATACGTCGCTAGATTACTGTTAATATTCGACAATAACTGTATAAATCCTTCATTTTTTTATTTTAATTTCGCAACTCGCATGATATATTTTTGTTTCTTTGTTTCCCCTAATATATCAATTACCTTACTTCTTCCTTTTTTCTTTAACGAAATAAGATCACCAGGTTCTACATTAAATGAAGAATCATTAACAATGCGATAATTGACCTTAACTGCTTCTTTCTTTATAAAATCTTGAGCTTTTTGCCGGCTCATTTGATAAATTTCTTTTAAAACAACATCGAGCCTAGTAGATGAAACAGTTGTATCTTTCTCTTCCCACTCATGTTCAGGCTGCAAAATTTCATCAAATGATATCTCAGACAGATTAATACTTGTGTTTTTTATTTTCGTTAACTGCATTTGAACAAATACGGCTATTTCCTTATCTAAAATTATTTGAAATGTACCATCATCAACAATTAAATCTCCAACCTTTTTCGTTGAATCCCCAAAGACATCAATGTTCCTAATACGTCCCGGTGACTTAGCGTGACAAATTTTTGATGATAAGATCCTTGTAACACCGTTAATTGATATAATCGATCATTTATATCTTCGTAAAAAGGTGCAAGTATTGCTCGCTTACGCTCTGCCTGATCATATCCACCGAAAAATGAAAGTTTAAGTTCATCATTTTTACCAATGATTGATTCAAAAATAGTTTGCTCTCTCGGGTCTAAAAAGTCTGTCACGACGATTTTGTACTGACGTTCAACTTGCTCTTTCCAGTCTAATGCTTGATCGATAAATGCTTGTTCTTCTGCTCTAAAATGCTGGTATAAATCCATAACTATTCCTTCCTATAACGCTTAGAATAATAAGCTATAGAATAAGACTCTTGCGCCTTCCTTGGCTAACTGCAATACGATTATCGCAACAATTGGTGAAATATCAATCATACCTAATGGTGGAATGATTTTTCTAAATGGCTCTAAAAACGGTTCACAAATTTTTGGCTAAAAACTGACCAATTGAAGATTCTCTAGCACCTGGAAACCAAGACATTAAAATATAAGCAATTAATGCAAAGGAATAAATTTCTAGTCCTAATATAATGATATTAGCTAACGTTAACATAACTATTTACCTACTTTCTATTAAATTGTTCATCTTCTTCAAACAATTGACTTATGGTTCCTGATATATTGACGTGTTCAGGTGTGCAAAGAAACGTCTGTTGACCTAACCTTTGAATATTACCGTTTAGTGCATAAACAGTACCACTTAGGAAATCAACGACTCTTCGTCCAGTTTGCGAATCTAAGCGTTGCAGGTTCACAACAATAGATTGACGCTTTTTGAGATAATCTGCTAACTCCTGAGTTTCATCGTAATCTTGAGGCTCACACAGAACCATCTTAGCATCCTGCTGGATTGATGTTAGACTTACAACGTTATCTTTAGATTTCGTTTCGGTTTGTTCAGTGTCCATCTGCTCTGATTGCCTGCGAACAGGTTCATCTACTTCTTCATACTCGTCAAATTCAAAAAAGATTTATTTTCTCTTTAAATCCCATGGCTAGCCCCCCTATGTTGTCTCGTTGCCTACTAAACTTGAACCTATTCTAATATGAGTTGCACCTTCTTCAGCCGCAATCTCATAATCATTACTCATTCCCATTGATAAATATGTACATGGTGCATAATCTAAATTTAAAGCCTGCACATGTTCTCGTAGTGCTCTCAATTTTCTAAAACAATTTCTAATGAGCTGCTCATCTTCTGTTAAAGGAGCCATGGTCATGAGTCCTACCACTTTAATATTTTCATACTCTTTTAATTGTTCTACAAATGATTCTACGTTCTCAGGATTTAAACCGTGTTTTGAATCTTCACCACTTGTATTAACTTGTACAAAACATGGCACAGTTCGGTCGCTTCTCTTATTAATTTCTTTTGCTAAAGAGCTGCGGTCTAAAGAATGAATATAATCAACATCCTGAATAATATTCTTAACCTTTCTAGATTGTAACGTGCCGATAAAATGCCAATTCACAGCATCTCCAATTGCCTCGTGTTTTTCGTTAAAACCCTCTACTCGATTCTCACCCAGTTCAGTTACCCCTGCATCAACAGCTTCCTTAGCTGTTTCTACAGTTACATATTTGGTAACTGCAATAACTTGTACGTCTTCTTCTCTATTGACTCGCCGACAAGCTTGTGAAATTCGATTTTTAATATGTTCAAAATTAGATTGAATTGACATATGCCATCCCCTCTTGTACATCTTGTAGTTTATTGTTTATAAAGATAAGCCATCATTCGTCCTGTTTTGCCTTGATCTCTTCTATGAGAGAATAACCATTCTTCATCATTAAATGTACAATAGTTAGTAATATAAACTGAGGATTCATTAACCCCATTGTCGACTAAAAATAAAGTATTTAGTCGTTTTAAGTCTAATAAATAATGTCCTTCTCTGGTTGGCATTAGTACTTCCGAGTGAAATTTTTCCGGAACATGATCGGCAACACGCTGATCCACTTCGTAGTTGTTCTTGGATATACATGGTCCGATAACGACCTCGAGATTCTTGGAATCAATTCCTTTTTCATTAAATAAGTGAACCATTTTAGGTCCAATTTCGCTGACAGTCCCTTTCCATCCAGCATGAGCAATACCGATCCAATGGTCATCTTTTGACTTAAATAATAACGGAACACAGTCAGCATAAAAAGCAGTTAAAACCTGACCCACTTGGTTCGTTATCATACCATCCGCATCAACCTCAGGATGATGATGGTTGTATTGATGTCCCCCAGATTCTTTTGATAAATCCATGATATTATTACTATGTACTTGGTTGACAGCTTTCCAACTACTTAAATCAGTATTAGCTTTCTGACTGAAAATTTCACGATTCTTTAAAACTGCTGTTTCTGAATCATTTACATGAATTCCTAAATTCATTGATTGATATGGTGATTCACTCACGCCACCTTTTCGTGTTGAAAAACCAGCTTGTACTTTTGATTGATTCCAAGGTGTCACTTTTAAAACATCATCAACTAATTGTAATATTTCCATTATTAAACTCCGCTCCTTGTAATACCCCCATTTTATCATAGATTACAACATTTTTCTTCATTCAATTTGTCTATTCGCTTGGGGTAAACGAACTAATATAACATCTTCTCCAATGGTATCAATATTGGACCAACGAATTAACAATTCTTCATCTTGACCAAAGAGCCCGAACATCTTACTACGAGTTGTTACAACAAGTGCTAAGACGACACCTACCGTCACATCTATTTCTAAATCATTGATATAACCAATTTTTTTGGCCATTTTCGACATTAATAATATCCTTTGTTTGAAGCTCAGTTAATAACACGAACATCACCCCTTTGTCATACATATATGAGTCTACATAAAAATAGCCCCGAAAATCTCGGGACTACGTAAAAATCTAATTTTCTAATACATTTTTATTCATTTCTTTAATGGCTGATTTCTCTAACCTAGACACTTGTGCTTGAGAAATACCGATTTCCTCAGCTACTTCCATTTGAGTTTTCCCTTCAAAAAACCTTTGATTAATGATCAGCTTCTCTCTGTCATTTAACCCTTTTATGCCTTCACGAATTGCTAAATCATTAAGCCAAGAAGAGTCTTTTTGTTTATCATCCCTAAGCTGATCCAGTACGAAAATTGGATCACTCCCATCGTTATAAATCGGTTCAAATAACGATACCGGATCCTGAATGGCATCTAATGCAAATACTACATCTTCCTGAGGCACGTCCATTTCCCGTGCAATTTCTTGAGTCGTTGGCTCTGTAGAAGTTTTACTCATTAACTGTTCTTTCACCTGTAAAGCTTTATAAGCTATATCTCTTAATGACCTTGACACTCGAATTGGGTTATTATCTCTTAAATATCTTCTGATTTCTCCAATGATCATCGGAACTGCATAGGTTGAAAATTTAACATTTTGTCCAAGGTCAAAGTTATCAATGGATTTCATTAGTCCAATGCAACCAACTTGGAACAGGTCATCAACATTTTCTCCTCTGTGGTTAAATCGTTTAATGACGCTAAGTACTAATCTTAAGTTCCCATTTACTAATTCTTCTCTAGCTTCCATTTCTCCTGACTGCATTCTTCTAAATAATTCTCGCATTTCTTCATTCGTTAAGACTGGTAACTTCGATGTATCTACACCGCATATTTCCACTTTATGTCTTGACATGTATGCCCCTCCCGTATGGAGATAATGTTCAGTTTAAAGTGTCTCCATAACGAAAGTTTTTATGCGGCATGTATTATTTTCATAATTTTATATGTGGTTTATACAATTTAGACAAAATACGGCAAATCCAGTCACAATCTATATTGATTAGTCTAAATCAAATAATTTTTTATAAACAAAAAATCCCGTCTGGATCTTGAACCTTTGTTCAAGACAACGGGAAAGAAAATTAAACCATCTTATTAAACTCTTTTTCAATCGACGAATAATCTTTTTCTCCAAGCGGGAAATATAAGACTGAGATATGCCCAGCTGTTCAGCTACGTCTTTTTGTGTTTGTTCTTGATGGCCACTTAATCCAAAACGCATCTCCATGATTTGTTTCTCTCTACCGTTCAACTTCGATAAAGCTGATTTTAATAAATTTTTATCAACAGATAAGTCCAAATCCTTCGTAATGATATTTTCATCAGTACCCAGAACATCTGATAATAAAAGCTCATTGCCATCCCAATCCACATTTAAAGGTTCATCAAATGAAATTTCTGTCTTTCGTTTATTATTTCTTCGTAAATACATCAGAATTTCATTCTCAATACATCTCGAAGCGTAAGTTGCTAATTTAATGTTTTTCTCAGGGTTAAAAGTATTAACAGCTTTTATTAATCCTATAGAACCAATACTAATCAAATCTTCAATATGAATGCCCGTATTTTCAAATTTCTTGGCAATGTAAACGACTAACCTTAAGTTATGTTCAATCAGTTTAGACTTCGCCGTATCATCCCCGTTAGCCACACGGTCAAGCATTTCTTTTTCATCTTCTTTTGATAAAGGTGGAGGTAGAGCTTCACTGCCTCCGATATAATAGATTTCATCAGGTTTTCCTTTAAGTTTTAGGATAATTGTTAAGAAGAAAAATTTAATACGATACCATAAACGCTTCATTAGATTACTCCTTTCACATGTTGAACCTTAGTATTTTTCGACTGAAATAGCAGTGGATGAAGTAAACAATTATATGACATGCTGTTAGAAAACTCTCCGAAGTGAATGCCTACATACACTCTTCTTGAAGAATGGATAAATTCTCGAACTCTTATGGAAATTTTTTTGCACTTGAAAAACAGGAATATACCCCATATCCCCTCCTGCTTTTTGAGTGGTATATATTCAAATGGTGTTTCAAAATCAGGCTGATCGAATGGTTTTGTTTTCAATTCATCTACCTTTTGTTTACCAAACCAGTTTTGTGCCGTTAGTTCATCAATCAGCATGATGGGTTTATTCGTAAGTGGGTGCGTTAATTGATTACCTGTATCATAAAAACCTTTTAAATAGTAATTACGATGCTCATCTATATGTACCGCGACATCGTAAATCTGTTCATGTTGCAATTTAATAACGGATAATTTCTGTAATCGATCTTTGGTGAAATATACAAAGATTGGAAAGAAAATTAAAACAAATACCCAACTCACCATATTGCCGTAAGCTACATGACTTAACCAGGGCAAATCAACTTGTTGTGATTGCAAGAAGTAATGTAATGCAAATAAGCCACCCCCTATTGAAAAATTAATAAAGTAAAAACTAAACATATAAATGACAAAGCGTCGAATCGAATCAAAAGGAAACGCTATCAGTATAATGCCAACTGAATAAACCAATTTAACTAATGGCCAATTAAGCCAGTCCAATCCCTGGACAAACGACAAGGGTACTATTAATGAAGCATATAAGCTAGCAAGAAAGATTCGTAATTGTGAAAATGGTTGCCTGACAGCCCATGCAACTACGAGCAAGACTAACCAATCAAATATGAGATTGAGTATCCAAATTAAATCCAGGTAGATTTGCATAGGCTTCTCCTAGTTAAATTAGTCATATTAATTTTGATTTAATCCATTCAATAATCTATTTATTAAAAGTATAAAAAGAGAGCCGAAAATCATGTCAATTTTTCGGCTCTTTTATCATCTAATTTTGAAAGCTTTTGTCTAATAAATTTGTTAACTAAATAAAGATATTTCAAGAAACTAAACCGCTGTATAATATCAACTGAAAATAAAGATCATTAATCTGCTAATTAGACGAATTTTACTCCTAATTCTTCTTTTCACGCCTGACTCTTTTAAGATCGTTACCTTCAAATTGATTGACCTTAGAACAACACACCTGAATACATTTCGCTTTCCGCGGGTGGTTCCGAGCCCCTTCGAACTCAACTTTGTTCCGTTCTATGGATCTCGCTAGCCTCGCTTTTCCCGCTGGGAGTCTCGTGTACGTTACCTGCAAGAGTGTAATAATTGACTTAATTTACAGTCCCATGAAATATATAGTAATTGACAGTATCCCAGTAGATACCCAAGCCAAAAAAAGAGAGACACCAACGTGATAGTTGAAAATCACGTTTGGTGTCTCTGATTATTTTAGAGACTTTTGGATAACCTCTTAATTATTAAAGTTTTTCTATTCTTAGAATTAAGAAGGAGAGAAAACTTATCGATCTCTATTTCTGTTTCTTAAGAATGTTGGAATATCTAACGTATCCTCTTCAAAAGATGGTCTGCGACTAGTTGGCTCCTGTCTTGGAGCTTGTTGTTGTTGCGACTGCCCACCTAATGAAGAATTGCTCTGAACAGGTTTTGTTGATAAACTGGACCTTGATTATGGTCTTCTTTTTTCGTTTCATCAAAACCAGTTGCAATAACCGTTACAACAATCTCATCTTTAAGATTCTCATTAATTACAGAACCAAAAATAACATTGACTTCTTGGTCCGCAGCTGAGGTCACAATTTCTGCAGCTTCTTGTACTTCAAATAAGCTTAAGTTAGCTCCACCAGAAATGTTCATAAGAACGCCATGAGCTCCATCGATTGATGTTTCTAGTAGTGGAGAAGAAATTGCCTTTTTCGCTGCTTCGGTTGCGCGGTTCTCACCAGTGGCAATACCGATACCCATTAATGCGGAACCTTTATCTTCCATGATTGTTTTGACGTCTGCAAAGTCTACGTTAATTAGACCTGGTACTGCGATTAAGTCAGAAATACCTTGTACACCCTGACGTAATACATTATCCGCCTCGCGGAATGCTTCTAACATTGGCGTGTTTTTATCAACAATTTCAAGTAGACGATCATTTGGAATGACAATTAATGTATCAACGCTTGCTTTAAGTGAATCAACACCTGTAGTCGCCTGTGTAGAACGTTTACGACCTTCAAATAGGAATGGACGAGTAACGACTCCAACTGTTAATGCACCTAATTCCTTAGAAATTTGAGCTATAACTGGGGCAGCTCCTGTTCCTGTTCCACCACCCATACCAGCAGTTACGAATACCATGTCTGCACCCGCTAATGCTTCTTCAATTAATTCTTTACTTTCTTCAGCTGCTTTTTTACCCACTTCAGGATTAGCTCCGGCACCCAAGCCTCTAGTTAACTTTTCACCAATTTGAAGCTTCGTATCAGCTTTTGATAGATTAAGAGCTTGAGCATCAGTGTTTACAGCGATAAATTCAACACCTTGAACACCATGTTCAATCATACGGTTGACAGCGTTGCTTCCGCCACCACCGCAACCGATTACTTTTATTTTTGCTAATTGGTCAACATTTGATTCGAAATCCAACATCTTTTGTTCCTCCTATTGTTTCAAAATTACAGATCAGTGACTTATGAAGGAATCACTCATTTTAATCAAAAAAGTAGTTTTGTAGTTTTTTCACGAGACTATCTTTGTTTTCCTTAGTTTTGTTTTTACTTCTCACTTTTTCAGGGTCATTCTTTTCAATTTTTTCAACTTTTGGCTTAGAAGGTTTAGATGATTCATTTCCTTCTATTTTAACTCCTGAAACATAATCTTTACCTTGTATTTTCGCATTACGATAGGCAAATTGCAAGGTACCTAAACCAACAGTGAAGTGTGGTTCACGTACACCGATATGACTTGGCACTGAAATTCTGACGTTTGTTTGGAAAATATCCTTAGCAAGTAGGTCAGCACCTGGCAAGCTCATGACGCCACCTGTAAGCACATAACCACCTGGAAGATCACGATAACCCATTCTTCTAAATTCTTGAGTTATAAAATGAAATATTTCACCTAGTCTTGCTTCTATAATTTCTGTGATTTGTACTTGACTAAAAGTTTGTTGTTCATTGCTACCAATTGTTGTCACATTAAATGTGTTGTCTTCTAGAGCATCTTTTAAATAAGCATGACCATATTCTTGTTTTAATAATTTCTGCTTCTTCTGTTGTTGTTTTTAACCCAATAGATAAATCTTTAGTGATGTTATCCCCACCTAATGGCATGACAGAAGTTTGGGCTAAATTACCATCAGAGAATACAGAAACTGTCGTGCTTCCCGCTCCAATGTTAACTAATCCTACACCCAAACTCTTCTCATCTTTAGATAGAGCAACTTCACCAGAAGCTAAAGGTTGCAAGCAAATATCCTGAACTTCTAGGCCTGCTCTTTCAACACACTTTAATATATTATGTAAATTGGTTCTGCCACAAGTGATTAAAGTCCCTTGCATTTCAAGTCGAACTCCAATCATTCCTCTTGGGTCAGTAATTTCATCTTGTCCATCTACAATAAATTGTTTCGGATAAACATCCACTATTTCCCTCTCAGGTGGAATGGACATAACTTGTGATGCTTCTATAACACGTTCAATGTCTTCATCAGAAATTTCACGTGTTTCACTAGAGACTGCCACGACTCCATGACACTCTTGTAAATCAATATGACTTCCATTAATACTAACAATCACTCGCTGGATTTCCATATCCACCATACGTTCTGCTTGATCTACTGCATTTTGTATAGAATGAACGGTTTGATCAATATCTACAATGGCACCTTTTTTCATTCCTTTAGATTCAGCGATTCCAACTCCAATAACATTCATCGTATCTTTAGAAACTTCTCCGATAATTACTTTGACTTTGGAAGTACCGATATCTAGACTGACTAAAATTTCACTACGATTCAACATTCGCACCTCCGACTAAGGCTCATAACAAGTTCAATTCCTTAATTGTTTTAATTCCATACTTTTTGCGTAATACCTTCTAGATTCTTCAAAAAATTACAAGTTTACTCTTGTTCACGTTCAGAAGTGTCTAACTCAACTTCATCACTTGATTCGTAAGGTTCAAAATAAGCTCCTACATCTATGTACAATACCCCTTCTAACTCTGGTGAAACTTGTGAAGAAATAGATGGATAAAGGTTCATTTTTTCTTCAAAGTTATGAATTGAAGCAACTACTTCAAATCCATCTGTTGTATATAATCTAATACGATCCTCATTTGTATCTGAAGGGTCTGAGTAGATTTCAGAGATTAATTGAACAACTGCAGAATCTAATTCCGCTAATTGCTTTGTTAAACGGCTTAACCGATCATCCTCGGAAAAGCCGTGGAGAACAGGAGCGTCTCCTTTAGGAATTTTTAATTCTGTGTCTTTTAAGACTTTTCCGTTCTCTAAAATTGGTTTAAATAGATTATTAGATTTAACATATCCTACTCTTTCAAATTCATTGATGATGATTGTGACTTGATTATACCAATTACGCTCCACTTTGACGTCACTAATTTCTTGGTGTGATTCAATATCATGAACAATCTGACTCTGGTCAATTGACCAGAACGATTGATCCATAGACAAGCCACTTATGCTAATGATTTCTTCATCTGAAATCACTCGATTTTCTTGAACGTCAATAGTTTTAATGTGACTAAGAGGTGATTGTAAATAAACAATAACTAGGATTAAAAGCAGAATCAACGTTAAATAAGTAAAGAACCGCCGATTTGCTTTGCGTTTTCTTAGTTGTTTTAATTGAGGAATCCGTTCTTCGATCGAAACGACTTTTTTCTGCCATTCAAAAAGCTTCCCCTTAATAAAATAGATTCTATTACTACATTATAGCATAATATAGCGATATTAATATAAGGTAATTTTGCTTAATTTAAAGAATTTCGACTTCTGTCACCATATCAATGTCATAATTTTCCTTAACTTGTGTTTTAATATGCTGAATGAGCTCCATCACATCCTTGTAAGAAGCGTCATCTTCATTAACAATAATTACCATGCATCTCTGAAATTTTTGCGCCTCCAATTTGAAAGCCTTTAAGTCCTAAATCTTCGACTAGCTTCCCTGCATGGTTTGGTAAAGGGTTTCTAAAAATACTACCTGCGCAAGGGTAATCCCATGGCTGAGTTTCTCTTCTGTAATCCTTATGTTTTTTTAATTCGGCTAATATATCCTCTTTATGGCCTTTCTCAAGCTGAAAAATAGCTTCTATACAGAAGCCTTTACGCTCATCTTGAAGTACAGATTTTCGATAATTAAATTTCATTTCTTCATTTGATAGCCATTCTGTCGTGCCATCTTCAAATAAAATATGAGCTTTAACAAGAACCTTTGAAATATCTGAACCATGAGCTCCTGCGTTCATATACACAGCACCGCCGACACTACCAGGAATTCCGCCAGCAAATTCAAAGCCGCTTAATTCATCACGACTAATAATTGCGGCAAGTCTAACGAGTGGGTAGCCTCCACCTACTTTTATTTGGTCTCCGTCTACTTCTAGATGATCTAATCCCTTACCAAATTGAATAACTGCACCGCGAATACCTTCATCTGGGATCAATAGATTAGACCCACGTCCAATGACACTAATTGGAATATTATTCTCTTTAAGTATTTTTAAAGCGTCTTTTAAACCATCAATAGATTTGGGCTGGATGAACAAATCTGCCGGTCCGCCAATCTTAATGGTTGTATGTTTTTTAAAGGTTCATCTAAAGAAACTTTCCCTACTTCTTTTTCATTTAATTTATCTACAATATGTTGCATAGCACGACCATCCTTTAAATATCTTCTACTTACTTGGCTTTCCCTACTTTATTGTCGCATAACGGCTTATATTTAACAATATGCCGATTGAGACCAATGTTAAGGTTAAAGAAGACCCACCATAACTAAGCAGTGGTAGGGTAATTCCTGTAACAGGTATTAGACCAATAACAACACTGATGTTGATCATGACTTGAACCATAATCATAGAGGTAATCCCGAATGCTATTAGTGAAGCAGATAAATCTTGAGAATGAATGGCTATTAATATACCACGCCACACGACAACAAAGAATAAAAACAAAATAAATGCTCCACCAATCAAGCCAAGCTCTTCTGCAATAACAGCAAAAATAAAATCAGTTTGAGGCTCTGGTAAATAAAAATACTTCTGCATACTATTCCCGAATCCCAATCCCATTAAACCACCTGGGCCTATTGCGTAAAGCGATTGTATAATCTGGAAACCATCTCCCAGTGGATCTTCCCAAGGATTTAAGAATGCTTCAATTCTATTAATTCGATAAGGGGCGGATATAATTAAACCTGCAAGGGCAACTAAACCTATGACAGCTAAATTAACAAAGTGGCTTATTTTAGCGCCAGATATAAAAAGTAAAAGCATACCTGTAAGTACTAGCACTAATCCTGTCCCTAAATCAGGTTGTAGCATAATTAATCCAAATGGAAAAACAATCAGACCTAACATAGGGAAGAAACCTTTAAAAAGAAAAGGGAGATCATGTTGTTTTTTAGGAAGTATTTTAGCGAATAGTAATATTAAACCTAGCTTCATGAATTCACTTGGCTGAATACTAAATGCTCCAACGCCAATCCAACTATTCGCTCCCCCTCGAACTAATCCTACGCCTGGAATAAATAAAGCGATTAGCAATAGGATGCAAGCTATATAAATCGTAATAGCCATATTGACAAATTTAAAATACGGGATTTTGATCATAACCCATATTCCGATTAGACCAATTAAAGCAAATAATAATTGTCGCTTTAAATAAAAAGGAATCACCCATTTTATAATCGGACCATACTGATGATGAACTATAAACCATTAGTACACCAATAAGCAATAGAATTAACACAGCTGTTAACAAAACGTAATCAATATGAGATTCAACTTTTTTTATTCACGAAAAACACCCCTACTCCTTTAATGAAGTCGGGGCTATTGGTAGACAAGCCCCTAATAAAGCTTATGCACCAATTGAATAAACATGTCTCCACGTTCTTCAAACGATTTAAACTGATCCCAGCTAGCGCACGCTGGAGAAAATAAAATAATATCTCCACGTTCACTAATCTCATAAGCTTTATTAGTAGCTTTCTGTAAATTGTCTACTTTGTATATTGAATGAAAGTCTTGTCTTATGGCTGCTTCACACATTTTATCAGCAGATTGACCATAAGCAATACAACCTTTCACATTTTTAAAAGACTGGATGAGCTCATCAAACTCAACGCCTCGGTCTAAACCACCTGCAATTAGTACAATTGGTTGATTAAACGCATTGATGGCCTTAAGTGTAGCCTGTATGTTCGTCGCTTTTGAATCATTAAATATTTGCCGGTCATTGATTGTATCTACATATTGTAATCGGTGTTTAACACCTGTAAATGTTTTTAAAACAGATTTGATTTTTTGATTTGAAATGGCAAATCGCTTAGCTATAGCTATACCAACTAACACATTTTCTAAATTATGGTCGCCTGGTAATGCTATATCCTCCCGTTTTACAATTGGATCTTGCCGCTCATAAATTGTACCTTCAGAAACATATAGTCCATGTTGATTAAGACCTGAAACTGAAAATGGAGTTAATTGTGCTTCTGATTGTTTAATACCATCCTTAATGATATCGTCATCAGCGTTATAAATGAGCACATCATCTTGACTTTGATGCTTCGTTATATTTAATTTAGAACTAACGTAATCATCCATTGTTTTGTGATAATCCAAATGAGCTTCAGTAATATTGATCAACACACCAATATCAGGCTTAAAGTCTTCGATTGCTTTAAGCTGAAATGAAGATAGCTCCATTACAACGGGCTGCTTATCTTTTTGTTGTCTTGCAACATTGGTTGCTACTTTCCCAATGTTTCCTGCAATTAATGGATCTAAACCACCAGCTTTTAACAGCTCATAAGTTAATGTAGTCGTAGTCGTTTTACCATTGAACCAGTAATGGCTATGATTGGCCCATCGATTAAGTAATAAGATAGCTCAATTTCTGTTATTACCGGTATATTTCTTCTAATCGCTTCTTCAACAATCACATGATCGTATGGAATGCCAGGATTTTTTTATAACTAAATCAATACCATCTAACACCTCAAAAGGATGACTACCAGTAATGACTTCGACACCTTCAGAGTTGAATTTTGTGCGATTTCATTATCTTCTAGTTTTGTAAGATCATTTATTCTAAAAGGTACTTGGCTATCCAGTAACAATTGCGCGGCTGCTTCTCCGCTTTTAGCCAGCCCAAGTACTAATACTTTTTGATAAGGAAAATTCGATAATATTTTCACTACATCCACACCTCAATAAATAAGCCTAGGCCTGCGCAAATAAAACCCACGAACCAAAATGTTACAACAACACGCCATTCAGACCATCCTGTTAGTTCAAAGTGATGGTGCAATGGGGTCATTTTAAAGATTCTTTTCCCACCAGTTAATTTGAAATAAGTCACTTGTAACATTACAGATATTGTTTCAATGACAAATACACCACCGATGATTACTAAAAGTAGCTCTAACTTCATTAGTATAGCAACGGTTGCAAGAATTGCCCCAATTGATAAGGAACCTGTATCTCCCATAAACACTTTTGCTGGGTGGCTATTAAACACCAAGAAACCTAGTAAAGCACCTACAACAGAAAGTGAAAAAATAGTGATTTCAGGTTCAACGTGCTGGTAAGTACCAATAATTGCAAATGTTGCAAAAGCGATAGATGCTGTACCAGCAACTAAGCCATCTAAACCATCTGTTAAGTTAACAGCGTTAGATGCACCAACTAACATGACTAGTAAAAGACACTATAAAACCAGCCAAATTCCATGGAAAAGTCAGTACCTGGAATGCTTACAGCAGTATTGTAGCCATGGTTATGCAATACAATATACACAACAACTGCGATAAAGATTTGAAACAGCATTTTCTGTTTAGATGTCAAACCTAAATTGCGCTTTTTAATAATTTTTATAAAATCATCTAAAAATCCTATTAATCCGTAACCGATTAAAACAAATAGTAAAATAAAAAATTCACTTGAGAGCTCAGTTCCTTCATATCTCCAAATCATAAATAAAGATGTGAAGATAATCGATACAATAATCAGCACACCACCCATAGTTGGAGTGCCTGATTTAGATTGGTGTGATTCAGGTCCCTCTTCCCTAATACTTTGTCCGAACTTTAATCGCTTTAAGAAAGGGATTAAAACTGGAGATATAAGTACAGAGAATAGAAACGCAATACCAATAGTGATGAGTAATACAGATTGTGGTAACATGGTCTTCCCTTCCCTTCTAATTCACTAAACTAGCTGATTAACAACCTCTTCTAATTTAATTCCTCTTGACGCTTTAAACAATACAATGGTGTTTTCATCTAGCTCTTGTTTTAAATCATCAATTAATTCTTCTTGATTTATGAAGTGCTTTGATTTCCCCGCAAAGTTATCTGTTAATCCATCAAGAATATATTTGCTTTCTTCACCATACGTTAAAACCTCGTCAATAGACGAATCAATTGATTGACCAACCCTTTTATGATCTTCTTTAGAGAAATCACCTAATTCTAAGATGTCTCCCAAAACCACAATTTTTTATTATAATTCATGTTTTTAAGAACATCAATAGAGGCAATCATCGAGGTTGCGGATGCATTATAAGCATCATTAATGATTGTAGAACCATTCAATGCATCCATCTTCTCAAATCGCATGGAAGGTAATTCAAGCTGGTTAAGCTGCTGTTTAATGCTAGATACATCGATTTTTAACTCCTTACATAATGCATATGCAAATGAGGCGTTCTTTGCCTGGTGTTTCCAAGTAAAGGAATTGTTAATGCTTCACTGTTGATGCTAAAAGATGTTTGGTCATTGTGCTGATTAATATCATCAATCACATAGTCAAGGTCTTTTGAAAATCCGCAAGTAATCTCTTTAAAAGGTCTTGGTTCAATTGTTTTTAATAATGGCTCATCACCGTCATAGATAAAGACACTGTTTTCTTTAAAACCACAAGTGATTTCAGACTTCGCTTTCGCAATGCCTTCTCTACTTCCCAAATGCTCAATATGGGATTCACCAATATTAGTTATAATACCAAAATCTGGTTCAACGATTTTAGATAATAATTCAATTTCTCCAAATCCACTCATTCCCATTTCAGCTACGAGAACATCACAGTTTCGATCCATACTTAAAACAGTCAAAGGAAGACCAATATGATTATTTAAGTTACCTATGGTCTTCCACACGTTATATTTCGCAGCTAAACAGCTCGCGACAATTTCTTTAGTTGTTGTTTTACCGTTAGAACCCGTAATCCCGACTACAATTGGATTAACGAGATGACGATAATGATTGGCTAATGTTTGAAGCGCTTCAATCGTATCGTCCACATAAAAACTGGGAAGCCCTCTGGAATCTGTGTAAGTTCAGTTCGACTTGATAAAATCGCTACGGCACCATTTTCAATCGCTTGTGAAATAAACTCATGAGAATCAAATCGTTCACCAACAATTGGGATAAATAACCCTTGCTGAACTTTTTCACGGCTATCTCTAAATATCGTATAAATCTCTTTATTTTCATAATCAGTATGGTTTGGAAATATAGATGCTAGAAAGTTTAAATCAAATTTCTCCATATACCTTTAAGACTCCTTCTGCCGTTCTTCTATAAATTGTTTTGCAACTTCACGGTCATCAAAATGTCGCTTTTCACCATTAACTTCTTGATAAGTCTCATGCCCTTTTCCTGCGATAAGTATAATGTCACCTTTTTGTGCTGACCAAATGGCTTCTTTAATAGCTTCTTGACGATCAATAATGACTTTAAATTCATCGCCTTTCAAATGGCCAGTCATATCTTTAAGAATATTTTTAGGATCCTCAGTTCTTGGGTTGTCTGAGGTAAATAAAGATAGCTGACTATATTTTATAGCCGCATCTGCCATCTTCGGTCTCTTAGAACGATCACGATCTCCACCGCATCCTACCACTGTAATAATCCTGTTCTCTTTAATTTCATTTAATGTTTGTAATACATTTTCTAACGAATCTGGAGTATGAGCATAATCCACTATGACAGTAAAGTTCTGGCCGATTTCTACTTTCTCTAAACGCCCAGGAACTCCTCCAATCTTTCTTAGAGCAGTTTGAATTTGTTCTTTCGGTATTTGGTAGTGATAAGCAACGGAAACAGCTGCCAATATGTTATACACATTAAATTTCCCGGTTAGTTTAGACTCAACATGAATTGCCTCTTTAGGCGTCTCTATTACAAAAGTAGAAGCATCTGCCTGTAAATCAAGATTAGTAGCCTTTATAAAAGCATCATCTGCTAGACCATAAGGTATATATGGAAAAGCTGATGCATTGGACATGACTTCAGAGTAATGATCGTCCGCATTAATTACAGCAATTTTTATTATCAGTGTAATCATTACCAAGTTGAGAGAATAATAATGATTTTGCATAAGCATAATCATTCATATTTAAGTGGTAATCTAAATGATCTTGAGTTAGGTTTGTAAACACAACCGTGTCAAATTGAACACCATGAACACGTCCTTGGTGTAAGGCATGTGAAGAGGCTTCCATAATAACTGTATCGACATTCTCTTCATTCATCAGATTGAGATGTTTATGAAGGAACAAACTATCAGGGGTTGTGTTATTTAAAGGATAAGTCTGGTTACCTATTTTCATATCAATCGTACCAATAATGGCTGTTTTATGACCAAATTCTTTAAAAATGTCATCTAAAAGATACGTGGTAGTTGTTTTCCCGTTTGTTCCAGTAATACCTATAATGTTTAATCTCTGACTAGGACTTCCGTAAAATTGATCTGCTAATATAGCAAGTGCTTTAGTAGTACTTGGAACATAAATACTGGTAAATTAGTTTCAACATAATTTTCTGCAACAATAGCACATGCTCCATTAGCTTCTGCATCTGCTATAAAATGGTGCCCATCTACCTGGGCACCTTTAATACAAACAATAAAGTGTTATCTCTAACTTTTCTCGAATCTTGTTCTATGTTAGATATTGTTAAATGATTTAGTTCGTCTTCAGTTTTATAGATGTTTAATTTGTCTATTAGTCCTGTTAATTGCATAGGATCTCCTACCTTTAGAAATATAAATTACAACAATATTATAGCAGACTTAAGCTTGGATAAGAATGAAAGAATTGAATTAATCAGATTCTCCTAGAAATACTCTAATGGTAGAACCTGAATCTACTTTTACACCAGGTTCAGGTGATTGCGAGATAACCGTATCACCTTCTCCATGCACATCTAACCTTAAATCATATAATGCACTTCGAATATCTTTGACTTTTTCCCCAACTAGACCTGGAACTTTAACCTTTGGTGCATCTGGCCATTGATATTCTTTTCAAGTCCACCATCTCGTTTTCAATGCCTTTAACGTTTAATATATCTCCTAATACTTTACCCCCAATTGGACTTGATACAACACCACCGAATTGAACCGTGTTTTTAGGATTATCAACAGCGATATAGACTAAATACTGTGGATCATCCGCTGGTGCAAATCCAATAAATGATACAATATGGTTGTTTTCTAGATAACGACCATTAGGCCCAACCTTTTGAGCTGTCCCTGTCTTACCGCCTACCCGATAGCCATCTAAGTATGCACCCCGACCTGTCCCTTTGGCAACGACTGTCTCTAACGCTCTACGAACCTCTTTAGATGTTTCTTCACTAATAATTTGTTCTTTAAGTGTAGGTTCTCTAGTTTCAGTTTCTTCCCCTGTTACAGGATCAACTAAACCTTTGACCACATAAGGTTCGTATAAATAACCGCCGTTAATGGCAGCAGCAACAGCAGTAATTTGCTGAATCGGTGTTACGGATACGCCTTGACCGAAAGCTGAAGTAGCAAGCTCAACAGGGCCAATTTGCTCTTCTTTGAATAGAATACCCTTACTTTCACCCTGTAAATCAATTCCTGTTTTTGCCCAAACCCAAACTCTCGAATGTAGGTGAACAATCTTTCTTCGCCTAGCATCTGACCTAAGTTAACAAATCCGGGGTTGCATGAATTTTTAACGACTTCTAAATATGTTTGACTTCCATGCCCCCCACTATGCCAGCAGCGAATGCGTGCACCAGCTACTTTAACATGCCCTGAATCATAGTAGGTATCTTTATCTAAATCGATTAAGTTCTCTTCTAATGCAGATGCTAGAGTAACAATTTTAAACGTCGAACCTGGTTCATACGTACTAAAAACAGGTAAGTTTCGGTTGTATATCTCTGGTGATACAGATTGATAATTAGCGGGATGAAAATTAGGGCGACTCGACATAGCCAATATTTCAGCATTATTTGGGTCCATTACAATTGCTAGGGCACCATCTGGATTATATTTAGCTTCAGCTATATCTAATTCTCGTTCAACAATGGCTTGAATTTCAGCATCTATCGTCAGTGAAAGATGCTGCCCATCTTCAGGAGGGCTATAACGATTAGATAATTGATTTAGCCGTCTTCCTTTTGCATCTGAGAAGAATGATAGAGCCCCATTGTCTCCGCTTAATTGTTCATTATAGCTAGCTTCTAACCCCATTAAGCCCTGATTATCAATCCCGGTAAATCCTAATACATGTGCTAGCTGTTCGTCATATGGGTATGACCGTTTTGAATCCTGTGCTAAATAAACACCTGGTTCATTTAGCATTCTAATTTCGTTAGCTTGTTCATCAGTTAATTTTCTTCCTTCAGGATGAATGATTTCTACTGATGCGACCTTTGTTAAGTGTTTCAAAGCTTTTTCTTTTGAAATCGAAATGATTTCAGATAGTTTTTAGCAACCTCTTCTGGATTCTCAATTTGCCTTGGAACGACAACTAAGGTAGGCGCTAGCTGGTTGTCCACTAACACTTCACCATTACGATCAAGTATTTTACCACGTTCTGCATATAGCGGGATATCTCTGCTCCATAGTTCTTCAGCTTTTTCTAAAATGTCTGCACTAGATACTAACTGAACATATGCAAGCCTTCCTACCATAATCAAAAAGTATACAGCAATCAATAAAAAACAGTGATCAAACGTTTTTCACAGTAATAGCAGCAATTCGTCTCAAGATAGCATTCTCCTTTACATCTATGCTTGTATTAAAACTATGAAAAAAACGTCTTTATTTAGACCACTGTTTCAATAATCAATCTATTCTATTGTTCATCATTTTCTTCATTGTTAGGCTCATTCGATCCGTTTTCTTTGCTGTCTTCATCATTCGGATTTTGTTGAGGCTGTAGTTCGATCACCAATCTGCTTTCATCGGAAATTTCAGACCCAACCGATAAGTTTTGTTTTGTGACAAACCCTTCACCAACGTAATCTAATCTCATCCCAACGAGCTCAACTAATGATAAGACATCCCTTAGTGTCCACCCTGTAATATTTGGCATCGTCAGTTCACCATTTGTTTTTAAAATAACACGCTTATTCGGGTAGACTGATTTATTTTGTTTAGGAACTGAATCAACAATCTTCTCACCATTTCCTAGTACAGTGACATTTAACCCTTTTTTCTTTAGTTCACTGACCACCTGATTAGCGTCACGTTCATAGATGTCAGTTAACTTAACCGGCTTTGTGACATCTTGAGATTTCTGATCAGGTTCAATTTCAAGGTAATTTAAACTATTGTTCATGACTGTTTTATAAATATATGACGTTGCATCAGATCCCATGTAGCTATACTCAACTTCTGGTTCTTCAACTGCAACATACATCATCAATTTTGGATTGTCTTTTGGTGCCATTCCTATAAATGAATATACATATTTTCCGACACCTTGTTTATAGCCACCACTAGGGGATGGCACCTGAGCTGTACCGGTTTTACCGAACGAAGTATAACCATCTAGTTTATATTCCTGGCCAGTTCCGTCCTCAGATGTGATGACCGTTTCTAGAATATTTCTAACTTGCTTAGCCGTATCCTTTGATATTGGTTTTCCAACCACTTCAGGTTCAGCCTTATAGATGGTTTTTTTACTATCAGGACTTGTTATTTTCTCAGTCACGTAAGGCTTAACCATTTCACCCTCATTGGCAATGGCCGTTGCACCTTTCATGATTTGAATCGGTGTAAAAGTAGAACCCTGTCCTATTGCAGTGTTAATCTGTTCTCTAGGATAATTGTAAGATAATTGACCGACTACTTCACCTTCTAAATCGATTTCAGTTGCCTGATCTAAGTGAAACTTAGACATATAATCTAAATACGTTTCAGGGCCTAATTGTTCCCATAAGATTCTTGCAAAAGCAACGTTAGAAGAATGTTGGACACCTTGATTATATGTAATTGTCCCCCATCCTCTTCCATAGTTGTGGTCTGAGATATAATCGTAATTTTCATTAATTCTCCACCTACCAGATTCATACGTCGCTTGACCGTTATATACGCCTTCTTCAATCGCCGATGCAAGGGTAAAGATTTTCATCGTAGAACCTGGTTCGAAAGGAGTCGAAATGACATCATTGTACCAATTCTTAATATCATCTCTAGTATTCGGGTTAAAAGTTGGTCTGTTACTCATCGCTAACACTTCACCTGTTTGAGGGTTCATAACAGCTGCCACAATACGTTTTGGATTATATTCTTCTTGAACAGACGTCATAGCATCTTCTAAAACGTTTGGATCTTTTGATCAATCGTTAAGTAGACATTGTTTCCATGTACTGGCTGTTTAATATGCTCTTCAGCATTTAATAATTTAAATCCAAATTTATCCTGTTGTGATCTAATAAAACCATCTTCACCACTTAATTGATCCTCATAACGTCTTTCAACACCATATGCTCCGATCGTTTCATATTTATTCTCTTCCTCATTAAGCTTTTGATCTGTAAACCCAATTACACGGGATGCAAATACACCATTTGGGTAATAACGTTCTGTATCTTGATTAAAATAGATTCCTGGCAGGTCTAATTTTTCAATTTTTTCTTTTTCTTCTTTTGTTAACCCTTTACTATAACGTCCAAATTCAACCTGAAAAGAATCAGTTTCCTTTCCTTTTTGAAGTATTTCTAGCATACGGCTTTGTTCCATCCCGATAACTGGTGCTAATTGATTGGCTGTCTTTTCCAAATCATCAACATGTAAATTAACTGATGAATTTGTGGAATACTCTTCACTTAAGACAGCATACATATTATAAACTGTTTTATTACCAGCTAAGACCATACCTGTTTGGTCATAAATTTCACCACGCTCTGCTTCCATCACGCTACTTGTGTTACGAAATTTTTCTGCATAATCAAGTAAATCGACCGATTGTACTTCACCAGTGATCTGGATGTAAGTAAAACGGCCGATTAAAAATAGAAAAATTAACGTAAATAAGGATATGACTAAAAACGACATCACATTTTTGTAATTTAAGTTTTTCATGGACTTAACACCCTTAGTTTGTTTGAGTCGCTTGTTTTACATTTGAATTCTTTATACTTAGTCCGTGCTTCTCTGCTTCAGCTAAGATTCGACTAGGTTTGCTCAGTTCTTTTACCTCTGCTTGCAGTGCATTGTTTTCAACCTCGACCTGCGCAATATTCGAATCGACTCTCTGAATATCTCGATTGACTGAATCAAGTGAAGAAGAATACTGAACCACAAAATCATTGTCATAGCAATAATCACGAGTCCAGTTGTATAAAGAAACTTTTCACCTTTTGTAAACCAAGCCTTTTTAACAGAACGTTGCTTTTTAGGTCTTGGGCTTTGTTGTTCTGTTGTTTTATCAGGAATCATTGAATACTTTCTTATTTGTTCTGCCGCCATTGTTTAATTCCTCCTCTGAGTCATTGAATATTGATCTTCCCATTCTTTTACTTTCTCAACAATTCTTAGTTTTGCAGATCTCGATCGTCTATTTTCTTCAAGCTCATCTTCGCTAGGTACAATTGGTTTGCGTGTAATCAGTTTAAAAGGTGGTTCAACCTCATCCGGCATTACTGGAAGATCTTTAGGTATTGGAGGACTAGAACTCCATTTTTTCATTGATTGTTTACAAATACGATCCTCTAAAGAATGAAAGGTAATAACAGCGATTCGACCACCAATACTTACTTGTCTTGCCGCTTGATCTAAAGCTTTTTCAAATACAGCTAATTCATCGTTAACAGCAATTCGAATTGCTTGAAATACTCTCTTTGCTGGATGTCCACCTTTTCTTCTTGCAAAAGCCGGTATACCTTCTTTAATTAAATCAACCAATTCATATGTCGTTTTAATTGGTTGTGCGCTTCGAGCTTTCTCAATCTTTCTCGCAATTTGTTTTGAAAACTTCTCTTCCCCGTACCTTGTAAAAATTCTAACTAAATCTTCAAATGCCCATTCATTGACAACTTCATAAGCACTTAACGTGTTTTCTTGATTCATTCTCATGTCTAATGGCGCATCGTGTTGATAACTAAATCCACGTTCAGCTTCATCTAATTGGGGTGATGAAACTCCTAAATCAAATAAAATTCCATCAACATGTTCTACCCCTAATTCAATTAAGGCCTCACTTAAGTTGGCAAAATTGTCATGAACCAAAGTAATACGATCTTCATAATCGGACAGTACTTGTTTGGCATAATTAATTGCTTTAAGATCTTGGTCAAACGCAATTAACCTTCCCTCTGAAGATAAATGTTTTGCAATTTGACTAGAGTGTCCTGCTCCCCCAAGTGTACAATCCACATAAACTCCATTTTCTTTGATGTCTAACCCCTTGATTGCTTCATCATTTAGTACACTGTAGTGCTCAAACATGCCGGCACCCCTTTGCCTTAAATATCAAAATCCATTAAGTTCTCTGCAATGTCTGCAAAGGATTCTTCTGATTCTTCCACATAGTCTGTCCATTTTTCTTTAGCCCATAATTCAATTCGGTTTGAAACACCGATGACGATACATTCCTTGTCTAAATCTGCAAATTTTCTAAGTGGTGCTGGAATGTTAATTCGCCCTTGTTTGTCAATCTCACATTCAACCGCTCCAGAAAAGAAGAAGCGTGTGAATGCTCGGGCGTCTTTTTCGTTAAAGGTAATTTTTTTAATTTCTCTTCTAAAACTCGCCATTCTTCTTGTGGGTAAGCGAATAGACAGTTGTCTAAGCCACGTGTTAAAACAAACGATTCACCAAGCCCGTCACGAAATTTCGCAGGCACAATGATTCGTCCTTTTGTATCTATATTATGTTGAAATTCACCCATGAACATAGACTTCGCCCCACTTTTCATTTAGTTTACCACATTCCCCCACTATCTACCACATCATTTCACTATTTTTTCTAAAAAAATTAAAAAAGCATATCCAGAAACTTTCTGGATATGCTTTAATACAGGGTTTTTAGCTATAAATTTGATAGGTGGTAGATGGTGGTGAACAAGTGGTTAAATTTCAACAACTAAATGATCTTGTTCCCATCTTCGTGGAGTGCTCATTAATAAGTTGGGTAATTCTAACCCAAATTCATTCATAAAGTGGATGATGTTCCACATTCTTTCTTGGAGACCACACTCAGGGTAATAATAAGCATTTAACTCCTCAAATTGAGCGATTGTATGCTTGTGTTGATCATTGACTACTTTCATCATACGTTTTTCTAATTTGTTTAGTTCTGATTTAATAATTTTCAAATTTGAATCAGCATATGAACCCAAATCATCTTGGATCTCATAAGCTACTTCCCTTACCGGTTGGTGAAGCGTATCAATATCTTGACTGACTTGATTAATCATTTCCTCTATAGGTGAAGAAGTTTGTCTCTTTAGCCAGTTCATTTTATACCAATTAGTTCCTTCATTAATTACTTGGCTTATATCAATACCAAATCGTTCTAACCATTGTTTATGTTTAGAATCTAAAAATGTAATGGAAAGACGCGGTGTAATGATTGGAAATTGCAAATCAACCTCTTCAAATGCTGGCTTTAAAGCTGACCAGTAGCCAATCTCACCTGGCCCACCTATAAACGATAATACAGGAAAGACCATCTCTTGCATCATAGGTCTGGTCACAACATTGTTACTAAATCTCTCCGGATGATGATCAATCTCGGATAACAACTCATCAGTGCCAAAAGACACCAAGTCATCCTTTGATCTCCATATACCATCTACAACTTCAAGTAACAGCCTTTCACCATTTAAGTGGTAAAAGATGTGTCCATCTTCTGTAGTTGCATCTAAATTGATTTGATAACCTTGGCGATTTAACTCATCAAGTTCGTTTACAACGGATGTTGCTATAGCTTTCTGCTTAGATACGATCTTCTTAAAATAATCTTTCTCTATTTCACGTAACTTTGAATCATTTGAATCCACTAGCACTAGACCGTATTGGTGGAACAATTGGTTAATTAATTTCGCAAAAAATCAACATAGGAATCATCATGACTATAAGAAGATTTGATTAATTGATATAATTCTTTAGAATAAGATGTTTCATTTAATGTCGAGAATACCTCATCTAGCCAGTTATTTAATTCAGTTACATCAATTTTCCGGCTTGAAACTGGTGTCTTCTCAGGTGAATTGGACTGAAGTTTTAGCTTTTTAAACCTTGAATTTTGATAGGCAAAAATATGATTAATTTCCTCAAAATCGTGATCTTCACCCGCAATCCAAAACACCGGAACAACAGGCTTACCTAAAAATTCTTCTTGTTCCTTTGCTTGAAGTAAAATAGACACAATTTTATTAATCGTATATAAAGGACCTGTTAAAATTCCCGCTTGTTGTCCTCCTATAACAACAACAGAGTCCGAATTTCGAATAGCTTCTATTTGTTTTTATTTCGTCAGTTAAACCCCATTTTTCGTTCTGCTCTAACAAGACATCTGCTAACTGGTCACGCTGATAATTTTGACTCATTAAATATTCATAGCGTTTTTTGAAATTCTGTAAATGATATGGATCATAATGAAAATGAGTATAAATGCTTTCTTCACGATTACGGTAATCTTTTATTAGAGATGATTGATTATTAAGTTCAATTGAATGACATTTCATAGACTAATACCTTCCTTTTACGAGCTCACTAGTTCATTCCGTATGTTATTGTATCGAATATTCCATGCATTTTCACTTCATATGTTTTATTATAAATAAGTTATGTAGATTCCAATTGGTAATAATATGGTGTAAGTAATAACTAAAATGATAAATCCTGCTCTCCAAACAACTCTTACGGCCCTCATAATGTTGATTTCTAGTTCTTTACGCCATTGCATCGTGATGACAACTATGACACCTAGCATAAACAATAACAAGAAATACACTATAAAAGACCGATTAAGTAAATTAAATAAAATAGCATTAACTGCTATAAGGAAGAATAAGTTTGATAAATCTGCAGCAAATTTAGTTGATCTGGTTGCCTGCCGCGTCACTTTTTTCATAATTATAAAAAGAATAAAACGTTATATAAGGAAAAGTTGCCAGTATAGCAATAAGTGTCGATAAAAAATCCATTACGCTCTCCTTTAATGATTAATTTCTTTAGCTTTAATTAAATGGTACATATTTGACTGAGTCGGAACGTCAATCTTGGATTGTTTCACAATGTATCCATTTATAGACTCGATTTCAGTCGTTCGCTTCATCCTTATATCGACTAACATTGATGAAACATTATTCTTTGTATTATGAGCAACTTCCTGCACCTTTTCCCAGGACTTTTCGCAGTTCATCTCAAGCACTTCAGAAGCTTCCTTAGACAGTTGATAAGCTATTTTCTTTAAATATGGATTGGTGATTACTTGTCCATTCTCTATATCAAACAACGCTGTAAGTGGATTAATAACGCTATTTACAATCACTTTTTCGTTCATAGTTTGAATGATGTCATCATCATAAAAACAGGAAAATCGGAAGCGTATAGTTGATGTTGAATATGCTTCGCATCATTATGCTCTTGGAAATCACCCACTTTAATCTGACCTAGCCCATTTAATTGAACTTGATGAGAATTGACCTTTGAGACGCCGTGTTCACACACTCCCAACATAATAAAATGATTCAGTTCTTGAATCATTTGTATATGGCTTAAACCATTTTGAATAAATAATAGACACGTTTTATCTAAGCTATTTAATATAGGCATTAGGTATGCTAAATGTGGTTGTTTGACACAGATAATAATCAAGTCATGTTTCTGCAGTCTTTCAATGGTTTTAACACGAATTTGATAGCGATCTTTATTAATTTGAATACCATTCTCTCTTATTTCATTTAGCTGCTTTTGGTTTCTCACATAACCCGTTACATCGTGACGTTCAGACAATTTAGATGAAATGAATAACCCAACGGCACCTAAACCAATAATACCAATATCCATTACATTCACTCCGCATTAGATTCAATACTATCTATTTTATCAGAAAATTGTTAAATGTCCCTTTAAAATTGATCTTACTATTATTAAAGGGCTTCCATTTTCAACACCACCTATTTATATTATAATAAAATTGAGCATGAATAAGGGGGCTTATAGATATGTTAGGCGAGGTAGAACGTTTATTAATCAACTTTAAAACGTTAGAAGAATTTAAAAAGTTTAAAGAATATGGTATTCAAGAATTATCAATGTTAGAAGATTTGCAACACAATATGATCGAAAACAACAGTGAATCCCCGTTTTTGGTATTTATTATGGTAACTCTTTAGTTGCTAGAATGAGCTTATATCAAGTCGATCAAAAATATGATTACTATTTTGACCCTAAACAAGACTATTTAGAACTATGGAAATTAGAAGTATTGGAGAACTATCGTCACAAGGGTTTTGGTAAAAAACTAGTTGATTTTGCTAAAAGCTTTGGACTACCGATCAAGACTAATGCTCGTATTAATTCCCAAGGGTTCTGGGAAAAGATGGGTTTTCAGCCTGCCAATTATGATATGGAACGTGACTTAGGTCAAAACCCATTTATATGGATGCCTGATGGTGTGGATGAAAAAGTTAGTGAAGAGTAACAAGCAAATTAAATTCCTATACACAAAAACAATCTTCCATCTTTAAAATTAGATGGAAGATTGTTTTTATTTATGTTGTTTACTTTTAACTTCACTAATCTTGTTATATATATCATCGATGATTCGTTCATATCGTTCAATCTGTTGTTTCAATTGCGTATGTTCTGGATCTAAACTTTTATGTTTCGATGTTTCGCCTTGAGTATAGTAAACACCTTTGAGCTGCTCTAATTGATTAATCACTTCATCAAAAGCTTTCATTTTTGGGTATGAAGGGAGTGAACCCGTAGAATCATTGAGCTTCTTACGACTTTGTTTTGCTAAATCAATAGCTTGCCTGTATTGTTTTCTTAAGTTTGCATTCCACCTGAACCCACAAGCCTGAGGGGTTCTTGATAACCGTTCTCCGACTTCCTCAAAAGCTTTCATTTGCGTTTTACCTTCTCGTATATAACGTAATACTGTCTCAGCTAGAAGTAAATCTTCATCTTTCGTCCATGCATCCTGCCTCGTTGACATCACTATACACCCCTTAACTCTATTAACTTTAATAATACTCTATGCAAGTCATTAAGAGGTTAGAAGGATTTGTATATTATTTTTTAGATAAAAATTGCTTGACGGCCCTTTTATGCTCATCTGAAACCCAAAGCTTACTACAAGTTCTCACTTCATCTTCCATTCTTTTTTCATTAAATTAAGTTCCATGAAATTCAGCCTTTGTTTTTTCCAATGTCTCATTTGTTCAACACTACGATCAATGTATGGCTTCAGGGCTTCATGATTCTCAGAAATGGTTAAGTCATTTATTTCCTTCTGAAAAAATCCTATCGTTAACAGTTCACTAGTTGTTTTGATATCTGATTCAATCATCCATTGAAAAGCATGATTAGAGTTTATACGTTCATACAAAAGGGTACCACCGCCCCAGCCAGTTGCTATTCCTAATTTTCCTTGAATAAAGCCGAAGTCAGCATTAGGTGTAGCAAATCTGAAATCGCATGCAGAAGCCAGTTCGAGACCACCACCTCTTGCTAAGCCATTTAGCCATGCAATGGTTGGAATATGTAAAGTGGCTAATTTGTATATTATTTCTTGCATAGGCTTCAATGTCTTATAAGCTTCTTGTTCAGACATCTCTCCATGAAAATCGTTTAGATCTCCACCAGAACAAAATGCTTTCTCTCCGTTACCAGTGATGATTAAGAATTTAAGGTCATGACGATTAGTCACTTCAGTCAGGTGATTGTCCAGCTCTTTAATTGTATTTTTAGAAATAGAGTTTAACTTGTGTGGACGATTTAATGTAATGACTGCGTACTGTTTTGGGTCAATATAAAGTGAACTTTCAGCCATTGAATTCTCTCCTTAATTATTAATATAAAAAAAAGATGCCTCAATGATGAGACATCTCTTCCTTACTTCTCAACTACCTCTTTACCATCATAGTGACCACATGATTTACATACGTGGTGAGGTTTTGTATATTCACCGCAATTTGAACATTCTACCATACCAGGTACATGTAATTTTATGCGTACGACGTTGGCGTTTAACTTTTTTAGAAGTTCTTCTCTTTGGTACTGCCATGTGTTACACCTCCCTTAAAGTAATCCCAATTTATAGGGATATTTACATTAATCTTTTTTGTCATCAAAATTTTTAATGAAGATAAACGAGGGTCTACCTTCTCTTGTTCTTCTTCTTCGTGTTTAGCTTTTAAGTCTAAATGTTCATCTTCTTGAAGAAGATCCCAACCGCTTCCTTCAGAAACGATATTATCCATCGTTGCCTCATCACTATACACTCTTAAAGGAACTTCCAATAAAATATTTTCCTTGATATAAGGCATTAAGTCAAGCACTTCTTGATCAATAAAATGAATATCTTCATCATTTTGAGCTTGATATTCACTCGTAGTAAACTGATCAATAGCTTGAACCGAAAATTCATACGGAACATCAACTAAAGTTCTTGCGCAAGGTAATGTCATCGTCCCTTTGATGGTGTAACGAAATGTATACGTTTCACTACGGACCGATACGTCACCTTTCACATTTACATCTGTAATATTCCTAATATCGTTTTCCATACGTTCTAATTCATCTACGTTAACCGTATCTTCAAAATCATATGGAGCTTCTCGTTTTATTTTTTGTAAGGAAAATTTCATAATATCACCTCAAGGCAACAAGAGTTATTGTAAAAGGAAATGAACCTTTTGTCAATATTTTTTCTTAACACCAACTATTTTAATCAAAATCTGCTTGATTTTATCATCTAATCCTTCTAAATTAGAATTATCAAAGAATTTTAGGCGGTGTTTTAAATGAAAGCATGTGGGCTAATTGTTGAATATAACCCATTCCATAATGGACATGTATATCATGTCGAGCAATCTAAAGAAAAAACAAACGCAGATATTATGATAGCCGTGATGAGTAGTTCATTTCTTCAGCGCGGTGAACCGGCTATCATCGATAAATTCCATAGAACCAAAGCAGCTCTAAATCGTGGTGTTGATCTCGTCGTTGAACTTCCCTTTGCATTTGCAGTTCAATATGCTGATTTATTTGCTAGAGGCGCCATTTTAACATTATCGGAACTAAATGTCGACTATGTGTGTTTTGGAAGTGAAGCTGGTAATATTCAGCCTTTCTTAGAAGGATATGACCACTATCAAAACTATAAAAGCCATTTTACAGACGAGCTTCATAAACAACTAGATCAAGGGCTATCTTTCCCACAAGCTAGCAAAAAAGCGTATCAAACCATCGATTTAGCAACAGGAGAAATTGACCTTGGACAGCCTAATAATATTTTAGGTTTCAGTTATGTTAAGGCAATTAAAGAATTGGGTTCAACTATTCAACCTGAAACAATTAAACGAACTAAAAGCGGCTACCACGATGAAAAGATTGAACATGAGATTGCGAGCGCAACGAGTATTCGTAAAGAAATCATAAAAGACAGATCAATTACAGATTCAGCTTATAAAGCTTTACCAGTTGAAACGATTGAGCACCTAAAAGAATATTTAAATCTAACATCTAACTGGCATGATTGGGAATTATATTTCCCTTATTTACAATTACTAGTACAAACAAAGAGTCACCAGGAGCTAAGACAAATACAAGGTGTCATTGAAGGTTTAGAATATCGTTTAAAACAAACGGTTCAAGAAGCAACAGATTTCCACAGTTGGATGACACTCCTTAAAACCAAACGTTATACATGGACAAGATTACAGCGTATGTTTGTACATCTCTTAACAAATACAACTAAAGAAGATCTTGAGAAATACAGTGAAATGAAGCAAGCTCCTTACACTAGAATTCTTGGTATGAACCAAAAAGGTAGAGAGTACATACAGACGATTAAAAAAGATATGAATGTACCTCTAATTTCAAACATTCAAGAACTTAAGCACCCCATGTTAGTACTAGAAGAAAAAGCTACCGATGCTTATTATATTCCTCACTCACCAAAGGTTAAACAACAACTGAAAAAACAAGAATTAACAGGGCCAATTATTATATAGGGAAACAAAGAGGCTGGGACAAAGTATGTATTAATCTAGAAGAAGACGAATATTAGAGGAGAGATCAATCCCTAATATTCGTCTTCATTTTTAGCTGCGTCAAAATAACACTCAATATTCGTTTTTTAATAAGTTATCTTTCTTCTGTCCCACCCTCTTAAGCTAATGTCTATTTAGGGTCGATATTTTCTAGATAGTTAACTGCATCTTGAAAATTATCAACGGGAACAACCTTCATGCTAGTTCCGATTTCTTCAGCTGTTTGTTTTGCCACTTCATAATTAGAGCCTTTTATTCCGTCTTCATTAGGTGCAAAAAATATGTCTGCCCCTTCATCATCTGCAGCTACAACTTTTTATCAATACCACCTATTCTTGAAACATTTCCTTCGTAATCAATTTCACCAGTACCAGCTATTTGATAACCTTTAGTAATATCTTCAGAAGTAAGTTGATCATAAATTTCTAGTGACATCATAAGCCCTGCACTCGGACCACCTATACTACCGCTATCAAATTCTACTTCTGGATTAACTGTCACATCACGATCAGTCACTAGAGATATACCCATCCCAACCCGATCTGGTTCATTGGGAAAGGTTCCTAAATCAAAGGATACGGTTCTTTCTTGGTCGTTCCTAATGATATTAGCTTGAATTTGATCCCCTTTTGATATGAAGAAATCAAATCAAGAATATCTTGAGATGACTCAACTGGCTGATCATTGATTGCTAAAATTTGATCTCCAGGTTTTAGAGCTCCATCTGCAGGCATGCCATCCACTACACCCATGACATACACACCTTTATATTCAATGTTAATATCTCTACCTGCAGCTTGGTAAGCTACAAACCGTCGCTGCTTCTTGTGAAGATTCCATAATATGAAGCTGAGTATCCATATATTCTTCTTGACTGATTCCCTCAGGTCTTATTTTTTCTAAATCATAAATTTCATAATAAGGTCTTATTTTGGCCCATAAATAATAAATAGGTGTTGCTTGTCCGCCTCGAACGGTAACTAAATGAAGCTCTCCTTCACTATCAAATCGATTTTCAACTTCAACTACATCATTTAAAGCATAAATCCCACCGGGTTGATATATATAATAATCTAATTTATAACTTGATAAAAATATAACTGCTAATAATATAAATGCATATAATATTAATTGTTTACGGTTAATTTGCATTAAGACCCTTCCAATCCTCTATAGCTTTTTTGATCGACTGAATATGCTTCTCCGCTTCTTCTTCACCTTTTTCAATTATTTCTTTAATTTGAGAATAGTTACGAGAACTATAAGAATAAACTTCAGGTCTCATGACAATATCTGCATCGACCATTCTGTAATTTGTAATTTCATTTTGCATGATATCAATGCTCTGCATTATAATATCGTATATTGAATACACTTCTGTATTTTGTTCAAATTTTGAACAGTCTACTGCAATAACGATATCTGCTCCCATATCCTTAACAACAGAAACAGGAATTCGATCAATGACGCCCCCATCTACTAATAACCGATCATTAATTTTCTCCGGTACGAATACACCCGGAATTGATATACTCGCACGAACAGCTGAGGCTGCATCACCTTCGTTAAAAATAACTTTCTCCCCTGAATAAATATCTGTAGCAACGATTGACACAGGTGTTTTAAACTCCTCTAATCGTTTATTATATGTAAACATTTTAATATAAGACTTAATTCGTTCACCTTGTATTAAACCCATTTTAGGTACCATGATATCCATAAAATATTTACGTTTGAAAGTTAAGGCCAATTGATACATTTTGATCAACGGATTGTCCAGCACCATAAAAAGCTCCTACCAACGCCCCCATACTGCTACCAGCAATATAATCGATAGGAATTTGGTGTTGTTCAAGGACTTTGATTACGCCTAAATGCGAGAAGCCCCTTGCTCCTCCTGACCCAAGTGCTAACCCTATTTTTGGCCGGCTCATGTATTGCCTCCTGTCAAAATTAATAATCTACTATGCATATATACTCGACCTGTTCGCGTATAGTGTAAAGAAACAATCTGTTTTCTTTATCATTTATTTTACTATGCGATGGTCTATTCGTACAGCTAGGAATGCTATAGGAGGAATACAAGTGTTAAATAAGATTAGGACAATCTTTTATTCAATGAGCACGATATTTTTAGCATTTGCTGTGATCACATTTCCAGATGAATCCCTAGAAGCATCCATAAGAGGGTTGAACTTATGGTTTGAAATTGTATTCCCTTCCTTGCTTCCTTTTTTTATTATAGCAGAATTATTATTAGCTTTTGGAGTAGTTAAAGTAATTGGAATGGTTTTAGAGCCTCTCATGCGACCTCTCTTTAATATACCGGGGTCAGGAGGAGTCGTACTTGGAATGGGATTGGCTAGTGGTTATCCTTCTGGTGCTAAAATTACGGCAAGGTTAAGGCAAGAAGACGTGCTTACCAAAACAGAAGCAGAGCGTTTAGTTTCTTTCACAAACGCATCCAACCCTTTATTTATTTTTGGAGCGATTTCAATAGGCTTTTTTCATGATCCTAAAACTGGATTATTACTTGCAGCAAGCCATTATGTCGGAGCAATTTTAGTTGGGTTTGCATGAGATTTTATAAATATAATGAAGAGCGTTCCAAACCGAAACATGATGACGAGAGACAATCTTTTATTAAAAGAGCTTGGAATACTCTCCATCACGAACGACTTAAAAAGAATGAACCTTTAGGTCATGTATTAGGACAAGCTGTGTCTTCTTCTATTCAAACTTTAGTTGTAGTCGGTGGATTTATAATATTATTTTCAGTCATAAATAAATTACTATTTCTTACAGGTATCACCCATTACGTTGGGGCCGCATTAGCCCAGTTATTTGGTTTATTTCAAATACCCGAATCTTTATCTTTACCTTTTATTGCAGGTCTATTTGAAATTACACTAGGTGCTCAAATGATTTCACAAACCGATAATTTAACGTTATTAATCCAATTAATTTTTGTCAGTGCCATTCTTGCGTTTAATGGTTTTTCTATTCAAGCACAGGTCGCAAGCATTTTATCAACAACTGACATAAAATTCGCACCATATTTTTCGCCCGTCTATTACACATTATATTCTCCATTTGGTTAACAATCGCCCTGTTTAAACCGTTGTACTTAAATCGAAACGCATTTTCTCCACATGATATTACAGTTGATTCAGAGGGTAACATTTCTCAGCAATACTTCTGGTATGATATATGGTATTGGCTTGAACAATATGGTTACTTAATCTCACTATCAGCATTAGTCATTGGCTGTTTGTATCTATTATCACGCTTAAGAAAGTCTTAAAATAAAAAAGCCCATAAAACAGAATTTATGGGCTTTCATTTAGGATTGATATTTCTCTTTCAAAGCCTTAGCCACATTTTCTGGAACTAAATCTGATACATCAGATTCATATTTTGCAGCTTCTTTAACAATACTTGAACTTAAGAAAGAGTACTGATTATTTGTCATCATAAAAAAGTTTCAATATCTTCATTTAACTTACGGTTCATCGATGTAATTTGCATTTCATATTCAAAATCACTTACAGCTCTTAAACCTCTTAAAATTACATCTACATGCTTATTTTTTGCATAATCGACTAGTAATCCCTGACTTACATCACAAGACACATTAGGTAAGTCTTTAGTGGCCTCTTCAATTAATGCTAACCTTTCTCCTACTGAGAATAGTGGTGATTTAGATTGGTTATTAAAGACTGCTACAATGACGTGATCAAAGATTTTAGCTCCTCTTCTAATAATATCTAAATGACCATATGTAATTGGGTCAAAGCTCCCTGGACAAATAGCTGTTTTAGGCATTCCCATCCCCCTTATCATATCGATATATTGTCAGTTCAGTTAAAGAACCATATTCATCTTGCCTTAACATTGTAAATCTTTCAAAAGAATCTGGCAATTTCTCATCCTGTGTGTGTTCACAAATGATTAAACAACCATCTTCCATCAATTGGTGTTCATCTAATTCAATTAATATATCCTTAAAACCTGCTTTTTGATATGGCGGGTCTAAAAATATGTAGTGATAAGTTTTATCTCTCTTTCCTGCAGCTTTAATAGCCCTAAACGCATCATTTCTAAATATTTCACAATGCTTCTCAATGTCAAGGTCTTTGACATTACTTTTAATCGTTTGAATGGCATGATATTGATGGTCAACAAATGTGACCCATTCCATCCCTCTACTAATTGCCTCAATTCCTAAATTGCCACTGCCAGCAAATAAATCTAAGGCCCGTCCGCCTTCAAAAAAGGGCCCAATGATTTGAAATAATGCTTCCTTAATTTTGTCAGTTGTGGGTCTAGTTTTTTTACTAGGCACTGCTTGAATTGGATGACCCTTAAGTGTTCCTGCAATAACTCTCAACGACGATCACCAACTTTTTTTAAATTTTAATGTATAGTTTACCCTCTATTGGCAATAATAGCTTCTAGAACGGAATTTAAGAGGAATCCGTTCGACTCGGAGAAAGTCTTATCATTCCCCATAAGACCTTCTTCCGGTTTCTCCTCTCCCTTTTTGTACTCTCTCTGTTAGAATACGGAGAGTGTGGTTTTCTTTAATTCGTTAGATTGAAGAAAAAACCACTTTTTATTCATTTTAAAATTCTACACAAGTCGACTACTATTTTATCAAAACGATGCAAGCATGACTATCTTAATTCACAAAATTAATGAAACATGCTACATTTAAGTGGGAATTTGAGGAGGTATGAACATGACACAGCGATTTATAAAACTTGGTGAAGGTTACGGGGATCTTTATGAGTTGTTCACATTAATTGAAGCTATGCCGGAACGAGTTCAAAACCTATTGGCCTTTCATACAATCAAAAATGAAGAAGAACGCACTTCCATTGCGGCAGTATTTAAGCCTACAAATCAAGGGAACTTTCAGCCGATTTATATTTGTTTAGAAGGCATTCTAAAACCAAATGAGGATTCGCCTAATGTACGTTTTGATGCCTTTAAGGAAATTAGTGAACGACTGAACCAGCCCATTATTGAATTAGTCGTTCCACCGTCAGATACTTATCATGAAATTGAACTCTATTATCAACAACTGATTGCCGTTTTAAGATTAAATCATATTATTAAATAACGAGCATTGCCTGGTTCCACCACATTATAAATAAAAAACTGAAGCTGATCAGCTTCAGTTTTTTAGTAAACGCTTTTATTTCATAATCCGTCTCTTCCTCTATAATTGGAGACTTCTTTTGATAAACTGTATCGACAAATGGCTTATGAGACAAATCAATCCTTTTGACAAAGTTTAAACGATTAATTTGTTCAGTCACTTCTTCAAGCTCTTCTTGATTAACGTAAATTAAAACATACTTCAGTTTCCTTGATGCATAAATCAGATGTCCATATCTTCGAAGCCTTTTTACGTATTTGGGATGTTTGATCCATACAACGATTCCTTGGCGTTTAGTTATCATAAGTACTACCTCATTCCTTACTTGATTAAGAGGCTTGGCAACCACATGAGCCGCCAGATCCACAGCCACAACCAGAACCACTATCTTTTAGGGCTATTCCGTCTCTAGGTGCTTTTATGTTTGGACTAATTGATTGAGCGATAATTTCCGATACATCATCTAACAAGGTTTGAAGTTGCGTTTCAGATTGTTTATAAATCGCAACGGTATCATGCATATCTAGGTCACGCTTCTGTTCCCTAATCTCTTTCATGATTTTACTATAATCAGGGTGGTATCGACCAAACCTTTGGACATCATCATAATGTTCCTTCATCTTAGAAAAATCATCCATGAGCTTTACCGCATCACGGTCTTCGTATAAAGCTTTTTTCTATTCTTATATACTTTAAAGTCTTCTGACTCTGTAATCATTTTACCAAGTTTCTCAGCTTGCTCTAGTGCTTCAATAACTTCTATATTAGCGAGCATGTACTCACCTCCATATACTTATCTTACCAAAATGAAGGTGAGATTACCAATATCGAATTTGCATGTTAAAAGAAACGTTTTTCTTTGGTTATAATGATGATAAGGTCTCTGGTTGCTTTGTTTTTTAAGAACCCTTGAACTTGATCTATCGTCTTGGATAGATTACTAACTTGTTTTTCAACTTGATCAATATCGAGTTTAGATACAAGGTCAAATAGGTTCGAAAATTTACCAGTTGAAGGTGATTTACTATCGTCTGGTTCGGTTGGTTCGTATTCATTCCATAATGGATCGCTTTCTCCGTTAGCATGCCAGCGATCGTACAATTCTTGCCAATTATATTTACCACGTCTAACATCATTAACAAGGCCTTGTCTTGTTTGAACGAATTTTTGAACTCACGTACTTCCTCAGGTAAATCTAAATGGTACATACTTTCATCACCCCTTTTAATACATAAAGATCCTGCTAATACTATTATAATTAGGGGTATTAAAATGTGTTCATTAAATATTCACTTAAATATTTGAATAAAATGTTACACATTAACGATATTTACTTAGAAATAATTGATTAATTGACGGTTTCATAATATGATAAATTTAATGAAACTTATTGTAGAGGTGAAGGAAATGAAATTAGAAAACAATAATATTGAAAACACTGTATTAGACCTCCAACCATTAACATATATCATGGAAAGAAATGGTTTTGTTTTAGCGGGTCAATGGGACTATGAACGCGTCACATATGATTTAAAAATGAACGCTCCTGAAAAAAATATCACGTACTACCTTCGTGTTAGCGGCTATGCCATTGAAGGCGATGTTGATTCAGGTAAAGCAGTTATTAAAATTCTTACACCACTATTAGGTAAGCATCACTACCCTCATGGTGTGGAATACGGAGAAGAAGAAGGGTTTCCAAAGAATGTAGTTGAAAAAGCTGAACGTATTCTTTCAAAAGTGGATGAACAATTGAAACAGTTTATCGAAGAAGAAGCTAAGTAAAGATGTTTGAAGGGCTGTCTATATTTACAGCCCTTCCTATAACATTTTAGTGCGAAAGGGGACTAGGCTTAATTGTTCAAAAATATTACAAAAACGACAATGGACCATAGCTCTTTATATATTACTACTCTTAGTACTAGCCTACTTTATCTTACCAATTTCAGTCCCGCTGATTCTTGCATTCTTAACGGCATTAATATTAAACCCATTAGTCCGATTTAACACTAGGCGTTTGGTATTTCTAGAAAAAATCTCGGTCACTATTGTTTTTTAATATTTATATTAATCCTTGCAACAATTGGTACTTACACAACTACCAAAGTCGTTGGGCAAGTTATAAAACTTACAGAAAATATCCCGTCATACATAAGCGATGTCGAATCTGAATTAACAGATTTTAGAACTAAGTTCGATGCATTTACTGAAGAATGGCCAGATGAGTTCATAAATTCAGTCGAAAAGCGTGTAACTGAAAATTTGACTACTTATGGTCAAACATTACAAGACTATAATTATATTGAAAGTATTACACAGATTTTTATGAAAATACCTGACTTTCTTATAAGTTTACTAGTCTATTTAATTGCATTATTCTTGTTTATGCTCGATTTACCTAATTTAAGGAATAAGTTTTATGGAATGATGACTGAACAAACACAAGAGAAATTTAAATTTATGAACGCTCGAATGTCTTACGTTTTATTGGGCTTTCTTAAAGCGCAGTTTTTAGTAAGTCTAATCATCTTTACTGTCTCACTAATTGGTTTATTACTCATTACTCCTGAAGTTGCATTTATTATGTCGATCATTATTTGGTTAGTAGATTTAATACCAATTATTGGTTCAATTATAATCCTCGGACCATGGTCGTTATATATGTTTATAACAGGAGATCTTGTACTAGGAACGAAATTAGCAGTACTGGCTATCATTTTACTTGCTATTAGACGTACAATTGAACCTAAGGTAATGGGACATCACATAGGGCTTTCTCCATTACCTACATATTGCCATGTTCTTAGGGTTACAATTAATTGGCTTTTTAGGCTTTTTCTTAGGTCCATTAGTAGTCATTTTATTTAATTCTGCTAAAGAGGCAGGAATTATAAAGTTTAACACAAAAATTTA
>NZ_BBCD01000002.1 GCF_001311865.1 Piscibacillus salipiscarius JCM 13188
TTTTTCGCTACTTTGTCAGTTTTATTCTCTAGTTTGATCGTTTATTCCCTACTCATGTTCTGGTAGCTCCCCAGTAAACTCTGAAATATCACAATGTGTTAAACGATGAATAATGTGTAAGGCAGCATCGTTATAAAATGTGTCTTCAGATGCCATACAGTTTTGCGGTACCCACAAAGAACACCCTTCAAGATAAGCATCTTTTGCCGTAAATAACACGCACATATCACCGGCGATCCCCGTTAAAATAAGGTGATTCACATCTAAATCTTCTAACAATAATTTAAGCTGTGTACCGTAGAAACCAGAATGTTTTGGTTTGAAAATAAAAAAGTCATCATCTTCAGGATGTAACTTCTTAATCCATTCTTGACCCATGCCTTCCAAACAATAATCAATCAACTCGTCATGGTTTTCCTTCCACATTCCGAAATTATCATTAACATAAATCACGGGCAGATCATGTTGTTTAGCTAAATGCTTAAGTTCTAACATTGGATCAATAATGTCAATTGTATTGTTATAAAGATCCTCTGCCCCTTCAAAATCCATTCGATTAATCATATCTATAATTAGAAGAGCTGTTTTCTTATGGTTTCCCATTGAACTTCACCCTTTATATGGTTTAGGACTTGGAGCAATATTCCGTTTATGCTCCGTTTGTTTGTGTAGCTGCTCAATCACATCCATTGAATCTTTAGGGATTTCTTCACCTTTTAAATACGAGTCTATATGTGCATATGAGACACCCATTTCTTGCTCGTCCGTTTGTCCTTCCCAAAGCTCGGCGCTTGGCTTTTTATTTAATATCGCATTAGGCACGCCAAGATATTCTGACATGTCAAAGACCTCACCTTTTGTTAAGTTCTTAAGAGGCTCTAAATCTGATGCGCCGTCTCCGTATTTAGTAAAATATCCAGTATACGTTTCTGCTTTATTTCCAGTACCAATTACTAAATAACCAAATTTTGAGCTATTGCATACAGGGTGCTCATACGAATTCTTGCTTTTAAGTTCGCACTCACCATTTGTTCTGTATCTTTACTCCACTGGTCAGCTAAAGCTTCCTTAATTAAAATTAGTTGTGCATCGTATGCTTTCGTTAACTCAATACCATAATAGGTAAGGTCTTTTTTCTTAACCAGCTCTAAAGCATCTGGCTGCTCGTCAACTGGTTTTCCAATCGGCATAATCACACCCAAAGAATTTTCAGGGAAACCTCGTTTTATGAGTGCTGCAGCTAAAGCAGAGTCAATCCCGCCACTTACACCAACGATGACTCCATTAGCTCCTGCTTTATCCACGTAATCTTGCATCCAGTTCACAAGATAATTCACACGATCTTCCACGAAAACCCCTCCTTTTTTGGTCTTTATAATTATTTACCTTATAGGAATATCTATAAACATTTTCTCCTTTCTAAATATAAAGTTGAAATTCACCTTGTTTGGTTACAAATATTGGAAATTATCCAACACCAGAGAAATGAATTGACAATGAACGACTTGAATTAAAGGTAATTTAATACAAAATACATATGATACAATTAGGTGATCAAAGTTTACTGTATAAAAGTAATTTCATTATTCTAGTAATGGTGCCGTAATATTTAATATGCAACCTAACAAATGTAAGGTGGGAAATTTATGTATCGTATACAGTTTAAAATCGTATAATGTAAGGATATTTTTGGGTGTATGGACCAATACATTTTAACAAAAGGAGACATTATTATGAGAAAATTATCGTACCGTGGATTAGGAATTGTTCTTGGTGTAGCGGTTGGCACAAGCGTAGGAGTAGCTATTAATCAAGTAGCGATTAGTATTCCTGTCGGTATCGTGTTGGGTTTAGTCTTCGGTTCCATTTTAGACAATCGGAGTAATAGGTAGGAAATTGTCTTATTAGACTTAATGGGGGAATAAAAATGGAGACTATTAATGAACTGACATCACTTGAAGATTGGCGAAATGCATGGAATTATTCGATGAATTCTCCAATATTGGTCTATAAACATAGCACATCTTGTTTAATCAGTGCTAGAGCTTTTAAGCACCTAAAGTCTTTCCAAAGGGCAGAGGAAGATAAAATAGATTGCTATATGGTGAAGATTATTGAAAACAGAAGAATATCCAATGAGATTGCAGATGACACAAACATTCCTCATAAATCCCCTCAAATCCTCCTCATTGATAAACAACAAATTTTATGGAATACATCACATTGGAAGATAACAGAACATCATATACGGAAAGCAGTTGGTTAATTATCGTAATAGGGTGTGCAGGTAGGTTGTTAGAAGATTAAAAAGACAATTTACGAAAAAGAACTCCCATACTTATGGAAGTTCTTTTTTACCTAATATCAACAATAAACATTAAGATGGAGGTTATTTGTTTATTATTTATCTTATCCTGTACATATCATGATTATATTTTCATCTGGATCACTGACTGTAAAATATGAAAAATCTTGAAATCTTATGATGCTAGATAGATTTTTAAAACCCAGGCTATTCACGTATTCATATGATTCATCAATATTATCAGTATGGAAATTAAACAACGGATACGGTGAGGGCGCTACTGTTTTTATTTCTCCTGATGGTCCTGCATCTAATGTCAAACCTGTATAATCGTTAATTCGCACATTATACACCGGCTTCGAAACTGTAGAAAGGTTATAATCTTGGTTAAGTAATTGGCAATACCATTTAACCGACCTTTCTAAATCACTTACATGGACAAAGATTGTGTTTATTTGGTTTTTAATTGGGCTAATCATTATTTTCCCACTCTCCTTTTATATGCTCCCTTTCAAAGGGTTCACTATATAAAACGAGATTGGGTTTGAAAACCTTACATGTATTTTAAAAAATATTGTAGAAATATTTTGCATTTAATTTAACTTCTAATTCATTAGCGGCCAATTTCATCAAGTCCCAAGCGAAACAATAAAACTTCCAATAAGTTACTTTCCCCTCACTGAATTCAACGTAATGAACATTGTTTAAATATAGTTGATTATCTAACTTCCTTTCTAACTCAACAATAACTGGACGACCCCATAGCATTTTATACTCGGCCACGATTGTCTCTTGGTTGTGAACAATTTCCTTCCAATCGCTTAAAGAATTTTTCTTAGTTTCTTCAATTCCAAATTCTATTCCAGAATGTGTTATATCTGTAACTATATTTTCATCTAATATTGAGGATATTAAAGTGGTATCCTTATTTCTGAAACCTTCGAGCATTATATTTATAGTGTGGTCAGGTTTAACTTTCTCAACGTGAGATCTTTGAGTAGTTATATCTGTAATTTTGGCATTATACTTTTCTAGCTTACTTCTGGTTCTACTTAAATTAGTATGTATAGCACCTTCTGTAGTACCTATAATTTCTGCCACTTCTTTCCCCTTATAACCAAACGCTTCAGTAAGAATTAGGCTGACATATTGAGTAGGAGATAAAATATTCATCAAAACTTCTAAGTTTTCAATTAAATGAAGATCATTTTCGGATGACTCATCAATTACATTCTGTTCATCTAAAGGGTTATAAGTCAGCTTATTCTTTCTTATTTGGTCAATCCATAAGTTGGTGGCGATTCTAAATAAATAAGATTTCGACTTAACAGGTTGATAAAGTTTAGCAAGTACAGAGAGGGATTTTAGTAGAGTATCTTGTACTAAGTCCTCCGCATCCCAGGGAGATTTGGTAAGGTTATAACAATATCCCCATAAATCTGAACGATGAGGTTCAATTTTCGCTTTAAACTCTCTCTCGATTTCCCTTAAATCCCGACTCAGACTACTAAGATTATCTATTGGCATTAATCCATAACCCCTTCTATTAAAGCGATAGTATTTATATTAAATATTAACATAACACCTAATCTTTTTTTATTGGCTCTATATAAAAGACATTAAAACACCAGCCAACAAAGTTGACTGGTGCCTGTTTTAAATATTTCCCTGATAAGCTTCTTCTAATTTTTCAATATCAAATTTCTTCATCTGAAGAAACGTTTTGGTTAATCGTTCTTTTTGTTCACCTTCTGCCTTAGACAACATTTCACCCATCACTTCGGGCCATATTTGCCAAGAGACCCCGTAAGAATCCTTTAACCAACCGCATTGTTCTGCTGAAGGGTCCGTAGAAAGCTTCCCCCCAATAGTAATCTATTTCTTCCTGTTGCTCACATTTAACTAAAAGTGAAATAGCTTCATTAAATTTAAAGTCATGTTCTTGTACGCTGTCCATAGCTGCAAACCATTGATTTTCAAGCATAAAATCAGTAAACATCACTGTTCCCTCTTGATCTGGTTCCATACCTTTTGGATAACGAGCGATTAATCCTCTCTTTGTATCGTTAAATACTGAAAGATAAAAGTCGCTCGCTTCTTCTGCTCTGCCAGCCATATCTTGAACAAACATCATTGATGGAATGATAAATGGACGTTCTTCACCTTCTGGATTAGTTAAAATAAATTGCCATGACAGACCATATTTATCCTGAATCCAACCATAAAGCTTACTAAATGGATATTCTTGCAATTCCATAAGTGGAGTTCCGCCTTCTGCAAGCTGATCCCATAGCCACTTTAAATTTTTTTCAGCATTAGCATCTTTAGAAGGATCAAAATTAACCATAAACGAAATGGAGGGGTTAAATTTAAAATGCGGCCCACCATTTATAGCCATAAACGAAAAACCCGCTAAATCAAAGGAAACTATACTGCTATCTCCAGATGGCGTATCGTTAACGGTAGATAAACTAGTAATTTCTGAATCCGGAAAGATATTCGTATAGAACTCTGCCGCATCGATTGCTTGGTCATCAAACCATAAGTGCGGTACAATCTTTTGATTCATCATAAATTAATGCCTCCTAAGATTTTACTTTCGCTAGGCGTTCTTCGAGACGATCCCAAGTTTGCGCGATACCTTCAAGCATACCCATATCCATGACCGTATTGAGTCCTTCTGCAGACGCATATTCTACGCGGTTAACCAGTTTCGTTTCATCCCCTAAGTCAATAAATTCCACTACGACCTCAGAAGCCGGTAATTCCTCATCGATATTCCCATCAACGTCTGAAAAATAATCTGTATATGCAATCATTTCTGGCTCTATGATGTCTTTGTAAATGGCTTTGCCGCAAGATTCCATGCCGTAATAGTCTCCTTGATTTCGATCAACACACTTCATACAATAATGCCAGGTCCCACCTGGTCGAAAATCAATCTCACAATAAGGTAACTCCCAGCCAACAGGGCCCCACCAATGCTTAAGGTGTTCAGGTTCTTTAAACATTTTAAATACAAGATCACGCGGTGCCCCAAATGTACGCTCGAGTATTAAGACTCGATCTCCTTCTACTCTTGAACTAACATCTTGAATTGACATCATAACGCCTCCATTAATAAATTAATTCAAAGGTTTTTTCCCTTGTAATACATCTAGATAATCATCCAACCGATCCATACGTGCTTCCCACATCTTACGGTAAGAGTCGAGCCATCGATCTATTTCCTGAAACGATTCTGCTTTTAATTTATAAATTCGACGATTGGCCTCAGGTTGAACTTCAACAAGCCCCGCTTCATTTAATACTTTAAGGTGCTTTGATGTCTGAGGTTGGTTGAGTTCAAGTTTCTCTGCGATTTCTCCGACTGATTGTGGCTCTTTTAGTAATAAATCAATAATATCCAATCGATTAGAATCTGCTAGTGCACTAAATGTTTGTTCGTTCATGTTGATCAGCTCCTACTCAAAGTTTTTTACATCCAAATATTCAACAATCACTCAGCACTTTATTGGCCACCTCCAAATCAAAGGATGATTAAAGTGTATTCTAGTAGTTAATTATATTATTCCTTATAAGGAATATTCTTGTCAAGGAATATTTAATAATTATATTTAAATGCCATTTTCGATACAATATTAACTAGTTCAGTTTTATTCGATAAAAAAATTCTTAAAACCGTTAGAATCAATCCAAATATAAAACCTACTACCAGTAGAATCATAGCTGCTGGGAATAGTCCAAATGCATCCAGTGTAGTTGAGCTGTTGTTCTGAAGTGTCGGAACTATAAAAAGTAACCAACCTATTAACACTACTGGTAAAGCTTGAGGTATTAAGCGAAAACCATATCTCCAAATAGGGTGCTTTAACCGTTTAACAGTCCACTTTTTACTTCGAAAGATGCCTCTAATACCTAATACCAAATAAAGTATTGTTAAAAAACCGAGTGAAAAATCAGCGACCTTAGGTAAAGACGTCCCTACTTCTGGTTGGTTTCCTTCAGTTATATTAATAATGCCAGAGCTAATCTCATAAGCATGCTCGAACGTTGGAGTGAAGCTATTAAGTAAGACGGCGACAGCATAGCCACTACTTGGAACGATATCTTGTTGTGATTGAAATGTAGAGATAGAACCACTATGAGAAATTCGTGGTGGTTTTGTACCTGACGTACTTAGTGACCAACCTAATCCATAGCGATTATTTTGTTTGTGATGCATATGATTCTTCGAGTAAACTTTGTGATAATAATGGGTCCCCACCAGCCGCTTTGCCACTATTCGTGTGCATGGCTAACCATTTGCCCATATCATGAGCGGTTGTAAAAATACTTCCCGAACCACTAAACATTTTCTCAAGCTCTGTCCATGGCATCGCCGTACCATATAGCGTGACATAACCTTGAGGAATACTAGTTTCATGATAAATATCACCTGAGTTTACTAACGATATGGAGTCTCTCATCTCAAGTGGTGAGAAAATATTTTCAGTTAAATAATCATTAAATGACACTCCGCTAACTTGCTCGACCAAATAAGCTAAAACCCAGTAATTTGCATTACTATAAAAATAATTTTCACCAGGATCCGTTTTTAATTCCCAGTTTTGCAAACGTTCAACGCCCTCTTTAAGTGTAAAAGCCGGCCCAACAATGGTGGGATTAGGCAAACCAGATGTATGACTTAAAAGGTGCCTTACTGTCACCTGGTCCCACCGATTATCTGAAATGGTTAGATTTGATAGATAACTGGTTATAGGTTCATCTAATTCAACCTTACCTTCATCGACTAGTTGTAATACCGCGAATGCAGTAAACGGTTTCGTTCCTGAAGCCAAACCAATTTTAGTATTAGCGGTCAGTTGGTTACCTTCAGAATCATGACCATAACCTTTTTCATAAATTAACTCACCGTCTTTGACAATGACAACGGCAGCGCCAGGTAACCCATTTTGATCCAGATATTGTTTAACGTATTCGTCAACATCAGTTGTAGTAATTGAATCTGCTGCGTGAGCTAATGGTGCAGACCATAGATTGACTAATAATAAGGTGAATAAAAACCAAACACTTATTTTTTTAAACATGATTATTCCCCAAATTCTTTTGTTTAGTTTATAGACGATTATTAGACATAAATGTTACATGTTATTTTCGGCCACTGTTATAACCTTCTTCTTATATCAATTAGTTATTTAGAATGGAGGTTCAGTCTTATTAATGTGATGCTTCGACATTTCCATTTCTAAGATTGGGGCGATCTGTTTCGGGGGGATTTGCTACTTTACGAAATGCTTGTAGTGCTTCTTCTGATGCCCATGATTCAAAATTGTTGATTCGTGCAGGGTCAACCAGGTCAGCAGTTATAGCTAGATCAAGACATCCAGGAGTTTGCCTTGCACGGTTCATTAAATCTTCATGCGCCTTAACAACTTCGTCACGTTTACTCGGTTCGACTGTATACCATCCAGCTATAATAATTTTTGGTGTACTCAAATAAAGACCTCCTTATTATATTGACTTTGTTGACATATAATTTTCTAACTGGGTAAAGGTTCCTGAAAACCCCTCTTTAAACATTTTTTTGTGATAGTTTGAAGGTTTTAATCTCTTCTTCAGTTGCAGAAACTGGAGTTCCTGTCATCATAAGGATCGTTTTTCCATCAAGCTCCTGGAACGTATAGGTATTCTTAATTTTAAGTGGCCAGTTTTCATTAAAAGGTGCCCGAACAACATTACCTTCTTCATCAGAAAAATAACTCGTATAAATGAGTTTTTCTGGTACAATCATTTCATTGTATTCAAATTTCACCCACATTACATCACCGTCAACAGGTTTCTGACTGTAATGAAAGACACCGCCTGGACGGAAATCCGCTTTAGCAACTTGAAACACCCATCCCTCTGGTCCCCACCAATTTTGTAGATGTTCTGATTCGGTGAATGCCTTAAACACCAGTTCACGTGGAGCATTGAAAGTATGAGTTAATTCAACCTGAGTTCCCATTTTAATTCCTCCTAGATTTTTATTGAGAATCCTTAAGATAATCTTGTAGATACCACAAAAATTTCACCTACTACGTTAAGATTAATATTTCACAAAAGGAATATACGATTATAGCAATATTCCTGCCAAGGAATACTTTATTAATATTAGGATTCTTATAAACTATAAAATAATAGTTTGAAGTTTTTAGACCTAGATTTTTTGAGGTTCTAATTTATTTGATTTCCTCAGTTAATTCTAAGATAATTCCTTCTGGCCCACGAATGTAGCAAAGTTTATAAGAGTTCTTATAATTTTGTATTTCACCTATGAGAGTTGCACCTTCACTCTCAATTTTAGAAACAATAGCTTCAATATTCTCAACTGCAAAAGCAATATGCCTGATGCCTAACGTATTGGCCAAAGGCTTCTGGATGCCATTTTCATCCTTAGGGTTATAAAATTTTACTAGTTCGATATTCGCTTCTCCATCTGGTGTCCTTAGCATAACAACTTCTTCTTTAACATCTTGAATACCGATGATTCGCTCCACCCATTCACCTTCCACTTCGCCTTCACCCATTAACTCAAGACCAAAGTTAAGGAAGAATTTTTTTCATTACAGGAAGGTCATTAACAATGATACCCACATGATCAATTCGTGTTACTTTCATATTCAATGTACCTCCTTTCAAAATAATGTTGGATAATTTTATCTATTTACAACGAGTTTATAGACTATCATTCAGTTTAATTATTGAGACTTTTACTTCTACTTTATCTATTATAAGTACACATCAATAATACCTTTAAAAATAGTAGTTTTTACGATAAATTATAGTTTTGGATTTATTTGATCATGAAAAACCATTAATTTAATAAATTATATGATTCAGTATCACAAACAAAAAATAGCCTAAATTCTCTATTCTATAAAGAACTTAGGCTATTCATTAGGTTTTATTTTACGCCCTCGGAGGGAATCGAACCCCCATCGTAAGAACCGGAATCTTATGTGTTATCCGTTACACCACGAGGGCAAAGTCAATTTGAAATGCATTTGTAATTATACTTCTACTTTGGTTATAATTCAAGCATACTTTCAAGTACATATAAATAAAATATGACACGTTTTATTTCCTTATTTTAATGGGAAAATTGTTTGTGTATATCTACGATTTATTTTGTTTGACCTTTATTGACCAAAGGGTAAGATAAAAGTGTAGAAATAATTAAGGTTGTAGAAGGAGGAAATGAGAATGAATTTAATTCCTACAGTTATTGAACAAACGAACCGCGGAGAACGTGCTTATGATATTTACTCTCGTTTACTTAAAGACCGCATTATTATGCTAGGTGGTCCAGTTGATGACAACGTTGCAAATTCAATTGTTGCGCAAATGTTATTCTTAGCAGCTGAAGATCCAGAGAAGGATATTTCCTTATACATTAACTCACCTGGTGGTTCTATCACCGCAGGTATGGCAATCTACGATACGATGCAGTTCATCAAGCCAAACGTATCAACTATCTGTGTAGGTATGGCAGCATCTATGGGTGCTTTCCTACTTGCAGCTGGTGAGCCTGGAAAACGTTATGGTCTGCCTAACAGTGAAGTAATGATTCACCAACCATTAGGTGGAACTCAAGGTCAAGCTGCTGATATCCAAATCCACGCAAAACGTATTGTTGAAATGCGTGAGAAACTAAACCAGATTCTTTCTGAACGTACTGGTCAGCCATTAGAAGTTGTTGAACGCGATACAGATCGTGATAACTTCATGTCAGCTGAAAAAGCTAAAGAATACGGTTTAATCGATGAAGTTATGCAAAATAATTGATTGAAAGTCAGACCCGCGAGCGAATCGCGGGTTTTTCATGTTCAAATGTCTCATATTTTGAGGGCAATGTCCTATAAACGGACCTCATTGTCTCATAAATGAAGCCCGATACCCCGTTTCGACAAAATTCGATTCCTAATCAAAGGCGATTATGTCCCAAAACGCATACAAAGTGTCCCAAAAAGCGAAAAACTTTTGCGTTACAACGCAAAAGTTCTCCTAATTAAATCGCATTAACTGGATTAACGCGATGTTTGGTTATTAAACTAACTAAAACGAATGCTATTAACGAAATAAAAACAGGTAGTGTCACCGTGTGAACGCCTAATAAGTTGCCATAGGCTTCATTATAAAAATGAATACCCATATACGAACTTATACCTGCGATCATTGAGGCAATTGCTCCGTACTTATTTCCCCTCTTCCAATAAAGCCCTAACACGACTGGCCAAATAAAGGCCGCTTCAAGTCCGCCAAACGCAAATAAATTTAAGAAAATAATAAAGTCAGGCGGCTGGATGGCCATTAGAAACACGATGATACCGATCACAGCTGTCACTCCAAAACTTACTTTCTCAACGTGCTTTCGAGTCGCTTCAGGTTTGACGTAATTAATATACACGTCCTTCACCACGGAAGAACTTACCAAGAGTAACAGTGAATCAACCGTCGACATAATCGCTGCGAGTGGTGCAGCTAGAACGATTCCAGCCAACCATCCAGGCAGGACCTCAAGTGCAATCAGCGGGATGACTTGATCGGCTACTTCAATCCCTGGTAGAACAGGCCTTGCGAATACACCGATTAAGTGCATGTTTAACATAATAAACCCAACAACAATCGTCCCAATTATTAACGCTCTGTGCATGGAACGCGAATCTTTATATGACATCGCACGGACAGCAACTTGCGGAAGTCCGACAACTCCAACTCCCACTAATATCCAAAATGAGGACACATAGAGAGCTGATAAATTCCCGTCATGACCATAAGGCGTCACTAAATTAGGGTTTTCCGTTCTTAAATCAGTGAATATTTGATCGAGGCCTCCGCCAGCAATCACAACACCAATTAATAACAACAACGTTCCGAAAAACATCACGATCCCTTGTAGCGTATCGGTAATGGATACGGCACGGAAGCCTCCAATAATCACGTAAATAAGTACCGCAACTGCAAATATAAATAACGCACCTATGTAGCTCAAACCGGTGATTGATTGAATTAAATAAGCCCCACCAATCCACTGCGCTGCCATAGCTGAAAACAGAAAGATCATAATACTTGCAGCAGCAAGAATCACAACTGTTTTACTTTCATATCGTCCTTTTAAAAAGTCCGTTAACGTAACGGCATTATAGCGTCTTGTGACGATAGCAAATTTTTTACCTAAAATAAGTAAAACAAAATACCCTGTTGCAACCTGCGTCATCGCAAGGAGCACCCAGCCAAGTCCAATACTATAAGCTGCCCCTGGACCTCCTAAGAAGCTCGAAGCACTTCCGTATGTAGCCACCATGGTCATGGCGAGTACGAGCCTCCGAGTTCACGGCTTCCAATAAAGTAATCGCTTAAAAATGACTTCGACTCTTTTAACTTTCTATTCGACCAAACTCCAATAAGAAAAATAAGAACTAAGAAAGCTAATAAAGGTATTAAAACATCCCAATTCATTCTGTCTGTTCCTCCTCCCCGTCATCTAGAGGAACATCTGTTAATAAAAATTTAACCGTTAAGATGACAAGTACAACCATTACGAGAAAACCAACGATGCAACTCCAGAAGAACCATGCTGGAAATCCCAATATATATGTATATTCTTCAGGAGACTTACTACCTAATCCATATGCAAAGCCGTACCACCAGAGGATATTAATCAAGGCCAGCACGACACCTATGAGCGCTTCACGATGAGCAATCCGAAAGCGCAGGTCCTTTCTCATATCCATTCCTCCCCTTTTGTCTGACTACATTATATCACGGAAACCGAAGTAATAAAGTGTAAGATTTCGCCTGAAGCACCATTGTATAGTACAATTCGGGTAGACTGACGTACAGGAGTGAGAGAAGTCGATATGGATATTACTAAAGATTTACCACAGAACATAACAAAATTGATTGATCAATATAAGCTAACGAATGAAACGGACTTTGACCACCTGGTTGGAAATGGCGGCTATATCCCGCAAAATCAAGATGTGCTCATTGACTTAATTGTCGCCATCGCTCAAGGAAAAAACATCTTACTCAAGGGACCAACTGGATCAGGTAAAACAAAGCTTGCTGAGACCTTATCAGCCCTCTTCAACCAACCACTATTTAGCGTGAACTGCTCAGTGGATTTAGATGTTGAAAGTTTTGTCGGGTTTAAAACGATTGACTATAAAGATGGCAAACAGGTGATTGATTTTGTGCCTGGTCCCCTCGTTCAAGCGATGAAAAATGGTCACTTTTTATATATTGATGAAATTAATATGGCGAAGCCTGAGACTCTTCCCGTGATTAATGGCGTGCTCGATTACCGCCGCCAGATAACCAACCCACTCACAAACGAAGTGATTAAAGCTAAAGAAGGCTTTAATGTCATTGCCGCGATAAACGAAGGATATATCGGAACGACACGTTTAAACGAAGCTCTTAAAAACCGCTTCATTGTTATTGATGTCTCGTACCTTCAAGGTGAACAACTTAAAAGTCTCATTAAAGATCATACGAATTTAAACGACGACAAACTCATTAACCAGTTTGCTCAGTTATCACAAGATCTGATTTCGGCAACTGAGCAAGGCAAAGTTTCAGAGGATGCGGCTAGTATTCGTGCGTTACTTGATGCTTGTGATTTAAGCGAAATGATTCCACCTAAGCGCGCGATTAAACGCGCCATTACAGATAAATTAGAAGATGATCGAGAAAAAGATGTTGTTCGAAACTTAGCTGATATGTTGTTTGGATCATAGGAGGTTCTTATGAAGTTTGATAAATCGATTGTCGATGCGAAACGTTTTACTGAGCTACAGGACTTAGCCTCTGTTTTATCAAAAGTTCCTGACCTGGAGTTTGATTACCAATATGGTCACTATATTAATGTTAAAGACCGAAAGATTTCAGCAAGCCACTTTTGGGATTATTTTAGTGAGGAAGAACGACATGCGGGGTATAAAACCGACGTTTGGCTTAGAGCCCTAGGGACAATGACACAAACTAATTTGAAGGATGTTAATGAGTTTAACAAATTTATTGAAGAGTCATCCATTCCTAATTTCGCAACAGAGCTTTTTACGTTATTAGAAGATTTGAGATTAGAAGAATTTATTCGAAAAACGCGTGTTGGCACAGTTTCATTTTTCCAAACACGACATCAGGCCTACAGACGTTATTTTAAAACACAATTGCAAACAAATGTCACGCGTAATTACCCGACAGACGAATTGTTTTGTATGATTTATCTAAAGTTAACGTCAAATTCACCTTTCGAGTCGTTTCCAAATGCGAATCAAAAGCAAAGAAATACTTTAGAGCAACTACAGCCCTACCTTTTTCAGTCATTTGAAGCGAAATCGACACGTGATATTGTAAATTTAACGATGAAAATGATTACGATGATTCAAGCGGATTATCAGGATGCTGTGAACCGTTATTTTGTTATGCCAATTAAACATGAAGCCGATTTTCAAAATAATTTATTGTTTGATGAACTAACGAGAACGGATTCACTTTCAAATGATGACCAAGAGGATGTTAATGACCAAGACGAAGTCATAGATGAGAAGTTTTCTACTTGGCATCGTGAAAATGAAAATAGCGATAGGTCGCAAAGCTTCCTAAGATATGAGCTTGATCAAGGGACGAAATCGAATATATTAGGTGACGGGGCACGCGAAACTGAAGAAGGCGATCAAGCCATGGCGATTGTGCAAGGCTTCTCGTCTGAAAGCCAAGAATATGATTATTCTGATTTAGAAAACTTAGATGAAAAGAAACAGCAAAAGTCTGGAGAAACGGGGCGTTATGGAAAGGATCATCTCAAAGCCACGAAGCAAGACGTAGACCCTTCTACGCCATCCGTTGATGACGTTCATCAATACGAAGAGATTGTCAAAGAGATTCAAGCAGAAAAACTAAAGCTAAAGCGAACGATTGACCAGGCGCTTGAGCATAAGCAAAATGCAGCGAGAAACCACCTCATATCGGGCAGGTTATCTAAAAAACAATTACTGCCATTAATCATTGATGATGACCCAAGAGTTTTTTATAAGAAAGATCAGAAGTCGAAAGACATTGATGCCGTGTTCACGTTACTAATTGACTGCTCTGCCTCCATGATGAACAAAATGGCAGAAACTAAAAAAGCCACTGTTTTATTCCATGAAGTTTTAAAAGAGCTAAAAATCCCTCATAGCATTATTGGATTTTGGGAAGACGGATTTGAATCAGACGATGCACAGCAGCCTAATTATTTTCATAAAGTCATTCATCAACATGACTCTCTCAATCCTAAGTCAGGACCTGAAATATTGCAACTAGAGCCGCAAGAAGATAACCGGGATGGGTTCAGTATTAGGGTGGCAGCTGAAGAACTCATGCAGTATCAAGCAGAGCATCAAGTGCTATTAGTCTTCTCAGATGGTGAACCATCCGCTTACAACTACAGTGAGAATGGTATCATCGACACACACGATGCCGTACTTAATGCGCGCAAGAAAGGTCTCGATGTCATTGGAGTTTTCTTATCTGAAGATCCGATAACGGAAGTCGAAGAATTACTCATGAAGAATATTTATGGTCGTGAGCATTTGTTAGTCCAAGGGCTAGAAGAGTTGCCAGATGCCTTATCTTTTTTATTGAGGAAAATTTTAATTTCTGCTATTAAATAATTTAAGCACGGAACACTCGATGACGAAGTGATCCGTGCTTTTTTTGCAAACTTGACGTTAATCACTCAAAACTTGCCGTAAGCACCCTCTTACGATACATTCTGAGCAGCGTCAGTTTCCTCTTTCTCATCTGGCATAAGGTAACTGAACAAAATCCCGAATATTGCTGCAATGAAGAACGTTGTAAAACGGGATGTCATCATTTCTTCTAGTGGCGTGCTGATCCAAACAATCGTTGAAATTAGACCGGCTAAAATCGTTGCGATCACGCCTGCACTCGAGTACTTTTTCCAGAAGAAGGTCATCAATATGGCTGGTGAAAGTGTACATCCGACGCCGGCCCACGCCCAGCTAACAACAAGGTATAATAACGAATCAGAAACTAACGCAATGACCATTCCAATAATACCGAACACTAAAACTGAAAAACGTGATAGCCATAGAAGTTGTTTTTCTGTTAGCTTAAAGCCTAATGCTTTATGAATAATGTCTTCACTAACCGACCCTGTGACAACTAATAGCTGCGAGTTGGCTGTTGTGATAATGGCGGCCAAAATCCCGGCTAATAGTAACCCAGCAATCCAGTTAGGCGTTAACTGAAGAATCATAGTAGGAAGTATTGTTTCAACATCGGCAAAAGACCCTTGCTGATACATTGCGATAGCGGTAATCCCAATCATAAAGGCACCACCATAAGCGAGGATTGTCCAGACAATCGCAACGATGGTCCCCTGTCGTACTTCCTTTTCATTCTTTAGTGCCATAAAACGAGCGCTCAACTGCGGCTGCCCACCTAAAAAACCAAAGAACCAGGCAAAATTACTAAAGAATAAAACACCTAAAGAAAAGCCAGTTAATCCGCCAAACCACGAATCAAATGAGCTTCCTGCTGTTTGTAATGATTGTGAAATCGATAAATCATTGGCATTAATATAAAATAAAGCCAGAATCGGTAAAACGACTAACGTGATGACCATCATGACACTTTGAATCATATCTGTCCATACGACTGAAATGAATCCTCCACCGAAAGCAATTAAAATGATAATGACCGTTGCAATGACGATTCCAACAGTCGGAGGTAAATCAAACGTGATTAAGAACATTTTCCCGGCCCCGGCCATCTGCGCTCCTACATAGAACATTAAGAAACCTGCAATTAAGGTACCAGCTAGCCAGCGAATTAATTTTGCCTTCTGACCAAATCGTTTCGCTAAGTAATCGGGAAGCGTGAGTGCGTTATACTTGTCTGTTTCTTCCATAAATTTTTCGCTAAAAATAACCAAGCAAAGATAATACCAAGTGCAATTCCGACAGCTACCCAGACTCCTGAAAGTCCTGAAGCAAATACGAATCCTGTAAATCCTAAAAGCAACCATGCAGACTCCCCAGTTGCACGTTCAGAAAAGGCAAGTGCCCAGCCAGGAAGTTTTTTACCACCAAGCAGGAAATCATTTTGCGTCTTACTTTGTTTACTATAGATGTAACCAATCCCCAGTATAATCAAACAATAAATAATAAACTCGGTTATTATAATCCCCATCGTATCCCTCCAATTTTATAATTCCGTACCAACGTTTAATTCTTTAGCACGCTCATATATATCTGACGCGCATACGACATCAAACAATGCCATACCAGTGGACTTAAAGATCACACTCCCTTCTTCGTAATTCAGTTGATTGGATTGAATACCGTTTTTAATAACTGCGGAAAAATTTGGATCTGGGATTCATGAATGGTGCCATGTTTAATTGGATTAATGACATCCCCTGATTCTTTTTTGCATCGTGAGAATCTATATAATAAGCTTGTGCTGACCTAAATAAGCTATTTGGAAACTCTTGCATCGCCGGCTGGAATGATCCTACACCTATGACCAACTTGCCATAGTACAGTGATTCATCTTCTGGTAAGACGGGTGTTTTAGAAGTTGTCGCCGTAATGATGACATCTGAGTCACGAACGGCATTTTCAACTGTCGAACAAATATGAAGTCGAGTTTCTGGATTTAAATGAGGCCTGAGTTGTTCAATGAAATCAGGGACTTTATGTAATGATCGATTATAAAAATAAATATCCGTAAAATCCCGTTCTGAGCATGCTGCTAGAGTTTGATAATATCCTTGTACACCTGTTCCAACCACAGCTAGTGTTTTAACAACTGGTTTAGCTAAGTGACGAACAGCAGAACCACCAATCGCACCCGTTCTTAGTCCAGTCAAAAAAGCCCCGTCCATCATCGCTTGTATAGACCCATTATCTTTATCATTTAAAATGACTAAACTATGAAGTGTTGGATGAGTTTGATTGTGAGGAAACGATGTCACTAATTTTGTTCCAATACTTGCACTCGAAATGCAAGGCATTAAAATCAACGTATTGTCACCATCAGGAATTTGAGATCTTGTGGGCATCTTAAAGTTCCCTTCCTCATATTGCCAATACGCTTCATCAATCGAATCAATCACATCCGTCATCGTGACGCACTTCCAAATATCCGTTTCATTTAAATACTTCATTGGACATCCTCCTTTAAACAACGGCTCCTTCAATGACCAATTCATTCGTCTTAAATCTCTCAAACTTAAGAGGTGATAGATTAATGGTTTCATATCGGCCGTTTATAATTAACTCCGCGAGCCCCTGCCCGACTGCTGGTGCTTGCTGCATCCCGTGTCCACTAAATCCGCAAGCAAGATAATAACCTTTCAATTCAGGATGCTCTCCAATAATGGCATTCTGGTCTTTAGTATTATGACTGTACATCCCAGCCCAGCCGCTTATAATTTTAGCTCGTTCAAAATTAGGAACGCGGTTTGCTAGAATCGGCCACAACGTTTCTTCGAAGAATGACCGCTTCCACGTAAAGTCGATACCAGGTTTTACTTTTTCAGAATAACCTGTAATCAAACTGTCTCCTTCATGCCTAAAGTAAACACCTGTAGGGTCTACGGTTAATGGCAATGGTTTCTCTAATGGTTCAGCAATATCATACTGAATGATTTGCCTTTTTAATGGAACGATCGGAAGTGGGTATCCACTGTTTTCACTAATGATTTGAGCCCACGCCCCAGCGCTGTTAATCACGATTGGTGCAGAGTAAATCATACCGTCTTTAGTTACGACGCCTGTTACATGGCCTTTCTCTTTGTTTACGGAATAAATCTCATCTTGTACATATTGACCACCTAATTCTTTAACTTTTTTCACATAACCCTGCATCACAGAATAAGGGTCCAGGTAGCCATCTTCAGCGCAGTATAAACCACCTGTTAGGTCATGCGTGTTCACTTCTGGAATAATGTTTTTAAGTTCCTCAGGGGTTAATAGCTCCGAAGGCACGCCGTATTTCTGCTGAAGCTTGGCTTGCTTTTCTAATTCACTAAGAGTTTCATGTTCAGCTAAAAATAAATAACCTCTTTGTTTAAAATCTATTTTGGCTTTTTCTCCACCTACTGCCATATCTTCGGGGAACGTTTTATATTTTTGTAGACTATAGCGGCTAATTTTGACATTAATCTCGGTTGTGAAAAGCTGCCTAATTCCACCTGCACTTCTTGGTGTGGCTGCGAATTCATAGACAGGATCTTTTTCAAAAATCGTGATGTCACCTTGAAAACCATCTTTTAATAAATGATAAGCAATGCTTGACCCAATAACGCCGCCACCTATAATAATAAGATCACTCTTCTGATTCATCGTAAGCCCCCTTGCGTTAAACTGAATTTTCTGATTATATTAAACTTACACGTTAATTATTTTGATTTCTATGTTGATTTTTAACAGAAAATGAGCTCGAATTTTTGCGATGACAAGTTAATAGAATGTTATAGATTGAGAAAGAGACCATATAAGTGAGGTGGTTATGATCGAAGGCTTAGTGCAGTCTGCACAAAAGATTGTGAAAGCGATTTCAAAACAATCTCCATTTCCTATTAGTCTAACGGACGAACACGGTAAAATTATCGGAGATCAAATCAAGAACGAATTGGTACCATCCACTCACCTTCAAAGAAAGTCATTTCGCTTAAAAAAACCCGTTAAATTCGATGAAGAGACGGTTAAACAGTATGACAATGTCCTGCCTGGTATTGCCGTGCCGTTAACGTTCGGCTATAAAACAGTTGGAGTATTAGGTATTATCGGTGACCCTGAAGAAGTTGAACCTTATGCTCTGTTACTCAAAAACTATGTCGAAATGCTTTGGAAAGAAATCTATCAATCACAACAAGATTCATTATACTCCCATACAATTGAACGATTTGCCCAGTATGTTCTATTAAATAATGAGCTAGACACAGAACAGACAAGGCAATACGCTAGTGATTTAAAGATTTCGATCGAGCAAAAGCGTATCGTCGTCATCATCACGCTGAATCGTCCGATTATCTATTATGCTGAACAAACTCTTACCCCAATTGAACAAAAAAGCTCGAGATTACGTCTATCGTTAGAGATTTCTTTCATGCCAAACATGATCTTTGTACATTTATTAGTTATGAAAAGCTAGTCTTATGGAAATCAGTTGTTTCAGACAAACATATAGACCAATTTGCGAGCACCTTCCATTATCAAGCATCTAAATGTCAGCAGTGCTTAAGTGATTTACAAATTCCCACCTGTTTTTCTGCAGGAACAGTAAGTCATTCACTTTATACACTACATCAATCATACCAACGAGCTGAAAAGTTGTTTCGACTCGCTCATCGATACAACGTTTCAGGAGAAATTTATCATTACCACAACTGGGAGGTACTGTCCAAGCTTATACCAGAAGATATTAATCTAGAAACATGGGATTACTTCGAGAACTTTTTTTCAAATTTTATCAATCGAGAGGATTTTGTAGAGCTTGCGAAATGCTTCGTCCAATACTGTGACCACCAGATGAATGTGAGCCGGGCTGCTAAAAGTTTATATATTCACCGTAATACACTCACTTATAGACTTAAAAAATTGAGCAGCTTACTTCTCTAGATATCAACGATTTTTTATGATTGTTCGATTTTGTATATGTTTATAAATTTCTATTTAACATTTACAAAATATTCGGAATAATCTATAATTATATATGTAGAGGAGATCCCTTCCTCTGAACACTTTTAGCATAATTGCATCTGGCACTGACCTGCATGGTTTGATGCAACAGATGAGATGCCAGTTTTTACTCCTTTTCCCGGGTAAAGACTGGCTTTTTAACGAAGGAGGAATGACGGATGAATTTTGATTTTACCGATGAACAAATCATGTTACGCCAAACGACGAAACAATTTGTTGACAAAGAGATTAATCCTTTTATTCAAAAATGGGACCGGGAAGGTGCTTTTGATCCAGCCATTTGGACTAGACTTTCGGAACTGGGCCTTATGGGAGTGTGCATCCCAGAAGAATATGGTGGAAGCGGAATGGACTACAATTCTCTTGCAATTGTCTGTGAAGAGTTAGAACGTGGGGACACGACCTTTAGAACAGCTGTTTCGGTACATACAGGGCTGAATAGCTTAACGCTTTTGCAATGGGGAACTGAAGAGCAGAAGCAAAAGTATTTAACGCCTCAAGCGAAAGGTGAAAAAATAGGAGCTTATGGCTTAACCGAACCAGGAGCAGGCTCGGATGTCGCATCCATGCAAACAACCGCTGTTAAAGAAGGCAGCTACTATGTTTTAAACGGACAAAAGACATGGATTTCCCTATGCGATCAGGCCGACCACTTTTAGTGTTTGCATATACAGATAAAAGTAAAAAGCATAAAGGAATCTCAGCATTTATCGTTGAACGTACGATGCCAGGCTTTTCCTCTAAAGCCATTAAAGGCAAACACGGAATACGTGCCGGTAATACGGGTGAAATTTTCTTCGATCACTTATATGTTCCGGAAGAAAACCTACTTGGAGAAGAAGGTGAAGGCTTTAAAATTGCGATGTCTGCTCTTGATAATGGCCGTTTTACAGTGGCAGCTGGAGCGTGTGGTTTAATTGAGGCTTGTTTAGAAGCTAGCGTGAAGTATTGTCATGAACGAAAAAACGTTTGGAAAAGAAATTGGACAACATCAGTTAGTTCAGCAAATGCTTGCTAAAATGGAAGCAGGCCTTCAAATGAGCCGTCTGCTTGTTTACCGAGTTGGTGAGCTTAAAAATCAAGGCAAGCGAAATACACGCGAAGTATCGCTGGCTAAATGGCAAGCCTGTGATTTTGCGAATCAAGCAGCTGATGATGCTGTACAAATTCATGGAGCTTACGGCTTTTCTGATGAGTATCCAGTTGAACGTTATTTACGTAACTCGAAGGCACCTGTTATTTATGAGGGCACACGCGAGATTCATACGGTCATGCAGGCTAATTATGTGTTAGGTGAGCGTGAGGATAAACCATTAAACAAAATGCTTCCGGCCTGGCCGTTTGAATTAGAAGAGGTTAAATAGATGACTAACAGGACTCCCATTATGGAGTTCTGTTTTTTGGGGGGGAATTTACTGTAATTTATAAAATAAAATTGATACATGGGTGAGACAAAATGTAGCTGATTGATTTTAAGATCAATTATAAGTTGATCCTAAGCAGTCAAAATGCTGAGACTCCAGCAGAAACAACACGAGCTGAAAATCACGCCAAACGAACAGGAGTGAGTTTGGTGAAGTTAAAGCCGTGTCTGCGGAAAGCGAAGCATTTTGACACAGCTAAAAAATGGAGGAACTTTGTATATAGCATCATCTTTGCACCACACTTGGCGAGTAGCCTAAACACCGCGAAATTTCTTCTGAGGCTTGCTTCATTTGTAACTTAATCCACTCAAGATTTTCACCTTCAAAATGACTTGAAAGGCCGCTTACCGTCAAGGCAGCTACCACTTCTCTTTTATGGTCATAGAGTGGATAGGACAAACCCGTTGTATCAACATCTTGTTCACCCTCACTTTGGGCATAGCCTTGCAGCCTAATGGAGGCCAGCTCCTCAATTAGGGATTTTTATGATGATTGTTCAGCTCATTTAGCCGAGTAAGTTGTTCATCTTTACTCATAAAAGCAAGAAGCAGCTTGGGGCCTGAACCGATATAAAGCGGGGAACTTTTACCTACTTTCGTATAAAGGCGTAGTGCTCTATTGCTATCGACCTTTTCAATGTACGTCGCGTGATTACCGTGAACAACAACTAAATGAACCGCTTCGTTAATTTCTTCTGCTAAACGTTTCATGAGCGGTTTGGCAATTTGCCGTAAATCCAATTGATGTGACACTAAATGACCAAGCTCTAAAAACTTCAGCCCAAGCTGATAACGCTGGTCATAAGCTTCCGTCCGCATCACATAGCCCATGGATTCCAGTGATTGAAGCATGCGGTAGGCAGTCGGTTTAGGCAGACCTGTCCTAACCGATATCTCTTTTAAGGATAGTTCAGAAGTCGTCTCGTTAAACAAATCGATAATCTTTAAAGCTTTTACGACGCTTTGATTCATGGTCAATCCCCTCAATCATGATATGTATAGATGAGGATGAGACTATATTGCCTCACCCCCATTGCCATTACGCTTTCGTCATTAACGGTGTTTCACTTCGGCTCTCTTTAATCGTAACTCCTCTAGCTCCCATTTCATCAATATAAGCACGACCTGGGACGATGCGTTCTGGTGGATAGACGCCTCGCTTCGTAATCGTACCGTTTCCGATCATTTGTGCGACAACAGAAATCGTGTTAGCTGTTGCTTGAGCCATGGCTGTGACATTTTTAACCCGATCTTTAAATGTCGTCATTTCATATTTGTACTCAACTGGCACGCCATGTTCCGTTCCACCGACAACAACTCTTAATAGTACCGCATCATCACGATCCTTTAATTCAACAATTGGTTCAATGACTTTTAAAAAGACATCCCTCGGCTTCACCTTTTGCCCATGAACATCAACTTCAAAGTCTTGACGAGTTAAGCCTAAATCAACGAGTAATTTAAACTTCTCTGCATGACCCCGGTAACGAATCGTCTTATACTCAAGCGTTTTTACGTTCGGGAATGAGTGAGGCAACGTCGAAGTCCCGCCTGACGTATGAAATGCTTCAAGTGGTCCGAACCTCTCAATGTGAAGCGTTTCAACTTCAGATAATGCCGGAACTTCTGTCTTTTCTCCATTTCGAATGATGAGCGCTGGGTCCGTGTAATGATCCATAAGCCCTTCCATTGAAAAAACATGATTGTACTCTAGCGGTGGTTCAGGCTGCACTGGAATACCGCCAACGAAAAGGCGAATTGACTCCAACTGACCGAGCTTACTAGAACCGTAGCCAGATAAAATATTAATCATTCCCGGTGCAACACCTAAATCTGGTATCACCGTCACATTTTTTGCTTGAGCTTCTTCATTTAAATCTAAAACTTTATCTGTAATATGGCCGATGTGACCCCCTAAATCAACCACGTGAGTCCCTACTTCAATTCCTGTCTTAGCAACGATTTCATTAAAACTATAAAATAACGCATTAATCGTAACGTCGTATTGTTTCATGAAATTGCCAAGCTCATCAGGATTACTCGCATCAACTTGAAATGCTTCTAGCTTATCTGAGTTTAATGTATCACATACTTGATTGGCTCTTGCCAAATCAATATCCGCTAACCCGACTTCAAATACTCCATCACTATTCACTAAATCCCTTGCCGCTTCTTTTCCCATTAATCCAGAACCTAATACAGCTACCTTCACGTACAAACTCCCCCTTTGGCTTAATGTTTATTCCACGTCTATTTGCGCGCGTTGTAATTTTCCACTAAAGTCAACGTATACAGCTTTCCATTCTGTAAAGACATCAAGTGCAGCTTGGCCAGAGTCGCGATGACCATTACCCGTACCTTTTGTTCCACCGAATGGTAAATGGATCTCAGCTCCAGTCGTACCAGCATTGACGTAGACAATTCCAGTGTCTAAATCGCGCTGCGCTTTAAATACCTTGTTGATGTCCTGAGTAAAAATCGAACTTGATAAGCCATACGCCACATCGTTATTGACTTCAATCGCTTCGTCTAAATCCTTAACAGGTATAATCGATAGTACTGGGCCGAAGATTTCTTCCTTAGCAATGCGCATATCTGCTTTTACATCCGTAAATAGCGTTGGTGCAAAATAATAACCTTTACTTAACTCACCATCATTAAGCACCATGCCACCTGTTACCATGTTCGCTCCTTCTTCTTTACCAATTTGAATATATTTTTCGATTTTTCTTAAGCCCGCTTCATTAATAATGGGCCCGACTTTATTTTGTTCATCAAGACCATCACCAATGGTTAACTTCTGCATCTCAACTAGTAATCGCTCTTCAAGCTGATCTTTCACACTTTCATGCACGATGACCCTGCTACAAGCTGTACAGCGCTGGCCACTCGTACCATACGCACTCCAAATAATTCCTTGAACCGCTAAGTCTAAGTCAGCATCATCCATAACGATGACTGCGTTCTTACCACCCATTTCAAGCGATACTTTTTTAAGAAGCTGACCACACTTACCTGCAATCATTCGGCCAGTATCATTAGATCCAGTAAACGAAATGACGCGGATGTCTGAGTGTTCCACCATCGCATCGCCCACTTCTGAACCTGCACCAAACACGACGTTCACAACGCCTTTAGGTAGTCCTGCTTCTTCAAAAATTTTCGCCATTTCATAAGCCATCATAGGAGTTTCTGTTGCCGGCTTCCAAATGACCGCATTACCTGCCACAATAGCTGGGAATGACTTCCACGTAGCAATCGCAATCGGGAAGTTCCACGGTGTAATGATTCCGACGACTCCAACAGGGGCCCTTTGACTCATTGCAAATTTATCTTTTAGTTCTGCAGGTGTTGTATGTCCAAACAAACGTCTGCCTTCCCCTGCCATGTAAAACGCCATATCGATACCTTCCTGCACTTCCCCGCGCGCTTCTTCAATGACTTTTCCATTTTCCATCGTTAAGAGCTGAGAAAGATGCTCTTTACGCTCCTTCATCATATATCCGACTTTATATAAAACCTCTGCACGCTGAGGTGCCGGAACGAGGGCCCACTCCTTTTGAGCTTTCTTCGCCGCCTTTACAGCCTGATCTACATCCTCCTTACTCGATAACGGAACATCGATTAATTTTTCACCATTAGCTGGGTTGATAACTGGCGTAAACTGTTCTTGCTTCGACTCAACCCATTCTCCGTTAATAAAATTAGACAACTTTTTTTCTGTAACGAGTGCGTTAGACATACTTGATTCCCTCCATTTTATTAATATTAATTGAGGTAGGACCTCAATTATTGACCACTATTATCGATGTATATTTCATACTTCCATCAATAATTCGTTCATTCGTCTGACTGCCTCTAATAATCGGTCTTTGGGATGAGAAAGGGAGATTCTAAAATACCCCTCTCCACTTGTTCCAAATACATTGCCAGGCGTTACGATCACACCTGTCTTTTCCATTAATTCTTCTGAAAAACCCATCGATGTAAAACCTTCAGGCACTTCAGCCCAAACATAAAAAGTACCTCTTGGCTTTTGGACTTTGATTCCCATATCATCTAAAGCACTAATGACATGATTCAATCGCTCTTCATAGATCGCATTATTTTCGTGAACGGCCTGTAAATCACTTCTAAGAGCTTTAGCTCCGGCCTTTTGAATCGGTAAAAATTGACTCGTGTCTGTATTGCTTTTAACAGTTGCTAGAGCATCAATCAAATCTTGATTTCCAACGACATAGCCAATACGCCAGCCTGTCATATTAAAGCTCTTTGATAATGAGCCAAATTCAACACCGACATCTTTTGCACCATTAACTTGAAGTAAACTTGGTGCCCGGTAATCTTCGAACGTCATCAAGTCATAGGCCGCATCTTGAGCAATCACAAAATCATGTTGTTTCGCAAGTGAAACCGCTTTCTTAAATGTATTTAATTCACACGTCCCCGCTGTCGGGTTGTTCGGATAGTTTAATAACATTAGTTTTATGGATTGATAATGTTCATCTGGGATTAGTTCAAAATTAGGCTGAAAATAGTTTGAAGCATCTAAGGGTAGATATAGTGACTTGCCACCAGCTAAATGGATGGCCGATTCATATACTGGATAACCTGGATCTGGAACCATAACAGTATCGGAAGGGTTGAGAACTGCTGAGATGAGATTGGCGATTCCTTCTTTGGATCCAATGAGTGTTAAAACTTCTTTGTCAGGGTCAAGCGTGACGCCGTATCGTTTCTGATAAAACTCGGCGACTGCCTCACGAAATTCCTGACATCCACCATAAGGTGAATAACGATGATTACTAGGATTTTTAGCTTCTTTGATCAATTCGTCAATGATAAACTCTGGAGTTGGAAAGTCAGGCGCACCGATTCCTAAATCGATCATGTCCATTCCTTCTTGTTGGAGTTCTTTTGCGTTTATTAATCCGTGAAAAAATATAAGGTGGTAACGATTGAACACGTTCCGAGCGAATGTTCAAATAATCAATCCCCCCATCATTTCAATAATTGAAATCGTGTTTCAAAATAACATCTATCTTGAGTATATGTGAGAAGTCTAATTTTACAATACTCAGAATAAACAAAAATTACGACAAATTTCTCTGCTCATTTGATTTTAGATCATATCAGTTGACATACACTTCGCTTTCCGCGGGCGGTCTGAGAACCTCCTCGATCTCCACTTTGTTTTGATCTGCGGGGTCTCGCTAGCCTCGCTCTTCCTGCTGGAGTCTACGTGTATGTCAACTATCATTGATACTATGAAGTAGTAGATTATTTAATATTCATTTAATTCCGCACATAAAAAAACGCTTGGAATTAATCCAAGCGCCTTGTCTTACTCTTCAGTTTCAATAAAATTAATTAATGATTCCATCGCTTCTTCTTCATCAGGGCCTTCTGCTTGAATCTTAACGACCTCGTTTGATCCAATCGCAAGACTCATAACACCCATAATACTTTTCGCATTAACTCGCTTACCGTCCTTCTCTAAAAATACATCTGATGAAAAACGGTTTGCCTCTTGAACAAATTTAGCAGCCGGCCTTGCTTGTAAGCCAGTCTCTAACTGAACTGATAATTCCTTTTCAACCAAATTCAGCTACTCCTCTCTATATATAATCTGTATAAAAGCGCTTCAATGAAATTTCATATATTATAGCATGAAAAATTAGAAATAAAAAGTCAACTTACCTTAGTTTTCTAATAATTCCCCTTTACGGAGTTTTTCTGCATACTCATCAATCTTTCTAAGACGGTGATTGATCCCTGATTTACTAATTTTACCATGTTTAGATAATTCGCCAAGTTCTTTTAGCGTCACGTCTTGATGAGCAACCCTAAGTTCAGCGACTTCACGGAGTTTTTCAGGTAATGCTTCTAGCCCAACTGTTTTTTCAATATAACGGATGTTCTCGACTTGCCTGAATGCCGCACCAATCGTTTTATTAAGGTTGGCTGTTTCGCAGTTCACTAAGCGGTTTACTGAATTACGCATATCGCGCATTATCCGAACATCTTCAAATTTCAATAACGCTTGATGCGCACCGATTAATATTAAAAACTCGGTAATCTTCTCAGCCTCTTTAATATAACAAATAAAGCCTTTTTTACGCTCGTGCGTCTTCGCATTCAAATCAAAATAATTTAATAGTCTACAAAGCGTATCATTATGCTCTTCATAAAACGAATAAATTTCTAAGTGGTAAGATGACGTTTCAGGGTTATTAACCGAACCACCCGCTAAAAATGCTCCTCTTAAATAAGCTTTTTTACAACATTCCTTTTGAATAAACGAATTAGATACTTCACGATTAATTGAAAATGTGCCCTCTAATATTTCAAGGTTAGTAAGCAAGTTTTTAACTTCTTCATACATTCTTACAATGTAAATGTTGTTCTTTTTAAGACGCATTTTTTTTTTACGTACCAATAGCTCAATTGGAACGTCGTACATATGTTTAATAAGCGAGTAAATTCGTCTTGCGATCGCAGCATTTTCAGTTTGGACATCTAAAATATACTGCCTGTTTGAGAAGGATAAGGATCCGTTCATCCGTATTAACGCAGCTAATTCTGCCCATTTACAACAGTCATCGCTCTCGATGTTGGTTAATTCTTTTTGGTATCTGATGCGAATGACATGGTATTCCCCTCATTTCTAACTTCAACTGTTCTTAGCTTACTCTCTATTATAACAAGTTATAAAGAAGTTTTGCGATCTTTTGCTCATCATGTTTTAACGTGCCATCTTCATGGAGACTTGCAATATCTCCTTTTAGCACCTGTACGCCAAGCTCGTTAAGTGGTTTTTCGTCACAGATGACAGGTTCTGCCTTTTCTTTAGCATACCCTTCTTTTATAACAGGCGAAATGCTTTCACCGTGAACCACTACTTCATCAATAAAAGACTCACCAACATGATCGTGAAGTGCCTTAATATGATGAGAAGCCGTGTAGCCCTCTGTCTCACCAAACTGCGTCATGATGTTACATATATAATATTTCTTGGCTTTTGCTTTTAGAAGTGCCTGTTTGATTTCAGGTGCAATTAAATTAGGAATAATACTCGTATAAAGACTTCCGGGTGCAACCACAATCATCTCAGCACGCTGAATTGCCTGGACAGCTTCTGGTAAAGGTTCAATTTTGGGTGGGTCATAAAACACACGCTTAATCCGCTTTCCAGCCTTAGGAATATTAGACTCTCCGCGAATGACTGTACCATCTTCAAATTCAGCCTTCAAGTACATATTCTCATTCGCGATTGGGTAAATACGGCCTTTAACATTAAACACCCTGGAAATCTCTTTAATTCCTTTATAGAAATCACCAGTAATTGATGTCATACCTGCTAAAATTAGGTTCCCCAAAGAATGACCAGAAATACCATTTCCATTTTCAAAACGGTGTTGAAATAACTCTAACAACGTAGGTTCCACATCTGACATCGAGGCGATCACTTTACGAATATCCCCTGGAGCAGGAATCGATAAATCTTCACGCAACCTACCCGTGCTTCCGCCATCATCAAACACCGTTACAATCGCGGATAAATTGATAGGATACTTTCTTAATCCCCTTAATAATACAGGTAGTCCGGTTCCTCCACCGATGACGACCACCTTAGGTCCATTTACATTCGTCATATTACTTTTTCTTCCCCTTTTTATCTATATCTCGGTGATAGACATGCGCTGTATACTGATGATTAATAATCTCTCCAAGTTTCTCAGCGATTGCTACTGAGCGGTGTTGACCTCCAGTACAACCAATGGCAATAACAAGCTGACTTTTACCTTCCCTGTGATAATGAGGTAGCATAAACTCGAGTAAATCTTGAAGTTTTCTAACAAATTGCCTTGTCTCTTTCCATTTAAATACATACGCATTAACCTCTTGATTTAACCCAGTGAGGTCTCTCATGGATTCGACATAATGCGGGTTTGGTAAAAAGCGAACATCAAACATGATATCAGCATCAATCGGTACGCCATGCTTAAACCCAAAGGAAACAACTTGAACCGAGAAGATTTGTTGTTTTTTTCTCTGAATAGTTCTTTAAAATTTTTTCACGAAGCTCGCGAGCTGATAGTCCCGTTGTATCAATGATCTTCTGCGCCCTGCCTTTGAGCTCATCTAAATTTGCCTCTCCTGTTCAATTCCTGAAAGCGGAAGACCATCTGGCGCTAATGGATGCGATCGTCTTGACTCTTTATAACGTTTAACGAGCTGTTCATTTAAAGCATCTAAAAATAACACATGCTCTTGAATCCACGTCTCAGTCGCTAGTTGATCTAACGTTTCATACAAACTATCAAAAAATTCACGACCACGCAAATCCATAACGACAGCAAGCTTTTTGTTTTCCTCTGGATGCTCTTTCATCAGTTCTAAAAACTTAGGCAGTAATGTCGGAGGCAAATTATCGACACAGAAATACCCCATATCTTCAAAGCTTTGAATTGCGACCGTTTTTCCTGCCCCAGACATGCCTGTTATAATGACAAGCTCTACTTTACTTTGCTCTTGCATGACGCCACCCCTCTCGCTTTTTACACTAGTAAATCTTTTTGGTCATCTATAATTTGTTTTTGTAAATTAAAATCGTCTGTATAATAAAACGTACCTGTTAAAACATATTCAGGATGATTAATGGCATGCTTAATAATTGTCCGGTCACCTTCTGCCATTGGTAATCTAAGCACGTCGTTAACTGAAATCCACTCAAGCACACCCTCTGGTGTATGATCTAGCACATTACCATCGGCTTGATGAGATACATAAGTGAACATCATCCATTCCTCTTTCTCATCCATCACAAATGTAAATACGCTTGATAACCGTGGATTTAAAAGACTTAGACCCGTCTCCTCTTTATATTCACGTTTAACCGCACGTGTGATACTTTCACCTAGCTCCATCTTGCCTCCAGGAGCTACATACCAGTTACGTCTTGGCTTTTTTAACATTAGGATCTTACTATCATGAATATACACAGCATTGGTAACACGTTGCATCACGTTCACTCCCTTAAGATCTCTAAGTTTATTATACATCTTTAAGGCTTGTAAAAACAGAGAACGGAATCCAATGGCTTGTATATTTTTTGCACAAAAAAACACACAGGCCAATTCCAACCTGTGCGCTAACTAATCTATAGTTAATAAAGGGGGTCAATTAATTAACCCTATTGTAACGTATCATTGTTTCATCCGTGTTACACATGAATTAAAAAGCTATTACGATTACTGTTCAACCTTTAATTCTTCTAATAAGTTCTCAATATAATGCTGTGCAGACTGAGCTGCGATACTGCCATCGCCTGTTGCTGTTACAATTTGGCGAAGCTCTTTATCACGAATATCTCCAGCTGCAAAAATGCCAGGAACTTCTGTTTCCATATTTTCATTCGTTTTTACATAGCCTTCTTCAGTTGTAATTCCAAGGTCGGTGAAGGCTTGATTTAAAGGAATCATACCAATATAAATGAAGACACCTTCAATATCTTCCTCATACGTCTCGTCTGATTCGTTGTTATAAAGAACTGCACTTCCGACTTTTCCGTCTTTTTCTTTAATTTCTTTAAGTTCAGTGTTCCATTTAAAATCAATTTTATCGTTGTCAAACGCACGTTGCTGTAGGATTTTCTGAGCGCGAAGTTCATCGCGGCGGTGTATAATCGTCACTTTACTTGCAAAGCGAGTTAAATAAACACCTTCTTCTACTGCAGAGTCGCCTCCACCAACAACGAATAAGTCTTTACCTCGGAAGAATGCACCGTCACATACCGCACAATAAGAAACGCCTCGGCCACTGTATTCTTCCTCACCTGGAACACCTAATTTTTGTATTCGGCACCAGTTGCTAAAATAACCGCACGAGCTTTATATTCTTTATTTCCAGCAATCACGGTTTTATATTCTTTTCCGTCCTTAATTTCTTTAATATCACCAAAGGCATATTCAGCACCAATTTTTGCGCATGCTCAAACATTTATTTGATAAATCCGGGCCAAGAATATGATCATAGCCAGGATAGTTCTCGACATCTTCAGTGTTGACCATCTGTCCGCCTGGAACACCGCGCTCTAACATTAATGTATCTAAGTCGGCACGTGATGTGTAAACGGCAGCCGTTAATCCAGCAGGACCTGCGCCTGCAATGATGACATCATAAATTCGTTCTTCCGTCATGACCTCAACTCCTTTTCTACTTCTTTCTATATCATATTAAAACTGTTAGCCTTCGACAAAACGTTTTGCTTATACCCTTAACCGTATTTAGCTAAAAGACTGCAAAGACGGATGTTTATTAATTCCCTCTTTCCAAATCTGTTCACTTTTCTCGCACATGCCATTAGCATCTAAAACTTTCGCATACCAATAATAATAGCTTAAATAATTTGAAACGTGATGCCTGCTCACTTGCTGAAAACGTCTTAGTGATTCTTCATTCTCATTAACACGAGCAAACGTCATAGCTACTTTTAATTTCTGCGGTTCATACGCTGGATATACGTTAAATAATGTTGGTAACAATTCATTAAATTCGCTAATTTTTCCATATTCATAATAAAAATAAACAAGATTAAGCCGGCTATGAAGATTTGAAGGATCTTGATTGAACCACGCTTCTTCTAGGGTGATTGCTTCTTCCTGATCACCTTTTCTAAAAAGAGCATAAGCATATTCATGTTTAGCCGAAAAATACTCAGGATAAACCGTCATCATTTCTTCTAAGATTTCAATCGCTTCATCCCACTCTTCATGCTCTAGGTGATAAAAAGCTGTCTCCTGGTGAATCATAATCTCGTCCATCGAATCGATATCAAAATCATCTTCCTCATACTCCTCAGCCGAAAGCTGATCAAGCATCCCTAATAAACGAACGACCTCATCTTTGAAGTCACCGTCTTCCTCGAGCTCTAAGTACTGATTTCCATACTTTTTCGCTTCATAGAACAGACCTAAATGCGCGTAATTATTAGCTAACAAATAAAAACAGTCCGGATAAGCTTGTCCATGATGATTCACCAATTCTTGAAGTAAATCATTCGCTTGATGGTACTGACCAATCTCAGTATATAGCACCGACAACTGAGATAAATAAAGTGGATGCTTTGGCTTAAGCTCTAACGCCTTCTTGAACCACTTCTCAGCCTTATCGAATCGTTTTTGCTGAAACGCTTTAACCCCCATATGAAAAATAAAAATCACCTTCATGACGATAAGGTAAGACTTTCGAATCTGTAATTTGCATAAAGGCCTCCCGAACAAAGTTTGCATAACAAGTATAGCATAATTGTAGAAGTTTGACGTATTTTGCGGAATTTTCTGTAATATGATGAATAAAATCGCAGTTGAAATACACTTCGCTTTCCGCGGGCTGTCTACGAGCCTCCTCGAACTTCATTTTCATTCCGTTCTGTGCGGTCTCGTTAGCCTCGCTATTCCCACTAAAGTCTTCGTTGTATTTCAACTACTAACTATAATTACAGTCCCAAACTTATCAGGGAAGAAAAACCCACAGGCTTATGCCTGTGGGACAGCTTTTTAGCTTGTTGGAGTGCGGTCACCAGTTCACTTGAATACTCTTTAACTTTTTGATCTGACCAACCAAAATAAGTCTTCATGAAATTAATCACTTCTTTTTGATGTGCCTCAACCCATCCAATATTAAAAAACAGAGCTCCTGTACGACGTACGAAAAAGTCGACCGGTTTATACACTTGCTCATATTCAAGCGAGTACATGAGCTCAGCGTAAACCTCTTTAGTTAGCTTTAAATCACTAGGTGCCTGTTCGTAATAGTAAAACACCTTCTGAACATTCGAACCGTAACGGTGGACGAGCATTTTAGCATCCGCTTCATTTAGTCCTAATTTCTGCCCTTCATAAATGGAAAGTAGGGCATACGATTCAAAACCTTTAGACCCGTTCACATCACCGCCGCTAATTGGAAGATGCTTCGTTTGTGATTTTGGAGCATCTACTTCTAGTTGGTTCACCACTAAGTCAACGATCTCTTCCGCCATTTTGCGATAGCCTGTTAGTTTCCCTCCTGCAATTGACATTAATCCAGAGTCTGAGATGAATATTTCATCCTTACGCGAAATTTCAGAAGGGTTCTTGCCTTCCTCATGAATAAGCGGCCGAACACCTGACCAGGTTGATTCAATATCTTCCTCAAGTAATTTTAAATTCGGGAACATCTCGTGAATGGTTTCTAACAGGTAGATTCGGTCATCCTTATTCACAGTTGGATTGGTCAGGTCACCTTCAAAAGGTGTGTCCGTAGTTCCCACGTAGTTTTTCCATCGCGCGGAATCGCAAAAACCATCCGGCCATCAGGTGTATCAAAATAAACCGCTTGCTGTAGTGGAAATTTGGTATGGTCAAATACTAAATGAACGCCTTTTGTATGAAATAAATATTTATCCTTTTCAACATGATCCATGGATCTGATTTGGTCAACCCATGGCCCCGTCGCGTTAACGACTTTCTTACCGTATACATGATGCACTTCGCCATCAGTTAAATCGTGCGCCTTAACGCCAATCACTTGACCATCATTGTATAAAAGCTGCTCTACTTTCATGTAATTAAAAGCTTTCGCACCTTTTTCAACCGCTTTTTTTAAAACTTCTAATGTCAAACGTGCATCGCCCGTTTTATATTCAACGTAGTAACCACTACCTTTAAGGCCCTCTCGTTTTAATAAAGGTTCGCGATCTATCGTCTCTTCGGTAGATAACATCTGGCGGCGCTCATCTTTTTTCACGCCTGCTAAAAAGTCATAGACACGAAGACCAACATTCGTCGTAAATGGTCCAAACGTTCCTTTTTCATAAAACGGGAGCATCATCCACTCTGGCGTTGTCACGTGCGGGCCATTCTCATAGACAATCTCACGTTCTTTCCCGACTTCTGCGACCATTTTCACTTCAAAGTTTTTTAAATAGCGCAGACCACCGTGTACAAGCTTCGTCGACCGGCTAGACGTACCAGCAGCGTAATCCTGCATTTCTAACACGATAACTGACAGCCCGCGGGTAATCGCATCAAGTGCAATCCCTGCACCCGTGATCCCGCCTCCAATCACGATTAGATCATATTCTTTTTGCAACGCTTCTTTGTTGTTTTGACGAAATTTATTCGACATTGAAGTCAATTTTAAACACCCTTTCTACGATGTAAATGCCTGTGTCGCTTTCACCGCTCGCTTCCAGCCATCATATTTCTCCTGCCGATCTTCTTCGCTCATCTTAGGTTCAAATACTCGGTCTGTCTTCCACTGGTTGGCAATCTCATCTTTATTTTCCCAAAAGCCAACCGCAAGTCCTGCCAAATAAGCTGCGCCTAGTGCCGTCGTTTCATTTACAACTGGGCGTTCGACATTAGCATTTAAAATGTCACTTTGAAATTGCATAAGAAAATCGTTTTGTACAGCCCCTCCGTCAACGCGTAATGTTTTCAGTTTCAGTCCCGCATCTTCAATCATCGCATTGACGACATCTTTTGTTTGATAAGCAAGAGATTCTAATGTGGCACGAATGAAGTGTTCTTTTTCCGTTCCACGAGTAAGTCCAAACACAGATCCTCGAGCATGGCTATCCCAATAAGGCGTACCTAAACCAACAAAAGCTGGCACCACATAAACACCGTCAGTGGATTCAACACGCTTCGCATACATTTCGCTATCTTTTGCCGATTTAAACATCCGAAGGCCATCACGTAGCCACTGAATAGCAGAGCCCGCAACAAAAATACTTCCTTCTAGCGCGTAGTGTATCTCACCATCGACTCCCCATGCTAATGTTGTCAGTAAGCCATGCTCTGACTTAACCGCTTCTTTACCCGTGTTCATCAGCATGAAGCAGCCAGTGCCATAAGTATTTTTAGCCATACCTTTTTCAAAACATGCTTGCCCAAATAAAGCTGACTGCTGGTCGCCACAAGCTCCCGCAATCGGCACCTCATAACCCTGAAACTGATATTCCGCTGTTTGTCCATACACTTCAGATGATGGACGTACCTCAGGCAGCATGCTTTTTGGGACACCCAAAATGTCTAACAGTTCATCATCCCATTTAAGCTCATGAATGTTATACATAAGTGTACGCGAGGCGTTTGAATAATCAGTGACGTGAACCTTTCCGCCTGTTAATTTATAAATTAACCATGTATCAATCGTGCCAAACAGAAGGTCGCCATTTTCTGCTTTCTCTCTTGCACCCTCAACATGATCTAATATCCATTTCACCTTTGTACCAGAAAAATACGGATCTAATAACAATCCTGTTTTCTCTCTAAAAAGAGCTTCGTGACCTTCTTTTTTAAGTGATTCACAAATATCTTCCGTTTGTCTTGATTGCCAGACAACCGCTTTATGTATCGGGCGTCCTGTGTGACGATCCCAAACGACGGTTGTTTCGCGCTGATTGGTAATCCCTATTCCGGCAATTTGACCAGGTTCAAGGTCTGCCTTTCTTAAAACCTCTGACATACAAAACTGAGTCGATGTCCAGATCTCGTTCGCATCATGTTCCACCCAACCTGGCTTCGGAAAATATTGTTTAAATTCCTGCTGAGCAACTTTCATCATTTCTCCATCTTTGTTAAATAAAATCGCCCTTGAACTTGTGGTTCCTTGATCAAGCGATAAAATATACTGCTCCATCCCGATTCCTCCCTTGAGCTATTAGTTATATTTTTCCCTTTTATAAATATGAAAAACGTATACTCCAAAAGCCCTTCTTCTAGGAAGTATACGTCATCCGTCATTAAATTATTTCTGTTGTAATTGCCGCTTGTCCATCTCTTCTTTCGTATAAATGAGTTTCATTGGATTTCCGCCAACAAAACACCCTGCAGGCACGTCTTCATGAACTAAAGTGCCAGCTGACACAATAGCCCCATCACCAATCGTGACACCTGGTAAAATAGTAGAATTAGCCCCAATCATTGCTTCATCACCAATTACGACATCACCTAAGCGGTATTCTTCTATTAAATACTCATGAGCTAATATCGTCGTATTATAACCAACGATTGAATTGCGGCCAATCGAGATTTTTTCAGGAAACATGACATCAGGCATCACCATTAAAGCAAGCGCTGTCGATTCACCAATTTTCATGCGCAAGAACGTTCGATAGAGCCAGTTTTTCAGCTTAAGCGACGGCGAATAACGGCCTAGCTGAATGACGATAAAGTTTTTACAAACCTTAAAAAACGGAACCGTTTTATAGATTTGCCAAAGTGAATTACTTTCCGTTACTCTATAACGATTCGTCTTGCGCATGTATGTCACTCCTCAACAATCTTAAGTAAATCTGAAATATGGTCTAACACATAATCAGGATTCAATGATTCTATAAAATCTTTCCCCTTTGCAGACCAGGCCACACCTGCTGTTTTCGTTCCAGCGTTTTGCCCAGCATGAATGTCATGGGAATTATCACCGATCATAATAGTTGACTCTGGATTTCCTTCTAAAGCCTTCATCCCTTTTAAAACAGGTTCAGGATCAGGCTTTGCGTTTTCAACATCATCTAAGCCAATAACCACATCGAAAAATTGATCCAAATGCGTTAACTCAAGACCCTTTAACGCTGTCTCACGAATTTTCGTTGTGACAATCGCCATCTGGTATCCCTTTTCGTGTAATGCTTGTATGGTTTCAAACACACCGTCATAGCTTTTTACATACAGATCGTGGTTCGATAAATTATGTTTGCGATAGGTTGTCACCATTTCTTCCACTTCATCGGGCTTTACTTTTTCAAACGAATCACGAAGCGGTGGGCCAATAAACTGAAGAATATCCTCTCTAGAGTAATCCTTATTTAAATGCTCTTTAAATGTATGTTTAAATGATTCAACAATCAGCTCGTTCGTATCAATTAAAGTCCCATCTAAATCAAATAGAATCGTACGTATGCTCATGTGTGACTGCATCCTTTCTGGTGTCTTTTTTCTTATTCTTTTCAGCTTTGTTCCAAATATAAGCAATGGTTGCGGTTAAAATAACGGCTGTCGTTAGACGTATAATTAATAACGGTAAAACCGGTATTCCTAATGGGACAAAGACCAACGTATCTTCGACAACGGAGTGACATGTGACTAAGAAAATTAAGACTAACGTCATATCTTTTCTAGACACACCATCCTCTTTAACGGCTTGAATCATAAGCCCTGCACCATACGCAAGACCGATAGTTAGACCGGCAACGAGAGTCATGGATGCGTTTTCTTTGACGCCTAACATTTTTGTAAATGGAGCCATCTTTTGCGACATCCAGTCCATCCATTTATGTTCTCTTAAATATTGCATAACAATCATTAACGGAATGACAATAGCAGCCAACTGAACGATGGATAACGCAGCGGTTTCAAGACCGGTTAGCACAATCTCACCCCAGCCTGTCGGTTCAGGGCCTTCATTTGAGATCAGACCGTACTGAGCCATCTCCTTCCCGCCTTGCCAAAATAAATTCACAAGTACTGCTGAAACAACAGCTAGACCAACTCTGACCGCAATAATAATCCAAAATTTCACACCGACTTTAGATGCAACAGCAGATTCAATAAATAAATTATGTGAAAACGATAGCATGAGCGCTAAAATAAACACTTCTTTTACCGTAAAATCAAAACTGACGATCGCTCCAATTCCAGCATACAAGTTGAGTGCATTACCTAACACTAACGGGACGGCCGCTTCCCCTGGCAGTCCAAGTAATGTCATAAGCGGCGCAATCCAGTCAATAATCCACGGAAGAACAGGTGTGTACTGCAGGATTGTGACGATCAGAGTAATTGGAAATATGATTTTACCTAAAGTCCACGTTAATGACAGACCACTTTGAATTCCCCTTTTTAATATACCCTTCACGTTCTCGTCTCCCTTGTGTTATTTTTTCTTTTTCTTCCTATTAGAACCTTGTTTCTTTAGAGAAGTTCCATCATACAGCACGTCATCATAACCTTTTTTGTGGCGGTAATAGAGCACTGCTAAACTACCTAAGATGAGTACAATTGAAATAACCTGTGCTGTACGTAAACCAGGTACAATATATAAACTATCTGTTCTCATGGCTTCAATAAAGAAACGTCCAAATGAATACCACATCACATATGATAAGAAAATCACACCACGGCGCGGGTTCACTTTATATCTTAAAACAAGTAATAAAATGATGCCTAACATACTCCAAACCGACTCATATAACGTCGGGTGATGATATACGCCATCGACACACATCTGATTCATGATGAAATCAGGCAAGTATTGATGGAAGCTTTGATAAGTTGACTCAGAAATGGGGCCTCCATAGGCTTCCTGATTCATGAAGTTCCCCCAGCGACCTAACATCTGACCAATTAAAAGGCTAGGCGCTGCAATGTCTACCACTTTCCAAAATGACACATTTTTCTTCTTCGTATAAAGATACGCAACTAATACTGATGCAATTAATGCACCATGAATCGCTAGGCCACCTTCGCGGATATCAATCATCTCTAAAAGCGAATCGTAATGCTCAAACTGAAAAATGACATAATACATTCTTGCCCCAATAATAGCAGCAGGAATCGCAAAAACTAATAAATCAATAAAGAAATCTTTATGTAAGCCTAAACGTTTAGCTTCACGCTGTGCAACAATCAGCCCGGTTAATGCACCTAACATAATTAAAAAACCATACCAGTATACAGGGAATGGGCCTAAATTAATAAATACGCGATCATATGGTTCTGCTGAACAGTACATCATTTACTCCCCTTTATTCAATTTCTTTCTTATCAACATCATCTTCAATCACAGCATTTAAACGGTTTGAAAACTCCTCAGCTGTGTTAACTCCCATCCGTTTCAATCGGAAGTTCATCGCAGCTACCTCTATAATAACCGATACATTACGTCCAGGTCTAACCGGAATCGTTGCTTTCGGTAACTCAACATCCATAATCTTGAGTTTATCCTCATCTAAACCAAGACGATCATATTGTTTATTCGCTTCCCAAGTTTCGAGATAGACCACTAACGATATGCGTTTATAATTTCGTACTGCACCTGCCCCAAATAACGTCATCACATTAATAATGCCAAGTCCACGTATTTCGAGTAAATGCTCAATTAAGTTCGGCGGATTACCGATTAACGTATCATAATCCTCCTGGCGAATTTCTACATTATCATCGGCAACTAAACGATGACCACGCTTCACTAGCTCAAGCGCTGTTTCGCTTTTACCGATACCACTTTGCCTGTAATTAACACGCCAACACCATACACATCCACCAACACTCCATGAAGAGCTGTTGATGGTGCGAATTTTGTCTCTAAAACGTCGTTAAACGACTAATAACACGAGTCGTTTTATAAGGTGATCGCATCACAGGAACGCCAGCTTGGTTGGCTGCTTCTATCAATGCCTTGGGCACATCAAGTCCTCGTGTAATGACAATACCTGGAGTTACATCAGTACATAAACGCTCCATTCTGTCTGCAATTTCTTCAGGTTTTAAGTCATAAAGAAATAAAAGCTCCGTTCTTCCCATTAACTGAAGCCGTTCTTTTGGATAATGCGTAAAATAACCAGCCATCTCCATACCTGGCCTTGAAATATCACTGCTGAAAATTTCTCTATGTACGCCATCTTCACCAGCGACAAGTTCTAAATCAAATCGTTCAATTAAATCCTTCGTACGGACCTTTATCATCCGTCTCTCTCCTTCTATATCACATTATTCATAACTATATCATATCGTAAAAACCTATATCATGAAAAAGGTTTAATTGATATATTTTAATAGTATATTCGCTTCGTCAAAATACTTCTTTGCAGTCTTGCACGAGGAACCTAAAAAAGCCCAATTAGAAAACGCAGGTGCAAACTATGTTGATCTTCAGCTAGTGCTGTTCCCGTCGAACAAGACGTTATAGGCGCACTTTTTGGGGTTTATCGGTCATTTTTCCGGATTTATCGACCAGTTTTTCGGATTTATCGGCCACTTTTTCGGATTTATCGGCCAGTTTTAGCCGACCTGGAGTCGCCACCTTCGCTTATCACTTTACAAAACACAGATTCGAGGTATTATTCCTCGGGTCAAGGGTTCAAGGAAGCTAATTCAAAGTAGCACCCTCGTGTCTTGCCCGCCGAAAGGGAAGGCCTAACCTGGAAAGTCAACCTTTTTTACCCTAATTAATAAAATACAGAGTCACTAAAAAATCCCCCTCATTTGAGGAGGATCAATCATCAATCTAATACTTCCTTTAAGATCTTTTGAAGTATAGTGTTTAGAATGGTAATAATTATGGCGGCGAGAATTGCGGTTCCCCAGCCATTAATAACAAAGTCCGTACCTAACAATCCTTGAGTAATCATGAGTGTAATAGCATTGATGACAAACAAGAAAAGTCCTAAAGATATAATCGTAATCGGTAGAGTGAGTACGACTAAAATCGGTTTGACGATGGCATTTAAGATTCCGAGAATGATGGCGGCGATTACTGCCGTCGTGACACCATCAATTTCTACGTCTTGAAACAATTCATTTACCGCAAGTAATGCTATTGTATTAACGACAATAGAGATGATCCAATTTTTGATCATAACCTAACTCCTTTAACTAAAACCGTTTATTTTAATACTTCCTGTTTTAGCTTCTATATCAACATCTACATAAGATTCATCTTCATCTGAGGTGTTATAAAACTGAACCGTCTTCTTAACAATCTGATCTTCTACTTTTTGAACAACGACATTCGGTATATTGACATCCACACTACCTACACTCGTATTGGCATGGCCCCTTACCTTGATAGACTTAGGTAAATATAATTGTGCTGAACCTGTCGTCGTTTTAAGGTCCACCCGTTTAACATTTGAATTTCGTAGATATGTGCGCAGGCTGCCCGTTGTAATATCTGCATCTAAATGCTCGATCTGACCATCATAATAAATTGAGCCTGTTGTGGTCTCTAATTTTGCCTTAGACAATTTCACTTGATCTAACCGAATCGACCCATGTCTTGTTTCAACGTAAACTGAATCTCCTTGATAGCCATCTAAACGCACACTACCGTTAATGGTAGATAGACGTGCGATGTGAATCGTCAAATCTCTGGATTTAATCGACCCATTAATCGTTTTAATATAAGCTTGTTCATATTCCTTTTTAGGTAAATGTATGATAATTTCGGCTGAAACATTCTTTTGACCCTGACTGATTTGTAGAGCATCATTGGTCACGCCTACTGAAACGTCTCATCAAAGGTTTGTTCCGCTTTATACTGATCATCTTCTTTATAGACTTTACCTTTTAGTTCAACTAAGATTTGGTCTTGATCGGATGTAATGAACTCAACTGAACTATTTACTAAATCAAAATCGAACTGCTTAATACCTTCTGAAGAGAAATCAAAGCTCCGATTAACATTCACATGATTAAACGTAAATTCAAATGGACCTTCCTTAATTCTCTGAATCGTATCGTCTATAAAACTTAAGAAACCGTCCTTAAAACTTCTAAATTCTTTTTTAAACTCTTTAAATGAATCCTCATCTGTATCTGTTTTACTATTAGACTCTTTGACGTGTTGACCTTTATCAACCGCGTCTAACAGTTTTTCGGCTTCATCTGATGTAATATGACCTTCTTCTAATAGCTTTAAAATTTTATTTCGCTCTTCACTCATTTACATACTCCTCTCAAGAACATCCTACATTAATTGTATGAAATACTAAGATGTTCGCCATCAACCAGAGGACTGAAATGTTTAAACTTATTTTCAGACCTGAGTCGGAGATTAGTAGTTCACTTGATCTATATCCACTTCATAGAAGCCTTCAAAACGGAATCTCTCGAGAGCTGCCTCGTATTCATTATCTGACTCGCTATTTGCTAATAACTGACTAAGCATTCCCTCTGCTTGAGAGCGGTGGGCTTTAATTGCATCTAACTTCTGATCAAATGAATCTATGAGGTCAATAACGACGTTAGGCTTACCTAGCTTTTCGACATGGTCATTCGAAAAAGCTGTCGCCCAAACAGTCGGTCTTTGATCAGGGTCCATCATTTTAACCGCTTCAAAAGCTGCTGCACCCATCGCATTATGGTCTGGATGCACAGCGAACCCAGGATAAAATGTGATGACAAGTGTTGCCCCTAAATTCTCTAAATAATTTTTAAACCGTTCTGCCATCTCATCTCTCGGTTCAAACTCAATCGTCTTATCGCGATAACCAAGCATTTCTAAGTTCATATCGAGGACTTTACAAGCATCCTGTAATTCCTTTTTACGAATTTGAGGAAGCGTCTCACGATTAGCGAAAAATGGACTTCCCATGTTCCGTCCCATTTCCCCTAATGTTCCGCATAGATACGTTACCGGAACACCCGCTTTGCGGAATTTCGTAATGGTGCCTGCTGCCCCAAAGGATTCGTCGTCTGGGTGTGGATATATGACCACTACATGATTATGTTCTTCAAAATTCATTACGGTTCCTCCTTAGTACGAAAATGGCTCTGGACTGATTTGAAGCGCGACCATTAATCGTCCTTCTTTGTCATGTCCTGCAATAAGTAGTTGATTGTTTTCGTTAAATTCAAAATCTGTAAGGCCTTCTGCGTAAATCCAGCCAATCTCATGCTTTAATCCAACTCGATAAGAACCTTCGTGCTCAACGATTTTACCTTGACTATAAGTTAATCTCGCATTTCGAATATAAGCACCAACATTGTAGGCATTTGCATTAAAGTGACTAGCATACGCCCCGTTAGTTGTTTCAAGGTGAACATATACGGGTTGGTTGGCAAATTGATTAATATAATCTTGAACGATTTCAAGTTTAATAGCTTCCATCATGCTTCCCCTTTCATTTCGCTGTGCTTTCTAAAATTCTTTCTTCCATTCGTTTTCGGTCACGTTCTAATACTGGCCCTAAATATTGCCCTGTAAACGACTCTTTTACTTCAGAGACCTCTTCTGGCGTCCCAGTTGCGATAATTTGACCTCCACCTTCTCCGCCTTCAGGTCCTAAATCAATAATATGATCGGCCGTTTTAATGACATCTAAATTATGCTCAATAATTAATACGGTATCACCGTTTTCAACTAATCTTTGAAGCACGTTAAGCAATCTCGAAATGTCATGAACATGGAGTCCTGTAGTTGGTTCATCTAATATATAAAAAGATTTACCATTTGAACGGCGGTGTAATTCACTCGCAAGCTTGACCCGCTGAGCTTCACCACCAGATAATGTTGTTGCTGGTTGCCCAAGACGAATATATCCAAGACCAACATCTGCAACGGTTTGAATTTTTCGCTTAATTTTAGGTATGTTTTCAAAGAACTCAAGTGCTTCTTCTACTCTCATCTCTAATACATCTGCAATGTTCTTACCTTTGTATTTCACTTCAAGCGTCTCTCTATTATATCGTTTACCATGGCAAACTTCACATGGTACGTATACATCAGGTAGAAAGTGCATCTCAATTTTAATGATTCCATCACCTTTACAAGCTTCACAGCGTCCGCCTTTTACATTGAAGCTAAAACGGCCTTTATTATAGCCTCTAATTTTGGCTTCACTTGTTTGCGCAAAAACGTCACGAATATCATCGAAGACACCTGTATACGTAGCAGGATTCGACCTAGGTGTACGCCCAATTGGTGATTGGTCAATATCAATTACCTTCTCAAGCTGATCAATGCCTCTGATTTCTTTGTGTTTACCTGGTTTCTTTTTGAACGATGGAGTTTCTGTGACAATGATTTATATAAAATTTCATTGATGAGTGTACTTTTACCTGATCCAGATACGCCGGTTACAACAGACATAACACCTAAAGGTACTGTCACATCGACATTTTCAAGTTATTTTCTTCTGCTTTCTTAATCTTTAAAGTGCGTTTCTTAATAACTTTACGTCGTTTAATTGGAAGTGGGATAAATTGTTTCCCGCTTAAGTATTGCCCTGTTAATGATTGTTCATGCTCCATTACTTGTTGTGGTGTCCCACTAGCCACAATTTCTCCGCCTTGAGCCCCTGCTCCAGGACCAATGTCAACAAGGTAATCGGCAGCTAACATCGTATCTTCATCATGCTCAACGACAATGAGCGTATTATCTAAATCTCTCATTCGTTTTAACGTAGAGATTAACCGGTCATTATCACGTTGGTGTAAGCCAATTGAAGGCTCATCTAATACATAAAGCACGCCTGTTAAAGCTGAGCCAATTTGAGTAGCGAGCCTGATTCGCTGAGCTTCCCCACCTGATAACGTACCGGCAGAGCGAGAAAGTGTTAAATAATTTAGACCCACATTAACTAAAAAGGTTAATCGGTCATTAATTTCTTTGACAATCATTCTAGCAATTTGTTGTTCTTTTTCACTTAATTGAATCGATTCAATCCAATCCAATGCATGTGCAACTGATTTTTCAGTTAGCTGACCAATATGAATGCCGTTGACCTTAACGGATAACGCTTCTTCAGATAAGCGATAGCCTTCACACGTCGGACATTCTTTTTGTGCCATATATTTCTCCATTTGTTCACGCACATAGCTAGATACGGTTTCATGGTAACGTCTAGACACATTAGAAACGACGCCTTCAAAGTATATCTCGTTTTCACGAACCTGACCTCTTCTGCCCTCATATTTGAATAAAATACGGTCTTTTCCGCTTCCGTAAAGAATTTTATCTAACTGTTTCTTAGGTAGATTTTTTATAGGTGTATCCATATCAATCCCGTAATGATCACAAACACTCTTAAGGAGTGATGGATAATAATTGGACGACACGGGCTTCCAAGGCGCAATAGCATGTTGATTTAGTGTTAAGTCCCAATCGGGAATGACTAAATCTAAGTCAACCTCTAAGTGTGAACCAAGTCCGTCACAGGTTGGACAAGCACCAAAAGGACTATTAAACGAAAATAGTCTTGGTTCTAACTCGCCAATTGTAAATCCACACTTCGGACATGCAAAGTTTTTCGTTAAATAATAGTTCATCACCATCAATAATATCAACGATCGCCTGACCATCACTTAATTTTAAAGCCGTTTCAAAGGAATCACTTAAACGGGCTTCCACACCCTCTTTGACAATAATGCGGTCCACTACAACTTCAATGGTATGTTTTTTATTTTTATCTAAGTTAATTTCTTCACTAATCTCACGCATTTCGCCATCTACGCGTAGACGAATATAACCTTCTTTTTTAAGGTCCTCTAGAACTTTCGCATGCTCACCTTTTCTTCCTGAAATAACTGGAGATAAAACTTGAAGTTTTGTACGTTCTTCAAGTTCCATCACACGATCAACCATTTGCTCAACCGTTTGAGCTGAAATTTCCTCACCATGAATTGGACAGATTGGATGACCAACCCTTGCGTACAATAGACGAAGATAATCATAAATTTCGGTAACCGTACCAACCGTTGACCTTGGATTGCGACTCGTAGTCTTCTGATCAATCGAGATTGCTGGGGATAAGCCTTCTATGGCATCGACATCAGGCTTATCCATCTGCCCTAAAAACTGACGAGCATATGCAGATAACGATTCGACATAACGGCGCTGACCTTCCGCGTATATCGTATCAAAGGCAAGGGATGATTTACCTGAACCAGAAAGACCCGTCATCACCACTAATTTATTTTTAGGAATTTCAATATCAATATCTTTTAAATTATGGGCGCGTGCCCCCTGAATCTTAATGGACTTCATTTGAATAAATCATCCTTCCACTTTTAGCTCTGTAATGATGTCTCTTAGCTCCATTGCTTTTTCAAAATCTAACTCTTTAGCGGCTTGTTTCATTTCTGCTTCTAAACGTTCAATCATTTCTGCTTTTTCATCTTTAGATAACTTACTGTATTCGGCTAGCTTATCTTCCTCATCCGAATCATAAGTTGCTTTGATTACGTCGCGAATTTCTTTATTAATCGTCTTAGGTGTTATGCCGTGTTTTTCGTTGTAAGCCTTTTGAATCTCCCGACGACGATCTGTCTCGTCCATGGCGAATTGCATAGACTTTGTAATGCGGTCGGCATACATGATGACTTCACCGTTTTCATTACGTGCAGCACGCCCAATTGTCTGAACTAGCGATCTGTCAGAACGTAAAAATCCTTCCTTGTCAGCATCTAAAATCGCAACTAATGACACTTCAGGAATATCGAGTCCCTCACGTAGTAGGTTAATCCCAACTAATACATCATAAACGCCAAGACGTAAATCACGAATAATCTCAATACGTTCTAAAGTTTTTATTTCAGAATGAAGGTAAGCAACTTTAATGCCCATTTCCTGCAAGTAATTCGTTAAGTCCTCAGCCATTTTGATCGTAAGCGTGGTTACAAGGACGCGTTCATTGTGCTCTTTTCGTTTATTTACTTCACCAATTAAATCGTCAATTTGGCCTTTGATTGGGCGAACATCAATTTTCGGATCTAACAAGCCTGTCGGACGAATAATCTGTTCAATAACCCCTGGAGAGTGCTCGAGTTCATAATCACCAGGTGTTGCCGATACATATAAAATATTATCAATATGCTTTTCAAACTCTTCAAATTTAAGCGGACGGTTGTCTAGCGCAGATGGTAATCTGAAACCGTGATCCACTAACGTCATTTTACGTGCTTGGTCTCCGTTATACATCGCACGAACCTGAGGTAGTGTGACGTGTGACTCATCAATGACAATGAGTGAGTCATCTGGAAAATAATCTAATAATGTGTAAGGAGTTGATCCAGGTTCACGAAATGATAAATGCCTTGAGTAGTTCTCAATCCCAGAACAAAAGCCCATTTCGTTCATCATTTCTAAATCATAATTTGTACGCTGCTCTAAGCGTTGTGCTTCTAACAGCTTATCTTCCTGTCTAAACTTCTCTAACTGCTCTTGAAGCTCCTGTTCGATATTTTTAATCGCGCGCTTCATTTTTTCTTCACGCGTGACGAAGTGGGATGCTGGGAAAATAGCAACGTGTTCACGGTCACCTATAATTTCTCCTGTTAAAGCATCCACTTCACGAATTCGGTCAATTTCATCTCCAAAAACTCTATACGAATACAGTGCTCTTCCCTCGACGCCGGGATGACTTCAACTGAGTCACCTCGCACCCTAAATGTACCACGCTGAAAGTCAATATCGTTACGTGCATATTGAATATCGACAAGATCTCTTAGCACTTGATCGCGTTCTTTTTTCCATTCCAACACGAAGTGATAAGACGAGCTCCTTATACTCATGAGGCGAACCTAAACCATAAATACACGACACACTTGCAACGATTAGTACATCATTACGTTCAAATAATGAAGACGTCGCGGAGTGTCTTAGCTTATCAATCTCATCATTAATACTAGCGTCTTTTTCAATATACGTATCTGTATGCGGGACATAAGCTTCAGGCTGGTAGTAATCGTAATAACTGACGAAATACTCAACCGCATTATTTGGAAAAAACTCTTTAAACTCACTATACAGCTGTCCTGCTAGCGTTTTGTTATGTGCAATCACTAACGTTGGGCGATTTATTTCCTTAACCACGTTTGAAACCGTAAACGTTTTCCCTGTACCCGTTGCACCGAGTAACGTTTGGTGTCGTTCGTTATGTTCAATGCCATTTACAATTTTTTCAATGGCTTTTGGCTGATCTCCTTGAGGCTCAAACTGAGAATGAAGTTCAAACTGATTCACAACATCATCTCCAATATATATAAACTACAAATATTATAACATAAAAACACGAACAAAAGTTCTGTTTTGATATTTTTCTCTATTTTAAGGATAAGTTTGTCGGGCCTAATTTGCAAAGAATGTGAATGAAAGGTCTACATTAAAGAAAAACGCAATCACCCTAGTGGATGATCGCGTTTGACCAATTAACTTATTTCTTCTGTTCTTAGCGTGAATTTAGGCATTTCTTTTACAAAGATTAATCCTAATTCATGGTATTCCCCTTCATATAGGGCTCTTTGAACAAATCGAACTTCTCCAGACAAATCTTGAACTGCCATTTTACAAAAAGTACGATGTTCGCTCATCACTTCATAAAATTCTTGTTCATTTGAAATAGGCTCATCGTGAATTCGTTCAATTTTTTCACCAACGACAAGTTCCATTTCTTCTGCCGGTGAATTAGGCATAACACCCACAATCACAATGCCATCTTCTTTCGGTATAAAAATAGGCGATTGTTCTCTGTCCAATACATATGAAACATAATGGATGGCTAATCTACCTAAGATGGCAGCTAACACTAAGTATATACTCAACTCAGGAAATACATAAATTCCGTATGAACCGATTAAGAGAAGAACAAGTAAAACTGATAAGGCTCTAGCAACTTTTCGTGCGCCAATATCTGAAAAGTTCCCTTTAAAACGCTGGGACACTCCAATCACAAACGGAAATAATACAAGTCCGAACTGATCGCTTAAGCCAAATGCTGGCCACCAAGTAAACAGTGATAACTCTAAAGCTCCCGATGGAACAGGAACAAAGGCAGGAATGACGCATAACCGTTTCACCAAGTGACTTCCGACAAATTTACCACGCTTGCTTTTTGCAATTCAGGAAATGATTGATTGCGTTTAGCAGTCGCAAACAAAATAATCTCAACGATTAATAAAAACATTAACACATAACTCACTAACACGAGATTAATATTACTTAATGAACTCAACCAATCAGGCAGTTGTACATTAAAGGTATTAATTAACCACATCGTAATTGCAACGATTCCCAAGGTATAAACAGGTGATAACAGCCACACTTGGTTGATTAACAAAAGCAAAGCGACTACCACTGTAAGTAACCAAAGCCATTGCAGACTGAGCATTGATCCAGTTAAGATCATTGCCGCAGATAACAGAACTCCAAATACAACACTGGTTACCCATGTACCTGTCCATTCCGCACCTATCGGAAACACGCGATGCCGAAACATAGATCTCTCATTTTTAACCCTAATATAACCTGTCCAAAACGTAAACAATATAGCCAAATAAAACATAGGCTGAGCAAATAGCCATAAAACCCCAATTCCGAACTCTTTCAACCACTCTATCGCCATCGCTGTTCAAACCTCCGATCAAGATGTCCTACTCTAATATTTTCGTCAAAATATAGTGTTCTCCTTCATTTAATATAAATAGATGACTCAACCAAAGCTGAGTCACCTAAAACATTATTTAAAAAGTACTTCCATTGCCTTTTGTAACTGTTCATCATACTTTGCGTTATCTACAGCATCTAATATTTGTTGTTCTAATGCTGCTTCAGTTTTTTCATTTAATGTACCTGTAACGTCAAGGTCATTTTGTTTCTGGAAATTTTCTAAGGCCGTTTGTGTTTCCTGATTAAAATAACCGTCCGTTCTACCAGGTTTGTAACCGAGACCTTCTAACATCACTTGCATTTTAACGACTTCTTGCCCTGTTTGATTATACTCAAGAGGCTCTTCTGTTTGAATGAGTGACGTGTAGAAAAATTCAGGCTGTTCAGCTTTAACAGTAGGTTCTACACCAACTTCATTAATTTTATCCCCACTTGGGTCTAACCAGTTCATAACCGTTAGTTTAAGTAATCCATCTCCAACTTCCATCGTTTGCTGGACGGTACCTTTACCAAATGTTGTTTTACCTACAATTTCGTAGCCACCCACTTCTTTCATCGCCCCAGCTAAAATCTCAGAAGCCGATGCACTACCTTCGTTGGTTAATACCGAAATTGGATAATCCTTTTCACCAGATTGTTTTAGGTAATAAGGCTGTGGGTCTCCGTCTCTCATAGAAACTTGCATAAACGGTTCATCTTTCGGTAAAAAGTTCCCTAATATCTCTTGAACAGAGTTAAGTAAACCACCAGGGTTACCTCGAACATCAATAACTAAACCGTCTATATTCTCTTCATCTTCTAACTTCTTCAATTCTTTACTAAACTCTTGTGACGTTTTTTCAGAGAATGAACGGATTTCAAGAATACCTACTTTTTTCCCGTCTTGCTCTTCTACTTCAGAATATACTGTTGTAACAGGAATCGTATCTCTTGTGATAGTTACTTTAAACGGTTCACCGTCTCCAGGTCGATCAATTGTCAACGTGACGTCCGATCCTTTTTCACCGCGAATGAGTGAAACAGCTTCAAACACACTCATCCCTTCAAGACTCTTTCCGTCAACTTCTAAAATACGATCGTTAGGTCTAATTCCCGCTCGTTCCGCAGGAGTATTTTTAATTGGGGATACAATCGTTATGTAATTATCACGCTTTGTAACCTCCGCCCCAATCCCTTCAAAGGTAGACTCGATTTGACTTTGGAACTGCTCCATCGTCTCGGCATTCATATATTCACTGTAAGGGTCGCCAAGTTTATTAACGATCCCTTCTAATGCACCTTCAATTAACTTTTCGCGAGAAACTTCTTTAACATATTCATCTTCAATAATATTCATTGTGTAGCTTAAAGCATCAAGATCTGAGTAATCCTCTTGTTCCTTTTGTTCTGAGTTCTCATCTTCCTGCTCTTCTTGCTCTTGCTCATTTGTTGGGCTGGCTTGTTCATTTGGTTCATCTAACAATTCTAGTGTCGCAGCTGTAACCCCTCCGCCAACGAGTAGGGAGACAACTACAATCATCACTAACCACTTCTTCGTTAATTCCAATCGATTCACCCCAATAAAATACAATGTTTGTATTAGTTTATTATACCATGACGTGTTCTTAAAGTAATGAGTCGAGTTAAAACTTTATAAAAATATCCTTTTAATATAAAAACAACCCTAATTGAATAAACAATTAGGTTGTATAGTAAACTATTGAATTCCATAACTTGCAGGGTTAACAGCATTAGATTTACTCATATTCCAGCTTCCTTTGTGTAGTTCAAAGTGTAAATGCTGTCCATATGAACGACCTGTATTACCTTGGTGACCAACTACTTGTCCTTGACTAACTGTCTGACCTTCTGATACTAGTCGATTTCTCATGTGAGCATATACCGTTGTATATTTTTGCCCGTTAACCATATGTACGATAAATACTACATTACCGTAACTACTAGAATAATAGGAACGAGACACAACTCCCGATGCAGCTGCTTTTACGGCTACGCCAGGGCCATGACGTGAAATGTCTATACCAGCGTGTAGGTCACCCCAACGACCTCCAAATCCAGATGTTAAGACACCACTTGTTGGGCGAATAAATCCAGAGTCATTTTTAACATTCGTTGTCTGTTGGACAGTTCCACCAGATTGAGCAGCTTTTTTCTCTGCTCTCTTTTGCGCTTCAAGTTCATCGATCAGCTTATCAAAAGCGCGTTTCTGAGAAGCTAAATTCGCTCGTTCTTCATCAATACTCATTTTATGATCATGTAGTTCCTCTTCTTTTTTCTGAAGATTAGCTAATAATGTATTCTGTTCTGATAGCTTATCATTTAAGCTACTCTCTAAACCTTGTAAGTCTCTCATATCTGCAACTAACGATTCCTTTTGACCTTCTAATTGGTCTCTTTGTGCAGATAATTGATTTTTATTTTCCTCAACCTGTGCCTTTGAATCTTCTAACTCTTGCTTGTCCTTCTCAAGTTTCATCTTATCATTAAGATGCTCTCTTAAGATGGCTTGGTCTTGATCCATGATTTTACTAACGGCTTGCGTACGGCTAATAAAATCACCGAAATCAGATGCGCCCATAATTACTTGTAAGTATTTAACACTACCACCATTACGCTGAAGATTACGCAAACGATCTGTTAGTAAATCTTCACGCTGTTCAATTTTTCGTTTCGTTTCTTTAATACTTTGTTTTAACTCTTTGATTTTTTGCTTTAAACGCTCGATTTCTTCTTCTAATTCTTGAATTTCATTTTCGACTTTTTTTAATTTCGTTTTGCGTACGTTCAATTTCGCCTTTCTTTTCATCAATCTGATTTTGTGCTTTGTTTATTTCTTCTTTTAAACTATTAATCTTGCTTCTCATTTCGCTTTGTTCTTCTTTGTTTTCTTCAATTAAATTCTCTAATTTTGATAATTCACCTGATAAAGCTTTTCGTTTTTCAGTAGCTTTTTCTGATTTCTCTTTTAGGTCATTAATTTCTTGATCAACATTTGCATGTGCTTCATTAACTTGAGTAAAAGCTGCTCCAAACATCGCTAACAACGTTACTGACATAATAACGGTTATTCTTTTGTACAACACACATTCCCTCCTATTATACTCTCTCACTATACGTTCAAGAATTTCCTTACGCTCATTACGCTTCCCCAAACACCGATAAAGACTCCAAGTCCAAGTAACAATAATGACAGCTGCCAAGCAAATGGATTAAATGGTAATAATTCTACGAATGGCAGTAAATTACGTCCAGCTACATTTTGATATAGATAGTAGTAGCCAACTACAACCATTGTGATTGGAATAATGGAACCAATCACTCCCATTAACATTCCTTCTATAAAGAATGGCCAGCGAATAAAGCTGTTCTTAGCCCCTACTAACTTCATAATGCCAATCTCATTTGCTCTTGCGATAATCGTCATTCTAATCGTATTAGAAATTAGGAAGATTGCTGTAAATAGCAGCGCTGTGATGAACCCAATTCCTATGTATCTAGCATATTTATTAAAAGTTAAAAGACGTTCTACGGTTGCCTGAGAGTAATCAACCTCATCAACGTAATCCATCTGTTTAACTTGTTTTGATAGATTCTTATAATAATTCGCATTGGTTGCTTTAATTACAAACACATCATTAAGTGGGTTACTGTCTTCAAACATCATGCCCCACTCATCACCAGATTCACCCATATCTTCAATCAGTTTGTTTAATTCTTCTTCTTTTGATGAATACTCAATCGACTTAACATTGGATAATTCATTCAAGTTAGATTCAAGTTCCTCAATAGCTTGTTCTTCCGCACCAAGTTCAACATATACATTCATTTGTACATCCTGTTCAATGTTTTGTGCGACTTGGTTTAAGTTCAGAATTAAAGCTAGAAAAATCCCAACGAGAATTAATGTGGTCGTTACTGCACCGACTGAAGCGACTGTCATCCAGCTATTTCTTATGATGTTTTTAGAACCTTCTCTAAAGTGTCTTCTAGCTGTACTAAGCTTCATAACCGTACTCTCCTCGATGCTCATCCCTTACAACTTGTCCATTTTCCATCGCAATAACGCGCTTTTTCATGTTATTGACAATCTCTTGACTGTGGGTCGCCATAATGACGGTAGTTCCAGATGAGTTAATATCTTCAAAAAGCCTCATGATTTCCCACGACGTCTCCGGGTCTAAGTTACCAGTTGGCTCATCAGCAATTACAACTTTCGGATTGTTGACGATTGCCCTTGCAATAGCAATCCGTTGCTGCTCCCCACCTGATAATTGTGCTGGAATAAAAACGCGCTTTATGTTTTAAACCAACTTGATCGAGTACACTCATGACACGACGACGGATCTTTTTAGGGTTTTCTTCAATAACTTCTAACGCAAAAGATACGTTTTCATAAACGGACTTTCGCTGAAGCAATTTGAAGTCTTGGAAGATAACACCTATATCGCGCCTTAAAAACGGAACATCTTTCTTTTTCAATCGTCCTAACTCCACATTATTTATGTACACTTCACCTTTTGATGGGACCTCCTCACGATACATCATTTTAATAAACGATGTTTTTCCGGCGCCACTAGGTCCTACCACATATACAAAATCACCTTTTGGATGGATACATCTATGCCATTCAAGGCAGCCACGCCATTCTTATAAACCTTGTAGACATTTTTCATTTGAATCATAGACGCCACAGTACCTCCTGTTGTAAAAGAAAAGCCATGAAATTTCTGAAAATTCATTTATTTCAACATTCATTATATCATATATCGACAATTATTCCTATTTTATATTAAACCTTTTATTCAGATATTTTATATTATAACACGTTACGACATTTTGTTTAGGGAAAAATTTTGTTACATTTTTATTTCAAACGTTAAAAAGTGAGTTACAAAGACAAAAAAATAGCCCTTGGACCTAAATCCAAGGACATTTGTCATTATATTACCTATTTACTAACCAATCGGCAACTTTTGTGCATCTTCTTCACTAACTTGATCTTGTGCTGGCATTTGCCCTTTACCATTTTTGATAATACCTACAATGTCATCAGCACTATAGTTATCACCAACATTTTTTAGAGATGGACCCATGCCACCACTTAAGTCTCCACCGTGACAACTAGCACAGTTGGTCTTATAAACTTCTTCACCAGCTTGGGCAGTTTGTTCGCCGCCACTTTCTTGACCAGATTCTTCACCAGATTGCTCTTCACCTGTGTCACCAGTATCGCCAGTATCACCATTGTTACCGCCATCATCGCCGCCACCACAAGCAGCTAGTACTAACATCACACTAAACATACCTACAAGAATCTTTTTCATAAATAGGACCTCCTCTTTTGAGATGTTATGGTAATACTCTACCCAATTCTAAATAAATTATCCTTTTACTTTTGATCTTAAAAATGCATCTATAAATGAATCTAAGTCACCATCCATAACTGCTTGAGTATTACCATTTTCTAAATTTGTACGGTGATCTTTCACCATATTATATGGATGGAAAACATAAGACCTAATTTGACTGCCCCAACCAATTTCTTTTTGCTCACCTCGAATTTCATCGAGTTCTTGCTGTTGTCTTTCAATCTCTAGTTGATATAACTTCGACTTTAACATTTTCATTGCTTGTTCTCGGTTTTTATTTGAGAACGTTCAGATTGACATGTCACAACGACATTGGTTGGCAGGTGTGTAATTCTAACAGCCGAGTCCGTTGTATTGACATGCTGACCACCAGCACCACTAGAACGATAAGTATCAATCTTTAAGTCCTCTGTCTTAACATCAATTTCAACTTCTTCGTTGAACTCCGGCATGACATCACACGATGCAAAGGATGTGTGACGACGTCCCGAAGAATCAAACGGTGAAATTCTAACTAAACGATGCACACCTTTTTCAGCTTTTAAATAGCCAAATGCATTATGGCCTTTAATAAGTAGGGTTACACTTTTAACTCCGGCTTCATCGCCAGGTAAATAATCTAATGTTTCAACCTTAAAACCTTTTTTCTCTCCATAACGTTTATACATTCTAAGTAACATTTCAGCCCAGTCTTGAGATTCTGTCCCGCCCGCTCCTGGGTGAATTTCTAAGATGGCGTTGTTTTTATCATAAGGTTCACTAAGTAAAATCTCTAATTCAAACTCATTAAACTGTTCGGTCACTCGCTGGATTTCCCTATGAAGATCCTCAAACAGCTCTTCGTCTCCTTCTTCTTTCACTAATTCATAGGAACTTCAAGATTTTCTAAATCCTCTTCGTTTTTATCAAAGCTTTGTACTCGTTCTTTTAGCGCATTGGCTTCATTAATAATTTTTTGCGCTCCACTTGGGTCATCCCAAAATTCGGGAGCTGTCATTTGTTGCTCTAGTTCTGCGATCTTCTCTCGGTCTTCTTCTAAGTCAAAGAGACCCCCTAAAGTCTTCAAGTCTGTTTTGTAGTTTGTTTAATTGATCTTTGATTTCTGATAAATCCATTTCATCACCTCTACTGCATCTGTATCTACTGTTAGTATACCACTTAAGGTCTTGGAAAAAACAACCTATTCTTGACAAATGTATTAAAAATCCTCAGTCTCCGAAAAGACTGAGGATTTTGGTTTAGGCATTTTTACCGTGACAGTTTTTATACTTCTTGCCACTTCCGCAAGGACATGGGTCATTACGACCAATATTCTCTTTCTTAATATAAGGTTTCTTTTTCTTCTCTTCATTTTGACGTCCGCCTGAGACAGCTTTCGTACCAGAGGCAACCTCAACACGCTGCAGGTTATCTCTGATTTGCGCCTTCATCGCATATTTCGAAACTTCTTGTTCGATTTCAGCAATCATCTCTTCGAACATTGAGAAACCTTCCATATTATACTCTTGAAGTGGATCGGTTTGACCGTAAGCACGAAGGTGAATACCTTGGCGCAGCTGATCCATCTGGTCGATGTGATCCATCCATTTAGAATCCACTGTGCGAAGTAAAATCACGCGTTCAAATTCACGCATCTGTTCTTCAGTTAATTCTTCTTCACGTTCATCATATTTTTTATTCACGAGTTCCATAATGAGATCAATAATTTCATCAGGTTCTTTACCTTTTAAATCATTGGCGTTAATCTCATCAGTCTCTAGAATGTTAGCGTGAATGAAATCAACTAATCCATCTAGCTCCCATTTTTCATCGTCTTCATCTTGAGTGTAGGCTTGAACATTACGGGTAACCGTTGAACGAATCATATTTATAATGATCTCTCGTAAATTTTCACTCGTTAACACTTGCTGACGTTGTTCATAGATAATGTCACGCTGCTGTCTTAACACGTCATCATAAGCAAGTAGCTGCTTGCGAGCATCAAAGTTATTTCCCTCAACCCGTTTTTGAGCTGATTCTACAGCACGTGAAACCATTTTACTTTCGATTGGCTGATCATCATCCATGCCAAGTCGGTCCATCATGTTGCGCATGTTATCTGACCCAAAACGGCGCATTAGCTCATCTTCCATCGCAAGATAGAACTGTGACTCACCTGGGTCACCTTGACGACCCGAACGACCACGAAGCTGATTATCAATACGGCGTGATTCATGACGCTCTGTACCAATAACCGCAAGACCGCCTAACTCACGAACACCATCTCCAAGTTTAATATCCGTACCACGACCGGCCATGTTCGTTGCAATCGTTACAGAACCTTTTTGTCCTGCCTCTTGGATAATTTCTGCTTCTCTAAAGTGGTTTTTCGCGTTTAAAACGTTGTGCTTAACGCCAGCTTGTTTTAAGAGTTTAGAGATAATCTCTGAGGTTTCAACCGCAACTGTACCAACTAGCACGGGCTGTCCTTTTTCATAACGTTCTTTAATGTCTTGAACTAACGCTTTATATTTACCTTCAACCGATTTATAAATTAGATCAGAATAATCTTGACGAATAATAGGTTTATTCGTTGGAATCGCAACAACCCTCATATTATAGATGTTACGAAATTCCTCTTCTTCTGTTTTAGCTGTACCTGTCATACCCGCTAATTTATCATACATACGGAAGAAGTTCTGGAACGTAATAGTAGCTAACGTCATACTTCTTTCTGAATTTGAAGACCTTCTTTAGCCTCAATAGCTTGGTGTAAGCCATCGCTATAACGACGACCCTTCATTAAACGACCTGTAAATTGGTCGACAATGACAACCTCACCATCTTGAACCACATAATCCGTATCACGCTGCATCACCACATGTGCTTTTAAAGCCTGGTTAATATGGTGAGTCAAAGTCACATTATTTAAATCATATAGGTTTTCAATATTAAAATAGTTCTCAGCTTTAGTAATACCAGACTCTGTTAACTGTACATTTCTCGTTTTTCATCGTACGTGTAATCATCCTCACCGTTTAACGTACGAACAAACGAATCAGCTTGCATGTAATTAGACTGAGAACGCTTTTGAGACCCTGAAATGATTAGCGGAGTCCGCGCCTCATCAATTAAAATTGAGTCAACTTCATCGACAATCGCATAATGTAATGGCCTTTGAACCATTTTTTCCTTATAAAGAACCATGTTGTCACGTAAATAGTCGAATCCAAATTCATTGTTCGTACCATACGTGATGTCACAAGCATACGCTTCACGTTTTTCATCTTTAGATAAATCATTCGTATTTAAACCAACTGTTAAACCTAACCATTCATATAACTGACCCATTTCTTTCGAGTCACGATCAGCTAAATAATCGTTTACCGTAATAATATGAACCCCTTTACCAGTTAAAGCGTTCAAATATGCCGGCATGGTAGATGCTAATGTTTTACCTTCACCAGTCTTCATCTCAGCAATATCACCATGATGAAGCGCAATAGCACCAATAACTGTACTAGGTAAGGTCTAAGACCTAACACACGCACAGCCGCTTCTCTTACAACGGCATAAGCTTCAACTAATAAATCATCTAATGATTCACCATTTTGATAACGTTCTTTAAACTCATCTGTTTTACGCTGAAGTTCAGAATCAGACAAGAGCTTAATGTCAGACTCTTTTTCTTCTATTTCATTCGCAATTTTTCAAGTTTTTTAAGCTGTTTTGAATTTCCATCACCAAAAACTTTCGTTAACAATTGCCTCATATAGTCTGCACCTCTAATTCTTCATTTACAATAATCCAAGTATAATGATAACACTAAAAAAACAGAGGTACAATAAAAGGAAATTGTCTAAAACACGCGATTTATGCGCTTATAATAGAAAAAGAAGGTCAGAACCTTGGAAACTGACCTTCAACAAGACCCAAATAAAGGGGACTATTATGTTTGAGGGTTAATCACTATGACCGGCATTCGGAGGATTGGTTGGGTTCGGAAACAGAGTAAGCATAACTCACCTCTTTTTCCTTTTGGATACTTTGGACTGTTTTCTGCATGACAATAACTTTTCGTGGGTATGGGCAATCATGCGCATTAACTGCGAGATCAACTCAGCTTGTTGATCCACATATTTTTCAACTCTGAACAACTGGGGCAGCAAGTTGCTGGAGTCGTATGGTTCACTTTTCAGTCCCCCTTTTGTCTTGTTGATTAAGTTATACCATGACTAAATTATTTGTGTCACACCCCCGAAAATTCGATTTTCTACTAATAAATATTGAAGTTTTAGGTCAGATTATGATGTAGAAATTAGCGATTTGCAGACGAAAATTGAAAAATGATGTTTTTTTAACTTTTTTAAAGTTTTTTCAGCGTGATTACTCACCAAAAATATCATCGTATGCCTTAGACCAATGATATGGCTGGATCTCCTCAAGTGTCTTAAACACTATTTGACCATCCGTGTTAGTCACTGCCGCCCTCACATCTGCACCCTAGTAGAACAATCTTTCCTGGCAAACACCACAAGGGGTTAATACTTGGAATTCATCATTTTCACTTTCTCTTGCTACACAAACGGAATGTGTCACTTTTGTATGTAATTTATGCGCTTCAAGGATGGCACCCGTTTCAATACATAATTCAGTTGAGGCATTAATCACTTCAGGAGCGACACTAGTTAAAACCTTGCCGTCTTCGGTATACATAGCCGCTGCACCGCCCCACCCAGTAGGGTATCGTTGTTTTATTAAACCAACTGCAGATTCATAGAGTTTTTGTTCAATACTCATTGTTAATTTCTCCTTTTTCATATCACAGTGTTCAGATCTCAGCTTTCTCTTTAAACTTAAGTGGTTCTGGTAATTGGTTAGTCTAATTCTTAGATAAACTAATATTCCTTATCGATATTCGTTAAGTTCTAAACTTTTGTATTCCATCAACCAACAATCTTGGTACACACCTTCATGCAATTCGTGTTCAGGAAGCACCTTCACTTTATCAAAACCACACTTTTCATAACAGCGCAAAGCTCTTGTGTTTCTAACTTGTGGATCCATTACCACCACATCAGCCCCTTTTTTATAAATTAAAAAGCTGACCATTGACGATACAAGCAATGACCCAATACCCTTGTTCCAATAAGTAGGCTCTCCAATGAACTGATCAATTCCATAAACTTTTTGACCCATATAACCATGTTCCTCTATAAATTCATTCTCCGCTTCGTAAAATTGTATGTACCCTATTCTCTTGCCTTTAAATAACACCATGCAACGAACCGTGTCACTATCTTTAATGAAAAAGTTTTCTCGAACTTGTTCTGCATCAAATGATTGGTCTCGATCTTCATAATACTCCAGGACACGATGATCTGACAGCCACTTTGCTAAAGACGGTATATCCATTTGATTTAATGGACGTACTTCTAAGTCACCGTTTTGAAAAAAGGTAGAGTCTTCACCTTTCCATGACAAAGCTCTTTGCTCCAGCCTACTTACGTAATCTTTTTTAGCTGGACTGTAATCGCTTGTGTCATCATATAGAATTGCTAGCTCTTCTTTTAATTGGTTATATGCCGCTACTTCTTCAGGGTGAGACCTTAAATAATCTCGAACGACTAAATGTCTATCTATTTCTGGATGATCATACTGGTAAAAATGAATATGGTGAGTTCTCTCATCTCCACCTTTTCTAAATAGCCTCCTACCTGTAATCCCCCCACTCGCCCGCAACATCATAACCTAGTGATGCCATTTCATCATTAAAGTTATCAATATTATCTATTTCTCTCACAATACACATCATGTCAATCACAGGCTTGGCTTTCATACCTTTGACCGACGTACTGCCAAAGTGTTCAATATCGATTATTTCTTGACCAAAATATTTTTAAGGAATTGTGCTTCATCCCTGAACATTGCTTTCCATTCATCTTTATAATCTGTTAAACGAATTCTCATTTTATCAACTCCCTGTCTCATAAAACGACTTCCACACAGCAAAGCCGCCCCAACACCTGGAGCGGCTTAATAGTCATGTATTAAGTTTCAATCAACCCGTATTTACCATCATTACGCTTATAAACCACGTTTGTTTCACCAGTTTCAGCATTTTCAAATACGAAGAAGTTGTGCCCTAACATATCCATTTGTAAGACTGCTTCCTCTTCATCCATTGGTTTCAAATCAAAACGTTTTTTCTTAACGATTTGGATATCCTCTTCTTCAGCTTCTTCATTAACAGCAACCGCAGCTTCACGCTCTAATTCAGCAAAACGTGTTTTGGTGCTCCTGCCTGTCTAGCTTTACGATTAACCTTTGTTTATACTTACGAATTTGTCGTTCTAACTTATCAACCACCAAATCGGTTGCGGCATATAAATCAGCGTGACCTACCTCTGCTCTCAGTAACAAATCCGTCATCGGGATTGTCACCTCGATACGCTGCCCATCATTGTGTACACTCAAGTTCACATTTACATCTGAAGTTGGTGTTGTGTCAAAATAACGTTCCAACTTCCCTATCTTTTTCTCTACATACTCTCGGATCGCATTCGTGACTTCGATGTTTTCTCCTCTGATGTTATAGTTCATATGCATATCCTCCTTTCAAGATATGTAATCTATATTCTACAATACCCGCAAATATCCCTACCTAAACAATAAAAATATTTATAATATTTAGTTAATATTCAGTGCAGATAATAAACTGTTGTATTAACAAATTGAGTTTCATACCGATATAAATATTGTTAATATAAACATAAGGAGTGAGACATTATGAAGTTAGCCGAGCAAGATCAAAATCAATTAATTAATATAGTCGATACATTAGTTGAAGCTTCTGAGCATTTTCTAGCTTTAACAAGAGACAAAAAGTATACGGAAAGCATATATATATTCAGTTCTATTATTGAAGGTTATACGGCTGTTCAAAATATGATTAATAAGGATCAAGAACTAAAACAGAGCTTAAGTACATATGAAAACAAGATTACTAATAACTTCAAAACCATATCAACCACTATCGAAAACAATGAATTGATAAAAACAACTGAAACTTTACAATTTATTTTATTCCTACCTTAAAAAATGGAAAAAGAAATCTTAAGTCTTTTACCTAATGTACATGAGAAAGAATCTATAACAATTGGTGTTTATGAAAATAACATGAACCCTATTGACGCTTATCCTGAGAAACGTGTAAAAGCATTGGTTAGTGAAGCAGAAAAAGCAAATACAAATATCTTTTTCTTTACTTCAAAGGATGTAGATATTGAAAGCGAGCAAATTCACGGTGAGTTCTTTGAAGGTAATCAAAGAAACAAAATGATGTTTCCATTTCCAGATGTTATTCACAATATTTTTCCAAAAACAATCTACCAACAGACATTGATTGAACGTAAACTGAGAAAGAAAATACCTTTTACATCATTTGTGTTTGGAGATAAATTTAATTTACCTAAAAAAATTGTTAAAAACAAAAAATACGCTGAGTTATTAGCTCCATTCAAAGTAGTAGATGAAGAATATATTGTCCATGAATTTTTAAGAGAAAACGAAAAAGCAGTTATAAAACCGATTCGCGGTGCTCGAGGTGAGAACATTTACTTCGTTCAAAAAAGGGAGATCGTTATAGAGTTACTGAAAGAAAAACACGGTCATTATGAATAGAGAAAAATTCTCTAATTTAATTCATGAAAAAATTCTACCTAACAATTATATAGTACAAAAATATATTAATGCGCGTACAAAAAATGATGAACCTTTTGACTTTCGTGCTCATATGCAAAAGAATGGTGAAGGCAAATGGCAAATTACTAAAATCTATCCTAGAACCGGCAGCTCCAATAGTATTCAAATTGATCTAATTAAAGGTGGTAACCTTAGAGATACAGAAGAGTTTTTAATAAACGAGTTTGGTGATTCAGAAGGAAAAAACTTGATAAGAAAATGAAGACTTTAGCTATGGATTTAGCTTTCCATATTGATAAATTACATGGTCTTGCTATTGACGAAATGGGTTTAGATATAGCTATTGATGTAAACAGACGCTTTTGGCTTCACGAGGCAAACGTTGGTCCACAGACTTTTGCACACGAAGAAGAAAGAGCTGCAAATGTGATTGCGTATAGCAGATACCTAGCCAAAATAGAATATTCCATACAAATCATTTTAATGACAGAAGTTTGTTAAAAAATCAATTTAATGCGAACGAGTCTAATCTAGAATACTTTAAAACAGATGATAAAATAATGTTGGGGATTTTAGGAAACAAAAACAAGCAGATGATTTCATTTTAACGACAGCATATGTTGCCAATTATGATAATTTAAATTTATTTATTTCACACCAATTGATGTTGACTATGAAGAAATGCTGATTAGAGGAAAGTTTTTTGAAAATAATAAATGGATTGAAAAAGTCGTAAACTATCCTGACGTTATATATGATTGTCTGAACGGCACAGATAAAAACAATAATATATACGAAGAATTTCAAAGTATACCTATTATGAACGAAACCTATGAATCAGACCTAAATACACTCAATATATATGAAGTATTAGCACAATCTAATTTTCCAAACGAGTACTTATTACCATTCAAATCTGTGGATAAAGTTAAAGAAATTGTTAATTTTATTGAACAAAATAAAAAAGTAACATTACAACCGCGATTTAAGTCAAGTTCTACACAACATTATTATATAGAAAAACTTGAAGCTCTTGAGTATTTAGTTATTGAAAACGGTAATGAAAAAAGGTACAACAAGCTAACATTAGAGCACTTTCTAAAAGAAGCTCTTAAAAAAGAACCAGTATTTCGTCATCAATAAATCTCTCAATAATGAGAGTAACAACTTTTTAAAGGTTCAACTAATTAATAACTCTGATAACAAATGGGAAATTGCCAATCTTAGTCCTATCAGTCAAATGGGTGACATTGAATTTGTAACAGAGCTAAACTCAAAAATAAAATCACTTATGGGGATTTCTGATAAACTTGAGAATGAAGTGATAAATACTTCCATTGAAGTGTCAGATATACTCAACGTTGTATTTGAACATTTAACTGAAGTAGAAATTTACTTCGCATTCGATATGAAAAATCAACTCAAAATTAATGACATAAATTTAAATCGTTTAAATATTAATTCTAATGAGTTACAAATCGCAAAAAGATAATATCAAAAGTCAAATCGATTTCAAGCCAAAAAACTTAGTCTCATTATAAAATTAACCCAAACGCTATAGCGTTTGGGTTAATTTCTTTTATCAATATAGCTTCCATCTATCCCGTATAGACTTGCATAGGGATTAATATATTTTTATTCGAAAGCTTCTTTTTGACATAACACTAATATCTTGCTGAATCGATCCTAGGTATTTAATAACCAAAACCTTTAACTCTTCATCTAGTTTTATAATTTCTTGACCGAGTTGTTTTTCTTCATCTGTGTAAGGTGGATCAATGTCTTTCATTAAACGATCTCTATTTTCAACAAATTCTCAAAAACTTTAATAAGTTCTTCTCTGTCACTGTGATTTGAACGTCTAAATTTATGCACCATTTGTTGAGTTATACTAAATAATTCTTTAACTTCTGACATTTGCTAAGGCTCCTATCTAGCTTGTGTTTGAAGCTTATTGGCCTTGATTACTTGTTGCCATGTTTCACGAAAACCTTCAACCATACCTTGAACCTCTTTTAATATAGAAGGATCATTTTTAACGTTTGCTTGAGTCAATTGATGATGCATATATTCATATAGTGGCATCAATTGATGAGATATATCATAATCCATATTCAATGTTACCATTAACTCACGGATTATGTCTTGAGCTTTTTGTATATTAGTATTTTTATCTTGTATATTTTCTTCTACTATAGCTTTGTCTGCTAATTTAATGAAACGAATACACCCGCTATATAGTTTGAGTGTTAATTCTTCAGGTGTGGCAGTTGTAACTGAATTTGTTGATAAGCTATATGAGGTTGTGTTCCATATGCCATAAATAACACTCCTTTTATTGTTGCATTCCACCAAAGGCTTGCATCATATATGATGCTTGTTGATTATACTTTTGCATCGCCTGCTCCATTGCAGTGAACTGTTCCCAATACCTATCCTCTGTTTGTTGCATACGACGTTCAAAGTCTACCATGCGCTCTGCCGTACTCTTTAATTCTCGCCCCATTGTATATTGAAAATCAGTTTGTGCAGGACTGCCTGCACGTTCTTCAATACTATTCATAGTTGTTTCAACTACATCTTCAACACGGTTAAGTATTCCTCGAGAGTTTCCTTCTTCACTATTAGAAAACAATCGGTACACAGCATCAGGGTCTTCCTGTAACTTTTCTCTCAGTTTCGCTTCATCAACTTCCAGCTTACCACCTCGCGCAGTTAGAAGTTGTAGTAATTCCAACGTCTATTATACTATTTAAGTCACCATTAGGGTTATCTACTGATCCGTACCATGCAGTACGCATATCAGATACTCCTCGTCTTAAAATCCCATCATTTCTAAGTTCTCCACTTTTAGAACGTTCTTCCCAAAGTTCGATTTCCCTTTCAGACATTTCTTTTTTTTGGTCTTCAGTTAAAGGTGGGTAGTCACGAAACCGCTCTTCTCCAACCTTTTCATTAACAAAATCAATCAATTCATTATACTTTTCGATAAAGCCTTTAATTTTTTCTACTGCTTGATTAGTATCTTTCTGTACAGTAACGTTTACAGGACCATTAGTAGTCTCATTAAAATGCAAAGATAATCCATTAAGTTGATACTCATTGTTATGAGATGTCATATCAATTCCATTATATTGAAAGATAGCATCCTCTCCACCTTGTTCAGTAGTAGAGACATTTAATGAATCAGTAAAGAAAGCTGATAGATTATTAAATTCATTTCCATTTGCATTATAATTACCTGTTTCTGTTCTTTCCATAAATACTCGATTGGAAGTTTGATCATAAAAGGCTCGAACGTCTTCATTTGATTCATCAGATATTCTTGATAGAACATCATTAAGTGAATCACCATCTTCAATTGTAAATGAAACAGATTGAAGTCCATCTTTATTATAATAATCAAAACTAACTTCTTGTCCCACATACTCTTGCCCTAATGCCTGTTCAGCATCATAGCCTTCTCCAAACGTAGTTCCTTCTGGATTTGAGACTCTTATAGCAGCACTAGCTAATTGATTGACATCTAAGGAATAATTTCCTTCTGATGCCTGGTTATTCGCTGAAACAGAAATTGCTTCAGTAGAACTAGAAGCTGTTTTGGACATATAAGTAGAAGACATCCTCATGTCTAAAAATTGAGTCTTAAAATCTAATAGTTTCGTATTAACCTCACGGTATGCATCTCGTTTTTGTGTCAACCATAATTGATTCTGTTCCATCTTCTGTAAGGGTAAGCGTTCTGCCTTCATCAAGTCCTTTACCATTTGATTTATGTCCATACCAGACGCAAAACCAGTCAACCTCATATTGTTATTGATCAATTCTCTCACCTCGTTTAGATTCGTTCATCGACTATAAAACCCATAAATTCTGCCATTGCTGCATAAACATCAAGTAGTTTCTTAGGAGGAATTTCCTTAACTACCTCTTTTGTCTCCTTGTCTACAACTGAGACATAATATCGATCAAGCTTATCATGAAACTCGAAATGTATTGATGTTTTCATGGGTTCGAGAAAATCATTTAATCCTTCTACTAACTCCTCAGCCTTTTCTTTCGTAATATCTTCAATAGGCTGTATTAACTCTCTATTATTTTCTTCCGCCTGCAATGCCGGCCTATAACTTAAGCTGTTAAATTTATGTAATGTCTGTTCGCCCGTGCCCCGCAGGAGTTGAGAATTAGACAAAATGCTTTCTACTTTCATCTACAAACAACTCCTCAATCTATTCTTTATATTTAATATCGGCATAACTTAGTGATTTTTTAGTCCAAAACAAAAAAAGAGACTCTAGATTTACTAGAGTCCCAGACTTATTTCTAATTATCCTAATAATTGTAGTACTGATTGTGGTTGTTGATTTGCCTGAGCTAACATTGATTGAGATGCTTGAGAAAGAATGTTTGCTCTAGTCATTTCCATCATCTCTTTGGCCATGTCAACATCACGAATACGTGATTCTGCCGCAGATAGATTTTCTGAAGAATTGTCTAGATTCGCAATAGTATGCTCTAAGCGGTTTTGAACAGCACCAAGATCTGAACGTTGACCTGAAACCGTATCAATTGCCTCTTGGATTGTTGTAATTGCTTCATCAGCACCTTCTTGCTCTGAGATATCAATCTCGTTTATAGCTAGACCTTCTGCTGACATGTCTCCTACTCCTAATTCAATGCTTTGACCTTCATTTGCACCAATATGGAAATTAACTTCTAATTCACCATCTAATAAAGTTTGAGTGTTAAATTCAGTATCTTGCGAGATACGATCGATTTCTTCTACTAATGCATCCACTTCTTTTTGAAGTTCAGCACGATCTTCATTCGTGTTAGTATCGTTAGCAGACTGAACAGCTAGTTCTCTCATACGTTGAAGGATTGAGTGAGATTCGTTTAATGCGCCTTCTGCTGTTTGAATCATTGAGATACCATCTTGAGCGTTTCGGCTAGCTTGATCTAAACCACGGATTTGTCCACGCATTTTCTCAGAAATTGCTAGACCTGCTGCGTCATCACCAGCACGGTTAATACGTAGACCTGAAGATAATTTTTCCATTGAAGATTGCATTGCGTTTTGGTTAATACCCATTTGACGGTGAGTATTCAACGCTGGAATGTTGTTATTAATAATCATTTAAAATTCCTCCTTGAGTTTTATAATTGCCACATCCTTGTGGCAAGATGAAACAGTCAGAAAGTCGGCCGACATTTGACTGATTATCTTACATGTTTAATATCGGAGGTTTTTTTAAAAAGGTTTAGTCGTTTTTTTGTATTTTTTAATAAATTTATTGTATCCAATGTCAATTTGCTAGCATTTCGATTTTCTTGTAAGATTTGTTGGTAGATTTCAGACCGATGAATATCAATATGTTTAGGAGCCTCAATGCCGAGTTTAATTTGATCACCATTTACTGACACAACCTTCACTTCAATATCATCACCAATTTGAATTGATTCACCGATTTTCCTTGTGAGTACTAGCATGGTTCGGCTCCCCTCCTTTGATTGGAGATTTAGTCGAATAATTGAATTCTGAAAGCAGTAATTGTTTTCCTTTTTTATGTTTTACATTAATCACGATAGGTCCTTTTAAATTTACAGTAGAACGTTCAAAAGGGTCTTGTACGGTGACAATATTCCATACTTGTACATCATTAGGTTCCTCGATATATAACTGTTGTTTTGTTGACTGATCTAATTTGAATTCATATTTTGCTTCTATCAAGAATGGATTTGTGACTATAAATGCTAGGTTTTCTTGGTTAATCGATTGTAAAACCTTAAATGCTGGATTACCCTCTAAATCTAATAGAACAAACTGCTTGTACTCCTGAAAACCTGGCAGACCATTATCAAATGTTAAAATGTCATCTTTAGTTATTACAATTTCACCGAAGTATAAAGTCGTTAATTTCATAAGTCACCACTTCCTGTCTAAATTTCCATTTCAAAACCTAGGTTCTTATATGTCAAGTTATCAAAATTTATATCAATTTGATTGTCTTGTTGTAAATAAATATCAAGTTTCGATTGTTGATAATCTATTTCAGGTTGATGAGGTGTTGCGTTAATAATTGGCTTATTAGCATTGGCTTCAATTTGAACGTCTCCAGGATCATAATCGAACTTAACAGCAAAGTTAGAGGGAATCCACTTCATTTGAATAGGTTGATAATCATTAAATGAATTATTTTCGGAGATTTGCGCGATAACACCATTTGCACCTTTTTCAATACGCATTAGTTGATCCCCTTCATTCGCTATGCGAGATACACCTTCAGCAGCTTTCTGTTTACCTTCTTGAGCTGCCTCTTTAATCGCCTCAACCGGTCCAACCATGTTTAATTCTTTAAATGCTTGTGACTGGTCTATAGTCAATTTAGATGGTCGCCTATGTATCTTCAAGTTTGCTGGCGGTTGGCTAATGTGTAATTCTGCATGAGGTTGTCGAATTGACAGTTGACCTGGTGTTTTATTCATTCCAATCATAGCCGACTGCTGAGTAATATTTAGTTTTGGTAAATTCATATTAATCACCGCATTTAAGAAAAGCTATCTGTCGTTGAACAGATAGCTTTTATCCATTATCTTAGAAAATCCATTAACGTTGGTTGTATAATTCGAGCACCAGCTGATAGTGACGAACGATAGATGCTTTCCTGCATTTTTAGGTTCATAATAACCTCTTCCATATGAGCATCTTCATTTTCTGACATAATCTTATTGGTCGATATTTCTTGTTGGCTTAATCTAGTCTCAAGTAGATCAACACGATTCATTCGTGCACCCAAATCAGCGCGTTCATTTAATAAATCATTTGTATGAGAATCAATGACATTTAAGTACTCATCAAAATTATCACCTGACATATCCGGGTTTTGTAATCCTTCAACGAGATTATTTAGCTCTGTAAATAGATCTTCACTGAAAGCATTTGATGGATTAATGTTTGCTTTATTTGAATCCCTTCTGACACTTCTATCATAACCGCCTCATCATTTTTAGGATTTGCGATTAATTCACCGTCATCTGTAAAACGAGCTTCTAGCGTATTCGTTCCATTAAAAATGTACTTATTATTGACTTTAGTATTCGCAAGGTCAATTAAGTGATTTTTAATCTGATCAACTTCTTTAGACATGCTTTCGCGCTGCTCTTCTTCATATGTATCATTACTGGCTTGGACGATAATTTCTCTAACCCGACTTAGTGCTTGACCTGATTGATTCATCGTTTCATCCGAGGTTTCCATCCAATTGCGTAGTTCACCCATATTTCGATCAAACTGTTCTACTTTCCCAAGCTCTGACCGATAATTAATTCCACGCATTGCTACTACTGGATCGTCCGATGGGCGGTTAATTTTTTACCTGTTGAAAGCTGTTCCATATATTTATCCATTTGTGCATAGTTATTTCTTAAATTATTTAACAGACTATTATTCATCATATTTTGTGTTATTCTCATCAGTTATCACCTACCTCCCGACAATACCCAATTGGTTAATGACGCGATCTAGCATTTCATCCACAACAGTTAGGCTACGTGCAGCTGCATTGTAAGCATGTTGAAATTTGATCATGTTTGCCATTTCTTCGTCTAATGAAACTCCACTAACGGCTTGTCGATTGCTTTCGACTGATGATTTTAACTCAGAAGTATTTGATTCCATTCTGTTAGCTTCTTCCGCTTTTATTCCAAGGTCTCCAATCATGGATTCATAATATTTCTGAACAGATTTTCCATCTAAGTCACCTAAAACTGTTTCTCTTACCTCACTTAATTCAAGAGCATGTTTACCATCACCAGGAGCACCATCTGAAGAAGCAGCAATCTTGTTCTCATCATTTTTAATTTCATCAGATACCTTAATCAAGGAAGCCGCATTAAATTCATCGGTGTTTGTCATGTCAAAGAAAGTTCCGCCCTGCTGACCATTAAGTGTAAAACCTTGTTCATGCACATTATTAAAAGTTTCTGCAAACTCGTAAGCCATTTTGTTAATTTGATTAACCATATTATAATAATCTCCAACTGGCTCACCAACAACTGTTCCATTTTCAACAGTGACTTGACCATTTGCATCCATTGTACCTTTTAGAGAGCCAGTGGAATTAAATTCTAATGCATTAAAAGATACCGAATTACCCTCTTGATCAGTTAGATTCACTTGCGAAACTAGCTCTTGACCCTCATGTTCTACAAAATTAAAGCTAAAAGCGCGAGATTCATTTTCCTCTGAAATTAATGTTAAATTTTCCCCATTTTCGTTTTTCAAAGGGTTTCCGTCTTGATCTAAAAGTGTGATTTTAGCAATTCCTTCAGCAGATGCTTTAGAATTACCACCATTACCTATCTTTTCTACCTTAATATTTACGTACTGTGACAGTTCGTCAATTAGTACATCTCGCTTATCGTATAAGTCATTAGGTAGATAACCATTTGGTTCTATTCGGTTAATTTGTTCATTATATTCTTGTATATTATTAATAATTGAATTAACCTGACTACCATTCGTATTTAATTGATTTTTAAATTCACCTTGGACATTCTTTAGTGAACGATCAATATAATGAAACGTTTCTGCTAAGGCCTCTCCACGTTGAGTTACAACCCTTCTCACGCCACCATCTTCAGGGTTAGTCGCTAGGTCCTGTAATGAATTCCAAAACTGATCCATCGCCTTAGCCAATCCTTGATCACTTGGTTCATTCATAATGTCTTCCATACGACTTAAGGCATCTGCTCTAGAGCTCCAGTAGCCATTTTGTTATTTTCTGTGCGGTACTGAAAGTCTAAAAAAGCATCACGCACACGTTCAATTTGTCCTGCTTGTACGCCTGTCCCCAACTGACCAGGTATTTCAGGTCTGTTTCGTGCCGGTGCTGGAAATGGGCTTGTTTGTTCAAACTGTACGCGCTGTCTTGAATACCCTTCTGTATTGGCATTCGCAATATTATGACTAGTTGTATGTAATGCCGATTGTTGGGTGAAAAGGGCTCTCCTGGCCACCTCTAACCCGTGAAAAGTTGAAGGCATAATCGTCTCTCCTCTACCTGTTTAAGCTTTTGAATCAAACATCGATGTTTGTTGTCTTTGAGGTGCCTGTTTATTTGAATCATAGTTCATTTGCTTGGATTGTGGTTCATACATCTCAAGCGACAAATCAATGAATTGTAATGACTGTTCGATTAATTCCCGGTTTAACTGCTCTTGTTCTTTTAACTGAGCAAGGTTGATCACTAATTTTTCAAAAATCTCCTCAAGTTTTGTTTAGCCTCTTCGTCGTCCGTCAGTTCGATCAACTGAGTAATGGTCTGTTCTTTTGCGTTTGGCGCATGTTCTTCAAACCACTTCTCTGTCAACTGAATCCTTTTTGATTCCACTTGGTCAATCGCCTGAGCGTGCTTCTTTTCCTTCATGAGTAGCTGGTTAAATTCGTCGATTTGGCTATTTTTAACGAATTCTGTCTTTTGTTTGGAAAGCGCAAGCAGACTTTCATTAAATTGATCAAGTTTCTCCAAGTGGCTGATAATAGTTTGGATAGTCAAAAGACCCTCTCCTATACTCGTTTATTCGTCCAAAAATCAATCATTTTTTCAGCTGTTTTTTGAGGATTCACATCATATTCGTTATTTTGAACTTGTTGTTTAAGATGCTCGACTTTCTCTTTTCTCGCCTGAGCAATTCCTTTACCTTCTTGAAGCTGTTTAGCGGCATTTGAGATTTCAATCTGGTCTTGCTTTTGTTGAGTTGATTTAGCCTGTTCTTGTTTTTGAATCTGATTTTGATAAGGGTTTAATTTTGCTCCGTTTACTCCATTAATTTTCAATCAAAACACCTCTTTTACCGTCCTATTCTTTATTATTAATATCGGCATGTTATTAAAAAAGTTTAGTGCTTTATTTATTTTTATTCACGTTATAGTATGTCATCGTATTTACGGCTTCTTGCTTCACATCGGCCTCTTCAGTCATATTCTTCCTAAGTGTATCAGTGCAGCTTGGGCATAGCTTCCCTTCTGAGATAGGGTTGCCACATTTTTCGCACGGATAATTAAAATTTGGCGCTTGTGATGGGTGAATTCGTTTTTCTTTTATCCATTTTGTAATTAATGATTCTTCAACCCCTGTTTCGCTCGCCACTTCGTACATGGTTGCTGTGCGATTTTTTCTTTTTCTAATAAATTTATAGACTTTCTCGAACTTTTTCTCTTCTTCTTGATAACATTTTTGGCATACTGAAATTGCTCCTTTCACAAATAACTCGCCGCACTGTGGGCAGTTTGCTAACTCTCCCATCGTCATTCCTCCTAAATCAATCTATCAACTATTATACCGTTTATACTGAATGTTCACAAAATAAGTTTTCTAGCTTCTAATGAGTGTAAACGACTGAATGACTTCTGCACCTGAATCAGTTAGAAGCTGTGCCGCCTGTCTCAGCGTCGTTCCCGTCGTATATAAATCATCAACCAATAAGACCTTTTTGGCGGTAGTTGTGTTAGTTCAAATGGATTTGTTGAAAAAAATTCGCTCCTGCTTCGTTTTCTTTGATTGTTTTTCTGAACTTGTTCGTTTAAGTAAATTGAGGATCTTTTCACCTGCTAAACTAGCAATTGCTTCCGCTTGGTTAAACCCTCGTTCATTAAAACGTTCCTCACTTAAAGGAATCGGAACAATCGCAAAATCTTTTAGTGATACAAACGTTTGTTTGATTTCTTCTTTAAACACATAAATGAGTTCATAATCTCCGCGGTATTTAAAGAGCGTCATGATTTCTTTCATGAATTCGTTATACGTAAAAATGGACATGTTCCTCTTAAGCGGATCACGTCCATCAAGTCGTTCCCGCCAGGCAAAACAGTCACCGCATAAGTTAAGTGATTCTTTTAAAGGACGCATGCAAATTTGACAGTGATGGTTTGAGACTTCTATTAGTCTTTCAAATTGACTCTCGCAATCTGCGCAAATTTGTTTCTCGGCTGAGGTAAATAGCGTCGACCAAGTTGTGTCAGGTTGCAAATGTTTATAACAAATGAGGCAGTGCATGTTCCTGCTCCTTCCATTTCTTTGCTTTATGGTTCATCACTAATGAATAATGTTTCGACCGGACCATCGCATTTGTTTTCACTTCTGCAAAAAAACGTCACGTTTCCATTTGGATCATTAGCACTTCTTCCTGCACGTCCAGCAATTTGAACCAGTGCCGCTTCATCAAATACATCATGATCGGCTTGAATAACGGCAACATCGATCGAGGGAAATGTCACCCCTCGTTCTAAAATGGTCGTCGTAATGAGGGCCTGAAATTTGTTGTAGCGAAACTGTTTGACGAGGTCTTCCCGGTCTGGGTGCTCTGCATAGACGTAAGGAGTATGGTTTAATAATGTAGACAATTGCTTAGCCATTTCTACCGTCGGGGTGAACAACAGGTAACGACGATTACCTCTATCGTTAATCCACTTCTCAATTTGATTCGGAAGAGTTCCCTCAAGAATTTGCTTTTCAATTTTTTTATTATATTGAAACGACGGAACGGGTAAAGGGTGGCCGTGGAATCTCATTGGAATCGAAACAGTAGGGATAAGGTTAAGCTTGGACTTTAGTTTTAGGTTGGTACGCGGAGTTGCGGTTAAGTATATTAAGGTGTGTTTTTCTTTGACGGCGCGTTTAACGGCTTTTGGCAAGGCTGGGTCTTTATGGTACGGGAATGCATCCACTTCATCAACGATCATGACATCAAACGCACAATCATAACGAAGCAGCTGGTGCGTGGTTGCAATAACGAGCTGCGCCTGTTCATCAACTTCAGATGACCCGCCATAGAGAGCCGCGGACTTCACATTTGGAAAATCTTTTCTAAGTCTAGGAGCTAATTCCCTTACAACGTCAGCTCGTGGCGTCGCTATGCATAGTTTCATAGAATGGCTAGCTGCGTAAGAGATTCCTTCATATAACATCTCAGTTTTTCCTGCGCCACAAACGGCATGAATGAGCAAAGACCCGTTCAGTTTTATCTGATTCACTAGTTCATTAGAGGCATGCTCCTGAAGAGGAGTCAAATCCCCACCCCAGACACAAGGATTTTGAACCTGCTCATATACTGGTGCCGGCCCATTCCATTGGTATAACGGCTCACACTCGCTCACTCTACCCATATTAATACACTTCCGGCAATATATATGACCAGACGGCAACTTACCAAAATATTTACGTCCTTGGTTAAAGCACCTTTGGCATTGATGCTGATGAATACCTGGAATTTCAGTTAGTAAATTTTGATTGATTAAATATTGGAAGGTTGGTTCATCTAAATGAAGCTCTTGCTTAAGAAGGCGTTTTTCCGTGGAATAGCGAGGCAAAATGGTCGTTCAACTATGTTTACTCCTTTCAGATGTGTGGTTGTATCGGTCAGTTTTCCGATTTTATCGATCACTTTTCAAAATTTATCGTTCAGTTTTATAAAAATATCGGTCAATTTCCACTTTTAAAAACAGGCAAGCCAACAGCCTGCCTGTCTCATTAACTAACTTTATACCAGCAAAGGCCAATACCACCTTCACCCAAATGCGTTCCGATGACAGGCCCAAAATAACTGATGACAAATTCAACGTTTGGATACTTCTGTTCAAGTTCTTCTTTCCAGTTTTGCGCAATTTCCTCGCGCTGAGCGTGGATAATGCAAGCTTTGACCTTCTCCGAACCGTCAGACGTTTCTTTTAACAGCTGCTCCATCCGTTTGAATGCTTTCTTGCTTGTACGAATCTTCTCAAATGGAACGATTTTTTTATCTTCAAAGTGAAGAAGTGGTTTAACCTGTAGCAAGCTACCGACCATCGCTTGTGCACCACTGAGTCGACCACCGCGTGCCAAATGGCTTAAGTCATCTACCATGAAGTAGGCACGCATGTTTTCTTTTATTTCATTTAATTCTTTTATAATATCTTCAGGTGCTGTGCCTTCATTTGCCATTTCAGCTGCTCTTAACGCATAGAAGCCTTGCGCCATACAGCTGATTTCAGAGTCATATGGGTACACCTTAACATTGTCAACAGATTGTCCAGCCGAAACCGCCGCTTGGTATGTCCCGCTGATCCCGCTTGATAAATGAATGGATATAATAGCATCGTACTCTTTAGATAATTCCTCGTATTTATTTAGGACATCACCGATCGACGGCTGAGATGTTTTAGGAAGCTCGTCCGAGGTACGGACCTTATCGTAAAACTCTTTTGTCGAAATGTCATATAATTCACGATAGCTTTCCTGACCGAACGTCACAGCTAAAGGCACCACATGAATGTTTAGCTCTTCTAATTGTTCTTCGGGTATGTAGGCTGTACTATCCGTTACAACAACCGTTTTCATTCCCTCTCCCCCCTCTTTTTCTTACTATAAATTTTACTATATAACAAAAATAATTGCGATACTATTTTCAGGTTAGAATCATGACATTAGCCGACCCACTCTCACAAGATATCGACCTTTCACATATAAAAAAACGCCGGGGCTCCCCGGCGTTTCACCTTACTTTACTTCAACCCAGCCGTTTTTGATTGCTGTCACTACGGCTTGCGTTCGGTCGTTAACGTTCATTTTTTGCAATATGTTTGATACATGGTTTTTAACCGTTTTTTCACTGATGTATAATCTTTCTGAGATGCCTCGGTTGCTTTGTCCGTCTGTCATAAGCTGGAGCACTTCACATTCACGTCTTGTTAGTAAGTGAAGTGGCTTACGATATTCTATTGGCTGAAATGCCGTGTTCGAACCTGAACCACTCGAATTCACACCAGCTAAAGCTAACCTGTGATAATCCTTTACTAAATTATGAGTGACTTTAGGATGAACATAAGAGCCGCCGTTACTTACAATCTTGATGGCATTAACGAGCTCATCCGTATCCATTTCCTTAAGCATATATCCGAGCGCACCGGATTTAAGCGCGTGCGTCACGTAAGATTCGTCATCATGAATCGATAAAATAATCACTCGTAAATCCTCAAATTTATTAATCAATTTGCGTGTTGCTTCTACACCATTAATATTAGGCATGTTGATATCCATAATCACGATATCTGGGTTCGTATCCTCAACGATCTTCATCGCATCCGAACCATCGCCACCTTCAGCAACTACTTCAAAACTTTCTTCAAATTCTAATATACGTTTAACACCTTCACGGAATAATTTATGATCATCAATTAACGCGATTCTAGTTCCCATTTGACAACCTCCTAAATTTTCGAATCTATTCACAGTATAACGAATGCCCTATATTTATTGGTCATCGTAAACGTTTGGTAAAGAAATTTTAACTTTTGTGCCTTGACCTAATTCAGATTCAACCTTTAAGTTGCCGTCCAACATTTCAATTCTCTCTCTCATTCCAATTAAACCAAACGATTGGTTTTATTCGCCTCTTGGTCAAATCCAATACCATCGTCAATCACGCGAATATTTAGCCTATGATCTGTTGCTTCAAATTGTACGCGAATAATTTTCGCTTGAGCGTGCTTGACCGCATTTTGAACAGCTTCCTGTACCATTCGAAAAACTGCCGCTTCAAACTTATGCCCATATCGCATTTCCTTACCTTTAAACTCAAAAATGATTTTGAGCTCGTGATATTCCTCAATTGTTGAGAGGTACCTACGTAAAGTCGGAACTAGTCCTAAGTCGTCCAGCGCCATTGGTCGTAGATCATAAATAATTCTACGCACTTCATACAGCGCACTTCTCGCCATTTCTTTCATTTCTTTTATCTCTTTTAGCGCTTCGTCCATACCACGCTGCTTAATCGTCTTGTCAATAATATCTGAACGAATTAGTACATTAGCAAGCATTTGAGCCGGTCCATCATGGATCTCCCTAGATAAATTTCGGCGTTCTTCCTCTTGGGCTTCAATAATTTTAAGCCCAAACTCATGCTTTTGCTTCGCAGACTCTAACGCGTCATTCACTTCTTTAAAATCTTCTTGAAGATAAGTTAAAATCACATTGATTTTACTCATCAACTTTTCGGCTCTTTGAACACTATTTGCTAATGTTTTAATTCGTTGTTCCAAATCGTCACGCCGTTTTATTAACGCAACTTCCTTTTGTCTTTGAACAACTAACTGAGTTTGTAGTTCGTGTGTATTGTTATACACCTGGCGAACCTCTTCTTCAGAATATTGTTCAAAGTTTTTACTTACCTCGGATAACCGCACTCTAGAAGCTTTAAGTCGTCTCTCTAATTCGTCGCTCTCACTAATTATATTCTCTACCTCACGCTTAATTTCCTTCACTTCTTTATTAAGTGTATCTTGTTGTTTCCGTGATTCTTCACCAATCTCAAAGACTTCTTGTTTGCTATTGGTGACAACAGAAATCATTTCATCAATTACGGAATCTAGTGCTTTTTCATGATCTTTGACAACTGACATGACTAATTCCTCCATTGTAAGTATAACATTTCGAAAGATTTTAAATATTCGTGAGGGTGTAGTCACATTTTATCATTAAATATCCTATAGCACACCTTTTGCTCGAAATTTGTAATAACATTATAATATAAGAAGAGAGGGGTACGTGTTATGTTAGAAAAATATTTAACGATTAAAGAAACAGGCTCTCACGAAATCGTGATCCAAAAGTCTAGATTTATTGGCCATGTTAAACGAACGGAAACCGAAGAAGAAGCTCAAGAATTTATAAATTCAATTAAAAACAACATAAAAGACGCCACACATAATTGCTCTGCTTATATGATTGGCGAACAAAACTTAACCCAAAAAGCCCAGGACGACGGTGAACCTAGTGGAACTGCTGGTGTACCAATGCTTGAAGTCCTTAAAAAGATGGACTTAAAAGATACGACTGTTGTCGTAACGAGATATTTCGGTGGAATTAAACTAGGTGCAGGCGGACTCATCCGTGCTTATTCAAATGCAACATCTGAAGCTATCAAACATATTGGTGTTGTCGAGCGCACTTTAATGAAAGAAATACTCATTAAAGTAGATTACGGCCTAATTGGTAAATTAGAAAATGAATTACGTAATAGTGAATATTTAATGGGCGATACGGAGTATTTGGATCAAGTCACCTTTCATGTCTTTGTTCCTATTTCAGACGTTGACACATTTAAAACCTGGATGATTGACCTGACGTCAGATCAAGCTCATCTATCTGAAGGTGATGAGCGTTATGTAGAAAAGGATATTTCATTAGCTTAAGATGCTTGCCTATGACGGCGAGCATCTTTTTTAATAAAAAAATTCCCCCAAAAATAATTTTGGGGGCAAAATAAAAAGATAGCGTCTAAATAACCCTTTATGATCGAGGTCAATTATTATTTTTATTATAACGACTGCAATACTTTGTGAGTTGATAAATAAATTTGTTTTTAGCATAAAAAATGAACTTTTAATTAAAATTTTTTCATAAAATTGTAACTAATTTTACTTAATAATTATTACAAATAAACTAGTCCTTTATTCTTATTTTTTCAAAATATGAAGGATAATCAGAATTTACTAAGAAAATAGTTATAGTGTTTCACCAAAAAAATTGGGGGAGGAATTATTTATATGAAAAAAGTACTAACATTGATTGCAGCTATTGCAATCGCGTTATTTTCTTTCTCGGCTCTAGGAGTTGGAGCTGATGAAGAAGAAAATTATTACTCGGTTGTGCTAAAGAACAATGCACAAGTTGAGAAGTTTAAAGGCGATCTTTCATTAACAGATGCCGAGATCGTATATGAAGTACCTGAAATTGGTTACTACCAAGTTAAAGGTACGGCTGGTGATTTAAACCAAATTAAGGGATTCAAAGGTGTACAAGCTGCAAGTCTTTCATTATCTTGGGACTTACCTGAATCTCAAAAATTGAGTTTAGCGGAGATTTAGATCTTTCAGGTGACTTAAATGGTGATTTATATGGTGATCTATACGGAGATTTAAATGGAGATCTTTTAGGCGACCTTAACGGAGACCTATTAGAAGAAGCTGGCATGGAGATGCCTGGCTTTTGGCCAATCCAGTGGGACATTCAGCGCATTACTGAAAATGGTGCAAGCTATGCTGAGCACACTGGTTCTCACGATACAGTAGTAGCGGTTATTGATACTGGAATCAACCCGTATCATATCGACTTAGCACCGAACTTAATGCCTGGTTCTAAAAACTTTGTACCTGCTGGTGGTTTCCAAGGTACTGAACCAAGTGAAACTGGTGACCCTAATGACTTTGTAGACAAACACGGTCATGGTAGTCACGTTTCTGGTTCAATCGCAGGTGCTGGTAACGGTATGTTAGGTGTAGCTCCAGACTTAGGTCTACGTGCTTACCGCGTATTCGGTACTAGCTCAGCTGAATCGGCTTGGATTTATAAAGCGATGATCGCAGCTGCTGATGATGGTTCCGATGTATTATCGATGAGCCTTGGTGGATGGGATCTATTCGGTCAAACATTTGTTAAAAATGAAGATGGAAAATGGGAAAACGCTGGTAATGATGTAGCAGACTATGTTGCTTACAAGCGTGCTGCAAATTACGCTGAAGAAAAAGGCGCGGTTGTGGTCGTTGCAGCAGGTAATGATGGCCTTGACCTAAGCAACAACAATCAGGTGATGAACTACTTACAATCAGCATATGGTAGTGAAAACGTTGAGTTCCGTGGAACAGCTAAAACAGTTCCAGCTCAGTTATCAAACGTTGTGAACGTTTCTGCTACTGGTCCAGAAGATGTTTTAGCAGAGTATTCTAACTATGGTGCAGGTCAAATTGACATTGCAACTGTAGGTGGAGACACACGTCTATATAACTGGTATGCATCGCAAGGACGTTTAGATGAGTATCTTGCAAATAATATGCACTACTTCGAATTCAACTTAAGTGCAGACAGTGCTTCAAATGATGGTTACTACTTCAGTGTTGGTACATCAATGGCTACGCCTAAAGTATCTGCTGTAGCTGGTCTAATTATTGACCAAAACAATGGTGACTTATCTCCTGCACAAGTGAAGCGTGAATTACTAAATGGTGCAGTTGAAGAAGTCAATGGCCAAGATAAGAAAAAATTCGGTAACGGTCACTTAAACGCATTAAATGCAGTACAATAATTAACACTAAAACGAACTCGCTACTCTTAGCGAGTTCGTTTTTTTATGTCATAGGTTACACGAACACTTCCCCTCAGAATACGGACAATTCACCCGATCACGCGAACACTTCACCTCTGGATACAGACAGTTCCTACGGTCACGTGAACACTTCTCCCCGGAATGCGGACAATTCACCCGATTTCACGAAAACTTCACCTCTAGATACGGACAGTTCCTACGGCCACGCGAAACAGTTTTTGCTCACTGCGGGCGGATTTTCCCTAACGAGGAGTTAAACTCTCCTCACGGCGGGTTGGTTCCCTCCTTAACATCATTTCCATAAAAAAGCTGCCCTAAATCTCATTTAGAGCAGCCCCACATATTAATCTTCTTTATCTGTTAATTTAAATTTCTCTTTTCCTAAAATTAAATAAGCTAAATCTTCACGATCATAACTCTGTAAATCTTTTCGCTTAACTAAGTAGAAAATAAAGCCTAGCACAATCCAAATCACTAATGCCCATAACGACTCAGAACCTAGTGCAGCCGGCGAATTCGGATATAGTAATAATATTAAGAAACCAACACTTGATACCATTCCTAAAATAGCGATAAATTTTTTACCTGGTGAAACGATGTGAAGTGTTTCATCAAACTCACTTCCTTGATCATTCCACTTAAGTAAGCTATATGCTGTATAACAAGTATAGAAATAAGCAATGGATACACCTAGAGAAGACATATTAACAATCCAACCTAGTACTTCACGACCAAACCATGGAGCAAGGATTGCAACAATGGCAGCGAAAATAATCGCAAAGTATGGTGTATTATGCTTAGAATGCAATTTAGAAAAGGCGTTCGGTAGCACTTTACCTCTTGCCATAGCGAATAATACACGGCTTGCTGAAATTAAAAATCCGTTTAAGCCTGTGAAGATCCCCATAGATAAAGCGACTACTAAAATAACTAATCCGCCAGTTCCTAATACGTCTTGAACGACAGTACCTGTTCCCCACTGAAGACCTGCAGATGACGTATCCTGCCAAGGAGCTGCGACAGCTGTTGTGATGATCATAAATGAATAGATAATCGCAGCAAATAATAATGCCATCATAATTAACGTTAACGCTTTTCGTGCTGAGAATTTGAACTCTTCTGCAGCTTGTGGTACGTTATCAAACCCGACATAAGCAAATGGTGCAATCGCAACAATGGTTAAGATTGCTGCTAGCGGTGATACTTCTGGGCTAAATACAGGATTCATGTTACTAAATGACGCCCCGCTATTCGTCGTCATAAAGCCTGTTAATGAAAATACTCCCAAGATTAAAATCATAACAAATATAAATTGCATGCGACCAGATAATCCTGATCCTTTAATATTTAGATAAGTGAAAAATGCAACTAATAAAGTAACTATAATAATTTCAGTAAAATAAACATCCCAGCCTGCAACAGTATAAATCTTCATATTTTGAATGAAATCAGGGAAAACGAATTTAAGCATCAATGCAAAAGCTGTCGCGTTTAACGCCACAATACATATGTACCCTAACGTTAAGAACCAACCACTAATATAAGCGTGTACACGGTTTAAGCTTAAAAATGCATAAGCAAATTCCCCGCCTGAAACCGGGTAATTCCTGATCAGCACTCCATAACTGATTGCAATAATAGCCATTAATACAGCGCCAATACTCAATCCTAAAATAACGCCTAATGGCCCAGCACCAGCCATCCAATCAGCAGGTAGTACAAATGACCCCCAACCAATTGATGAACCTAATGCTATGGCCCATACCCAATGTGGTTTGAGTGTCTTACTTAGTTTCTTTCTCTCCAGTCCATTTCCAGAACTCAATTTTAAAACCCCTTTATATTTAGTTTTTCACAACTATAACCGCTATTTTACCACTACGGTTCATCATATAAAAACAGGTTTGGACAACTAAAACGCACCATGAAATAGCATTTACGCTCTAATAAGGTCCTCAGTTATTGAGAGGTTACCATAAAACGGTTTTTGCTTCATTTTGTCCAAATCTGTCACATCATTGTTTATTTTCCCCGAAATGTACCGTATAAATCATATTTTTTTGACGAAGATGAAATAAGAACAAAGGAATTATTGTACAGAGAAAGGCTGACGGCATGACATGCGTAAATTTCTCCTGATTTTAAGTATCTTAATCATTTATTTTGTTATTAATGGTGTCAACACGGTGGATCGTATATTAGACTATAATTTCACTTCTGAGAAACAATCTGAGACGAATCAAGATAAAGAGTCCTATACTTGGACAGACGATGTGTTACCTAGAACCCCAACAAACCAGACAACCCAACCCGATGAAGATGACATTATTAACAAGTATGAAACGAGCTATGAAGAATTAAAACAAGAAACCATAACCGAAGTTGAGCAAATTAAAGAAAACGTACTATCTGAACTTGAAGAAGACCCAAACCCACTCAAGCTTGGAGCAATGGCTATTAAATATGAACAAAAGCAACGGAACTGGAAAATGATATCGATCAGAAGTTTGAGGAATTATTTGAGGCGTTTGAGCAAGAGCTAGATCGTTATGGGTATTCCAAAGCATCAGTTGTAAAGCTGGAGCGAAAATATAAAAAGTACAAAAACAGACCTTAAAAATGAACTTGTAAAAGAAGCAAGTGCTTGGATGGAAGGCAGAAAATTTTAAATTTTCGACAAGAAAATACTTTAACATTAAAATTAATTGAAAATTTAGTAAAAAAAGTCTCGGAATTTTTAGATGAAAAAGGGGTAACATTTTCCTAGTAAAGCTTATACAATTAAATTAAGATAAAGTCGATGCAGTTTAAAGGCAAACCTTTTGAAAAAAAGGGACGCAAAGCGAGTGGTCTAAGGGGAAACCTAAGACAGCACAGCTGCCTCATCTGTTGGGGGAGGAAAATGGTCACTATGACGCATTACCAAAAAGCTACAGAAAAACAACTGGATCGAGAATGGGTACTACTAATGAAAAAAGCAAAAGAAATGGGTATTAGTAAAAGAGAAATAAGAAAATTCATTGATGTTGAACGACCAAGTATATAACTTACAAACGGCCGTGGACAGTGAGTTCACGGTATCTTTATGTTTAGAGACTATTATTTTGGAAATACTAGAACCATAAATAAGTAGACTAGCAAATTTTACTATATTACAATATGACTATACATTTTAGAGAGTTGGTGAAATACGTGCCTAATGGAAAATGGTTCCGAATCGGTTATGCTGTCATCATCATTATGGTAATCATCTTTCTATCGACAAAGATACAGTTTATCTTCTCCCCCCCTATTCGTTTTAGCTCAAACAATTTTTACACCATTAATTATTGCAGGGATTTTATATTATTTAACAAGACCCATTGTCGATGTACTAGATAATAAAATGCCGCGGCCGGTTGCGGTGTTAATTGTATTTTTAACAGGGATTGGTTTATTAGTTGGCTTAGTCATGTTAGTTTATCCTGAACTTCAAAAACAAATTGAAAATTTTGCTGAACAGGTGCCCACATTTATTGATGAAGCCAATCAATTTTTACTATCTGTGCAAAACAGTGAATGGTTTAATCGAATTTCTCCTGACCAACAAGCCATCACCGAATGGTTAAGGAGTTTAGAAACCAACTTAACAGATATTGCTTCTAATTTAGCTGGAAACATCACGACCTATTTAGGTGTCGTTGCTAGTGCCATTATTGTTCTAATTGTTGTACCTTTTGTATTGTTTTATTTACTTAAAGACGGTGAGCGTTTACCAAAGAGAATCATCAGCTTTTTACCGAAGAAATATAAGTATGAAGTAGGCGAGATTCTAGATGAGATGGATGATGCGTTAAGTAATTACATTCAGGGCCAGATTATTGTTAGTTTCTGTGTTGGGATACTGATCTATATTGGCTACTTGATTATCGATTTAAAATTCGCGTTAATTCTAGCATTTATTGCCTTATTTACAAACTTTATTCCATTTATCGGTCCATGGATTGGAACAGCACCAGGCGTTATTGTCGGTTTATTTGAATCACCACTTCAAGCACTGTTAGTAGTCATCGTAGCCGTTGTCGTTCAGCAAATTGAAAGTAATTTAATATCACCACAAGTCATGGGTAAAAAATTAAACGTCCACCCTATTACGATTATTTTCTTACTATTATTTGCTGGTAAATTCGGCGGAGTTGTAGCAATGATTATCGCGGTACCAACTTATGCAGTCGGTAAAGTTATTGTCAGTCACATTTACCGCATTATTAAACTACGAAATAAAGAGATGTTTGATTAAGGTTGTCTCAATTGAGGCAGCCTTTTTTACTGACTTGTCTGATATAATAGCTTTAAAGACTGATTAAAGGAGAACGTTTGATGGATTTTCAAAAATTAGTAGAGTTGTTTCCTAATTTAAAACGAGTTCATTCTGAGCCTAAACATTCTTTTACCTTTCGTATACAGGGGCAGCTTTATGCTATACCGGAAAAAGACTTAACTTATGATTATAAACAGATTATAAAAGCCTTTGCGGATCATGAACTTATACATACTAATGAAGAAAAAAACTGGCTGGACTTTCTTAATGGACTTAGCTCTGAGCGACCTATCCAGGGACAAAACATTCGCCTAACCATCATGCAAATACAAAATAATTCTGAACAGCAGGACACACTCAAAGAGTCCATTTCTTTACTCTTAAATAAGTCAGTTTTATTTCTGTGGGAGAAACCTAATTTGCTTGTGTTGCTTGAATCATTATGTGGTGATTATGAGCCAATTCCCTTTGAAGAAATTATCGACGTGATGAGTGACGATTTAGATTTGAATTTGAGGTTAATGATAAGTAACCCACTTAAAGTAGATGAAAAAACGCCTGAATTTTATAAGTGGTTTATTGATACGGCTGATAAGGTATTTACTAAAACGTCTAAACGATTAGTCAAACAAGGAGATGCTCTAATCCTTCTTCTTCCTGAAAAATACACATTTGGGGAACGTGAATATTTTGGCCAGTCGATTTTACAAAACAGTTCGGATGACGAAGACTTAATTAAAACCATCAAAACCGTCATTGAACATCAAGGGAATGTGACCGCTGCAGCGAAAACATTATATATGCACCGAAACAGTGTTCAGTACCGATTGGATAAATTTCAAGAACTGACGGGGCATGATATCAAAAACTTTAACGACATGCTAAACGTTTACTTAGCGATTCAGTTAATAGAATGATAGATATGCACAAAAAATTCTGAGTTTTGTGCAATCTTTCTATATGAAAGCGATTTCGCCTAAGGTACACTTAAATTAACACTTTTATATTGGGGGAATTGACATGGCAGAGTTACGTTTAGAAAACATTAATAAAATCTATGAAAAAGATGTACATGCGGTACAAGATTTTAATTTACATATTCAAGATAAGGAGTTTATCGTTTTGTCGGTCCTTCGGGCTGTGGTAAATCGACGACTCTACGAATGATCGCAGGACTTGAGGAAATTACATCAGGAGAATTTTATATTGGTGATGACAAAATGAACGATGTGGCACCGAAAAACCGTGATATTGCGATGGTTTTCCAGAACTATGCACTGTACCCGCATATGAACGTTTATGATAACATGGCGTTCAGTTTAAAACTTCGTAAGGTTAATAAAAGGAAATTAAAGAACGCGTTCAGAGAGCAGCTGAAATTCTAGGACTTGAAGACTTGCTTGACCGTAAACCTAAAGCCTTATCTGGTGGTCAGCGTCAGCGTGTAGCATTAGGCCGCGCGATCGTCCGTGATGCTAAAGTATTCTTAATGGATGAGCCATTATCAAACTTAGATGCGAAATTACGTGTCCAAATGCGTGCTGAGATTCAAAAGCTTCACAAACGCCTACAGACGACAACGATTTATGTCACGCACGACCAAACAGAGGCCATGACCATGGCAACTCGTCTGGTTGTTATGAAAGACGGCGTAATCCAGCAAGTCGGTTCACCTAAAGAAGTTTACGATAAGCCGAATAATGTGTTCGTTGGCGGATTTATCGGATCACCTGCCATGAACTTCTTAAAAGGAACATTAAATGAAAATTCAATTACGGTTGAAGATCACGATATCGCTGTACCTGAAGGTCGCATGAAGGTGTTACGCGATTTAGATTATGTTGGTAAAGAAGTCATTCTCGGCATTCGTCCTGAAGACCTTCATGATGAACCAGCATTTTTACAAACGGCAGAAGGTGCTTCGTTCAAAGCTGATGTAGAAGTGGCTGAGTTAATGGGCTCAGAGTCTTATCTCTATTCTAAAATTGGCGACCAAGAATTCACAGCCCGCGTGGATGCTCGCTCAAACGTCGATGCTGGCCAAGCGATTACACTAGCCGTTGACATGAACAAAGCTCACTTCTTTGATGCTGATTCTGAAGAACGCATTGACTATCAACGACAAGAACAAGAAGAAACTCAAGAAGCATAAACAGGAAAGGAGTTCGTCTGAGGTGACGAACTCCTTTTTTATTGGTCTTCATGTGCTCCCTAATTCGTTTGGATGCTTCTTTATTTAGGTTCAAGGTTCCCCTATCGACACTCGCGCTCTCCCAAATAGCGCTATAGCGCTCACCAGGTCCCTAACTCAATTTACGCAAATTCAACTGTCCTTCTCTCCATAAATCACTTACACGATCGTGCTGCAAAAGAGCGCTCGCTGGGAAGTCCTCGTATACCTCACCTTCCATCAACTGCTTGATAGCTGGTTGTTTATGTTCACCGAAGGCAAGCAATATAATTTCTCGGCTTTCCATTATGTTACCGATCCCCATGGTAATCGCTTGTTTTGGAACTTCCTCCTTCGTATCGAAAAATTTCGCATTTGCTTCACGGGTCGAATCAGTCAAATTAACAACATGAGTTCTTGCATCAAAGGCTGTTCCAGGTTCATTGAAACCAATATGGCCGTTAATACCTAGCCCTAAAATTTGAAGATCAATAGGACCTTCTTTAGCTAATAACCTCTCGTATCGCTGACATTCCTCTTCCAAGTCTCCCGTTTCACCGTCTGGTATGTGAACATGATCGTCTTTAAGATTAATAAATTGAAACAGATGTTTTTGCATATACTGATGATAACTTTGTGGGTGGTCTTGATGAATCCCGACATACTCATCTAAATTAAATGTTTTACTTTATGAAAATCAACCTGTCCATGTTGATACGCCTGGACTAAGTTTTCATATAATCCAACTGGCGTGCTACCTGTTGCTAGACCTAACGCGGCATGTGGATTTTCTTGAATCACCTTCACAACTTTATCAGCAGCCTTTTGACTCAACTCTTTATAACTATTAACTTTTAAAAACTCCATCTCATTCACCTTATTCATACAAAACACCCTTGCAGAAGTTTTTTTTGCACATTAAAATTAGAATCTACCAGAACCAAATCGGCCTCTTTACCGATGGTGATACTCCCTTTTCGGTCAAAAACTCCTAACTGCTTAGCGGGATTAACCGATGCCATTTGTATGCATTCTTCAAAACTCGCACCTGCAACCTTCATCATATTCCGGCAAGCTTGATCCATCGTTAAAACACTCCCAGCAAGCGTTCCGTCATCAAGTGTAGCTTTCCCGTTTTCAACTGTCACATCCTGACCTCCAAGTGAATAGGTGCCGTCGGGCATTCCTTTTGCCCGCATCGCATCAGTAATGAGGATTAACCGATCAGGTCCAATCGTTTTATAAATTAACTGAAGCATATCATCACCTACGTGGATGCGGTCGGCAATAAGTTCACTCTTTAGCTCATCTAAAAGCATCGCCGTTCCCACAGCACCAACATCTCGGTGATGAATGCCGTTCATCGCGTTACATAGGTGCGTCATTTGATGAACGCCACGCGAAACAGCTTTTCTAATCTCACTCGAATTGGCATCCGTATGACCAGCGGAAACGTTAACGTCCTGCTCTACCAAATAACGAATCAGCTCACCTTCATCATCAAGTTCCGGCGCTAAGGTTACAGTTTTTATACGGTGGTTTGCTAACGCCACCCATTTTTTCATAAGTTCCACATCAGGTTTCACGATATATTCCTTTGGCTGAGCACCTGCTTTTTTCTTTTCAACAAAAGGGCCTTCAATATGGAGACCAAGTATCTCTGCTCTGCCCTGATACTGATCGTTAGCGGCTGTTTTAAGCACTCGTTCTATGTCTTCATGTTTGCTAGTGATCGTCGTTGGAACAAATGATGTAACACCTTCTTTGACAATCGTGCGTGAAATTTCCTCGATCGCATCAACGGTTCCATCCATCACATCCGCTCCACCAGCTCCGTGAATATGACCATCGATGAACCCGGGAATCAAATGATGCCCTTCCCCATCTACAGATTCATCGGCTTCAATTAGTTCATTACTAATGTGCTTAATCACTCCGTCTTCTATTAAAACGTGGTGATTATTCAAGATGCCTTTCTCTGTATAAACCTGGACATCTTTAATTAGTTTATTCATACAATCACCTTTGAACTTTAATTTTATTAAATACTATTAATTTTTGTAATATTATTTCATTACCTTCACATTCATATTATAATAAAAAGTAAGATTAATAAAGGGAGAGATAGTATGATCCCAAATTCTTTTATTCAAAAAATCACAGACATTGTTGGTGAGTCGCATGTAGAGCATAGCGAAAGCGCAAGAATGGCTTACTCCTATGATGCAACTCCTAATTTCCAAAGTAAGCCTGACCTTGTTGTCAGCCCTAAAAATACGGAAGAAATATCTCAAATTGTAAAAGCATGCGGTGAACATCAAGTACCGATTGTTCCGCGCGGCTCGGGGACAAATTTGGCAGCAGGAACAACACCCACTCAAGGTGGCGTTGTGCTTTTATTTAATCGGCTCGATGAAATTCTCGAAATTGATGAGGAGAATTTAACCATAACAGTTCAACCAGGTGTGATTACTAAAACGATTTGCGACACGGTTGAAGAGAAGGGCCTTTTTACCCACCTGATCCTAGCTCTATGAAAATATCTACAATCGGTGGGAACATTAACGAAAATTCAGGTGGCCTTCGTGGGTTAAAGTATGGCGTGACGAAAGATTACATACTAGCACTCGAAGTCGTGCTGCCGAATGGTGAAATTATACGCACAGGTGGTAAGCTTGCTAAAGATGTCGCAGGTTACGACTTAACGAAACTACTCGTTGGATCTGAAGGTACACTTGGAATCATCACAGAAGCAACATTAAAATTAATTCCAAAACCAGAAGCGAAACAGACTCTACTAGCCATTTATAAATCTATTGATCAAGCCTCGCAAACCGTCTCTAGAATCATAGCTAATAAAATGACGCCAGCGACCCTTGAGTTTATGGATCAGAAAACGATTAAAGCCGTTGAGGAGTTTTCGCATTTAGGTCTCCCAACTGATGCAGAGGCTGTTTTACTTATAGAACAAGACGGACCACCTCTGGTTGTTGAACGAGATATTGAGAGGATTGCAGCACTTTGTAAGCAAGAAGGTGCCATTGATGTACAAACGGCTCAATCAGAAACAGAAGCTGATAGGTTGCGTGAGGGGCGCAGAGCTGCATTGTCAGCCATTGCCCGGCTTAGTCCAACAACAATTTTAGAAGATGCAACTGTTCCAAGGTCTGAAATAGCACCAATGGTTCAGGAGATTAATAGAATTGCAGAAAAGCATAACGTAAACATTGCGACATTTGGTCACGCTGGAGATGGTAATCTTCACCCGACTTGTATGACGGATGCGCGGAATCAAGACGAAATGGAGCGAGTTGAGAAAGCTTTTGAAGAAATCTTTGCCTATGCGATTCATTTTGGCGGAACAATTACAGGCGAGCACGGTGTTGGTGAAATGAAGTCGCCTTATTTAGCTTGGAAAGTCGGCAATGCAGGGCTTGATGTGATGAAAAATATCAAAGCTGCATTTGATCCGCTTAATATTATGAATCCTGGAAAAATGTTCGCTAAAGAAACACGAAAACGAATCATACTTTAAGGTGGTGAACCGATGAATACCATTAGGGAAGATTTTGAAGAACGGATTGAAGAGAATGAACTTCTCAATTGTATGCGATGCGGTTTCTGCTTGCCGGCTTGTCCAACTTATGTTGAGACTAAAAGCGAAGTTCACTCGCCTAGAGGGCGAATTGCATTAATGAAGGCCGTACGTGATGGAGAAATCAAAGAATATGAAGAAGTTGAGCATTCTCTTAACGTGTGTCTAGGATGCAGAGCATGTGAGCCAGCATGCCCTGCCGGGGTTAATTATGGTCATATGCTGGAAGAAGCACGTGCCATTTTTGAAGAACATAAAAACCATTCTTTTAAAGAAAAAACTGTTAGAAAAACCGTGTTTCATAAGTTATTTCCTAATCAAAAACGAATGGAGCAAGCGACAAGTCTACTTAGCTTTTATCAAAAATCAGGACTTCAAAAAAACGACTCGAAAACTTGGTTTTATGAAAATACTTCCGAAACATATGCAGCAAATGGAACGTGCCCTGCCCAAGGTCAGTCAGTCAAAACAACCGGAGGAGGCGATCTTTAAAGCTGAAGGAGAAACAAAAGCAACGGTTGCCATGTTTCGCGGCTGCTTAATGGATACCATGTTCCGCGAGACGAATCAATCGACTATTAAACTATTGAACAAGGCCGGTTGTGACGTTGTTGTACCCGATACGCAAAATTGCTGCGGGGCTCTACATGGTCATAGTGGTGAAAAGCAAGGTGCACTTGAGTTAGCCAAACAAAATATTGAGGCTTTTGAACAGGTGGACTGTGATTATATTATCACCAATGCTGGAGGATGCGGTGCTTTTCTACATGATTATGATTACTTGCTAAAAAACGATGCTAAATGGTCTGAGCGGGCTGAATCGTTCGTTAGCAAGATTATCGACTTCTCCAGCATTTTAGTAGAGCTAGGTTTTATGGATCATCATCTTGACGTCCCTTCACAAGTCGTCACTTATCAAGACTCCTGTCATTTGAGAAACGTCTTAGGGGTATCTGAAGAACCACGTCGGTTAATTCAGGCCATTAATGGCGCAGATTATGTGGAAATGGAAAAAGCGGATTCATGCTGCGGGTCTGCAGGGATTTATAATATCACCCAGCCAGAGATGTCCATGCAGATTTTAGACCACAAGATGGAACATGCAAGGGCAACTCAGGCACGTACAATTATTACTTCTAACCCTGGATGTTTAATCCAAATGAAACTCGGAATCGAGCGTGAAGGTCAATCTGATGTCATACGAGCCATTCATTTAGCAGACTTTTTGCTTGAGGCATTATAATGAAAACAAGGCTGTTCCTAAAGTTATAAAACTTATAGGAACAGCCTTAATTTTTAATCATACAAATGACATGCTACCCAATGATCTTCTTCTATCTGCTTAAATTCTGGCTTTTCTTCAGCACATCGTTCATGAGCCATCGGACATCTCAATCGGAATGGGCATCCTGATGGAGGATCACTCGGATCGGGCACATCCCCTTGCAAAATTACTCGTTCTTTCTTTTCTTTTGGGTCAATACTTGGTATAGCCGATAATAAAGCTTTTGTATAAGGGTGTAATGGATTTTCATATAACTTATCTGTTGAAGCAAGCTCCATCATCTGTCCTAAATACATGACTCCGACCCGGTCACTCAAATGCTTAACAACATTTAAATCGTGCGAAATAAAAATATAAGTCAGGTTAAATTCTTTCTGTAACTTAATTAATAAATTAAGTATTTGAGATTGAATCGACACATCTAGTGCTGATACCGCTTCATCTAAAATAATTAATTTAGGGTTTAGTACTAATGCTCTTGCAATACTAATTCGTTGCCTTTGACCACCACTAAACTCATGTGGATAACGATCAAGTTGGTCCTTTGATAAACCAACTTTCTCGATCATATCAGCTGCTTTTGCTCAGCTTCTTTCTTAGTAGCCATTTTGTGGGTTAACAACGGTTCCATCAATAATTTCTTCACGGTCATTCTAGGGTTTAATGAACTATAAGGATCTTGGAAAATTAATTGCATATTCTTCCGCATCTGTCTAAAAGAGCGCTTATTCACATCTAACAAATTATCCCCATAGAATAATACTTCTCCTTCTGTTGGTTCATGTAATCGGAGTATGGCACGCCCTGTAGTAGATTTCCCGCATCCACTTTCTCCAACTAAAGAAAATGTTTCATTTTCCTTCACATCAAAGCTGATGCCATCCACTGCTTTAACATAGCCATAGGTGCGTTTTAAAACACCGCCTTTAATCGGAAAATGTTTTTTTAAATTTTTAATTTCTAACACTTGTTGTGTATCGGTCATGGGCTTCTTCCTCCTCTTCATGTAACCAACATTTACTCGAATGGTCATCCTGAATTTGATAGAGTGGAGGCTCTTGTTCAAAACACCGCTCCATCGCATAAGGACATCTCGTCGCAAACCTGCAGCCCAAATCTTGATAATGATCAGGTGTCGGTACATTTCCTGGGATCGAATATAACTCTTCAGATTTATTTCCTAACGAGCGTATAGATGACAATAAACCTTTCGTATAAGGATGAGCTGCTTCCTCGAATATTTTTTCGACAGTCGATTCTTCTACAATTTGACCAGCATACATGACCGCTACCCTTTCACACGTTTCTAATATGACCCCTAAGTCATGCGTGATCATAAGGATAGCCGTATTGTGCAGATCAGAAAGTTCGTTCATTAAATCTAAAATTTGGGCTTGTATAGTTACGTCTAAAGCAGTAGTGGGTTCGTCAGCAATTAATAACTTAGGTTGACATATCAACGCCATCGCAATCATCACACGTTGTCTCATACCACCCGACAACTGATGTGGATATTCCTTCATGATTTGTTTAGGGCGCGAGATTCCTACTCTTTCCAACATGTCAACGCCCATTTGATACATTTCTTCTTTACTATAGTTGTTATGAATCTTTAATACTTCAAGTAGTTGATATTGAATGGTATATAAAGGATCAAGTGCAGTCATCGGCTCTTGAAAAATCATAGAGATTTCACTACCACGAACGTTACGCATCTCGCTTTTTGATAAAGTAGTTAAATCCTTTTTAGTGTTAGTATTGAGTTCAATCGAGCCTTCATTAATGTCTAGTACGTCTGGTAATAAGTTCATGATCGCGAGCGATGTTAAACTTTTACCACTTCCAGACTCCCCTACGATTCCATACTTCATTTTTTTCATCTATTTTAATATTTAATATCTTTAATAATATTAAATTCTTTCTTTTTAGTCTTATAATTAATAGATAAATTTTCTATATTCAACAAAGGGTTCATCTTAAACCTCCTCGGTTTGTGGCTATACTTAAAATGACGATCTTATTGTCTTAATTTAGGGTCTAATAAGTCCCTCAAACTATCACCCAATAAATTAAAACAAAAATCGTAATCACAATTGCACCTGCCGGGAATAAAATCGTCCATGGCGCAAATTCCATATAAGTTCTAGCATCATTCAGCATAACGCCCCAAGATGGATCTGGTGGTTGTACCCCTAACCCAAGGAAGCTTAACGCTGCTTCAGTTAAAATCGCGCCTGATAACGCCAAGGTAATTTGAACAATAAACGGCGCCATGATATTCGGTGTAATATGTCTAATGATAATTAGTGAGGGCTTTACTCCAATAGCCTGGGCATTTGTAATATATTCGTTTTCTTTAACTGTCATTACTGCTGATCGAACTAGTCTAGTAAAGACAGGCATAAACACAATACCAATCGCAATCATCGTATTAGTCAAATTCGGACCCAATACCGCTATAATGGTAAGGGCAAGTAGTATATCTGGAAATGCAAAGAAGACATCCATAATTCTCATGATGATTTGGTCAGCCTTACCTTGAAAATAGCCACTGATTAATCCAAATATTAAACCACCTATCGCTCCTATGCCTACCGCAATTAGACCAACTTGCAAGGACACTTGTGCTCCATATATAATGCGAGAGAAAATATCTCGACCAAATTCATCGGTTCCAAATAAAAATTGACTACTCGGCCCTTCAAGAGTATGATTTGTAAACATTTGATCCGGTTTATATGGAGCAATTAAAGGCGCTAATAGAGCTAATATGACAACTAGCACGATACCAATTAATCCAACTAATCCCACTTTGTCATCTGTTAATTTTTGAAGAAACTCTTTCATGAAGCATCACACACTTCCTTCGCGTATTGTTTTATTTATAAGTGATTCTTGGATCTAAATAGGAATAAAGTAAATCTACTAGTAAATTAACCAATACGAACACAAAAGCAATAAACAAAATCGCACCTTGAATCACTGTAAAATCTCTTTGATTGATACTGGTTAATACGAGTTGTCCTAAGCCCGGTAATGAAAAGATTTGCTCAATAATGACAGTACCGCCCAGTAAAACACCAATTTGCATACCTATTATGGTTAGAATAGGAATCATGGCATTTCTAAGAGCATGATTAAAAATAACTAAGCGTTCCTTTGCCCCTTTGGCTCTAATCGTTCTAATAAAATCTTGCCTCAATATTTCTAAAATAGAAGAACGAGTCATCCTCATAACAGCCCCAGCCATAGCAGTTCCTAAAACGATGGAAGGTAATAATAGAATTTGAAGATTTTTAATAGGATCTTCAAAGAATCCAACATATCCAACAGGCGGACTATATGAGAAGGTTAAAGCCAATACAAGTATAAGTACGGTTGCTAAAGCAAAGTTTGGAATCGATACACCTAATAACGAAATAATTCTCACTGTGAAATCTGTTTTCGTATTTCTCTTGATTCCTGCAATAATTCCTAGTGGAATTGCAATAATCCAGGAAAGAATGGCAGACAGCATAGTTAGTTCAAAGGTAATTTTAAAACGGCTAAGAATGTCCGGTAATACTTCTCTTCCAGTACGCATGGATTCACCAAAATCACCGACTAACACACCACTCATCCATGTTATGTATTGTTCTAAGACTGGACGGTCTAATCCGAAGTCTTTTCTTAATTGAGCTAATGCTTCTTCTGTTGCGTCCGTACCTAAAATGGTCTGAGCTACATCCCCAGGGATGATACGAAGTGTAAAGAAAATAACCACTGACACACCAAATAGTACAGGTATTAACATTAATAAACGTCTTAAAATATATGCATACATGTCGCTCACCCTTAATAATGAGAGGCTGCTTAAATTAAGCAGCCTCTTTTTAATTTATTGTTTTGATACTTCAACAATGTCTTCCCCCATCATGAGGATAAGGAGTAAAATTAACTACTGAATCTCTGACTGCTACATATTTCATTGGAGACACAAGAAATAAGTTTGGTGATAATTCTAGTAGGCGTTCTTGAGCTTTGTTGTAAATTTCCTTACGTTGTTCTTGGTCAACTGTAACCTTACCTTCTTCAACTAGAGAGTCAAACTCAGAATCAGAGAATCCCCAAACATTAGCTGAACCTTCTGTATTAAAGAAATAATTTAACGATCTGTCCGGATCAGTACCAGAACCATTTCTTCCAATAAGAACATCAGCTGATGTGTTAGACCAAGTATCTATATACTCGCCCCACTCAATTTGATTAATCTCGGCATTAACACCAATTTCTTTCCACTGTTGCTGTAATAATTGTGCCGTATCTACCATGTCAGCGTAAGTTGAAGCTGTGGTGATTGTAATGTCAAAACCGTCGGCATAACCCGCTTCTTCTAACAGAGATTTAGCTTTTTCAATATCATGCTGGTAAAGTTCGTGACTTTCAACGTCTATTGCCCAATCACCCATAGACGGTGCTACAGGTCCTGAAACAACTGCATCACCACTCCATACAATATCGGTAATGGCTTGACGGTTTGTCGCTAAACTTAGAGCCTGCCTTACTTTCGGATCATCTAGTGGTTCTGCATTTACATTAAATCCTACATAGCTATACTCTAAAGATTGATAGTCTTTCACTTCAATGTTCTCTTCATTACTGATTAGTTCAGCTGATTGCGCCGTTAAAGTGGTTAAATCAACTTCACCTGTACGAATGGCAGATAGTCTTGCTGATTCCTCTTTCATCGTATAATAAATAACTTCATCTAACTTCGGCTGCCCATCAATAAAATAATTTTCATTTTTTACTAGATTAACTCTACTATCAGCAACCCACTCTTCAAATTTAAATGGACCTGTACCAACTGCCACCTGCTGCAAGTCCCCGTTCTCTTCAATCACTTCCTGGTCAACAATAGCGGCACTTGCATTCGTTAAGTTAGATAAGAAAGTTGCATCAGGATTACTTAGATTGAACTGCACTTCATAATCCCCTACAACTTCTATACTTTCTACATTTGAAAAATAAGATGCAATATGCGATGCTGTTTCTTCTGCTAAAATTCTTTCGAAACTGTATTTAACATCTTCAGCTGTGACTTCATTTCCGTTATGGAATTGAACACCTTCACGCAATGTAAACACATAAGTCGTATCATTTGGTTGATTCCACTCTTTTGCTAAGTCAGGCACAACCTCCATGTTCTCATCAAACGAGACTAATCCACTATAAACTTGAGAGTAGATTCTAACAGATGAATGTGCAGGTGTTTTATGAGGGTCTAACCCCGCAGGCTCTTGATCATTAGCAATTTTCAGCACCTGTTCTGCATCGGTTTCTTTTGCCTCTTCTCCCTCTGTGCCTTCATTTTGCGAATCTGAATCATCATTTCCTCCCACGTTCGTACAAGCAGCTAGTACTAACACGAATAAAAGCAACACACTTACTAGTAACCCTTTACGATTAAACATCATTTTCTCCCCTTTTAATTATATAAATTCATCCATAATCGCCTTAAAGACTTCTTCACGAAAACCTTGTAAATTTTGAGGCTGTTTCGTATTTAAACGATTAGTCAGTAAAACAACATTCAATTGATGTCTGGTACTATCCAAATTGCAGTTCCCGTAAATCCTGTATGGCCCATCCCCGCTGGAAACGGTCTACCTGAATGCCAGCCTAATCCCCTTTGACCTACTTGATTTTCTAAAGACTGATTGATCAGTTCTTCGTTTAGGAAGACTTCATGGTTATAAACTCCTCCTTTCAAATATAAATCATTCAATTTAATAAGGTCCTTTACTGAACCAAACAACCCGGCATGTCCTGCTTGACCGTTAAAAAGTAATATGTATTGCCATCGTTTACTTCGCCAATGATCGGTTGATCTGTTTGACGCCATTGATTAAAGTCTAAACCCCGATTTTTGCACATGCCCATCTCTGTACGATTACCGAATTCAGTAGCGGCTATATTACTAGCGTTCAAAGGACCATAAGAAAAGTCACTACTTAGTCGTTTATTAAGATTTTGGTTCACTATTTGGTTAAGATCGGTAGAATACTCATGCTCCAACACTTTACCAAGTAACATATAGTTCAAATCACTGTACTCAACTTTTTCTCGTCCATCATGCTTGATCTCAATATCATCTAATAGTTTAAAAAAGTTTCTTTCAGGTAAATGAGTATAAAAAGGATGCCATGCTTTTATCCCTGAAGAATGAGTTAATAACTGATGAATAGTAATAGACGATAATTCCTTTTGTTGAATAGGTAAGCAATCACCTAATTGTGTTTTTAGCGATAACTTCTGATTTGTAATTAATCTAAGTATTAAGGTAGACGTGACAATTTTAGTTAAACTCGCTAAATCAAAAACCGTCTCACTAGTAACTTTTTGTGATTGATTTATATTCGTATAGCCAAGTGATTGTTCAAATACTAAATCATCATCCTTAATAACTGTACAAACGGCACCTGAGAAATACTCCCTCTCTAAATATTGATCTAGGATCGATTTCAACAATTGCATAATAACTCCCCAATTGAGCATTTGTTTTTCTACTTTTCTAAAAATTTTATTTAAAAAATAATGTGAATATACCTATCTACTATTTCCAATCGCTTCTCTTACAAAGCCTTGAGATTGTTCTAACAGTAATTTAGCCTGACTATAATCCACATTTGCGAGGATCATGACAATAGCTGGTTTTACTTTGAACCCTGTTTTTAACAGAACCTCTTCAGCCTCTTCATAGCTAACATTTGTCGCTTCATGCACGATCTTTTTACAACGTTCCTTCAACTTATAATTAGTAGCATTAACGTCTACCATTAAATTCTGGTAAACCTTCCCGTATTTAACCATGGAAGCTGTAGAAACCATGTTTAAAATCATTTATGGGCAGTAGCAGCCTTCAGTCTTGTTGATCCAGTAAGAATCTCAGGTCCCGTTATAACTTCAATAGCAATATCGGCATACTCGCTGATTTCTGAGCCCTCATTACTGGAAAGACTGATTGCTTTAGCTCCAATCTTCTGCGCATATGACAAAGCACCCTTCACATATGGAGTTCTACCACTTGCCGCAATACCAATGACGACATCGTTTTCAGTTATGCCATGTTCTTTAAGATCATGAACTCCTAGATCAAAATCATCCTCTGCCCCTTCTACTGCTACCATTAAGGCATCCATTCCACCAGCAATAATCGCCTGAACTTTTTCAGGTAACGTACTGAACGTTGGAGGACATTCAACGGCATCCAATAATCCAATTCGACCACTCGTACCTGCTCCAACATAAAACAACCTACCCTCATTAATAAAAGAATGATAGACTGCCTCAACTGTTTCCTCAATTTCAGGTAGGACTTTATTAATCGCTTTCGGAATTAATAAATCTTCTTCATTCATCAGTTGCAGGATACTATCTGTTGACATTTGATCCAATTGCTTTGATTTAGGATTATGCGTTTCTGTTGTTAATTTAGTTAGTTTTTTCATCAATAAACCTTCCTAATTAAAAATTTATTACCAAGAGATTTTTCCCATTACCACTTGCTTCTCGGCACCAGTAGCAGCTGGTAAATTATTCGGCTTTTTATTAAAGCCTAAATACCCTAGCAATGCAAAAACAATCGCTTCCTTAGCATCCATATTCATCCCAAGCTCTTGTGTAGAATGTACCGTGACATGATTCGATAATTGTTTCTCTAAATTAACTATAAGGTGCCTGTTATTCCAACCTCCACCACTAATATAAATGGATTCAATGTGATCCGTCTCTACATGATAGCGAAGCGACCTAGCTAAAGTTTGAACCGTTAACTCAGTTATAGTCGATATTCGATCTAGTTCACTAATACGTTTATCATCCGCTTCTTTCCATAACTTTTCAGCATATTCAATACCGAATTGTTCTCTTCCAGTACTCTTTGGTGGAAGTTTTGAATAATATGGGTGATTCAATAATTCATTTAACCATTCTGTATGAACTTTCCCACGGCTTGCATACTTACCATCGGGGTCAAATGATTCCTTTCCGTTTGTATACCAATTCACAAAGGCATCTATTAACATATTACCTGGTCCTGTATCGTACGCTATGACGTCTTCAGGTTTACAAGCTTTTTTTTAAAACGGTTAAGTTTGAAATACCACCGATATTAACTAGTATTCTTCCACTGTGTTCTGAACGAAGTAAAGTGTAATCTACAAACGGAACTAATGGGGCACCCTGACCGCCCACCGCAATATCCCTTGTTCTAAAGTCCCCAATGGTAGGGATACCGGTTTTCTCCGCAATAACACTAATATCCCCGATTTGTAAGGTGCTCGGTTGATGTAGAGAATCGTCTTCGTGAATGATTGGGTCATGGTAGATCGTTTGGCCATGTGAACTAATTAAATCAATGTCTTCATGACTTAACCCGGACTTTTGAATCGTGGTATTGACTGCGTTTGCAAATACATCACCTAACAACATATTCATTGATGAAATATCAGGTGATTGACTGCTCGGTTGTACGATTGACCGTAATCGCTCACTTAATTGATGACTATAAGGCACTGTAGAAAAATGTACGAGGTTAAAATCTATGTTCCCATTTTGTTCTTCAAAATCCACAATGGCTACATCAACTCCATCAAGAGATGTACCAGACATGATTCCACAGACTCTCATCCGAGTATTAGTCTCCATTAAACAGATTCCCCTTTTATGTAAGCGCTATAATTATAATATTAATTGAATTAAAATAAAAATCAATATTATCAGTAAATTAATAAAATAAATATTTCATGATTCTACAAAAATAAAAACACTCAAAATCAGGATGGCCCCGTTATCGAGTGTTTTGATATTTTTATTTCTTCTTTTTCACTTTATTTTGTAAATCTCTAATAGCTGTACGTGTTGAGTCTAAATAATCGACTGTTTGTTCATAAGATTTAGAAGCTAAGCACATAAACAAAATATCTATAACGTGGAGCTGAGCTAATCGAGATGATGTTGCTCCACTTCTAAATGAAGCTTCCTTTGTTGCTGAAGTATATAAATTAATGTCCGCTTGATCCGCAACCATTGAGCGTCCATATTTAGTTAAACTGATGGTCTTGGCTCCTTGAGAATTAGCAATCTCAAGAATTTTAGCTACTTCATGTGTCTCACCGGAGAAAGAAATTCCAAATACAATATCTCTCTCATCCGTATTCGCCACTGCAGTTGCGGCCATATGTAAATCTGTTAAAACAAATGCTGCACGGTTAATCCTTATTAACTTTTGATAAGCATCAATGGCAGGAATACTTGAAGCCCCAACGCCAAAAATGTAAATTCGATTGCCTTCTAACAAAGCATTTACCGCCTGATTTAAGCTATCTGTGTCTATTAAATCAGCTGTCTCTTGAATCGTTTGTACACTATTTAATGTAACCTTTTCTATCGTAGTCGTGTGAGGCTCATTAGGTTCAATGTCTCTAAATTCCATCACGTCATTACGCTGAAGGTCTCCTGCTACGCGTAATTTTAACTCCTGAAAACCTTTTAATTTTAGTGATTTACACAATCGAATGACAGCCGCACTACTTGTTTCGCTTTCTTTTCCGAGCTCAGTTGCTGTCATATTAATGGCTTTCTCAGGATAATCTAGAATAAATTGAGCAATTTTCCGTTCAGAAGGAGGAAGTTTACTTTTCATTTCATTTAACATAAAGATTCCTGCATTGGTACGTCCCATATTCAAATTTCCTTTCTACGTTTTATATGATCATTAATTTTACTATCCACAATTATGCCATATCATGTTTAGTATTGTTCATTAATTCGATTAACAAACTCGTCATCTCTTTTAACACCTAATTCGTTTAATGCTGCTATGACCGCTCCAAACACTGGTTCAACCTTGATGGTTTCTAAACTAACAGGATACTTTATATGTTCCTTTAATTTCGGAATCATGATATCGGCACGTTTAAAAATCCCACCTGATAATATAACAGTAATGGTTTCAGCTTCTTTATTACGAGACTTAATAAGTGTATTAATTGAATGCGCAATATCTTTAGAAATTGAATGTATGATTTCGTTAGCAATAGAATCACCATCAGCGGCGCATTCAAATGTTAAGGGACTAATTTCTGCAACCTTCACCCTATGATTCGGCGCATTGTAAATAACTTTAACTAATTCTGGCACTTCTTCACAATTAAAATGCTTAAGCAGTCGAGGGGTTAAAGATGTTACAGAACCTCTTCCATCAAAACTTTGAAAAACAGCTGCTAGTGATGCTTCACCAATGGCAAAACCACTTCCTAAATCATCAAATAAATAGCCCCATCCACCCACACGATCAATTTTATTATTAAATAAAGACAATGTGATGGAACCTGTCCCAGAAATATGTACAATACCGTCTTCTCCAAGTGTCCCCGCATATAGAGCGTTAATGGCATCGTTATTCATAACCACTTGCATTTGAGAATTTTCACATTGACAGGCAAAAAGACCTTTTAATAAGTTATAATTTTTGGTCTCACCGATCCCAGACATACCGGCAAAGCATAACTTACAGGCATTAAATTGTTTTAGAGCTTGTTTTTCTAATTCGTTAAAAATATAGTTTATGGTTTCGGCCAATTCTTCTTTCATCATTGCATTGGGGTTACTTGGGCCTGTTGTTACTGAAGCATATACGTTACCAAACTCATCGGCTAATATCGCTTTTGTTTTTGTTCCTCCACCGTCAATTCCAATCACATACGTCATTAATCTCACACTTTCTGAAGTATTAACTCTATTATAATTACTTGACATAATAATTTAAATACTTTTATTTTTATTAAAAATTAATTTCAATTAACCTATCTCAAAAGCTATATTATTTTAGCACTACGTTAATAGTATAAATTTGTAAATCTATCATTCTAAACTATTATTTTATGATTGATAGTTTAATTTTGAAAGGTTTTTTCAGTCTTTAATCAAATATTGTAGAAGAAAATACTTTTTTGTAAAAGGAGTGATTGCTTTGAATCGCTTGCTAAAGGTTATCATGTTTTCACTAGTTCTAAGCGCTTTAATATCAGTAAGTATATTGACCATAACAGCAGAAGAGCAAGATCCTGATATTCGGATTGGTGTTGTTCCTAATGCCGAACAACTGACAATTGGTGGTGAAGGAAATTTTTCTGTGATTAATAAGGAAACAGGTGAGGTCATCTTCTCTGGAACAGATGACCATGTCCTAGCAGAACTGGATTCGACTGGCACCATCCAATCAAATTACCGTCTACAAGTATCTTGGACAACTTCTGAATCATCTAAGAATAACTGGGTAGAAGCAGCTCAGGCTGAGGGTTATGCTACCTACGTTGAAGATTACAATGGTGGATGGAGACTTTTTATCGGTGAATTTGCACCTGATGCCCCGTGGAGTGACCGTAATGATTTTCGAAACGAAGTCATTGACAAAGGACTAGCCGGCACAGACTCATTCTGGAAGGTTGTAACTATAAATGAAGGAAATTCATCTGTTAAATTAACCTTTCAAAATGAAACTGTGAACTTGGAAAATGCCGTTGTTTTACAATCTGATGATGGAATTGTTTCAATTAATGGTACACGTTACCGCGGTCTAGCTGAAGTAGGGTTTAACTCATCAGGTACATTGGCTGGAATTAACGAATTACCAGTTGAGGAATACTTAAAAGGTGTTGTTCCTAGAGAACTCCCTCCAGTTCCATATGGAGAGTTAGAAGCACAAAAATCACAAGCTATTGCAGCACGCACTTACACATTTGCTAACTTAGGTAAACGTAGTTCTGATGGATATGATCTATTGCCAACAACCTCTGACCAAGTTTACGGAGGCTATGATGCAGAGCACCCAATCTCATCACAGGCCATTGAAGAGACTAAAGGGGTCGTTGCAACCTATAATGACAATCTTATTACGGCCGTTTATCATTCAACAAGTGGTGGGTTTACGGCTAATAATGAAGATGTTTGGAGCTCAGGAGCTGTAGAATATTTAAGAGGAGTGCCAGATTCTGAGCGTGGTGAAGCACCCGAAAATGTTCCAGATCTATCTGTATTCAAAAATGCCGCAAATTCAACTTCTCTTCGCGCAGTTAAGAATGGAGATTTTGAATCTGATTGGTCTAAATATCACCGTTGGAACTTTGAGTGGTCGTCTGAAGAAATCTCTCAAGTATTAAGTGGTTACTATAATACCGATGTTGGAGAAGTTTACGAGATTAATGTACTCGAACGCTCAGACTCAGGTCGTGTGTTAGAAATAGAATATGTGACTGAAAACGGCACTTTCTATGAATATAAAGATCGTGTTCGTTGGTCGTTACCTTATATCACTGCAGATGGTATCGAACGTATTTTATTAAGTACGTTATTTTATATCGAACCTGTTCAACATGATGATGGCACTGTCGGGTTTAAAGCTTACGGTGGCGGCTGGGGCCATGGAGTTGGCTTATCGCAAACCGGCGCTGTCGGTATGGCTGAAAAAGGTTCTTCCTATGAAGATATATTAAAACATTACTATCAAGGCATTGAGCTTGATACACTATATTAATTCAAAAAGCTCGGGAGTGAACGCCCGAGCTTCTATAATCTTTCTTTTTAAAATATAAAAAAAATAATGCAACAAATATTCCTACCAATCCACCAAATGCATCAATAGCGACGTCACCATAATAGGGCGTACGTCCAGGTGAAAAGCTTTGACTCAGTTCATCAGAAATCGCAAAATGAATCAGCAAGAAGTATGTCATGGCAATCTGGATAAACCTCTTAGAATCTAGTATTTTTAAAACCGCTACGTAGATTAAAAGGGCCAAAATAAAATACACGCCAAAATGAGCGAGTTTTCGAATTAGAAATTCTACGAATGGCTCGAGACCCATAACTTCCACGCTTCTAGTTGAATGATAATAAGTGAATTCAATTTTCTCTAAAAAAGGTCTTAAAGTTTCTAGAGGGAGATATTGAGATAGAAAAGGCTCCATCTCCTGCTCGTCCGCTGACTGGCTAGAAAACCCGAAGATCACCCCCACCCATACTAGAGGTAGCCCCCACCATTTAAGTTCCTTCATGTTTGATCATCCTAACTTTTTCCTAGAACCTATTATAAAAGATTGAAACGGCTTTTGCAGTGTGCTAATCTTTTTAAAAATCAGATTATATTTTTAAAGGAGATGTTCACCATGATTTCCATTCAGGACGTTTTCAATCACTTACATACTCATGCTGAAATTAGCTGGGAAGAGTACGAAACAACTAACTATATTAAAAAACTGCTAGAATCTGAAGGGGTGCAGCAGGTGAGGACATTTCCTGATATCCCTGGCTTAGTCGCTGAGATTGGTTCAGGTAAACCCGTTGTTGCTGTCAGAGCAGATATGGATGCGTTATGGCAAGAAGTGGATGGTGAATTTAAGGCGAATCACTCATGCGGACACGATGCGCATATGACGATTACAATTGGTACTTTACTATCGCTGAAGGATCAGCCTTTACACGGAACTGTGCGTTTTCTGTTCCAGCCTGCTGAAGAAAAAGGTAATGGGGCTTTAACGTTCGTGAGTCAAGGTCTAGTCGATGATGTTGACTACTTATATGGCATGCACTTAAGACCAGCAGAGGAGTTAACGTGCGGCGAGTTTTCGCCTGTGATTAAACACGGTGCGGCTCGGTTTATTTTGGTGAAATTAATGGTGATGACGCTCACGGCGCAAGACCACATTTAAATTCTAATGCGATCAACGTGGCAACCGAATTAAACAATCATATCTGTGGTATAGGCATTAACCCGATGGTTCCTCATTCAATCAAAATGACTCAGTTAATGGCTGGCGGAAAAATGCCAATATTATTCCTGGAAATGCAAAGTTTTCGGTTGATTTAAGAGCTCAAACAAATGAGGGAATGGAAGCCCTTGATTTGCAGCTTAGAAAAGCATGCAATACGTTAGCGAATTTTTACGACGTCGAAATTAACCTGTCAATCGGGGCTGATGTCGCCGCATCCGTGACAAACGATGATGCGACCGAAAAGATGAGCGAAGGAATTATTGCTGCAGCTGGCAAGGAAAAATTAAAAGAACCGATCGTCACAACAGGCGGAGACGATTTTCACTTTTATACGATTAAACGACCTCATTTAAAAGCTACCATGCTCGGAATAGGTTGCGATTTGAAGCCTGGATTACACCACCCGGATATGACGTTTGATTTTGATGTCATTCCGAAGTCGGTTGAGGTTATGACTCAGACGGTCTTAAACACATTAAACCCCTAAGGCGAGTACCTTAGGGGGTTGGATTACTTTTTAAAACAAGCATCAATTGCTTTAATGACGGAACCTCTGAAACCATCTTCTTCTAAGGATGCCAAAGCACGAATAGTCGTGCCGTTTGGCGTTGTGACATGATCTTTCAGTTCACCAGGATGAAGTCCGGTTTCCATGACCATTTTAGCAGCGCCGTACACTGCTTGTGTCGCAAGTTCGTAGGCTAATTCACGCGGAATGCCCTGCCTAACTGCCCCATCTGCCATCGCCTCGATAAAGACATAAACGTAAGCAGGAGATGATCCACTAACTGCCGTAACAGCATTCATGAGGTCTTCTTTAACCATTTCGGCTTTTCCGTAACTAGAGAACAGTTCCTGCAGTTCTTCTAGATCTTGATTCGTGACGTTATCATTTGGACAATACGCGGTCATACCTTCTCCAACGAAAGATGGCGTGTTGGGCATTGTTCGCACCACTTTCGTGTATTTTGAGAACAAGTTTTCCATTTCATTAAGTGTTACACCGACCGCAATAGTTACAATAATTGTGTCCTTATTAACATGAGTACGGACTTCTTCAATCACATCTGGATAAGCATACGGTTTTACAGCTAAATAGAGCACATCACTTTCAGCCGCTACTTTCTTATTATCGCTACCCATTTCGATACCGAACCGATCGGTTACATAGTTGATCGTTTTGTCGGTAACAGCCGTCGCTTGGATCTGTTCGGGCGAATAACCACCGTAAGTAATCATGCCATTAATAATTGATTGTGCCATTTTCCCACACCCGATAAATCCTATGGTACGGATTGCCATGCCACACACCCCTTTCGTAAAATGAATTTTAATTTAATTGATATCATACCTTTATTGTACCCAAATGCCAAGTGTTACTAATAAGTTCAAACTTGAAAAATTATTTTGTCTTATAAGTTAGTTTGTCTTCTTAGGATCCCTGTTCGTATCTCGGAGACTTTTGTTCGCATTCCAATGGCTTATGTTCGCATTAGGCCGACTTTTGTCCGTATTCCGCCGAATTCTGTTCGCATTTCTCTGACTTCGGTCCGTATTCCAGTTACTTCTGTCCGTATGCCGCTAATTTCTGCTCATATATTCGAAAAAAGCTGAATGGATCACCTAATCCATTCAGCTTACACTAATTTAAACAACTTGCTTAGATTCTTTTTTAGATAAAAATTGATCGACCTGCTCTGCGACTTCGCGTCCTTCTCGGATAGCCCATACGACTAGGCTTTGCCCGCGACGTGCGTCACCAGCAGCATAAATGCCTTCTTCCGACGTGCGGTAATCATTCATACCGTCTACCGTCCAAATACGGCCACGCTCATCTGTCTTAAGTCCAAAGTGCTCAAGTACTTCTTGCTCTGGTCCTAAAAATCCGATGGCAATGAGTACTAGGTCTGCTTCCCAAACTTGTTCCGTTCCTGGGATTTCTTTTGTGACTAACTTACCATCTTCATAGACCTTCTCGACATTAAGTGTATGAAGAGCCGTAACTTGACCATCGTCGTTCTGTTCAAACTTCTGAGTTAAAATTTCATATTTACGAGGGTCTTCTCCAAGTGCTTCTAATCCTTCCTTGTACCCGTAATCCAATTTAAATGTCATTGGAAACTCTGGCCAAGGATTGTCATCCGTACGGTCTTCAGGGCTTGCAGGGTGCTTACCGAACTGAACAACACGATTAGCGTTCTGGCGCAAGGCCGTCGCCACACAGTCAGCACCTGTATCACCTCCACCAATTACGATAACATTTTTTACCTTCTGCTGTAATTGGTGTATCTTTTGGATCTGTTTCTAAAGCTTCTGTGGCAGCAGTTAAATATTCCATCGCAAAATGGATGCCTTGGCTGTCACGATTCTCAATAGGTGTATCGCGTGGGTCTTGTGCACCCGTGCACATAATCACTGCATCGTACTCACGGTTTAGTTCTTCTCGCGTAATATCTACGCCAACCTCAGTATTACAAGTGAATTCAATTCCTGATTTCTTCATCACATCTATGCGTCGGTCAACCGTTTCTTTATCCAATTTCATATTCGGAATACCGTACATTAGTAAGCCACCTGGGCGATCATCACGTTCAAAAATGGTTACGCGATGGCCCATTTCATTAAGCTGATCAGCTGCCGCTAAACCTGCAGGGCCTGATCCTACGACCGCTACATGCTGACCTGTACGGTTTTCAGGCACTTTCGCCTCAACCCAGTTGTTATCAAAACCACGCTCGATAATCTCATTTTCAATCGATTTAATCGTAACGGGGTCATCGTTAATTGCAAGAGTACAAGACCCTTCACAAGGTGCGGGGCAAACTCGGCCGGTAAACTCTGGGAAGTTATTCGTCTCTTCTAAACGACGTAAGGCCTCTTCCCAGTTTTCTTCACTGACAAGCTCATTCCATTCAGGAATAAAATTGTTCACAGGACAGCCGACATATGCACCGTCCCACTCAGCTCCTGTATGGCAAAAAGGCGTCCCGCAATCCATACAGCGTGAGCTTTGTTCCTTTAGATCTTGGTCACTAAATCGAATGACGTATTCTTCCCAGCTCTTTATACGTTCAATGGGATCACGGACGTCTTGGTCTTTACGGTTGAAGTCCATAAAACCTTTTAAATAACCCATATGCCTTCTCCCTCCTTTGGTGTTAATTTACTGAACTACTTTCTCTTGTTCTTTTTCCTTTGTGAGCATCGCTTTATATTCTTCTGGGATGACTTTCACAAACTGCTTAACCGATGCTTCCCAGTTGTTTAAAATATGCTTCGCTCGCTTACTACCTGTATATTTCACATGTTTCGTCAGCATCTCTTTTAATTCATTAATTTCATCGTGATCGTCTAATCGTTCAAATAACACTAGTTCACGGTTACACTTTTTCTTAATTTCTTTTTCATCACTGGCCCAAATATATGCAATACCACCTGACATACCAGCAGCAAAGTTCTTACCAATGCCGCCGAGGACAGCTACACGTCCACCAGTCATATACTCACAGCCGTTATCCCCAACACCTTCTACGACAGCGTGAACGCCACTGTTACGAACCGCAAAACGCTCACCAGCTCCACCATTAATATAAGCTTCACCGCTAGTGGCACCAAATAAAGCAACGTTACCAATAATAACTTCTTCCATTCGGTGAAGTGCGGATGGTAAATTAGGCTGAAAAATAATCTTACCGCCTGATAAGCCTTTACCGACGTAATCATTTCCGTCACCTTTAACGCGCATTGTCACACCTTGCGGAACAAAAGCGCCAAAGCTTTGACCAGCTGAACCTGTAAAACGTAAATCAATCGTATCCTCAGGCAATCCTTCTTCACCAAAACGTTTCGATACTTCAAAGCCTAACGTCGTTCCAACTGTACGATTCGTATTTTCGATTGGTAAATCAAGTTCAACCTTCTCACCACGCTCTAATGCCGTTTCAACCTTTGGAATAATGACAGTCTTATCTAAATGGCCGTCATTATACTCATTAATATGAACACGTTCACGGCTTAACCATGCCGCATCCGTATGATGTAAAATTGGTTCAAGGTTTAACTGGCGGGCTTTTGGATGAGCTTCTTTCTTGTGACTAACTTTAAGAAGCTCAGTGCGTCCTATAAGTTCATCTAGCGTACGAACGCCTAATTTTGCCATAATCTCACGCATTTCTTCTGCGACAAAACGCATGTAATTCACCACGTGATCAGCATTACCTTCAAACTTTTTACGAAGTTCTGGATTCTGCGTTGCAATTCCAACAGGGCACGTATCTAAATGACAGGCACGCATTAAAATACAGCCTAAAATAACCATTGGCGCTGTCGAAAAGCCGTATTCCTCAGCTCCGAGTAATGCTGCTTTAACCACGTCCCTACCTGTCATCATTTTACCGTCTGTCTCAAGGCGCACACGTTCTCTTAGTCCATTTAAAACGAGCGTTTGGTGAGCTTCAGATAAACCTAGCTCCCACGCAGTCCAGCGTGACGGATACTCGTTTTTGGTGATGCACCTGTACCACCTTCATAACCACTAATTAAAATGACATCTGCTTTACCTTTTGCAACACCTGCTGCAATCGTGCCTACACCTGATTTCGCAACGAGTTTAACGTTTAGTCTCGCTTCAGGGTTGGCGTGTTTTAAGTCATAAATAAGCTGTGCTAAATCTTCAATTGAATAAATGTCATGGTGTGGCGGTGGTGAAATTAACCCTACACCAGGCGTCGATTTACGAACTTTCGCAATCCAAGGGTGTACCTTTTTACCTGGCAAGTGACCACCTTCACCTGGCTTAGCCCCTTGCGCCATTTTAATTTGAACTTCATCGGCATTCGTTAAATAATAACTCGTTACACCGAAACGACCTGATGCCACCTGTTTAATCGCACTACGTCTAAAGTCTCCGTTTTCATCTGGTGTAAAACGGTCCGGGTCTTCTCCGCCTTCACCGCTATTACTTTTACCACCAATTCGGTTCATCGCGATTGCTAACGTCTCATGCGCTTCTTTACTTAAGGCACCATATGACATCGCACCTGTTTTAAACCTTTTCCAAATGTCTTCGGCTGATTCTACTTCTTCAATTGGAATCGAATTTGTTTCATCATAATCAAAATCTAATAAATCACGTAAAAACGTTACTTTTTCGTTTTCAACTAGATCTGAGAACTTCTCATACATTGTTTTACTGTTCATTCTTGCAGCGTGCTGAAGTGTATGAATGGTTCTCGGATTAAATGAGTGATGTTCCCCATCATGACGCCACTGCATGTCACCACCTGATGGTAAGGTCTTGCGATGACTGTTGTAGGCAAGTTCATGACGAGTGAGTGATTCTTCTGCAATCGTCTCTAAACCAATTCCACCAATTTTAGATGACGACCCGTAAAATATTTATTCATCAATTCTTCATCAATACCGATGGCTTCAAATGTTTGTGCTCCGCGGTAGCTTTGAATCGTTGAGATCCCCATCTTAGACATAACTTTAACAATACCAGACGTTGCCGCTTCACGATAACGCTCGATTGCCTGTTCATAAGTGAAGTTCTCAGCAAACTGATCGTCAACTAGCTTCTCAATCGTACGATAAGCCAAGTATGGGTAAATCATATCTGCCCCGAACCCTATTAAGGTCGAGAATTGGTGCACATCTCTCGCTTCAGCCGTCTCAACAATAATACTTGCTTTCGTTCGCAACCCTTTACGTACTAAATAATGGTGAAGCCCACTCGTCACAAGTAAGGACGGTATGGCTACCCTCTCTTCAGAGGTGTCACGATCGTTCAGCACAATCATTGAAACACCCTGATTAATTGCCGTTTCAACCTGCTTAAATAATGATTCAAGCGCTGATTCTAACCCGTGCGTACCACGTGATACGGGGTAAGTAATCGAAAACCTTTCAAAGCGAAAGTCACTACGACTGTTATGCACAACTGCGTCAAACTCTTGTTTTTCAAAATCGGTGTATAAAGACGAATTCTTCGGCAATGCTCTGGTCCATCGTCTAAGAAATTATGTCTCGGCCCTAGATAAGATGTCGTCGATGTGACTCCTTTCTCACGAATCGCATCAATCGGCGGGTTCGTGACCTGCGCAAACAGCTGTTTAAAATAGTTGAACAAAAGCTGAGGCTGTTCCGATAACACTGCAAGCGGCGTATCGTTACCCATCGACCCGATTGGATCTTTTGTTCTGTCACCATCGGCAGGATATTTTTCATCGTTTCTTCTTTTGTGTAACCATTCGCAAGCTGAAATTTGAGTAAGGTCTCTTCATCTAATTCTTCGCTCGATTCTGTAAAAACAGGACCTTTTAACTGAACTAAGGAATCATTTAACCATTCACGATAAGGAAACTTGTTTGCAATGTTCCTTTTTATATCTTCATTAAATAATACTTGGTGTTTTTCTAAATCAACATAGATCATCTCACCTGGAGCAAGGCGACCTTTTCGAACAATCTTTTCAGGTTCAATGTCAACCACGCCCACTTCAGAAGATAAAACGATCCGGTTATCCTCTGTCATGTAAAAACGTGCTGGACGCAAACCGTTACGGTCAAGTGATGCGCCGATTTGCTTACCATTCGTATAAGCAATCGCTGTTGGTCCATCCCAAGGTTCCATAATCGTACTTAAATACTCAAAGCAAGCACGCTCCGGGTCTTCATTTGTTCATTTAAATCCCAAGCTTCAGGGACCATCATCATTGCGGTTTGTGACATGCTGCGTCCATTCATCACTAAATATTCAAATGCCTGGTCTAACATACCAGAGTCACTTGATGATTCATCGATGATAGGTAAAAGGTCTTTATGACGTTCTCCATAAACCGTTGAAATCGCAGCTGTTTCACGCGCTTTCATCCAGTTAACGTTACCTGTAATCGTATTGATCTCACCATTGTGCATCACCATACGGTTCGGGTGAGCACGTTCCCAAGATGGGAATGTGTTGGTACTATAACGAGAGTGAACCATACCAAATGACGTTAGCTAATGGATCTTTTAAGTCTAAATAAAACTCATCCATCTGTTCTGGCACTAGCATACCTTTGTAAACCACAATTTCTGGAGAAAGACTTGCAAAATAAAATGGTCCTTCTTTGAACCCCTGTAAGCTTGAAATGCGGCGTTCAATTATGCGGCGAATTAAATATAACGATTGATTAAATTTCTCTGTTGAATAAGTCGATTCTGGCTTTTTAATAAACACCTGTTTAATATAAGGCATCGTAGATTTTGCCGTGTCTGATAACATCGATTCATCAACCGGCACATCACGCCAACCAATTAAGTCATGATTCTCCTCTTCAATAACCTCATTAACAATCTCTTCTGCCTTGTTTCTTAAAACGTTCATTTTGAGGAAGAAAAAGCATTCCTACAGCATACTCGCCTTGCTTAGGCAATAATTCGTTCCACGTTTTTCGATATAATTCATCTGGAATTTGCATCATAATCCCTGCACCGTCACCTGTGCTAGGGTCAGACCCACGTCCTCCGCGGTGTTCAAGTCGACAAAGGATCGTAATGGCATCTTCAATCATCTGATGTGATGGTTTATTATCTATATTGGCAATAAAACCAATACCACATGCGTCACTTTCGTGTTTCGGATCATATAATCCCTGCTTTTCAGGAAGTCCTGTGCGTATCATACATCTTCATCCTTTCTTTCTGATTGTGGCTATGTTAAACCCCGTTTTACGAGAAAATTATGTTTTGACTTAATTAACAACTTAAGTGGATTAAAATAATGAGGTCATTTCAGTGGATTCAGGAACAGTTCGAAAAAGTTATAAAAATGCGACAAATAGCTATTCTAATCGTATAATTTTTCTGTTATGCTATCAATATATATATTCGATAGAATCAATCTCATTTTGAGATATAGCGCTTACAAGGACTGATATAATGGAACTTAGACAAATTAAATATTTCATAAAAGTTGCAGAATTAGAACACGTTAGTGAAGCAGCAGCTGAACTGCACGTTGCTCAATCGGCAGTTAGTAGACAAATTGCCAACTTAGAAGATGAGTTAGGGGTTAAGTTATTTTTAAGAGGTGGCAGGCGAATACGCTTAACACCTGTTGGAGAAATCTTTCTTGAACGAGTGAAAAGTGCCATGAATGAATTCGACAAAGCTGAGCGTGAAATATATGAATACTTAAACCCTGAGGCCGGTACGATTCGTCTTGGATTTCCAACAAGTTTGGCTGCTAAAACATTACCAAATGTCATCTCAGCTTTTAGAAAAGAACATCCACAAATCGGGTTCCAGCTTCAACAAGGGACAGTTAAGGAACTTTCTGAAGCCGTGGTTCAAGGACATATCGATATTGCATTCGTCTCCCCTGTCCCCTCAAGTGACCCGCAGCTTGATGGGCATATCTTTTTTACTGAAAAAATGATGGCCTTATTATCAAAACAGCACGAGCTAGCAACAGAGCCTTACTTAAGGCTTGATCAGCTTAGGCATGAACAGTTCGTCTTGTTTAGACAAGGGTACATTATTCGCGATATTGTCATGAAAGCTTGCGCTCAGGTTGGATTTCAGCCGAGAATTGCGTTTGAAGGAGAGGATGTCGATACACTCAAAGGTTTAGTATCAGCAGGGTTAGGGGTGAGCGTTTTACCTGAGATCACGCTAACGGATATGCCGATGCGTGATACGAAGGCAATTGAGATTGTGGAGCCTGATGTATCAAGAACAGTTGGGATTGTGCTTCCGACCAACCGTACCCTCGCCCCATCAGAGAAAGTTTTCTTTGAATTTCTCGAAACCTATTATAATAAGTTAAACCAATTTGGGTATTAGATTACTTCGATGACCTTCTTTCAAATAATAGCCCAACGATTAAACCTAATAATATATTCGTAATAATGATCGGATTAATAGGGTCATAAGCCATTAAGAAAATCCATGATAATACGCCAGATACGAGACCCATTAATAATGTAAGATAAGACATGTTTAAATACTCCTTCTTGATGTTTAAGATGATTATATTTTACCATTTCTCAAGAGATTGGCCATAGACATGGTTTCACCGCTTGCGATTTTTGTATTAGATAATAAAACTAAAAATTAGATAATAAACTCATAGTCATTGTACAATAACTATAACCTCTTAACCAAAATAAAGACCCAAGCTAAACGTCACCGTTCTAGTTTGGGCCTTTTTTATGAACCTATTAACTTTTCATCTTCGGATCCAGAGCATCACGCAAACCGTCTCCCATTAAGTTAAACCCTAACACAGTCAGCATAATTGCTAAACCTGGGAAAATCATCGTCCATGGAGCAGAAACGATATATTGCTGCGATTCACTTAACATCATTCCCCAGTCCACTTTTGGCGGCTGCGTTCCTAACCCTAGGAAACTTAATGCAGCAATTTCAATAATAGCTGTTGCAATCGCAAGCGTCCCTTGAACCACCACTGGCGTAATGCTATTAGGAATAATATGTTTAAATAATATACGCCTGTCGTTCATGCCGACAGCCCGTGCTGCGGTAATAAATTCTTCTTCTTTTACACTTAAAACTCTGGAGCGAATTAAACGTCCAAAATTCGGTACGTTAATAATCGCAATCGCAATTAAAGCGTTTTGTAAAGTTGGTTCAAGAATCGTTACAATCGCAATCGCAAGTAGAATACTAGGAAACGCTAGTAAGACATCGAATATACGAGAAATTAACGTATCCACCCAGCGACCGTAGTAGGCTGCAATAACCCCTAGCAAACTACCGACAATAATCGATCCAAATACTGCAGCAAACCCACCTGTTAGTGAAATTCTAGCACCGTGAATAATACGAGATAAAATGTCTCTACCAAAATCATCTGTCCCAAGCCAATGATCACTTGAAGGCGGCTGAAGCCTGTCGACTAATTGACCAGATGAATGGCTATAAGGTGTTAACCATGGAGCAAATATTGCCATGATTGTAAAGATCAATACAATAATCGTTCCAGTAACGGCTATTTTATTCTTTTTAAAATTCCTCCAGGCATCTTTCCAAGGAGAAGCAGGCTGCGTGACAGCTTGTTGATTTTTTACTTTTACAGTATCTTTCTTTACTTCAGTTTGTGGCATGACTTCTCCTCCCCCTAGTTGTATTTAATCCTTGGATCTACTAAGGCATAAAGTAAGTCCACAATAAGGTTGATAAATACAAAGATTGTTGCAACTACTAATATACCTGACTGTATAACTGGATAGTCTCTTGCTAATATCGCGTTATAAATATAAGTCCCTAAACCAGGCCATCCGAAAATAGTTTCGGTTAAAATTGCCCCACCAAGTAATAACCCTGCTTGAAGCCCAATAACCGTCATAACAGGAATGATGGCATTTTTTAAAGCATGTTTATAGACAACAATAAAACCTTTAACACCTTTTGCTTTAGCCGTTCTAATATAATCCGATTTCATGACATCTAACATACTCGACCTAGTGATGCGGGCGATAATTGCCATAGGAATCGTCGCTAAAGCTACACTCGGTAACACAAGATGACTCAATACGTCCTTAAATTGCCCCCATTCACCTTGTATAAGCGTATCTATAAAATAGATGTGGGTGATGGGATCTATTTGCGTCGCTGCATTGGTCCGGCTTGTTGATGGTAGCCACCCTAACTCAACAGAGAAAACATACTGCTCTAGTAATCCTAACCAGAATACCGGCATAGATACACCAACTAATGCTAACACCATAACGGCATAGTCTAGCATTCTATTATGAAACCAGGCACTGATTATACCAGCATTAACCCCGATAAATATCGCAATTCCCATTGCCACAATGGTCAGTTCGACCGTCGCCATTAAGTGTGGAAACAACTCTGAAGCGATGGCGCGATTCGTCTCAATAGATATTCCAAAATCCCCTGTTAAAAGACCACCAACATACTCAAAATATTGAGTATACCAAGGCTGATCCAATCCTAAGTGCCTTTCCATTTCAGCGATCGCTCTGGAGATGCACGCTGTCCTAATTTAATTTGTGCTGGATTACCTGGAATTAAGTAAATAATTGAAAATACGAAGACACTCATACCAAACAGAACGGGAATTAACATGAATAACCTTCGTAATATATATGATGTCATGTTGCCCATACACCTCCTATGTTGAATAATGCATATGTATAAGATAAGGGAGTGTTAAAACACCCCCTTATTCCAAGTCAAACTTATTTTTCTCAACATTTGTTACAGCTTCAGAGCCTGTTGCGTGCGGAACATATCCTTCAATGTTTGAACCAACAGCAACTACTGGTGTTGAGTGTACAAGTGGAACCCATGGTGCATCTTCATTTACAACTTCTTGAGCTTCTTTATAAATCTCAATACGTTCTTGTTCATCTGTAATACGCTGAGCTTCTAATAACATCTCGTTATACTCTTCGTTTTCGTAATCTGTGTAGTTACTACCACTACCGATTCCTAATAGCGTGTGTAAGAAGTTATCAGCATCACCGTTATCTCCAGTCCAACCTAATAAGAATGCATCAAAGTCACCAGCGTCAGCTTTTTCGATGTAAGTACCCCAGTCAATTGTTTGAAGGTTAGCCGTTACACCAATTTCTGCAAAGCTTTGGCGTAGTACTTCAGCAATTTTCTGTCCTTCTGGAATGTAAGGACGAGGAACTGGCATATACCATAAATCGAATTCAAATCCGTCGCCATAACCAGCTTCTTCAAGTAGCTGCTTCGCTTTTTCTAGATCATACTCATAGCCTTCTAAACTGTCATTATATCCAGCGATACTTGGAGGCATATAAGTTGTAGCTGGTTCTGCTTGACCATAATAGAACGCATCAATTAAGTCTTTTTTAGGTACCGCATGACTTAATGCCTTACGAACCTTTACGTCTTGTAATGGATTATCGCGTCCCATTGTGAACCCTAAGTACCCAATGTTCATCGATGGACGCTCTAATACTTTAACGTCTGGATTTTCCTTAATATCTGCTACTTCTGACGGGTTAACGCCATCTACAACGTCAACTTCACCGTTTTTAAGAGCGTTTAGACGAGCTGTGTTATCAGGAATAACTGTATAGATTACTTTATCTAACTTAGGTAATCCATCTCTCCAGTATTCGCCATTTTTCTCTAACACGATTTGCTGATCCGGCTTCCACTCTACGAACTTAAATGGACCCGTACCAACTGGGTTAGAAGTATAATCTTCACCATGTTCTTCAATCGCTTCAGGGCTAGACATTCCGAATGGACTCATAGATAAGTTCTTTAAGAACGTCGCCTGTGGTTTATTTAGCTTGAATTCAACTGTATAATCATCAACAGCTTCAACAGACTTAATCACGGCTCCATCTTCCCCTTTAAAACCACCAAACATCGTGAAGTAAGGGAATTGACCAGCATCACCGTTCATCCAACGTTCAAAGTTAAAAACAACATCTTCAGCATTAAAGTCTGTGCCATCATGGAATTTAACGCCTTCTTCTAAGAAGAATTTATACGTTAAACCATCATCAGAAACTTCCCAATCATGTGCTAACGATGGTACGACTTCAGTACTATCTTCAGCAAATGTTACTAATCCTTCAAAAATATTTTCAGTAACACGGAACGTTTCACCTTCAGTCGTTGTGATTGGATCTAACGCTGTAGAGTCCCCACCACGTGCATAAACTAACGTGTTACTATCTCCTGCAGCACTCTCACCTTCAGTTGATTCGCCTTCTGAAGATTCACCCTCTGATTCGCTTTCAGATTCAGTGCCCTCTTCACTACCTTCTTCTGGCTGTTCTTCCGTTTCGCCTGATTCGCCGCCGCTACAACCTGCAACAGCTACAGCTAAAAAGGCAGCCATCAATAACATTAATAGCCAAGATTTTTTGACCATGTGCTTTATTCCCCCTTATGAATAATTAAAATATATTTCATTAATCGCTAGAATCATTCATATAAATGACAAGCGACGTAATGACCAGATTCTTTCTCCTCAAAAGCAGGCCTTACTTCCTTACACACATCCATTGCAAATGGACATCTTGTGTGGAATGCGCAGCCTTTTGGCGGATTAGAAGGACTCGGAATTTCACCGCCAATAACATCTTCATCCTCAACTTCAAGTTCTGGGTCTGGAATAGGCACTGAACTTAACAATGCCTTCGTATATGGGTGAAGCGGATTGTCATACAGTTCATCTACATCTGTAAGCTCCACTAAACGCCCTAAATACATAACTCCAACTCGATCGCTAATGTGACGCACAACACCTAAGTCGTGTGCGATGAAAATATAAGTTAAGTTAAATTTCTCTTGTAGGTCTTTTAATAGATTTAAAACCTGTGATTGAATCGAAACGTCTAATGCCGACACTGGCTCGTCTGCAATAATTAACTTCGGACGAGTCATTAGTGCCCTCGCAATCCCAATTCTTTGACGCTGCCCGCCACTAAATTGGTGTGGGTAACGCTTAGCATGATATTCATCCAGACCTACAACCTCAAGAATCTCTTTAACCATTTGTCTGCGTTCTTTCTTATCACCGATCTTATGTACAATTAACGGCTCTTCTAAGATTTTCTCAACGGTTTGCCTTGGGTTTAAAGAAGCTAATGGGTCTTGGAAAATGAGCTGCATTTCCCTTCTAAGCTTTTTCATTTCAACATCTGATAGGTTCTGAACCTCTTGATTTTCAAAAGATATAGTGCCTTCGGTAGCTTCTAGTAATCTTAATAACAAGCGGCCCGTTGTCGACTTACCACAACCCGATTCACCGACTAAACCAAGTGTTTCCCCTTGCTTAACCTCAAAGGAAACACCATCGACCGCTTTAACCTCTCCTACTTTTCTACCAAATACACCGCCTGTGATAGGAAAATACTTTTTAGATTTTTAACTTCCATTAATGTTTCCGTCATGATTGTTCCCCCTCTTCATCAAGCAAGAAACAACGTGCTGTATGATTTGGATCTTTTGTTTCGTATAATTCAGGATTTTCTTCAAAACAGCGATCAAAGGCGAATTCACACCTCGGTGCAAATCGACACCCTGCTTTGATTGAGCCAGGTTTAGGTACGTTACCTGGAATAGAATATAAATGGCTAACTCTGTTTCTGATGTCAGGAATCGAAGCAAGAAGACCTTTTGTGTATGGATGCTGAGGATTGTTAAAACCGTTTTAACATCCGCTTCTTCGACCACTTTTCCTGAATACATGACTGTTACCCTGTCGCAAACCTCTGCGACTACACCTAAATCATGGGTAATCATAATAATCGCCATGTTTAGCTTTTCATTTAACTCTTTCATTAATTTTAATATTTGCTTTTGAATCGTCACATCTAAAGCTGTAGTCGGCTCATCTGCGATTAATACTTTAGGGTCACACATAAGCGCCATCGCAATCATGACTCTTTGTCTCATACCACCTGATAATTGGTGTGGATAATCATCTAACAGCTCTTCAGCTCGTGGTAATCCAACTAGCTTTAATTTATCGATTGCTCTCTGACGTGCTTCTTTTTACTAATCCTTTTGTGTGTCAGTAATGCTTCAACTAGTTGATCTCCAATTCGGAACAATGGATTTAACGATGTCATGGGTTCCTGGAATATCATTGCAATGTCATTACCACGCAACTTACGCATCCTTTTTCAGAAGCATGGACTAAATTTTCGCCATTAAACAAAATCTCACCACCGACGATCTTTCCTGGTGGCTTTGGAATTAACCCCATGACTGAAAGGGAGGTAACACTTTTTCCGCATCCGGACTCTCCGACAATTCCGAGAATCTCCCCTTCTCTTACGAAAAAGTCAACATCATCAACAGCTGGCACTTCACCATCATCTGTAAAAAAAGATGTTCTTAACCCTTTTACCTTAAGCTCATAATCTTTCAGCATATTGATCCGCCTTTCTCTCTATCGATGCCTCAGGCTATGTATTCACTAAAACATATAAGGCTTATCCTAACCGTGGGCAAAGCCATTTTGTTAATAAAATATGTACAAATTCACAATAAAAAGAATTTAGTGAAAATTCATATGTTTGTGATTATAAATATTATAAAAAATATTCTGTAATTGTCAATATAATTATGTCTTAAATATAGGCTAAATTAATTATTTAACTCCTAGTTTGATGTTAATACCTAAGCTCACACGCAATTAAAAAAGATTAAAAAAGACATATGACTAAATCATCATATGTCTTTTCCAAACTAGATATTCATTTAATTTAATTCTGTAAATACTTATATGCGGACAAAAATCATGCCATGGAGACTGTTCATGGTCTCATGCGATCAATTCTCCTCGTAATACAAACAAAACTCTGCTCCAATACAAACACTTTCACCAAGAATACGGACAATTAACACGAAAATACGAACACTATACCACAAAATGCAGACAAAACTCTCACTAATGCGAACAAAACTCACAAAATTGTGGACACTCACCTCATCACGAGTACACCCCTCAAATATAATGAAAAAACTAGCCTCTCCGGCTAGTTTTTACCATTAATCTCTCACATTAACAAACACGTTGATTAGGAATAAGATGACACCGAGCACTACAGCGTAGGACATCATCATTCCAAATGCGACGAACCCTGCAAATTCAGCTCCTTGAATATACTGAGCTAGGGCAATCATCATAAGTGGTAACCCGATAGTATGAAGCCAGAAATGGGTTTTTGCCATCCAGCTCCCAGCTGCTTTTGGATATAATTTATAGATGACGGCAGCTAAAGCAAATGATACCCAGCCAATAAGATTAATATGCACATGTACGCCTGTGAGCGCGTAGTCATGTGCTTGAGACATGTATTGCCCCATCAAAACGCCTACTAAAAAATATAAGACCGAAAGCCTAAACATCCATACGACCATGCAATTCACCTTCTCTCATAAGGTTTTAAACTAATTCATCTTATGAAAGAAAGTTCCATTTTATACTAAAAATATGAGTAATACGGACAGGGACACAATGCTTAATAATGTCGTCACTAACGTTACACTTGAAACAAGATCAGGCCTTGATCTGAATTCCAATGCAAACATCGTAGTGGTCGCAGCTGTCGGCATGGCAGCTAAGATAATTAATACTTTTCCTAGTAAATCCGACACTGGTAACAACATCACACAAACCCACGCAATCACAGGCATGATGATCAGTTTGATGGCTGTACCTAAAGCTACTTTTCCAGTTTCAAACTGTTTAAATTTAATGTTCGCAAGCTGCATCCCTAACACAATCATCATAAGTGGCAACGCGACTGCTGCCATGAAATCGACCATTTCAACGACGCGCGAGTGCAAGTTAACACCTGTAAAATTAAGGCCAAGCGCCACGATAATCGCATAAGTTGCAGGCATTTTGAACACTGAATAAACGGCGTATCGAATCTCATAATTGCCTCTAGAAGCATAATAGACGCCAAATGCATTCATGATAATGGTCTGAACAGCCATAAATAAGATCGCATACCTAAAAGCCTCTTCTCCTAAAGCAAATAGTACAATCGGCGTTCCGTAATTTCCTGAATTCATAAAAGCAGTTGCTAAGATCATGCCACTTTCTTCGCTGCGTTCCCATTTATTAATCAAAGCAAATAATTTAGTAATCGCTATAATAGCAAACAGTAAAACAAAATTTACGAGGACAATGATGGAAAATTCGCCACCAAAATTTTCATCATAAAAGCTTGAAACACTAAAAATGGGATGAAAACATAAATGGTGACAGCTGAGACAGGTTTGACGTCTAGCTTTTTCCACATTTGTAATAAGTACCCGATTATAAACACACTTATAATTGGCAGCACAACTTGAAGAAAGATCCCCATAAGTACACCAGCTTCCTATCAAATATCTTGATGTTTAATCAAAAGGAAAGCGCCTGATTACAGACGCTCCCACAAAACTATTGATTTAAAAAATCTTTAATCGCTTCTAACGCTTCTTTAGCATCCGGCCCTTCACAAATAATCGTCACTTCATCATCACCTGACAACTGAAGATTTATTAAGCCTAGGATACTTTTTAAATTCGCTTCTCTCATACTACCATGAACATTCTTTTTTAAAAATATCTCTGCATCATATTTTTGTATTAACTGACTTAAATCCATAATCGTTTGAGCATCAGTCAACTGAATGCGAATATTCTCACTAATGGTTTCTGACATAAGAGCACCTCCAAATTGAATTGATTACCACTCGGCAACGGTTCCGTCTTGATGTCTCCACACAGGGTTGCGCCAGCGATGACCTTTTTCAGCCATTTCTTTAACATAATCTTCATTAATCGTAATTCCTAGCCCAGGACCTTGAGGCAACTTCACATGTCCGTTTTGATAGTCAAAAACGGATCGGTCTTCAATATAGTCTAACAAGTCGTTACCTTTATTATAATGAATGCCTAAGCTTTGTTCCTGAATAAACGCGTTATGACTTGTCGCATCCACTTGTAAACACGCAGCAAGCGCAATTGGACCAAGTGGACAGTGAGGAGCTAACCCCATATCATAAGCTTCAGCCATGCTTGCAATTTTCTTAACCTCTGTAATACCACCAGCATGTGATAAATCCGGCTGTATAATATCAACGTAACCATCTTCAAAAAGAGGTTTAAAATCCCATCTTGAATACATTCGTTCACCTGTCGCAATTGGGGTGGCTGTATGATTCGCAATATCTCTTAATGCTTCATTATGCTCAGGAAGAACGGGTTCTTCAATGAACATAAGCCTGAATGGTTCAAGTTCCTTTGCTAACATTTTAGCCATTGGTTTATGAACTCGTCCATGAAAATCAATACCGATTCCGATGTTTGGCCCTACTGCATCTCGAACAGCTCGAACGCGTTCGACAACTTGATCCAGTTTATCGTGCGTATCGATATACTGAAGCTCTTCAGTTCCGTTCATTTTAATCGCATGAAAACCTTTGTCTACAACTTCCTTTGCAGCCGCTCCAACGTCAGACGGCCTATCACCGCCAATCCATGAATATACCTTAATGGACTCACGGCAAGCACCACCCATCAACTCATAAATAGGCGCGTTATAATACTTACCTTTAATATCCCATAACGCCTGATCAATTCCTGCAATCGCACTCATTAAAATAGGGCCTCCGCGATAAAAGCCAGCACGATACATAACATTCCAATGGTCTTCAATATGAAGAGGGTTTTTTCCTATTAAATAGTCTTCAAGTTCATGAACCGCAGCTTGAACTGTTTCAGCGCGCCCTTCAATGACAGGTTCACCCCAGCCAACGATACCTTCATCTGTCTCAATTTTTAAGAAGCACCACCTCGGCGGCACGACATACGTCGTTAGCTTTGTAATTTTCACTTTATGCACCCCTTCCTTTACCGACCTCAGTTTTAAACGCTTCAGCTTTCGCTTTAAGACCAGCCCAGTCTTCTTGTTCGATTAAAGTTTTATCAATTAAAGATCCGCCAATTCCAACAGCAACGGCCCCATTTCGTATGAAGGATGCTGTATTATCAACATTCACACCACCTGTTGGAACCATCGGAATATGACCTAATGGGCCTTGCAGATCTTTTAAGTATTTTGGACCAACCGCTGATGCAGGGAAAATTTTCACAACATCAGCGCCGACACGGTGAGCCTTAACCATTTCAGTTGGTGTTAAAACACCAGGAATCGAAATAACGTCACGGTCCGCACTCACATTAACAACATCCTCATCAAAAGATGGTGAAAAAATAAACTGCGCCCCTGCATCTATTGCTTGAGTCGCTTCCTCAACAGTCAATACCGTACCGGCACCAATTAAAGCTTGATCATTAAAATGGTCTCTTAATTCCTTAATGGACTGGTAAGCATCTTCACTATCAACCGTAAGCTCAAGCACATTAACTCCAGCACTCACTAGCGTTTCAACTAACGGAAATAATTTGGTCTTTGGGACACGTCTTAGTACCGCAACAACGCCTGATTCCTTAAGTCGCTTTAGGTCTTCCAACTTACTCATATCATGCACTCCTTAGATGTTAAATAAGATATCTATGTGACAGGCGGCGCTTTCCGCGGGCACGACTCGAGCCTCCTCGAGCTCATACTTCGCTCTGTGGGGTCTCGAGACTCGTGCTTTTCCCGCAGGAGTCGCCGCCATCATTCAACAACTGTTATATAAAAGCAACTGACAGAATGGTCATGACCACTCTGTCAGCTAATGGTTAGTCTCCAAATGAGATTAACCATAATGAAATTTCAGGTATAAACACGATCATTAAGACAGAGAACACCATTGCGAAGAAAAAAGGTATAACAGCCTTCGAAATCCGTTCAATCGAGAGACCTGAGATTCCCGATGCAACGAACAAGTTAACCCCAAGCGGTGGAGTAATGAATCCAATCGCAAGACTCACAACCATGATGATACCAAAGTGAATCGGATCATACCCAATATTTGAGGCAATTGGAAGTAAGATTGGCGTTAAAATAATGATCGCGGCTATTGTATCCATGAAACAACCAACTAGTAATAATAGGGCTGTAATCAGTAGAATTAGAATAATTTTACTATCAGTTAAGGCTAACATCCACTGAGCGATCTGATTTGGAATTTGTTCAATCGTTAATAGCTTACCAAATGCATTTGCCGTACCAACGATAATTAATACTGTTGCCGTTGTTAAAGAAGAATCAGCAATGATTTTTGGTAAGTGTTTAATTTTCAACTCTCTGTGTAGGAATAAGCCTACAAGCATTCCATAAACAACTGCTACAACAGCTGCTTCTGTTGGTGTGAAATAACCACCATAGATTCCACCTAAAATAATAATTGGTATGATCATCGCCCATTTAGCATCCCAAAACGTGTTCAGAATATGGCTAAACGTTACCTTCTCAAGCGTACCTTTGTAACCTTTCTTCTTCGAGTAAATATACGCCCACGCCATTAGACCAACAGCAACTAAAATACCAGGTAAAATCCCAGCGATAAACATATCACCGACTGATGCACCACCAGTTACACCGTAGATGACCATCGGAATACTTGGCGGAATAATAACACCGAGCGAGCCTGCTGCTGCAACGGTTGCCGTCGCAAATGGCTTATCATACCCTTTACGGACCATTGCTGGAATCATAATTGAACCAATCGCTGCAACGGTTGCAGGACCAGAACCTGAAATCGCTGCAAAGAACATACAAGTGATAATAGTCGCTATCGCGAAGCCACCTGTTTTACTACCAACGAGTGCGTTTGCGAAATTGAATAACCGCTCCGAAATACCACCTTTACCCATGATCTCTCCTGCTAAAATAAAGAATGGTACCGCCATGATCGGGAATGAATCCAATGACGTAATTAATTCCTTCATTAAGAAGAGGATTGGAACAGATTCAGAATACATAATCGTAACTAGCGTTGAGATCCCTAACGCAATTCCAATCGGAACACTTAGAAGTAATAATAATGCGAAACTACCGAACAGGACCGTTACTGTCATCTGTTAACTCCTCCTCTTCTTCTAAAATTCTTTCTCGTTCGTCAGCGACGTCTATTTCTTTTTTACCAATAAGCATGAGCACTTGATGATACATATTTTGCAAGAGACGGATTACAGTAAGTCCCATACCAATTGGTGCTGCTAAATAAACAATTCCCATTTCAACCTGTAAGGCAGGTGACTTTTGCCCAAGTCTTAATAAGTTAGAAGAAATTTCTGAACCGTAATAAACCACTAATGCTGCAAACACTAGGAATAAAATATTCGCAATGAGTGATAATACAATTTTCCATTTATCTTTTAATAAAACTAACATGACATCTACTTTGATATGCCTTTGTTTCTTAACGCCATAACTAATACCGATATAAACAAGCCATATAAAGCAGTAACGACCTAATTCTTCAGACCAAGAAAGAGAATTTCCCGTCTCCCTCATTACAACTTGTAGAAAAATAACCGCAGTCATAACCGATCCTAAAATAACGAGCAGCCATTCTTCTAAATGTTGTTCAATTTTCTTTAAAATGACCATGTTTTCACCTCAATGCTTACCAATTTCCCCGTATTATAAAGTTTTAAATAATAAGGCAAAACTCTTGCCACCCAATTGGGCAGCAAGAGTTTAGGTGGGGCACCTGTTGTTATATCATGTGATTGATCAATTATTCTGCTTTAGCTTCCTCTACAGCTTTCATAATGCCGTCAACTGTTTCTGCTCCGATATCACTCTTAAATTCTTCGATAACAGGCTGAACAGCATCTACCATTTTCTGACGCTCTTCATCGCTAATTTCTGAATACTCCATACCTTCTTCTTGTAAATTCTTTAGGTATTTAGCGTTAGCTTCACGGTTTAGTTTGATCTGATGCTTACCAGCTTCTTTAGCTGCAGAACGAACGATTTCTTGCTGTTCTTTAGAAAGTCCATCGTAGAATTGCTTACTCATTAAGAATACGAATGGGCTATAAACATGGTGCGTGTTAGACACGTAATCTTGTACTTCATAGAATTTCTCTAAATAAATTGTTGCGTATGGGTTTTCCTGACCGTCAACTGTACCTTGCTGTAGTGCAGTGAATAATTCAGTAAATGCCATTGGTGTTGGGTTCGCACCTAATGCTTTAAATGCTTCAAGGTGTAGGTCATTTTCCATAGTACGGATTTTTAGACCTTCAAAATCTTCAATTGTTTTAACAGGACGTACGCTATTTGTTAGGTCACGGAAACCGTTTTCCCAGTAAGCTAGTCCAACTAAGTCTTTCTCTTCAAGCTTTTTAAGTAGACCCTGTGCTACATCACCAGCTAACACTTTGTCTGCTACTTCTTCGCTTGGGAATAAGAATGGAATATCGAATACACTGAATTCTGGAACAAAGTTAGCAATAGGTGCTGTCGATGGAATTGTTACTTCCTGAGTACCTAATTGTAATGCTTCAGTCATCGTACGGTCGTCACCTAGCTGACCACTATGATAAGTTTCCACTTTAATCGCACCATCAGTTTCTTTTTCAACAATCTCTTTAAATTTTAGTAGTCCTTTGTACTGTGGGTGCTCAGAGTTTAGACCAATACCAGCTCGGATCACCTTTTCGCCACCTTCTGACTCTGAAGCGCTTTCATTTTCACCATTCTGTCCTTCACTTTCGCTATCTCCACCACCACAAGCAACTAATACAAATGCTAGTAGTGATAAAGCAAATAAAGTCATTAACTTTTTCACTTCATACAACCCCTTTAATAAATTTTTATAAATAAAATTATTTCTTCACAACTTCATGTCCACCAAATTCGTTTCTTAATGCTGCAACCACTTTACCAGAGAACGTGTCATCTTCCTGCGAACGATAGCGCATCATAAGTGACATCGCGATCACTGGCGCAGCCATTTCAAACTCGATGGCGCTTTCAACAGTCCATTTACCTTCACCTGATGAGTTCATAACGCCTTTAATGGATTCTAAGTTGCCATCTTTAGAGAACGCGTTTTGCATGAGCTCAATCAACCATGAGCGTATGACAGAACCATTGTTCCAAACTTTTGATACCGCTTCATAATCATAGTCAAATGGACTCTTCTCAAGAATTTCAAACCCTTCAGCAATGGCTTGCATCATGCCATATTCAATTCCATTGTGAACCATCTTTAAGAAGTGGCCACTCCCACTACGGCCCGTGTAAAGGTAACCGTTTTCAACTGCGGTGTCTTTGAAGATTGGCTCGATTTGTTTAAACTGTTCCTGGTCCCCACCAATCATGTAGTTTCCACCATGACGAGCTCCTTCAGTACCACCACTTGTTCCTACATCGAAAAGGAAAATTCCCTTTTCCTGTAGCGACTCTGCAAGACGAAGGCTATCTTTATAGTTGGAGTTACCACCATCTATCACTCGATCACCCTCATCAAGCACATGCTTGAGCTGATCAACTACCTGATCGGTAACCTCTCCAGCTGGAACCATAACCCAAACGGTTCTTGGTTTCTCAAGCTTGTTTACCAGTTCGTCCAAACTGTTAGCTGGTGTTGCTCCAGCCTCAGCGATGCTCTGGACTTGGTCTTTATTTACGTCATTAGCTACAACCTGATGTCCATGGTCCATGAGATTTAATGCTAAGTTATATCCCATTTTCCCAAGACCAATTAATCCAACTTGCATTTGGTAACTCCTTTCTCGAAACAATATGAAAATTTTTTTTTCTCAACTTTGATTATACAATAAATTTTTCTTACATCAATACTTTTATTAAAATTTTTTTCACATTTATCTCTTCATTTTGAAAAAAAATTTCGTTTAGGCTATTATTATAGTAGTAAAGTTATAGTGCGGAGGTTTTATCATGACTGAACAATCTCAAAAATTTGTTCTCAATCGAATCAGAGGATCGATGAGTCAATTTAGTGAAAAAGAAAAGCAAATAGCTACATATATTTTGCGTAACCCTCAACTAATTATCCATACAACCATTAATCAGGTAGCAGATGATCTCGGAATAGCTGAGGCAACGGTATTTAGGTTTTGTAGACGATTAGGTTTTAAAGGCTATCAGGCATTAAAAATTGCACTTGCAGCCGAGGTTGTAGCACCTATTGAAGATATTCACGAGGAAATTAGTGAAGATGATTCAGTTCTTGAGATCACTGAAAAAGTCTTCCAATCAAATATTCAGGCGATTGAGCGCACCAAAGAAATTCAAAACGGCAACACACTGGAACAAGTCATTGATCGCATAATAAAATCTGATTGCGTTTATTTTTTTGGAAATGGTGGCTCTGGCATTGTGGCGCAAGATGCTCAGCATAAGTTTTTAAGAATCGGCGTCAATGCTCATGCCTACGCTGATACGCATTTGCAGCTCATGGCAACATCTCAAATGACCAAAAATAACATCGCCTTTTTTATTTCACATACAGGGGCGAATATTGACTTATTAGATGTGGTTGAAATGGCAAAGGAACGAGGCGTCTTTACAGTTGCCATCACAAACTTCGCAAAATCACCACTCTCTGAAGCAGTTGACGTACCGTTATACACGGTGTCAGAGGAAACAGAGTATCGCTCAGAAGCTTTAGCTTCAAGAATCGCGGAACTCAGCATCATTGACGCACTTTATGTCAATTATCATATTAAAACATTAGAAAAATCCACTTCGGCTGTGAATCGTATGCGACAAGCCATCTCAAAAAAACGTTTATAAAGGATGTTTTCAATGACATGCATACTAGGTTTAGACATCGGAACAACAAGTGCAAAAGCAGTTTTATTTGATTTAAATGGAAAGGTATTATCAGAAAGTGAAAAACCTTACCCAATCCTTCACCCTGAAGCTGGCTGGGCTGAACAGGACCCTGCTCAGATAGAGAAAGCTACAATTGAGGCTATTCGTGAAACCGTCTATGAACATTCAGACAATCTAATTGGAATTGGCTTTTCAACGGCTATGCATTCCTTGATTGCGATGAATCAGAACGGTCAGCCATTATCGAATGCTATTATTTGGGCGGATAAACGAAGCTCGGACGAATCACCCGAGATCTCATCAAGCATCTATTTGAACACAGGCACACCGCTTCATCCGATGAGTCCACTAGCTAAATTAAAATGGCTGAATAAATATGAGGTTGAGTATTACCAAAAGCCGATTTTTTGTTTCAGTAAAAGAGTACTTGATTTATCGCTGGTTTGGTGAAAAAATCGTCGACTATTCAATGGCTGCTGCAACAGGTCTGTTTAACATTCATGAACTTAAATGGGATGAGGCAGCCTTAAAAGAAGCTCACTTATCTAAAGATCAATTGTTTGAGCCCGTTTCACCTTATACCTCTTTAACGAATATGCGCAAAGAAACTGCAGAACAAATGGGGATTAACCGACACACACCAATTGTGTTGGCCGGAAGCGATGGTCCACTAGCCAACCTCGGAATTGGAGCGATTAATCCTGGTGAAACTGCCATTACAATTGGAACAAGCGGTGCGATTCGTCAGTTTTCAAGTGAACCGTTACTTGATTCGAAGCAAGAAATTTTCTCTTATTCATTTACAAAAGACTCTTGGATTACCGGCGGGCCGACGAATAACGGAGGGATCGTTTTAAAGTGGGTTCAGGATTTACTGTCAACCGAACATCACCTTCTCTCCATGGATGAGATGACGCAGCTAGCGAAAACAGTTGAAGCAGGTTCTGAAAAACTATTATTTATGCCTTATTTAAACGGTGAGCGTGCTCCGTTTTGGGATGCCAAGGCAAAAGGTAGCTATATTGGATTACAGCCACACCATCAAAAACAACACCTTATTCGGGCAAGTATGGAAGGTGTTATTTACTCGATCTATCACATTGGTCACGTTTTGGAACGATTAGGGAATCATCACGAAACACTCTTCGCAAGTGGTGGTTTCGCCCGTTCTTCCCTTTGGTTACAAATGTTGGCTGATACATTTGGAAAACCTGTTAAAGTACCTGAAAGTCATCAAAGCTCTGCTTGGGGCGCGGCCTGGGTTGCATTATGTGCGATTCAGAACTATCAGCTTGAAGATATTAAACAGTCGATTCCGATGAAAACAGAAATTGAACCTGATTTAGCGAATCATCAAACGTATCAAGAGCTATTTGATATTTATCAAGGGTTGTATGAACAACTAAAAGATACATTTCATCGGTTAAGTTAAGAAAGAAGGATGGGACAAAAGAAAAATAGCTTTTCTTTAAACGAATATTGAGTGTAATTAGCGTAGTCAAAATGCAAGACTCCTGGTCGGCTAAGGTCGGCCACGTCCTGCGCCTGCGATTACTCGGCGCAAACTTAAGCAAAGAAGTAATGCAAGTAGCATTTGTGGCCAACGCCGACACTAGATCGTCCAGATCGTCGCAGAACAGCACGAGCTGAAAATCACGCCAAACGAACAGGAGAGAGTTTGGCGAAGCCCGCGCCGTGCCTGCGGAAAGCGAAGCATTTTGACACAGCTAAAATGAAGACGAATATTAGGGATTGACCTCTCCTCTAATATTCGTCTTCTTCTAGATTAAACATACTTTGTCCCAGCATCCTTATTTAGTCAAAATACTTTAGAAGACCGTTTTTAATGGCTTCGGCAACTTCTTTATGATAACTTTCACTTTGAATAATCTCTAATTCACTTGGATTCGTAATGAACCCTAACTCTAACAATACAGACGGAGACTTCGTATTCGTTAACACTTTATATAAAGCTTTTTTAGCACCTCGACTTTTAATTGACGGATCATCATCTAAGGCTAGTTTCATAGATTCAGCTAACTCACCGTCTCTATGATAGAACACCGTTGTCCCGCTTACTGTAGAATCATAGAATGAATCATAGTGAAGGCTGACAAATGCATCAGGATTATGCTTTTTACTTATTTCCACTCGTTCTTCTAAAGTTAAGTAATGGTCCTTCTCTCGAGTTAAAATAACCTTCGCACCAGCATCCTTTAGCTTATCCGCTACGACAAGACCAGTATCTAATAATAAATTCTTCTCTAAAACACCACCTACACCGACAGCACCAGCATCTTTTCCGCCATGCCCTAGATCTAGTACGATTTTACGACCTTCTAAAGAATTATCCTTTGATTCTCCTGGTTTCGTCATTAAAAATCCAGCTATCCAGCCTGTTTTGCTATCACCTAAATCAACTTCAACCCAATCACCTTGCTTGCTAACTAAACGAAACTTCTCACCTTTTTTGAGAAATCAATAATCTCATGGTCAACACCTGGACCTGATCGGATATTAATTTGTCCTACGTTAACTTTAATCTTTTTAGATTTCTTAGCAGTATCCGTATTCTTTTCTTTATCGTTTTCCTTTTCTTGTTTAACTTTCTTCAAAAAGTGCATCGACACCCAAACTTCTTCACCATCATAAACGTTTTTGCCCAGCCTGACTTTTCCGCAAACTTTCTTATTTGATCACCTTTACTCAAGACAGCTACGATCGTGGAGTCAGCATTCGGCTTCTCACGAACATTTAAATAATCAGCTGTCACTTCATAGACTGGTTGCTCGTCCGCTTGTACTGTTAGTGTCATAGAAAACAAGATTACTAGACTAAGCACCAGTAAAACTTTCGTAGAAAATTTCATCTACAAACCCTCCCTTTCAATGAGTTGATTCTAGTTATGTCCAATCTCTCAAATAAATAAACATGCGATTGATATTTTTTAAGATTAATAGTTTGTAAGCACAAAAAGAACCGCACTATGAGTTCCATAGTACGGTTTAAACTCTCAATATTAATTAAGTAATCAATCAACCCATTCTTCACAGCATCTGCAATATTTTGCTGGTATTGATTAGTTTGAATGATGGATAAATCAGTAGGATTAGAAATAAAACCTAATTCAATTAAAGCTGAAGGAGCTTCAGTATGAGTTAATACTTTGTAGAACGCAGGTTTGATCCCGCGATTTTTAGTGATGTATAATCGTCTAATGAATGATGTAATGATGATGCAAGGTTTGAGTCATTAAAATAGAATACGGTCGTTCCGCTTGCTGATGAATTTCTGTAGGAATCATAATGAAGGCTGATAAAAGCGTGCGTCAGATATAAATTACTTAATTCAGCTCGTCTTCCCAGGGATAAAAAAGTATCATCTTGACGGGTTAGAATGACAGTGGCACCAGCTTCCCTGAGTTCTTCTGCAACTTTTAAACCAGTTTGTAATAACAAGTCTTTTTCAAAAACTCCGCCAGCACCAATGGCACCGACATCCTTACCACCATGACCAAAATCGAGCACAATATTGTAACCATCTAATGTTGCTGAAGTGGAGTTGATTGGATTACTTGATTGATGATGATTAACTTCTGTCTCACTCGCATGACTGTCTAGCTTTACGAGATAATGTTTAGCAACCCAAACTTCCTGACCATCTAAATAAGTCTTGACCCAACCATAAAACTCTTCAAACACCCTAACTTGATCACCTTCGTCTAATTGGGCCAACACATCTGCTTGGTAAGACGGTCCTTCTCGTACATTCAAGTTATCCGTTGTTACTTGATAGATTTGCTCTTCAGCCTGGATGGTTAAAGGAATAAATATTATGGCTAATAATACGGCTAAATATATAACCTTTTTCATTTATCCACCTCCATTTAATAGTTTTACAATATATTACCGTAAGCTCACTCTAGTAAACTAAAATGGAGTAATTTCATACAAAAAGACTATGTAATAAGTAAATCTAATTATAAAGTTCTATTAATAGTAAAAATCCGTACTTAGATGAGTCATCTAGTACGGATCTTTTTATTGACTAAATAGATAATATTCTACTAACTTACTATAGTATTAGTTAGTGTACCAATTCCTTTAACCTCAATGGAAACAGAGTCTCCTGCCTTCAGAAACTTAGGCGGATTAAAACCTTTACCAACTCCACTTGGGGTCCCCGTTGCGATGATATCTCCTGGTTCCAGAGTCATCCCTTGCGAGAGTATTTCAATAAGTTTTGCTACTGAAAAAATCATATCTTTCGTGTTGCCATTCTGTCTAACTTCGTCATTGATCTTCGTCACGATTGACAGTTCTTGTACATCCTCAATCTCATCAGCAGTTACAATATATGGACCCATAGGCGCAAAGGTATCCAAGGACTTCCCTTTAAAGAATTGCTGGTGCTTCTTCTGAAGATCACGAGCTGTTATATCATTCATGATAGTATACCCAAACACATAATCTAAGGCGTTTCCTTAGTAATATTTATTCCTTTTTGCCAATAATGACGGCTAGTTCACCTTCATAATCTAACTGTTCTGTTACATGGGAATGAGCCTTTACAGGTTGTCCATCTCCAATCACACTAGATGGCGACTTCGTAAATACAACCGGATCTTTTGGAATCGAATTAGGATCATTCGTCATTTCCATGGCATGTTCAGAATAGTTCTTCCCAATACACATGATGTTTTATTTGGTCGATATGGAGGTAAAATTTCCACCTCATCAAGCTTTACAAACTTAGTCAGATCTTGTTCCAGGTTTAAGTGATGAAAATTTTCGATGATGGAACCCATATTAGGGAAAAACTGAATCAGATGATCTGAATAATAAATTCCATCTTCTTTTAGTACGCCCCAGTAAGTCGTATCTTGATACTTAAATGTCAATAGCTTCACAGGAAGCAGCCCCTCTCCCATTAATCAAATTCATTTGGATTCATACCTGTACGATCATTTTGATTCATGCGATTAATTTGATCCATTTCATCTTCTGACAAATTAAAATCAAAGATATCTGCATTATCACGAATTCGGCTCGGAGTAACTGATTTAGGGATCGTGATGACATGATTCTGCACATCCCACCTGAGAATGACTTGAGCTGGTGATTTACCGTGTCGTTCGGCAATTTGAGTAATTGTTGGATCTTCAAATAGTCTTCCTCTTTTTAATGGAGACCAAGCTTCCATTTGAATATCCTCTTTGTCACAAAATGTCTTTACTTCTTGTTGTGTAAGGTGTGGATGGTATTCAATTTGGTTAATGACTGGTTTGACATTAGCTTTTGTGAAAAGCTTCTGCAAATGATGAACATGAAAGTTACTCACGCCAATCGATTTAATCACACCTTCTTCATATAAACGCTCCATCGCTTTCCAAGTGTCTTGGAAGTGTTCTTTGACTGGCCAATGAATTAAGTATAGATCAAGATACTCCTGATTGAGTCGTTCTAGACTTCTTTCAAAAGCACGCAATGTTTCATCATAACCTTGTTCATCATTCCAAACTTTGTTGTAATAAACAGATCTTCACGAGCAACATCTGTTTCACGAATTCCCTCGCCTACACCTGTTTCATTACCATAAAATGAAGCTGTGTCGATTAATCGGTAACCATGATTCACTGCAGTTCTTACAGCTTCGACAACTTCTTTTCCTTCTTCTGCTTTATAAACACCAAGCCCGAAACCTGGCATTTCGACTCCGTTGTTTAATTTTATCCGATCCTGTAGAGATTGAATCATCATACATCCTCCTTTTGAATCTAATTATATCGAAACATGAATCAAACGTTCAATCAAATCAATGCTTAATCGACATCTTGGGGAAATTTGAAATATTTCCTCGGAAATATTGTAGAAAATTGAAAAGGCTGTTTCGACAAACATTATGACAGGAACACAGCGCCATAAATTAATGACCCAGCTACAACCCAAGCTGGATGAATTTTCAACTTTTCAAGTAGGAATAAACTGACTCCAACTAAAACTATAGTTTGAACCCAGCCTGCTGATTCGACGGATGAATCAAAGAACTGAAAGGTTAAGAAGCCCATTAAAACAGCAATAATTGGTCTGACGTAAGCCGTAATTCTTTTGACTTTTGGCGAATCTTTGTATTTTGTAAGTAGACCTAATAACAAAATCATTGCAAGTAACGATGGGACAATCGTCGCCAGCAAAGCAACCGTTGAACCTAGAGCTCCAGCTACTTCATAGCCAATATACCCTGCCATTTTTGTTGCAATCGGCCCCGGAAGTGCATTCGCGAGTGCTAACACTTCCCCAAATCCGTTGTTGTCATAAACTCATAATTTTTAACAACTTCATGTTCCACAAGGGGAATTGACGCAGGTCCACCACCATAGCCAACAACCCCGGGTATAAGAAAGGCAACAAATAACTCCCATAGTTCCTTCATGATGACTCACCTGCCTTTTGGTTAGGCTTAAAGATCGCAAATAAAATTAGTGCCGCGATCAAGATAGCAGGGTGAACACCCATTATGTACAGAATTGTTCCAACTACAATAAGCATTATTGCATACAACCAACCTAGGTCTTTCTTTGATTTTTTCACAAAAGACCAGGTTAAAGTGAGTAATAGCACTCCAACAACTGGCATGATCGCAGAAGTCATCCCTTGCACAATGCTTGAATCACGGAATTTAATTAAAAATCCGATTAGGAAGATCATAATTAAAACCGTTGGCAAGACAGATGAAATTAGAGCCGATAGCATCCCGATCACTCCGCCGACCCTATAGCCAATATACCCTGCCATTTTAGTTAAAATTGGCCCAGGAAGCGTGTTAGAAATCGCTAGTAAATCACTAAATTCTTCATCCGTCATCCATTTATATGTATCGACAACTTCTTTATAAACTAAAGGGATTGTAGAGGGTCCTCCACCATATCCCAGCATGCTAGATCGAAAAAAAACTGATAAAAATATCTTTCTGCAACGTCCAGTTCATGTCGTTCACCTCATCTTTACGTATTATATCACGGTGATGAACGCGATGAAAATTTAGGGTAATGTCTCTCTATCGATGCGCTTGTGCCCTCTAACTACATTTGCCGTTTCCCTATCGACATTCGCAGCTTCCCTATTTACATTTTGACGCTCCCCTATTGACACTCTGACGCTCCCTATTGACATTCAACTCTCCCTAATGACGTTCATGCATTTTCTATTAACATTTATGTGTGATTTCAGCATCATAGAGACAAAACTTTAGCTCATGCGAACAATTTAGCCGTATATACGAACACTTTCCCTTGGAATGCGAACAATTAACCTGTATATACGGACAATACCTCTGTATATGTGAACAAAATAGACAGAAATATGAACAAATCTCTCAATCATGCGAACAGTTCTAGCTATTATGCAGACAGTCTCCGACTCAGTCCATTAAAAAAGCTATCCAACAAAGGATAGCTTTTCATATATTATTTTTCTTTCAAATCGACGTGGTCCTTAACGTCTTGATTAACTAAGTAAGTCGGGAAATAGCCTGATAGCACATCGGCTACATTTTGTGCTGCTTTACGCTTTAACTCCGCTTCTGATTCAACTGAATAAAAAGCAGAGTGCGGGTTTAAAATGACTTGGTCCATGTTAAGGAATGGATGGCCTCAGGAATTGGTTCGGTCTCAAGCACGTCTAACCCAGCACCTGCGATTTCTCCATTTTCTAGTGCTTCAACTAGCGCATCCTCATCGATGACTGGCCCGCGTGCTGTGTTAATGATAAACGCATGCTCTTTCATCTTTTTAAATGCATCGTGACTGACAAGTTTCTCGGTATGCTCATTTAATGGAAGGTGAACAGATACATAATCAGACTGCTCATACAGCGTATCAAGCTCAGCTAGTTGAACATTCATAGATTCCGCTACTTCTTCCGGCACAAATGGGTCATAAGCAATCACGTTAATGCCAAATGCCTGCGCCTTCTCGGTTAATCGCTGAGGAATGTTGCCAAAACCAATTAAACCAAGCGTACTGCCACGCATGCGGTAAATTGGAATGGCCACTTTATAGTCCCAGTTTCCATTTTTCACTTCATTGTTCATCAGCGTCACTTTACGCACACTAGATAACAATAAAGCCATTGCGTGATCCGAAACCTCATCTAAGCAGTAGTCGGTTACGTTTGAAACTACCACCCCACGTTCAGTTGCGGCATCAAGATCAACCGTATTGAACCCGATTCCGTAACGAGCGACTATTTTTAAGTTAGGAAGGTTTTCAATAACCTTACGAGAGATGGGTGCATACTGATTCAGAATGGCATCTGCATCATGACACCTTTCAATCACTTCATCCTCCGTTTGGCATTGTTCAAGTGTTAGCTCAATTCCCATTTGTTCAAGCACTTCTTTTTCTGGGGCAAATGTATGGTAATTGTAATCTGTCACGACAACTTTAAATTGACTCATAAGTCATACTCCTTTGTATTAACGTTTGACATCTCGGTTTTCATCATCTGGCTTCATGAAGCGTTCAACAGCGCTAAGTGTCGGCAGCCCTTCAATATCGCCTTTCATTCCGACAACCATTGCACCAATCGCATTCGCACGTCTCACTACAGTTTGAAGTGGTTCATCCTTTAACAAACCACTAATCACGCCTGCGGCAAACCCATCTCCTGCTCCAACTGGGTCTACCACCTGCTTAACAGGAAACCCTTCCACATAAGCTTGCTCATCTTTTGAATGAATATAAGCACCATTACTTCCTAGTTTCATGATGACCGTTTTGTCACCATGATGGCTCAGGCTTTCTGCAACTTCCTGAGCAGACTCTAGCCCTGTCATAAACTGACCTTCATCAAGTCCTGGTAAAATAACATCGGCTTGATCTGCGATTTCATTTAATACTTGTTTCGCCTTCTCTTTAGACCAAAGTTTCAAGCGTAAATTAGGATCAAACACGATTTTCAACCCATGTTCTTTTGCAATTTCAATTGCTTTCATCACTGTTTGATACCCTGTTTCACTAAGTGCTGGTGTAATCCCAGTCACATGTAACACCTTAGCCTGAGAGATGTATTCAAGATTCAGTTGTTCTGGTTTCATCAAACTCGCAGCTGAGTTTTGACGGTAGTAATAAACATTTAAATCCTCAGGAGAAAGCTGTTCTTTAAAGAGCAACCCAGTCGGCGCTTCGTTTGTGAATTGGCACGACGACACGTCCACGCCTTCACCGCGAATCGTTTTTAACACATATCTTCCGAAAGGATCATCGCCTAATTGACTAAACCACCCTACCTGATGACCCAGTCGTGCAAGGCCAATTGCGACGTTGGATTCTGCTCCGCCAATCTTTTTGGAAAATGACTAACATAATCTAATGGAGCCATTTGATCAGGCTGAAACAGCACCATCGTCTCGCCTAATGTAAATACATCAATCTGACTCATGTTAAATCCACCTTTATTTATATTCGTATACGCTATCTTTTAATACTTCAACGCCATCATCACGTCCAATTAAAACGTCATCGACGATGTCAAAAAACAATCCCGTTTCTACTACGCCTAATAACTGCTTTAACTGTTCGTGGAGTTTTTTCGGTTCATGAATGGCTTCGAACTGACAATCTAAAATATAGTTATCATTGTTCGTAATAAATACCTGACCATCTTCTTCTCTTAAAACTGTCGAGCAGCCTAATGCTTCGATGTTCTTTTTCGTCAGCTGCCATCCAAACTGGACAACTTCAATAGGTAACGGAAAGGCACCAAGACGGTCGACTTGTTTTCGGTCATCCGCGACGACAATAAAGCGATCAGCTGCCATGTCAACGATTTTTTCACGAAGCAGCGAACCTCCGCCGCCTTTTATTAAATTAAAAGCTGGGTCAATTTCATCTGCCCCATCTATGGCTATGTCTAACTGATCAACCTCTGAAAAGTCAGTGAGTGGAATACCAAATTCATTTGCCCACTTTTCGGTTTTAACCGATGACGGAACCCCGCGGATATGTAGGCCTTTCTTCACGCGATCTCCAAGTGCCTGAAGCATGTAATACATCGTAGTTCCAGAACCGAGACCCACTAACATCCCATCTTGAATGTATTCTGCCGCTTTTTCACCTACAGCTTGTTTTTTACGATCAACATGTTCCATATTAAACCCTCCATGCTTGAGTGGTTTCTCGTTCAACTAAATGAACGGGTACAACGATTCGCCCGTTCGAGTCCAAATGGTTCTCTTGCATTGACTGAATTAATCGTTCAGCAGCTTTCTCACCTAACTGATCTGTCGATTGGTGGATGGTAGTTAGTGCAGGATAACTGTACTGGCTAAATGTGACATTATCAAACCCAATAATTTGAACGTTATCCGGCACTTGAAGACCATGTTGCTGAAGAGCTTTTAACGCTCCTATTGCCAAAATATCTGAGCTCGCAAAAATCCCATCAAATGACTTACCGTTCTTTAATAAGTCAGCTATTTCTTTTGTGCGGCGTCGACATTAAATGGAATTCTGCTGATGTGTAACGGTCTTAGATGTTGCTCCTTCAATCCTGCCTTGAATCCTTGTTCACGTTGGTTAATTGGTAAAATATCACGCTCATCTCGCAGCATAATGATTCGTTCAGTTCCGCGTTCAAGCAAAGCCTTCGCAGCTAAATATCCACCATACTCGTGATCCGACTCAATGACTGGCATCGTCTCATCCATTTTTTCTAACTGATTGACGCATATAACTGGAATATTTAACTCTTTAACTCGATTAACCTGATTGCGATATCCTGAAACATAAATTAAACCATCCACACCACGCGACTCTAAATCACGCAACATGAGTTCTTCCTTATTAGCATCTTCACTCATGTTGTAAATATTAATAGAATACCCTTTTTCATAAGAACACGCTCAATCGCAACTGCAATTTTCGCAAAATATTCATTCGTTAAATCAGGTAGTACGACACCAACACTATTCGTCTTCTTCGTTCTTAACCCTTTGGCCATCGCATTCGCTTGGTAGTTATACTGTTTCAGCACATCAAGAACTCGTCTCTTTGTCTCCTCAGAGTAGCCTCCAGAGTTATTTAAAACCCGAGAAACTGTCGCCGTCGACACTCCAAGAATATCTGCGATCTCTTTAATCGTCACCTTCGCCATAACCGTCACCTAACTATTCACAAATTACGTAATCGATTACGTAATATAGTAAAAAATACGTTTCATATCTTGTTGCGTAATCGTTTACGTAACTTATCATACATTTTTTTTGATTAAAATTTCAACGTGGAATCTATTAGTCGTAATGTATATAGGCATTAGTGCCCTTTCTATGGGTGTTTGTCCTTTCGATGCAAAAAAACTCTCACGCCATCACTAGACGCAAGAGTTTTCCAACATTATAGTACCGCTATATGACCATCGGTTCGTGGCTCTGTTCCTCCGCACAAGACGCCCGTTTCCGGATTTCGCCAAATAATTTGACCTCGTCCAAACTCACTATGATATAAGCTTCGTTTAATCACGTGGCCTCGCCTTTGAAGTGCTTGAGCGAGATGTTCGGGAAATGTCGGGTCTACATGCACGACTTTTTCCTTCATCCACTGCCACCTTGGGGCATCGAGTGACGCCTGAGGGTTTAAACCAAAATCAACCGTATTCATTATAACCTGTACGTGACCTTGAGGCTGCATGAAGCCACCCATCACGCCAAATGGCCCAACGGCTTGTCCGTCTTTTGATAAAAACCCAGGGATAATCGTGTGATACGTCTGTTTACCAGGTTTCAGTGCGTTGACATGGTTTTCATCAAGCTGGAACGTATGTCCACGGTTTTGCATGGCAATACCTGTTCCGGGAATGACGATTCCAGAGCCGAAGCCCATGTAATTACTTTGAATGAACGATACCATATTTCCATCACCATCAGCCGTTGATAAATATACCGTTCCACCGCGCTGTGGCTCACCTGGTGTCGGGTCAAGCGCTTCTTCTCCGATTAGCTCACGGCGCTTTTCGGCATAGCCTTCCGATAGCAATTGTTCAGCTGTCACATCCATATGATCTTGCTGAGTAATGTACTCAAGTCCGTCCGTAAAGGTGAGTTTAATGGCCTCAATTTGTTTGTGGTACGTATCTAGCGAATCTTTCTCATTAAACTCATAACCTTTTAAAATATTGAGCGCCATTAACGTAATAATTCCCTGACCATTCGGCGGAATCTCCCAAACGTCATAACCACGGTAATTCACTTTTATCGGATCAACCCACTGCACTTGATAGTTTTCTAAATCCTCTTTAGATAAATAACCATTATGCTTTTTGAAAAATTGATCGATGACATCAGCAAGCTTGCCTGAGTAAAAGGATTTAGCCTTTGTAACAGAAATCTCTCTTAACGCATGTGCATGACCTGGCGATTTCCAAATTTCACCGGCTTTAGGCGCCCGTCCTTCAGGTGCAAATGTTTTAAACCAATCTTCAAAAATATCTTCTTTAAAAATATCTTTGAACTTTTTATATGCCGACTCCCAGTGAAAAGCTAACGTTGGGCTAAGAGGAAAGCCTTCCTCCGCATAGCGAATCGCAGGTTCAAATAAATCCTCAAACGGCAGCACTCCAAACCGTTCAGATAACTCAGCCCAAGCAGCCGGGGTCCCCGGAACGGTCACTGGTACTTTTCCAAACGTCGGCATTTCGTCATACCCTTCTGCCTTCAGCTTTTCAATTGAAATGTTTTGAGGCGCGTATCCACTTGCATTAAGCCCGTGGATTTTCCCATCAACCCACACAATCGCAAAGGCATCAGATCCAATTCCGTTCGATGTCGGTTCAACTACCGTAAGCGCAGCAGCCGTTGCAATCGCTGCATCCACTGCGTTTCCACCTCTACGAATCATTTCAAGCCCCGCTTCAGCAGCGAGCGGCTGAGATGTTGCCACCATTCCATTTTTGCTATAAACCGCATGACGTCTCGACGCATACGGATAATACATGCTATCGAATTCCATGTTGTCTCCTCCCCATATGTACGATGTCTAACTTTTAAGAAAACTTTTTTAAAATTATAACATACGAGGCCGAATTTTCTAGTGCAATCGGGGATTTGTCTAGTAAGTTGCTAAAATTGTCTAGTAAAACTACGAAATTGTCTAGTAAATTTGCGATATTGTCTAGTAAATTTCGGATTTTGTCTAGTATTTTCACGAAATTGTCTAGTAAATCAAGAAAATTGTCTAGTAAAGCTCTGAACTTTTAAGCAAGAAATAAAAATCCACCACGTGGCGGATTTTTACTCATCCTCATATGAATGGGTTTCTTGCACATTTCCGTCTGAGTCCTGAATTTCTAAATACGTTCCTTTATTCTTCGCAATCTCACGTCCACGTTTCACTGCTTCATCCTTCTGGTCAAACACATCCGACGCTTGATCAGCTGTTTTGGTTTGAACAGCCCAGCCATCATCGTGCTTAATAACCATCACACCCCGTTCCATGAGTTCAGGGCGACTGCTATGGTCATCATGGTCTTTAAGCTCCTTGGCTGATTTATCACGCATCTCTTGTCTTTCCTGGTCATTCGCGTTGTCATACCACTCTTTAGCCTGCTCAGTCCCAATCGGAATGGCCTGGTCTTCATCATAGCCATCTTCAAGCATGGCATTGATAATTTCGATGGCTTTTAAACGCGTCGCTTCATTTAAGTTTTTCAATGAACTAGGGTAATCTTTTCGATCATAAGGCATATGAACACCTCCAAACTGTTATACTTTAGCTATTCCACTTTGAACTAACTTCAAACATTGCTAAAATAAAAATGACTACTCTTAGACAGGGGGCATTCCATGTACCGCAACATTAAGGACTTATTATTTATTTATTTGGTTCATTTTCCTTTGCATTTGGGATTAACTATTTTGCTATTCCCAATATGCTATCAGAAGGCGGCGTCATCGGGATTACCATTATTACGTATTACCTTTTTGAATGGTCCCCTGCATTAATGAACTTCTTACTTAATGCAACTTTACTCGCACTTGGGTACCGATTTTTCACTAAAAGAGCAACCATTTATACCATCTTAGCTTTCGGAATATCATCTTTATTCCTTTATATAACAGAAGGTTGGGGTCATGAGATCGTAGGTGACACATTACTTGCCGCATTATTTGCAGGGATATTCGTCGGGCTCGGAATCGGCTTGATGTTCCGCTCAGGTGGCACGGCTGGTGGTACAACGATTCTTGCCAAAATGTTAAACAAGTTAGTTGGCTGGGATGTAGGACCGACTATTTTATTTATTGATGTCCTCATTATTTTGGCTTCAGCCTTTGTCATCGGCCAGGAAAAAGCAATGTATACGTTGATAGCGGTATATGTAGGGTCGAAAGTCATTGATATTGTCGTTGAAGGGGCTAGCCAGCGAACAGCCGTTATGATTATTTCTGGGGAAGGCGAGCGCGTACTCGATGACATTACAAGGCGAATGGCTCGTGGCGTGACCGTTCTAGAAGGTCGCGGAGGTTATTCCAACCTTAATAAAGAGGTCCTTTACATCGTGATCAATAAACGCGAAATCGTTCAGCTAAGAAAAATTATAGAAAAGATAGACCCTGATGCCTACGTAACAACACACAGGGTTCAGGAAATCTTCAAGACAGGCTATAAAGGTGGTAAATAATAAGCGTACCCGCACACAATCGCGGGTACGCTTTTATTCAATCTCATATGACGCTTCATACTCTTCAATAAATTTAGCAACTTCATCTTCTTTCGCTGAATAAAATAGTGGATTATGAAAGCCTTCATCATGCGAATCATAGACAAAATAAATTGGATACTCATAAGAAATAGGGACGGGAACTCGGTCTCGCTTAGCATCATCTAACCCTGTTGGCCCCATTTGATCGACTGACTTATAGTCCATAACCCATTCTCCGTCGCCACTTTCAATCCACGCATTAATTTCTTCATCTGAATCGCCGATATGCTCTTTATAAACCATGAGTACAAATAAGCGGCCTGTACAATCGGGCTTCTTCTCCTCTTGCTTTTCATTACCAAACAATTTACTAAATAACCCCATGCGTCCTCACCCTTTTTCTATATACTATCATATATAGAAAATTTTAGTACGCAAAATTTTACTCTTTTACATCATCATAATTAAAATTCTCATTAATATCCCCGTCTTCACCTCGAACTTGGACATACGATTCATATTCATCTGAGATCTCATCTGCTCGCTTGAGTGCTTCTTTTTCAGTCGCAAAAGTTTCATGATCATTCTCTTGATTAATTAGATGGACAATCCAGTCGTCCCCTTTACGTTTGACGATCACACCATGCTCCTTCATCTCTGGCCTTGCCCCACTATGTTGACTATTCTCTTCAGACATATTTAACCTCCTTGAGTTTATCCTCTTCATAATATGGGTATATAAATAAATATAAATCATTTAAATGACGTTATGAGATACTTCGCACAAATTAGTACACTGAGAATATTTCAAAAATTATTGCAAATCATTTTGGAATGTTGGTTCATTTTGTTATGATTAGAATATAATAAATCATACTAAACTTATAGGAATTATAATTTAAGGAGGAATCACTTATGTCAGAAGAACAACAAAATCCAATAAGCTTACCTAGAATTGGGGACAAAGCTCCAAACTTTGAAGTGAATACAACACAAGGACCTGTTAAATTAGAGGACTACAAAGGATCATGGCTGGTGTTGTTTTCTCACCCAGCAGATTTTACACCAGTTTGCACAACAGAGTTCGTAGCCTTTCAGGAGATTTATCCTGAATTAAGAGAATTAAACACTGAGTTATTAGGATTAAGTGTCGACAGTGTTCAGTCTCATATTGCGTGGGTACGTAACATTGAGGAGAACTTTAATACCAAAATTGAATTCCCTGTTATTGCAGACTTAAGCAAAGAAGTAGCAACTAAATATGGTATGATTCATCCCAACGATAGCGGCACTGAAGCAAGCCGTGCTGTGTTCGTTATTGATGATCAGCAAGTGATCAAGTCTATTATTTACTACCCACTAACGACTGGTCGTAACATGGCTGAAATCGTTCGTTTAGTCAAAGCACTACAAACTACGGTTAAACACCAGGTGTCAACGCCTGCTAACTGGACTGAAGGCGATGACGTTTTAGTACCACCACCAGCTTCACAGCAGCAAGCTGAAGAACGCGCAAATGATGATAGCGTTGAAGTGATTGACTGGTACTTAGCAAAGAAAAAGTTATAAGCCAGGTGAGCCCAAATGCCTTGTGGTAAAAATGAAACGACACTCGCACCTTCGCAAATCGAACTGTTTTTGACCGCAATTGAGAACTCAGGCAATGTTGATCAAATCAGAGAAAAAGTTAACCTGCCCGTTTTTAAGGTCAGAAGTGCATTGCGCGAGCTTGAAGGTGCAGGTTATATTGAAGAAGTAAACGAAGAATATGTTTTAACTGATAAAGGAATGGCCTCACTCTAACTCAGAGCGGGGCCTTTTTGCATTTCGATAAAAGAACAATCCAGATAATAGAGGCAAAATAACGGCGACGAACACAACGCCATTCCAGCCAAACTGTGTCCAAATCACGCCAACACCAGTCCCGCCTACGGTTACACCAATATAATAACTAAACAAATAGATACTCGTCGCTCCGCTCTTGTGATGTTTCGCGGTTGCACCAACCCAAGACGAAGTAAGCGAATGAGCTGTGAAGAAGCCGAGGCACATGACCGCAAGCCCGAGGATAATCACGACCACATTTGAGATGACGGTCATCAACACTCCTGTCGCCATGATTATTAAACCGCTAAATAAAATGCGAACCGTTCCATATAAGTCCGCTAGTTTTCCTGCAATAGGCGAGCCAATGACACCCATTGAGTACGTTAAAAACAAGAGCGAGATCACTTGAATGGATAAGAAAAAAGGATCACCTTCCAAGTAGAAAGGCAAGTACACCCAAATCCCCGAAAAGCTCACTTGAATCATCATTCCGAAAATAAAAGCATAAATCAGCAGTGGATTTTTCAAATGAATAAACATCCCTTTTAAATCCTGCGAATAGGGCTGCTTTGAACTAGTGAAAGATTTTGATTTAGGTAATACGACTAAACACAATAGGGATATGACAAGTCCAAACACACCTAACACATAAAAGCTTGACTCCCAGGTATAAGCCTCTGCCCAGAAACCGCCAAAGACTCTGCCTGCCATACCGCCAAGAGCGTTACTTGCGATATAAATCGTGACCGCTAAAGCGCGGCTGCCTGCTGCAACTTCTTCCGTTATGTAGGCAACGGCAACAGCTGGAAGGCCTGCGCAAAAGATCCCGACTAGTAACCTTAAAAACACGAGTGCATAAAACGAATCAACCAATGGCATTAAAAAGAGTGGCACGACCGATAACAACATCGTCCACTTTAAAATGCCAATTCGTCCAATTCGGTCCGAAACAAATCCAAACGCAAGCAAACTAATCATAAGTGAAAACGATGCAACGGAAAATAATAGACTCGACTCAGTTGCTGATACTCCAAATTCTTTTGCTAGAATAGGTAAAATAGGCTGGATAATATAAAGGTTTGAAAAGATAAAAACAGATGCCAGCATTAACCCTAGTGACAACTGCCAAAACCGCCCGTCCCTAAACGAATAGGCCGACTCTCCCATGTTAATCCTTCTTTCGGTGCCATTAGTTGTCCATCATTTTATCAAACTATTGATGAAATCTCATCTAATGTAAGTTGTCCGTCAAAGCGTATCAGTCACTTTGGGAAGTTTATCGGTCACTTTTAGAATTTTATCAATCAGTTTTGGAAAATTATCGGTCGCTTTTTCTCTACAAAAAAAGACCCCTCTAGAGGTCTCCATGCCAGATGATTTCGCCTTTTTGCTGATTGGGATCCACATTGACGTTAAAATTATGCTTTTCATAAAAATACGTCAGACGATTTAAATGATCCCAATCACGCTCAACTAAATCACCTGTAATATATTGATAGTTAAACTCTTTGACTAAATCTTTTAAATAATTCATTAAAATAGACCCATACCCTTGATCCTCAGGCCCTTTTATATCGGCAATATGAACGGTTTGTTCATCTTTAAATTCAAGCTGCATACAGGAATCCCAGTGGCCTTTAAATGGTCCTGCGCAATCATTGACCATCAGCTGCCCCTTCTCATCATCAGCATCCTTAAACACAATCACCCAATTATCCTGCTTTGTTTGGTCAATGCCAACAATGTCATATTTCTTTGAGATTTCCTTTATATTTTCACGCATTCGAAGAACTTGGAACTCCATGTTCTCAAGTTCAGCTTGTCGCTCCTCTTGAGTCTGTTCAGCTTCAAGCTCTAATAACCTTGGAAAACTCATCGAATGCCCCTTTCTTTAAAACTCAAACACACAATTGGGCATTATACAAGAATTCTCACATCTATGCAAGTTCATAGCTTCGGATCGAATCGATAAACAAATCGACTAACCTTTCCCGGTCCACATCATGAAGTACGTAGGCATTTGGCTGCCTTCCTAATGTGTCTAAGTAATCAACAAAGGTCGTACCTGCGGTTAAAGGTGAGTTACGTTCAACCGTAACATAATAAAAATTACCACTAAATAGACTCGGGTCAATAATATAGGCTGCAGCGCACACATCATGGAGCCTGACTACATCTTCAAAGTAAGTCACATTAAAAGGCGAACCCATAGATGCTTCCTGGTAAAACTTCAGCATTCGGTAGACCTTATCGGATAAATCACTATTAATTGCACGAATGTTCTCAAGCTCGGGTTCCGTTAAAAATGCTTGCCTCGTCGCATCAAGGCCACTCATGATGACAGGAACGCCGGACCTAAAAACTAACTCCGCAGCATCAGGGTCTGCATAAATATTAAATTCTGCTGTCGGAATAACATTACCTCCCATCACCGCACCGCCCATCATCGAAATCCTTTTAATATTCGACTTTAACTCAGGATGGGTACTTAACAACAAGCCGACGTTCGTTAACGGCCCGCTCGTCACAATGGTAATTGGCACATCCGATTTAGAGATGACATCATACATCGCTGATATCGCTGTTCTTATACTTCCAGGAAAATTAGATTTAGGAAAAACCACATTTCCCGTACCTGTTTCGCCATGAAAATCTGGTGCTGTCTCAAGTGACTTAAAAATTGGCTTATTTAAACCTCGAGCAACCTCAATCTCCTTACCTAAGTAACTCACCATTTTTAGTGCATTTTCATATGTTTGGTTCTGCTCTAAATTTCCAGGGGCAGTTGTAATTAATTGAACATCCAATTTTTCATGAATGAGCGCTACCAACAACATCATAAAATCATCTATGCCAGGATCTGTATCAATAATAACAGGAGTTTGTGCCACAAAAAACCTCCAATAAAAATGAACTTTACTTCATCTTATTGAAGGTGACCTGAAATGTTGTTAAGATTATACAGGAAAATATTACAACTGACGTTTTTGCTCAATGAATTGTTTAACGTCCTCCAAGCATAACCCAAGCTCCCTAGCTTCCTTAAGTAATTCCACCCACTCTCGGTCTAACAACTGATCACTTTTTTTCCCGAACTGACACCGTTTGTACTCCTCCCCACATGATCAGAGGCAGCTGTGCTATCATAGGCCACCCCCAGACCCTTAGACCACCAGCTTTGCGTCCCACTCTTTCAAGTGGTTTGCCTTTTCTAGAACAACTGGTATTTTTTTCTTCTAATTGATATACTATTCTAAAATAACGAAAACTTCTGTTAAGTACTTAACATTAAGTCATATTTTTAGGGGGAGAATTTGATGAAATATGATGAACTATGGTACTTATCTAAAATCGGATTTCTTGAACATGTCGCACCTCCTGCGAGCAATGAGCTCATAGGATGCATCAAACATGCAAGATATAATCGTAATGAGGTCATACGAACGCCTGACAACACCAAGCATGAGTTGGGTTTTATCAAAGAAGGCTCCGTGAGATTGTATACCATTAACGACGAAGGAAAACAGTTCACGTGCAGCCTATTAGGTCCAGGAAGTACCTTTGGTAAAATGAGATCCTTTTCACTACATATGGATAATGTTTATGTAGAAGCGATCGAGCCAACGCACTTTTGTACAGTTGATGAGGAAAGTTTTATGGCACTCGCAAACAAATACCCTATTTTATTGCACAAAGCTTTAGAAACATTAAGTGATCGGCTAAAAGAACGGGAAGAACGCCTTAAAGTCATGGCACTAGATCACTGCAAGGATAAAGTCATTCACCTGCTTCAAATGATTTACGACCGTTACAATAGACCATCACATGACCAAGAGTTCTACACCATCACCTTACCCATCACCCAGCAGGAACTTGCCAACATGATTGGTTCAAGCCGTGAGTCTGTCTCTACTGTTTTAAACGAACTTGCCGAAGAAGGACTCGTGAAATTTCCTAAGCGCAAACAAATAGATGTGCATTTTTCGCTAGTACAAGACGACCCCAACCCTAAATACATTCAAGATCTCTATCAAAACTATTAACAAAAATATGACAGTGTACTTTCAAACCCCTATAATGAAAGTAAACAGTAAAAGGACGTATCAACATGAAGTGGATCATCATTAGACCCCTTTTGCATTACTAATGGGGTTTACCTATTTATTATCACAATTTATCGATTCAGACCTGCTTCCAATTCTGGTTAGTCTATTTGCGACGATTACGGTGATGTCTTACATACCTTATTTAAGTAAAACTCCGATGATACTTATAAGCACGTTGCTGATTTTAAGTGTTATCTTTTTACTAAACGGAAGCGGGCTCATGAAATTATTTCACGGGATGAGAGAAAATGTAGGGTTACTGGCAATTTTTCTTTTCGTTCCATTAATCTCCCTTCCAATTAAAAATGGTCAGTACTTAGACTACATGAACGCCATTTTTAATCATTATGTTAAAACATCCAAACAACTCTATACGTATTTAAAAATATCGATATTAGGTATTGGGTCGGTTATGAATTTGGGTACGATTCCAATTATGTACCATTTGACCGAAACATCTTCGTTTATTGATTATCGCGATACCCGAATCAGAGCGCTGACAAGAGGGTTCTCACTAAGCTTTTTATGGTCGCCTTATTTCATTTCAATCGCTCTCATTTTAACTTACTTTAATGTGACTTGGGTTGAATTATTCCCGTTCGGGTTCGCTTTTGCCCTAGCTGGATTCATCTTAGGCCTTTTTACAATGGGATCGATTAGCGAACCAATAAAATCGTAGAGTCAGACGAGAACATTTCTATTGAAACAGCTAAGCGTAAGTTATTTGAACTTTTATTAATCATCATCGGTATGACCGTCATCACGATGACCATCGAACACTTTGTGGATTTATCAGTATTAACCATCATCCCAATTATGGCGATCATCGTGTCTACTATATGGTCACTCTTTTATCAGTCACCGAAAGAATTCGGAAAAGAATTAGTGGACTATACTCAGGGCCGGCTTCCTAAAATGGGAAATGAACTATCCCTGTTTATCGCTGCGGGCGTATTCGGCGTCGCCATATTAGATGCAGGCGCCAGCGAATGGATTATCTACTTAATTGAGGCAAGTGGTATTAACCATCTATTAATATTAATTCCAGTCCTAGCCCTTGTCGTGAACTTACTATCATTTATTGGCGTGCACCCGATCATAACGAACACAGCCCTGGCCATCACTTTGAGTTCAAGTCCGATGTTCGAGGGTGATCATTTGCTGTTAAGTATCGGATTACTGACAGGCTGGATGCTCACGATCCTCATCTCGCCACTGTCCGCAACAAACCTAATGGTCGGAAACTTGACTGGCACCAACTCCGTCCATGTTGGCCTGAAAATGAACTGGCAATTCACGATCATTTTATATGGTGTTTTTTATATACTAATGGTTGGAATATATTATCTGACGTAGAAGTTAACCCGCTCACGATGGGACGTGAGCGGGTTTTGTTCGCTTTTCTAGGGGAACTGTTCGCGTCACGACGACTTTTGTTCGCATCTCCGACTCAACTGTCCGTATCTTGCGACTTTCTGTTCGCATTTCCTCGCCAACTGTCCGTATCTTAAATCAAACTGTCCGCATTGGCGTGAATTTTGTTCGCGTAAGCATGAGTCTTGTTTCCATTTGCCGTTGAATTAAACGTATGACGCGATGGCTCGTGCGCGTCTAATACAAATTATCTGATTTTTCTAAATATACTGTTTACTTAATTGGTTAAACGTGTTAAAATACGTTTAAAACTGAAAATTCGACAATATTTGGAAAGGAGGTGAACCTCCCCTCGCTTGTTTGGCGTCTAAATTTTTAGAAAGAGGTGGGTATTAAACATGGACATGCTAAAAAGCTTTAAGCCACAACGTAAACTCGTTCCAAATGTGGATTACGTAAATGTAAGCCACATGGTGGATACTGGCTCTGAGTTTGTCCCGTACTATGAGTATGCGAATATAACCCACACTCAATTGATCCGTTTGGACTATGAGGTATTGTTAGCTCACCTGATGCAAACGGGCAAACCTTTTAAAGCACTGTATCCAATCATCAATGAATTTAGCATCAATAACCATCTTTTTCGCATTCATTCGCATCCAGTTAATACGTCAACTGCCTTTAGTGCCGGTCTTGGCATTATTAAAAATAAAAACAGGCAACTGAAATGCGAATATTACCTTTATGATTATTTTTGCGAGGCATGGATGAGTCCATCTGAACAAAGGTACTACGCAACATTAAAAAGAGAGCTTTATATGCTACTAACATTTGGAGTTGAAAGTAACTTAGTGTCCGAACTCTACCAATCTGACAACTTCGATCGCATTGCTCCGCTTCTATCCCTCGACCATGATTTAGGTCATAAAATAGAGCAAGCTTTATCCAAATAATTCACTTCACAATATTACCCTTAAACATCTCCAACGGGGTAACGACCTGTTGGATTTTGTGCACAATAAAAAGACGATCCTATTAAGATCGCCTTTACCCCTCATACCCGAGTTCTCTTGATATTTTTAAACTGTTTTCAATGACGCTTGATAAAATCGTATCCTCATCCTGCTCAGTCAATTCTCTCATAGGTGTACTAACACCTAAAGCGGCTACTACTTTTCCGTTGTAATCAAAAATAGGCGCTGAAAAACCGATCGTATCTTTAAAATGTTCAGATCGACTAATAGAATAGCCTCTTTCGTAAATCACCTTTAAGCCTGCTTTAATTTCTTCTTCATCCGTAAGCGTGTTAAGTGCTAATTTTTTAAGTTCAACACCTTTTAAATAATCATCGATCTCTTCTTCACTTTTGTATGCCAATAAAACTTTAGGTGCTGACCCTGCATATAAAGGCGCGCGCTGCCCCACTCTTACGACTAAACGAACAGGCTTTTTACTACCAATAGTTTCAACATAAACTGCCTGATTCCCTTCAGACACTGTTAAATGGACCAATTCGTCTAAATCGTCATTTAGTTCCCTCATATGAGGTAATGCGATTTTATTAATTTCTAGCCCTTCTTTAACGACATTTCCATACTGTAGTAGCTTTAACCCAAGACGGTAGGTCACTTCCACATTTCCATTTCGATCTTTAATAATTAATCCCGCTTCTTCAAGTGAACTGACTAATCTAAAGACCGTTGTTTTTGGAAGACCTGATTTTTCGGTTAATTCCATTAGCGTAAGGGTTGGCTGATCCTTAAAACAATCTAATAGATTAATAGCTTTAACTAAGCTTTTACTCATGAATACCCCTCAAATCTCTAATCCTAATAAATAACATTTATAACATAAACATAAATCATTGCTACAGACGTGATGGTGATAAAATATAAACCGTTCCACTGATAGGCCACTCTAATACCATTTGTTCGAACACATGAACTAATAATGATATTTAAAGCGTTCAAAGGACTAATCGAGGCCGACAACATCCAAGTAAAAATACACATAAACGCGGCACTCATCATACTCATTTGAAGATCTAAGCTTAAGAGAACAGTTAACACAATTGGCACACTAACGATTTGGTGTATGCCAACCATTGCTAAGACTGTTACAAATAAAATAATAAATAAAAACAAGATAACCAATGACTTTTCTGATGACCACAAAATCGCATTTCTTAACAGATCATCAATTGGTGTATGGAGGAGTGCACTGCCAAATAAACCAGCGCTTAGAAACAATGCGACTTCCATACTTGAAAAAGATTTAACCTGTCTCGAATACGCTTTAATTTCTGAAAGAAACTCTTGACTATTAAACCTTATTAACTGATATATAAGCGGAACTGATAGACATAAAATACTTACTAATAGTAACATCGACCATCCTGTCAATAATTCAAGTCCAACAAGTAATAATAAAATAATGAAGACATATAAAACAAACAGCCAAAATGCTCCGTTTATTTTTATTTTACTAGAATTAACATTGGCTGAAAAACCTTTAAACAACATCCATGCCAACAGTACTTGGATTGTTGCAAAACTTAAACCAATCGGTAAATATGATTGAAATGACAAATCAGCTGTAACTAAGACAATCCCAACTGATGCATAAAAAGGAGACCATAAGATTGCAGGTGTAAACCCGTTATAATAAGCCTTTGACAGTAATCGGTTAGGAATTTTCAAATCATATATAAAACTATGAACAATACGTAAGGAGCCCATATTTAGTATAGGAGACAGTATGAATACTAACAAAAACACACTTTTGTACGTTCGTTTATAATCGTCAATCACATATTTTAAGTTATTGACGAGCCGCTCTATGATTCGCTCTTGTTTTAACGGAATCGAAATAAGTGGTGCCAATAATATAATAGATAATAATGCTAGATTCTGTGTTATTCCGTCCAACAATTCAAAAGTTCTATTTCCATAGAAAAAATGAATCATCACACCAGATGTAAATAAGAAGCTTGTAAGCATTTTCGCTCTAACAGGTAATTTAATTAAAGCTAGAATGAATACAATTAAACATATTACGATATAAACTGCTTCAACTAGTGGGTGATTCACAAAGTTTGAAAGATATAATATAAGCACATGAACATGACAGCATAAAAATATAACACACAGATCCCGGCTTCCGACTGACATAATTAGTCTTTTTAATCAATTTAAACGTTCCATTGGCATGTACTAACAACTCACCTTGTTCATCAAAAATTTGCCCTTCGACAATGGCTGTTGTTCGTGTACGTGAAATGATTTTTCCTTCTGAAAATAATGTTCCTTCTAAGACAGATTTAATAAAATTCGTATTTAATTGGAGTGTTACGACTTCATCAAAACCTAGAGACTTACAAGTAAATCCCATCGTCGTGTCCACCATCGAAACTAATACACCACCGTGTACCGTTTCTCTAACATTTGTAAATTCATTTTTAATAGGCAGCTTTAATTTAACATTACCTGGATTAGCTTCATGCAATTCAAGTCCAACAAATTCCAAAAAGGGCTTTTCTCAAAACCCTCACGAATAAACGGATTGACTTCCATAATTATTCACCTTCTCTAATTAACGATTGTTTCAACTTTTTCTCCGAGTATAGCTTTAATAAGATTTCTAGCAATGGTTTCTGTCGTCTCCCTTGCTGCTTCTTCACTAATGCCACCAATGTGAGGTGTCATCACAATATTGTCTAATCCAAAATAAGGGTGATCATATGGGGGTGGCTCAGGGTCATAGACATCCACCGCTGCTCCCATTAATTTTCGTTCTTTGAGTACAGTTGCCAGATCCTCTTGGTTGACCACTCCGCCTCTTGCTGTATTGATAAAAATAGCATTTGGTTTCATAAGATCAAAATGTTTTTATTAATCAATTGTTTAGTATGTGGACTCAGCGGAATATGAACACTTGTGACATCTGCATGTTTAAAAAACATCCTCAATATGAGTTGTGAACTGATAACCTAACTCTTCTTGGATTTTATGGCGTTCTTCCGTGATTTGACGCACATAAACTAGAACATCCATATCAAAAGAAGTTTTCATCATACTAGCGACTTTTTTGCGCGATAGAACCGAACCCGACTAGCCCGAGCGTTTTTCCCTTTAACTCGTATGTAAATTTACCATCACGATAACCAAAATTCCCTTTTTTCATCTCCTCATGAAATGGGACGATATTTTTCATAACTGAGAAAATTAGACCAATCGTATGCTCAGCAGTTGCCTGGCTGTTAATTTTAGGAGCATGTAAAACCTTAATTCCTTTTTGCGTAGCATACTCGACATCAATATTATCCAGTCCGATTCCTGCACCCGAGACCGCCTTTAAATCTTTGGCTGCATCAATCATGGCAGACGTAACCCGAGCAGGTGCACGTAAAATAATACCATCAACACGATGACTCTTGAGATACTCAATGATCTCATCTTCACGAAACTCCTCGAACTTCTTCACATGAGCAAGCTCATTTAAAACTTCTTCACCTTTTGGATAATACATCGGCAAAATTTGTATGACGTGAGGTCGATTAGACATCCGTGTCCCTCCTAAATTTCTTTTAAATAAGAATAACTTGCAGATTAAAGAACGGTTTCCTTCGAAATACGGTCAAATCTCAACTCGATACGAACACTTCATTCAAATATGTGAACAAATTCCGCCCGGATACGAACACTTCACGCAGAAATGCAAACAAATCTCGCCCTAATACGGACAGATTCCACAAAAATGCGAACACTTCCACGTTATATACGGACAATTCACCTCAGACGATAAACAGTTATAAGAAAGCCAGTAATCTCACATTACTGGCTCACTGACTAATCTAAATACTCTACAATCGTTGAAATGCCTTGGCCTCCCCCAATACAAAGGGTTACTAAGCCGTACTTCTCGCCGCGTCGTTCCATTTCGTGTAAGAGCTTCGTCATTAAAATAGCACCTGTTGCGCCGATCGGGTGGCCTAATGCAATGGCGCCCCCGTTGACGTTGACTTTTTCGGGATCCATTTTACTTTCGCGAATGACTGACAATGCTTGTGCAGCAAAGGCTTCATTCAGTTCAATTAACCCAATGTCGTCAATCTTAAGGCCGCACTGCTTAAGAGCTTTTTCAGTCGAGTAAACAGGCCCGATCCCCATAATATCTGGCCCAACACCACTTACAGCTTGAGCGATGATTTTGGCCTTAGGCTTTAGCCCGTATTCTTTCACCTTATCTCCGCTCATCATGACGACAGCTGCTGCGCCGTCATTTCGCCCTGAAGCGTTCCCAGGTGTCACTGATCCACCTTCTTTAAACACAGCTGGTAGTGTGCTCAACTTTTCAACGGACGTCAGCCTAGGGTGTTCATCGATTTTAAATTCCACAGTTTGTTTGCGCTCTTTCACTTCGTAAGGGACAATCTCTTTTTCAAAGCGTCCAGATTTAATCGCCTCATCGGCTAAAACTTGACTGCGATGAGCAAATTCATCTTGCTCTTGACGGGAAATCCCGTACTTCTCTGCTAGATTTTCAGCCGTATAACCCATTGTTAAATCACCATACTTTTCGCGAGGCTGAGAGCAAGGCTGACTTTCTGTATTCGGGTCTAGTAAAAGTCCATTGCCAGCTCGGTATCCATAGCGAGCGTTACGGATGTAATATGGTGCTGTACTCATACTCTCAGCACCACCAGCTACGACAACGTCTGACAATCCTAACTTAATCTGCATATCCGCATTATTAATCGCCTGAAGCCCAGATCCGCACTGGCGATGAACTGTATAACCTGTCACCTCTTCAGGTAAACCGGCACGTAGAGCTGCTACTCTACCTAAGTTCGAGGTATCTGCACTTTGTTTTGCCTGACCTAAAATGACCTCGTCAACTTTAAGCTCCGGATTCGTACGCTTCAATGCTTCACGAATGACTTTTTCAGCTAAAAATCAACCTCAACCGTTTTGAGCGCACCGCCCATGCGGCCAACCGCTGTTCGAACCGAATCAACAATATACGTTTCTTGCACATCAAGCACCTCCATTATTTACGTGTTTCGCGTATGAGCTCACCAGCAATAATATTTCGTTGAATCTCTGATGTTCCTTCGTAAATTTTAGTAATACGAGCATCCCTGAAATAACGCTCGATAGGATAATCTTTCATATAACCGATTCCACCATGAATTTGCACGGCGAGATCAGCCACTTTGTTGTAAACTTCAGAACCGTATAGTTTCGCAATAGCCGCTTCTTTAACCACACGCTTACCTTGATCCGTCATCCAAGCAACTCGGTACGTTAATGAACGTAATGATTCAATCATCATCGTCATCTCAGATAGCATATGCTGGACGGCTTGAATTTCAATAATTGGCTTGCCAAATTGGGTACGTTCATTAGCATATTCTAAACAATGTTCTAGTAATTTCTCGCAAGAACCTAGGTTTCTAGCAGCAAGGCCCGCACGACCATTTGCTAGAATTTTAAGCGCGTTAACGTAACCTCTGTTCACTTCGCCTAATACATTCTCTTCTGGCACTTCCATGTCTTCGAAAAATAGTTCAGCTGAATGTGAACCGCGGAGTCCCATTTTCTCTTCAACAGCGCCTAACTGAAATCCTGGGAAATCTTTTTCCACAATAAAAGATGTGATGCCTTTAGCACCTTTTTCAGGATCGGTGACTGCCATGACCGTAAATACCTGGCCATCGACCGCGTTTGTAATGTAGTGTTTCGACCCATTAATAATGTACTTATCACCTTTTTTAACCGCCGTGGTTTTGAGGTTTGCCGCATTTGAACCGGCACTAGGTTCCGTTAACGCAAAGGCACCAATGTATTCCCCAGTTGCCATTTTGGGTAAATACTTTTTCTTCTGCTCCTCAGTACCAAGTTCCACAATGCCAACCGATCCGATTCCGGTATGGGCCCCAATTACGTCGTATACCCATTATGCGTTTTGCCAAGTTCTTCATAAATCGCACATTTGCCGACCATGTCTAAGCCTAATCCGCCGTATTCTTCAGGAATACTTAAGCTAAACAGTCCCATCTCTTTTGATGCTTCTACAATCTCTTCAGGGATTTCATTATCTTCTTCAATTTTCATCGCTAATGGTTCGACTTCATCTCTAACAAATTTACGCACATTTGATCTAAGAAACTCGATATCTTCTGATAAATTAAAATCCAATGCTGACAGCTCCTTTATCGGTTATTAAAATTCGGCTTTCGTTTCTCTATAAAAGCGCTCGTTCCTTCATGCTTATCTTCTGTTCCAAATGCCACAGCCTGTGATAGTTTCTCAATCCACATCGCCGCATCACCTGATAGATCGTAACCATGATGCACGGCCTGTTTAGCAAGCTGAATCGCAACAGGTCCTTTCTTTAAAATCGGATCTATTACTTCATTAATTTTTTCATTAAGATTATCGCTAGCAATGCTATACTGCACAAGCCCAATCCGATGAGCCTCTTCACCGCTAACAAATTTTCCTGTCAAAATCATATCTAGCGCGTGACCTTTTCCAACAATTCGTGAAAGACGCTGCGTCCCGCCTGCACCAGGGATTATTCCTAAGTTAAGCTCAGGCAGTCCGAACTTAGCCCGTTCCGTTGCGATTCTGATATCACAAGCTAATGCAAGCTCGCAGCCACCTCCTAGGGCATAGCCTTCAACGACTGCAACTGTTGCTTTAGTAGACTTTTCGATTTGACTATACAAGCCCTGCATCCCTGGCACTAAAGCTTCCAAAGGCTCACGATCTCTTAGCTGCTTAATATCGGCGCCCGCAGCGAATGATTTGCCCCCAGCTCCTTTAAAGACAATGACTTTAACTTCAGGGTCAGCCTCAGCTTCTTGAACTGCCAGACCGATTTCCCTAAGCATCGTTTGATCTAGTGCATTCCGGACGTCCGGACGATTTAGCGTTAGCCAGAAGATTCCTTGGTCACGTTTCACCTCAATATTCTGAAAAGTAGACAACTAGATTCCTCCTTACGAATAGTCATAGAATCCGCTACCAGATTTACGGCCATAACGTCCTGCTTTCACGTATTTAGTTAATAATGGTGATGGACGATATTTTTCACCTAATGTTGCATGCAAGTACTCCATGTTACGAAGCCTTGTATCAAGTCCTACTAAATCTGCGAGTTCTAGCGGCCCCATCGGATGATTGAGTCCTAGTTTCATAGCTTTATCAATATCCTCAGCACTTGCGACTCCTTCCATCAACATGTTCATCGCTTCGTTTCCGATTAAACAGTTCATGCGTGATGTTACAAATCCAGGAAACTCATTCACTTCAACCATTTCTTTGTTTAACTTTTCCGTAATGTCACGAACAAAGTTGACTGTTTCAGTTGATGTTTCAAGACCTTTGATTACTTCAATCAGCTTCATTTTGTGAACTGGATTGAAGAAGTGCATCGCCACGACTTGATCAGGGCGAGACGTCTGAGCCGCAATTTCAGTCGGGCTCATCGTTGATGTGTTTGTGGCTAGAATCGCTTCTTTCTTACAAACCTCATCTAGCTGCTGGAACACTTTAATTTTTATATCCATTTTTTCTAAAACGGCTTCAATCACTAAGTCAGCATCTTTTGCTGCTTCAGTTAAATCAGTCGTATAACTTAAATGCTGAGCTGCGGTTTCATGCTGCTCTTTTGTAATAAAACCTCTCTCAGCACTGCCTGACAGCAGTTTCTCAATATCACTTTTAGCATTCGTTAAAGCATCTTCACTAATATCGTTTAAAAACACTTTAAAACCTGAAATGGCACTAGCATAGGCGATTCCTTTTCCCATCACACCAGCACCGACAACTGTAATTTGCTGCATAAACCATTTCCTCCCTTATGAAGCTTCCTGTCTAACGAGTAAATCTTGCCTAAACTTTTTTTGGAAAATATAAACTAGAACTAATACCACAACACCAATTGCATCTGTAAATAAATCTGGAATCACCATACAGACAGAACCCGCAAATAAAACTAATCGTTCATACCAGAATGAATGTCTTAACATCCAACCTTCTGCCGCAATGGCAATACCAATAATTCCGATAATCGCAGTCACAACTGATAATAATGTTTCTAATGGTCCGCCAATTAATAAAAGATTCTCACCATAAACAAACATGAATGGAACAATATAAGCTGCTAGACCTAATCTCATGGCTGTTAAACCCGTTTTCATCGGTTCAGATCCAGAAATACCTGCCGCAGCAAAAGCTGCTAAAGCAACTGGTGGAGTAATCGCTGATAACGTTGCAAAGTAGAAAACAAATAAGTGTGCCGCCATTGGGCTAACACCCATCTCTATTAATGCAGGAATCGTTAACGGAACCTGCACAATATAAGCTGCAACCGTTGGCAGTCCCATTCCTAGAATAATGCTCGTAATCATCGTAAAGATTAAAGCTAGTAATAATACGCCGCCTGAAATGTCGATAATAATACTACTAAACTTAAGGCCGATCCCTGTTAAACCAATTACACCGATGATTAAACCAGCCGCCGCACAAGCAATAGCCGTTTCAAGTGCAGCTTTAGCTCCCAAGTCTAAAGCGTTTTATAATTTTCTTAAGACCAATACGATGTACCGCACTGATGGCTGCAATCACAATAGTCGCAACAATCGCATATAAACCTGCTTTCATAGGTGAAGATCCTATTGCTAGTAAATAAATAATTAAGACTAGAGGGATGAAAAATAGAAAACCTTTCTTAAATACTTCCCAAAACTTAGGTAGTTGATCTTTTTTCAGTCCTTCCAATCCGTTTCTTCGTGCTCGTAAATCAACTTGAATAAATAAACTGATGTAGTAAAGTAACGCAGGTACAATAGCTGCAATCGCAACATCCATGTAAGGTATGCCGAGGTAAGCTGCGATAATGAATGCTGAAGCGCCCATAATGGGTGGTACAATTTGACCACCTGTCGAAGCAACTGATTCAATAGCTGCCGCGAAATGCTTTTTGTATCCCGTTTTTCTCATAAGAGGAATCGTAAAAGCACCAGTTGTGACCGTATTCGCTACAGCACTTCCTGAAATCGTACCAAGAATAGAACTAGCTAAAATAGCTGTTTTAGCTGGGCCTCCTCGATACTTACCCATACCTGCTACAGATAAATTGATAAAGAATTGACCAGCTCCTGATACTTCTAAGAATTTACCAAATAAGATAAATAAGAAAATAAAGGTAGCTGATACACCTAAAGGCGTACTAAAAACACCTGTTGTCGTATAAAACAAATGATCAATAAACCACATAAGTGGAAATTCTCTGTGTCCGAGTGCACCTGGAACAAGATGGCCCCAAAGTCCATACACTAAAAAGGCTACTATGATAATGACTAGCGCATTTCCAACAACCCTTCTTGTAGCTTCAATCAGTAGAAGCCCTCCAACAATACCTAACGCTATCTCAAAGGTGGTAAGCTTCTCTATGTAACTCATTCTTGAGGCAATTTCTTGTGAATTGACCACGAAATAGGAATAACAAGCTATTGACAGGACCATAAGAATCCAGTCATACCAAGGGATAGGCGCATTTTTCGATAACTTTTTTGAAGGTTTATAAATCGCAAAAACTAACACTAACGCAAAACCTAGGTGCATTGACCTCTGCATAATTGAATCAAAGATCCCGAACAAGGCAGTGTACAAGTGAAAAAGGGACATAAGAATCGCAACAAAGGATATAACCTTTGCTGCAACTCCAACTAGTTCCCTATGCTTTGGTCTGACCACTGACTCTGCTTCAACCGCTTCTCTGTCATTGAAGTTTAGTTGTTCTAAACTATTCTGTTTATCTGACATGACATAACCTCCTCATAAAGGCTGCCTTACTCTAATGCACCAATTCTTTGTAATAACGTTCAGCACCTGGGTGCATGTTTCCAACATTATTCTCTACAGAAAATTCAGCATTAAAGTCTGACATGACGCTAGAAATATTTGCCCAAGCATCTTTGTTCTCTACAACCATTTTCGTGATTTCATAAGCAACATCTTCATTAATTAAATCGTTATTGGCAAGTAGCACCGTGTAACCCGCAACAGTATTCGTATCCTCTTTAATATTTTCGTATGTGCCACCTTCGATTGTGTAAGGTAAGTAACCTTCATTAGCCGCATGTAGTTGCTCAACTGTTTCATCTTTTAATGGAATCAAACGAATGCCTAATGTTGTATCAAGTTCCTGATAAGTTGATACTGGAGCAGCTAACATTCCAGTAATCGCATCAATATGTCCGTCTCTTAATAACTGTGCAGCATCAGCTGTTCCAATGTACTCAATGCCTTCTAGGTCATCATACGACATATCGTTTAGTTCTAAAATTTCCTTAAAAGCAAGTTCACCACTATAACCTTTAATTCCAGGACTAACGATTTTACCTTTTAAGTCTTCTACAGTATGAATATCTGAGTCAGCTCTAACTGCGATATGGAAGACGTTTGGATAAAGTGTCGCTAGAGTACTAACATTATCAATTGGTTCTTCAAAAGCGTTTTTTACCTTCTAATGCTTCCGGAACTGTTTGACCATTACTAAATCCAATATGAAACGTTCCTTCTCCTAAACCTAGTAAGTTTGAAACAGATCCACCTTCAACGACTGTTGTTGACGAACCAGGAAATAACTCATTCATCGTATCTGACATTGCACCTGCTAACGTATACCAAAATCCACCTACAGTCGCAGCTCCAAATGTAAATTCAGTAGGAGCCTCAACGTCCGCTGCTTCAACGTTTGTATCTACTTCTACGCTCTCTTCATCACCTTCAGACCCACTAGAACCACCTGATGACTCTTCACTAGGATCTGTTTCTGAACAACCAACCAATACAGCGAACATTAATAGAATAGCTGCTAATAATAAGCTTATTTTTTTCATTTTTTTCTCCCCTTTTTATATATTCATAGATTCTTGATTGACTGTGAAGTTCGCCTCTGTGATGTCTCTTAACTCGTCAATTGATATATCTGATAATATTTCAATCAATTCACATTGATTGTTTGAAAACTTAAATACCGCATGCTCGGTCACTAACATATCTACTTTTCTAGCCCCACTACTTGGAAAGGTTAAATTTTTAACAAATTTAGGGCTGCCATCCTTCGCCAAATGGCTTGATGCAATGATGATCTTCTTAGCACCGGCTACTAAATCCATTGCCCCACCGACACCTAAAATAGTTTTACCTGGTATGGCCCAGTTCGCGATTTCACCAGTTTCATCAATTTGCAGAGCACCAAGAACGGCCATGTCAATATGACCACCTCGAATCATGACAAATGAGTCTGCACTATCAAATAACGAAGCACCTACATCCATTGTAATCGGTTTCTTACTTGCGCTAATTAAATCCATGTTCATCTCATCTTCAGGTGGCGTCGGCCCCATTCCTAGTAGACCATTCTCTGAATGCAAATAAACTTTTTATCGCCTAAATAATCAGGAATGAGCGTTGGAATTCCGACACCAAGATTGACAACATCACCATCGTTCAGCTCTTGAGCTACTCTCTTTGCCACCTTAACTCTTAAATCACTGTTCAACATAGACACCACCTTTCTTGATGTATTTATTAAGTACTACGTAGTCAATGAATAGATGTGGTGTAACAACATCCTCAGGAGGAATCTCACCTGTTTCAACGATCTCATCAACTTCCGCAATGACAATATCACTAGCTGTTGCCATGCCGACATTGAAGTTTCTTGCCGTGTGATCATAAATGACGTTGCCTAATGTATCCGCTTTCAAACCTTTAATAATAGAAACATTTCCTTTAATTGCACGTTCAAGTATGTACGTTTCTCCGTCAAATACTTTTTCTTCCTTACCCTCAGCTAGTTTAGTACCTGCTGCTGTTTTCGTGTAAAAGCCGGCAATTCCAGCGCCACCGCATCGTACGGCTTCTGCCAAAGTTCCTTGCGGAATCAACTCAATTTCAAGTTCGCCTTCAGACCAAGCGCGTACAGCCTCACGATTTGTTGTAAAATAAGAACCTTTTGCCTTTTTCAAGCAACCTGCATCTAAGAGCTTTCCAAGTCCTCTTCCCACTTCACCTAAATTATTACTGACAACAGTAAGGTTTTGCTTACCAGACTTTGCAATGGCATCAATAAAGTTAATGGTGTTCCAGACATTCCGAATCCACCAACTAACAACGTATCTCCATTTTTGATAAGGTCCATTGCCTCATCAATCTCTATTAATTTTTTCATTAGAAAAACTCCCCCTTCCTTTTATTTGTATTCCGTTATACGGAATTAATGTTCCATTTTTATAACTTGGGTTAATTGTAAAAGACTATTTTTTAAAAATCAATACTTTTTAGAAAATTTAATAAATATTACTTTATGTAATATAGTTCTAACTTATTTTCGACTTACTCTCTCTATTATTGATGGTGCTTCTAACTACGTTCTTAACTCTTACCCTGTTAAACTTTTCAAATAAAAAAACGGCCCATGTAGGACCGTTTTACCTTAACTCAAATCAAATTGTTGCGACTCAACAAACTCTCTCATATGCTTACGACGCGGCTGCCCCATCATCTTAGCCATTGTTTCAGACCATGTGATCTGGCGCTTGTTTGCTGACCGTGATTGATAATAATGACTCATCGTTTCGTCATAGTTCTTAATGATTTCCTCATACTTAGACTCATCATACTCATTTTTATGCAAAATTGCCTCAACTGGAAGGCGTGGTTTCACCTCATGCTCTTCATCAGGAACACCAACTGTCATACCGAATACTGGGTAAACCTTATCTGGAAGATTAACGAGCTCACTGATTTGCTTCGGATTATTTCTCACACCACCGATGTAACAAATACCATATCCCATTGACTCTGCTGCCACAACAAAGTTTTGAGCAAAAAGGGATGTATCGGTCGTTCCAACAATAAAGTTTTCTAAACCTTCAGTTGTCAGTTCAACCCCTTGCTTTTGGCATGCATACTCCAGACGCTTTAAATCTGCACAGAACAATAAAACAACTGGAGCAGAATTAATTTGTTTCGGGTTATTACTGAGGTCTGCTAAGGCTTCAATTTTATCCGCATCCGTCACACGAACAATTGAATATGCCTGAACAAAATTAGAGCTTGCCGAATGCTGAGCTGCTTCAATCATTTCATGTAAATGTTCGCTTGGCACCTGATCCTCCTTATATAGACGAATCGATGTATGTTTCTTTAATAACTGTGTAACCTCGTTCATCACCATCAACCTTTCTTTATATGTCTATCTATTAAAATTACTAATTTTTATAGAATTAAACAAATAATATGTTTATAAAATAGGAGGCAGGGTATAGTAAGAGCAAGTTATAATCTCCCCATTAAAAAGGTGGATTCCAAAATTGGAATCCACCTCTTTTTTATAGTTCAGGCTCTTCATAATAATAATCTACTGGTACTGGAGCTACTTCAGATTTTTCTAATGCTGGGGTATCTTTACGAGTAATTTGGTTAATGGCTGCTCCAACGATGTTTGCAACATCTTTCAGTTTATCTTTACTAATATATTCTATAACATCATCTTCAGTATGATACCACGGTTCAAGTGGTGTATGAATAAATAATGCAGCTGGAATACCTAAGTTATGAAACGGCACATGGTCACTACGTCCAAGTTCACTATAAGGAACTAATTCGCTAACTCGTGAGCCCGCTGCAGCACCAAGGTCCGTTACCATGTTCTTCTCACCATTTGCAGTGAACATCACTAAGTCGCCAGCATCAGCACTTCCAACCATATCAAGTTGGAACATAGCGACAGTACTTTCCACCTCTTCTTCAGTCATCGCCTCTGCATATTTACGAGAACCCCATAAGCCATATTCTTCTGCACCAAATGCGACAAATTTAATTGTCGTGTCAGTCGGTGTATTTGCATAAACACGAGCTAACTCTAGTAATGCTGCTGTACCAGATGCATCATCATTAGCTCCTGGCCCGTGCGGCACTGAATCATGGTGAGCACCTACAACAACAGTCTGACCTGTATCATGATTTTTCATCGGTTCTTTAACCGCTTCAACATTATAAGATGTAATCTCTTCTCCGCTGAAGCTATTAAACGTAAATTCATGCACTTGAACATTTTCATAACCATAAGACTCAAATTGTTCTTTTAAGTATTCGACCGTTTGTAGCTCACCTTCAGTCCCAGCTCCTCTTGGGCCAATCTCTTCAGAAAGGTACGAAACGTGGTCATAGATATTATCGACTTTGACTCGTTTCACTACTTTGTTGTCAAAAGCTTGATCCGACTCACCACCGTTTCCACCTGCTAAAGTTCCGTAAAAAGGAACCGTTGCTAAAAACATTGCTACCATTACTAGACTAAAAATCTTCTTCATTCATACCACTCCTCCTTTTAGGTTTGTTGACAAAATTCTACGTTATTTTTCAATTACCTTTTAATTCGGCAAAAATGGTAAGAACGTAATAGAGGAATGGGATGTATGACCCAAAGTAATAAAAACTAGCCATGTGGCTTAAGGCTTATTATGATCAATTAAAAAATGGCCCATTAGCTGGGCCATTTTTTGATCACTCCACTTCTACCTCTTCAGGCCAGTGAAGATCATGTTTTTCAACACTCGTAATTTGATTTTCTTTGTCGACAAATACAACACTAGGCTGTAATTTTTTAATCTCCTCTTCATCATACAGACCCATGCTCAGAATAATTACTAGGTCACCAGGTGAGAATAAATGAGCTGGTGGTCCGTTAAGGCAGATTTTACCCGAGCCTTCTGGAGCTGGAATAGCGTATGTTTTCCATAGCGTGGCATTGCGAACACTAGTAATCTGCACCATTTCATATGGTTTGATATTGGCTTCTTTCATTAATTTATAATCAATCGTAATACTTCCAACATAATCTAAATCCGCTTCCGTTACAGTCGCGCGATGGATTTTACCTTTACACATCTTACGTTGCATTCATTTCCCCTCCTGTTTTGAGTTAATTTCAGTATATTCAATTGAAAGTCTTGTTTCAAGAATAATAGATTTGGTAGTTTTAAAATGAATATGACCGGGTAAGGTATGTTCAACCCTTTATTTTACTAAATCTTGAGGTGATGAACATCAGACAGAAAGAGCAACTTTATCAAAATATTAAACAATTACGTGAGAGCATGATAGATTCCGGCTTGACTAAAGGACTTCACGATCCCGAAACAGTCCGTCTAAGTCAAGAATTGGACAGGCTATTGAATCAATATGAGAACACTCGCTGTAAGAAAAGTTATTAATGATAGCTGAGAGTTATCTAATTGAGGTTGAGCGTCTCCCTATTGATGTTCGTGCGCTCCTAATATCAATTCACCCTCTCCCTAACGACGTTAATCTCATCCAAAACAAAATAGAAGCTTTTGCGCGTGCGCAAAAGCCTCAAATAAACATTATTTTATACTATCCAAAACGCCTGCAATGTACATGGCGCCGAGTGCACGGTCATAAAGTCCATAGCCTGGACGGCCTTCCTCACCGAAAATCATTCGGCCATGATCAGGCCTAGCTGGACCATTAAACCCAGTTTCCTTAAGCTTTTTAATTATGCCGACCATATCAAGTGAACCATCTTTATTCATATGAGAGACTTCTTGAAACGATTGTTCTCCGTAACGTTTAACATTACGTAAGTGTACGAAGTTGATTCTGCCTTGAGCCGTATCAATAATTTCAAATAAATCATTAGATGGGTCAGCACCAAAAGATCCTGTGCAAAACGTTAAGCCATTATTTGGACTATCTACTGCATCTAGTAGATACTTGATATTTTCTTTATTTTTAACGACTCGTGGTAACCCGAAAATGTTCCACGGCGGATCATCAGGGTGAATCGCCATCAGCACGTCTTCCTCTTCTGCGACTGGAATAATTTGTTCCAAAAAGTAAACCAAGTTGTCTAGTAACTGATCTTCCGTTATTTGCTTGTACTCCTCCATGATGCGCTTAAGTTCGTCCGTTTGATACGACAAATCCCAACCAGGTAAAGTAAGCTCTCCGCTTAAAGGATCTAATTCTTTTAACTCTTCCTCATCATAGTTTAACGAATTAGAGCCATCTTCTAGTGGCTTAGCTAAATCTGTTCTTGTCCAGTCAAAAACAGGCATAAAGTTATAACAAACTGTCTTAACACCAGCTTTTGCGAGATTTCGAATTGTTGTCTTGTAGTTTTCAATATAATGATCGCGTGTGTCTTTTCCTAGTTTAATATCTTCGTGAACTGGCACGCTTTCAATCACTGATAGATTTAGTCCGTGCGACTCGACATCTTGTTTTAACTCTTTAATTCGCTCTCGTGACCAAACTTCCCCCGACAGGAATATCATAGATTGCCGTGACAATCCCAGTCACACTCGGAATTTGACGAATATATGCTAATGGAACTTGGTCGTCTTGTCCATACCATCTAAATGTAATCTCCACTCACTTTACCCCCTTACCTGTTCAACAAAAGCCTTGGCCTTCGCTTCAATCTCATCTAAATTGCCTTGAGTTAAAGAACCACCGACCCCGACTGCAACAGCCCCATTTTCAAACCACTCATTGACGTTTTCTAAGTTCACACCACCTGTTGGCATAATCGAAACATCGGGCAATGGTCCTTTAAATTGTTTGATCGCACTTGGCCCGAACTGGGCTCCTGGAAATAGCTTGATAACCTGAGCTCCGTACTGCAAAGCCGTCATCATTTCGGAAACCGTCATACATCCTGGTAAATAAGGTACTTGATGCAGATTACATAAAAGCGCGATTTCCTTTTTAAAACCAGGGCTAACGACAAACTGTGCTCCGGCTTGAATAGCGAGTTTAGCTGTTATGTCATCTAAAACGGTCCCAGCACCAACGACTACATTTGGATGCTCTTCTCGAACTTGCTCAATAGCACGCTGGGCACCAGGTGTTGTATACGTTAACTCAACAGCCTTAAAACCGCCTTTTATAACAGCATCAGAATATTGGACAGCTTCTTGACTGTCTTCAGCCCGAATAACGGCGATTAACTTTTGCTCAACCACTTTATTAAGCGTCTTTAACTGCTTCATCACATCAACTCCTAACGACTTACTCACCTTTTTTATAGCCGAAGCTCGGGATGTTGTGCCAACGTTTACGCATATAGTGCGCCGCTGATTTAGGCTTACGCTCACGAGTGAAGACACCTTTCTTATTACCTTGTACGCGAATTACGCCTTGACTCGTTTCAAAATCTGCAAAGTTCCAAATATGCTCACCGACAAAGTTTTCATGCTGATCAAACACTTTCTGGTTCGCCTCTAAAAACTTCACTTGATACTCTTCTGTGAACATGATGTCATCCATGTCATGGAATCCTGCAACCGTGTCAGCGCCATATTCGGTCATGATAACAGGTTTACCAGGGCAAACCTCTGCCCACTCTCTTAACTCTTGCGCAAGTTTCGCTTTTGCAACTTCTAAGTTACCACTTTCAACGTACCAGCCGTAGTAACGGTTTAAACTTAGAACATCGAGTTCATGCTCAATTTTAGCTTTATCAGGTGTTGCCATTAAAATCGTCACTAATGTCACAGGGCGATTTTGTGGATCCACTTCACGAGTTAAATCGATCAGCGGTTTAAAATACTCATAAGCGCCGTCTTCATAGGATTCAGGCTCATTAGCCACACTCCACATCAGAACAGCTGGGTGGTTTTTATCACGAGCGACTAAATCTCTAATGACTTGAGCATGATGTTCATACGTGCCAAGCTCTTTCCAAGTATCGCGTTTTTCGCTTGAGCCTAATAAACTTGCAGAGAAGTTTAAATGAAGTCCTACTGCTGGCGTTTCATCAATGACGACTAATCCTTCACGGTCAGCCAAACGCATAATTTCTTCTGAATACGGATAGTGAGCTGTACGGAACGAGTTAGCGCCAATCCATTTCATCAGGTTAAAATCCATCACGTTAATCGGTTCATTAAAACCACGCCCGCTAATAAAGGAATCTTCATGCTTACCAAAGCCTTTAAAATAGAACGGCTTGCCGTTAATTAAAAATTGATTATGCGTAACTTCAACTGTTCGAACCCCAAATGGTTCGTAATACTGATCAACGACTTCATCCCCGTCAACAAGTTCAACCTTTAATTGGTAAAGATACGCATCTAACGGTTCCCAAAGATTAGCATTTTCAATCGTCACCTGACCGTTTGAACCAGATGCTGTCGCTACTTCTTCGTTGTTCTCATCTAAAACTGTGACGTTAACTTGATGATTTGAACCCACGACCTCAACTTCATAATCAACAACACCATTTGAACCATCTAGATCTGTTACTACGGTCACATCGTTAATATAAGTTTTAGGTGTGGTATAAATTTTAACTGGGCGATGAATACCAGCATAATTAAAAAAGTCAAAGTTAGGTGAGTTTTCTACGACTTTTCCAATACCTTCGACTTCTCGTTCAGTATAAAGTCCGACAGGTAATGTTGTTTCATCCAAAATGTTGTTCACGGCTACAGTCACACGGTTCACACCTGGCTGAACAACGTCATTAATTTCTTTTTCAAATGGCAGGAAACCGCCTTTATTCTCGCAAACAAGCATTCCATTTACATAAACTTTAGCTTCATGCGTCACGGAACCAAAGCGAAGAACCAATCGTTCACTAAACGCATACTTTGGTACTTGAAATTCACGTTCATACCAAACCCACCCGATATGATTACGAATCTCTTTAATGACACTCACATCATTATAAGATGACGGAACAGCCATAGAAGATGGATTTTCTAAAGGCTTTTGGCTTACGCTTTCTTGAAGCTCAATTCCGTCTAATTTAAAATTCCAGATTCCATTTAAGTCAAAAACACCACGAGTATCTGTCGTAATTGGATATAACATATAAATACCTCCGTTTTTTATTTAAATTTATACACCTGAATAAGCTGAAAAGCCTCCATCAACCGGAACGATAATGCCGTTGACAAAGCCTGATGCTTGTTGATTCACGAGCCACATCAAGGTGCCAACTAACTCTTCTGGCTCACCAAAACGATCTTCTGGAGTCTGAGATAAAATTTTCTCAGCACGTTCAGATAACGAACCATCTTCTTTATAAAGTAAGTTTCGGTTTTGGTCGGTTAAGAAAAAGCCAGGCGCAATTGCATTAACGCGAACGCCTACTTTTGAAAAATAGACTGCAAGCCACTGCGTAAAGTTACTCACAGCCGCTTTAGCTCCGCTGTAAGCCGGAATACGGGTTAATGGAGTAAAGGCGTTCATCGAAGATACGTTAATAATCGTCGCACCTTCTGCGTTCACCATATCTTGTCCAAATACTTGAGTCGGTAAGAACGAACCTAAAAAGTTCATATCAAATAAATCACCAACAGCGTTTTGGTCTAAATCAAAAAACGACTGCTCACCATCGTCTTCAGTAAAATAATCATGTGACGTGGTCGCTTTTGGATCGTTACCTCCAGCGCCGTTGATTAAAATATCGCAAGTGCCGAACTGCTCCCTTTAGGTCCTCACGCACACGTTTTAGATCATCTTTGTTTAAAACATCAACACTGTAGCCAATGGCCTCGTGTCCTTTACTTTTAATACTCTCGACTACACGGTCAATCTTTGATTGCGTACGTGCTAGAACCGCTACCTTTGCGCCTGCTTCAGCTAATGCTTCACTTAGAACAGAACCTAACACGCCGCTCCCGCCAGTCACAACAGCAACTTTACCTGATAAATCTGTATTAAATGGTATCGTCATTTAATCACCTCCGAAGATTATAAACTAAAATACTCTTTTGCATTGTAATAACAAATGTTCTGTATATATTGCTTTAATAACTGACGATCATTTGGAACCAGTCCTTGTTCGACCCAGCTACCAAATAACCGGCAAAGAATGCGTCTGAAATACTCATGTCTTGAAAAGGATAGAAAGCTTCTCGAATCAGTCAGCATACCGACGAAATTACTGATTAAGCCAATATTAGCAAGCGTCTTCATCTGGTTCTCCATCCCATCGATCGTATCGTTAAACCACCAAGCTGTGCCAAATTGAATTTTTCCGCGGATTCCATCGCCTTGGAAGTTACCTGCCATCGACGCTAAGATCGGATAATCATTCGGATTCAAGCTATATAATACCGTTTTAGGTAGCTTTTGTTTTCGCTCAAGAGAGTCCATCAGGCTTCCAAGTGGTTTAGCAAGCTTCGTGTCATTAATCGAATCAAATCCCGAATCAGGACCTAATTGTTCAAACATTCGCGAATTGTTATTACGCTTTGGCCCCATGTGAAGCTGCATAATCCAGCCTTTTTCATGATACATCTTGCCTAACTGAATGAGCGTGTATGTTTTATACTGCTCTACTTCATGGTCTGAAAGTTTCTCATTGTTTAAACGCTTTTTAAAAATATTCTCGACTTCTTGTTCAGTTGCCTCTGCAAAAACATTTCGTTAATACCGTGATCAGAGCTTCGGCAGCCTAATTCATCAAAAATCAACTCGCTCTTGTAGGGCTTTTATAAAACTGCGAGTAATCATTAATAGAATACCCAACGGCGTCTTCTAACTTTTGAGCCAATCCATAAAACCATCTTGCTGAATATTAAGGCCTGTATCTGGTCTAAACGACGGTGACACCTGCAGGCCTTCAATTCCTTGTAACGCTTGATGTGAAGACAGCGAATCAACTGGATCATCCGTTGTCCCTACAAATTCAACACGATCTTTTTTTAATAACTGGCGAACCGACCATTTAGGAGATTGAAGCTTCGCATTCGCTTCCTCCCAAATATCCTTCGCTGTTTCTTCACTTAATAACTGATCAATATCGAAATAACGTTTTACTCTAAATGAGTCCAGTGATATAAAGGATTACCGAGTGTCTGGGGAACGGTCTTCGCCCACGCTAAGAACTTCTCGTAATCCGAAGCATCACCTGTAATATAATACTCATCAATTCCATTAGCTCTCATCGCTCTCCACTTATAATGGTCACCAGAAAGCCAAATTTCCGTTAAATTCTGATAATTTTTGTCATTTAAAATGTCATCTGGAACCAGATGATTGTGATAATCAATAATCGGAAGGTTTTTTGCGTATTCATGATAGAGCTCATAAGCTGTCTCATTGTTTAGCAAAAATCATCTTGAATAAACGTATTCATACAAATCCTCGCTTTTTTGTATAATTTGTTTGTTTACTAAACAAACTATTAATTTTATAATATATGTAAGCGGTTTTAATTTCAACCCTCTTTGCTCTGAAAATTTTATTTTCATAGAATTGTCTTTTATGTCTGCTAAGATTAAATTAGAATATTTAAAGTTGGTGAAGTCATGAGTACAGGAGACGCACAATATATAAAGAACTTAAACAGACGTATTCTAATCGAACATGTCATTAAAGAACAAACACTCTCAAGAAGTGATTTAGCAAGAGTGACAGGTTTAAATAAAGCAACGGTTTCGGCCCAAATATCAAAATTAATCGATGACGGGATCATTAGAGAAACCAAAGTCGGACATATTGATTCGCCAGGGCGCAAGCCAATTTTAATAGAAATGAATGGACAAGCTGGCTACAGTATCGGTATTGATATTGACGCCAATGAGTTTCGCTTTGTCTTCATAGATTTAAAAGGAAAACCTATAGAGCGAAAAGTTGTACCAATTGACCAAGGTGACGTAGATGAAATAATCTCTATTATCCAATACCACTTAAAACCACTGATTGAAACTTATAACGAGTCTCATAAGCCGATTGGATTAACTGGTATTGCAGTTGGTATACACGGAATCATCAATAGTTATGACCAAATCGTTTTTACACCTAATCAAAAATGGCAATATTCAAACTTTAAATCCAAATTTGAAGAGGTCTTCAATGTTCCGGTTGTTATTGACAACAACGCGAATTTAAGTGCTTACGGTGAGCAAGTCTATTACGAAAACATCCAAGATCTATTCTGTATCACGCTTTATTCAGGTATAGGACTCGGAATCATTAACAACTCTAAAATCTATCGAGGTTATGATGGATTTGCAGGTGAAATTGGCCATATGGTGGTCAACCCTGATGGGGAATTATGTTCCTGTGGAAATAAAGGATGCTGGGAATTATACGCCTCAGAACGGGCGCTTAGAAACCGGTTTAATGCTAAATTTGGCTCTATGCCGCAAAACCCAGCTGAGATTTTTGAGAAACCAAAGTATGAATCTGAATTAGATTCGTATATTCAATATTTAGCAATCGGTTTAAACAATATAATCAATATATTTAACCCACAGCGAATTGTATTAAACGGAGCTATGATTAATCAAAATCCAGAAGTCATTCAATCTATTGAGAGACATCTTAAATCAAAGATCAATAGTTATGAAACAATTCACCTTTCCCATTTAGGTGAGTTTGCCTGTGCACTTGGCGGGGCAGCATTGGTTCTCAAAAACTATTTAAACATTAACACATTAGATTTTGTGGAGTACGAATATTTTAATAGTCATGAAAAGAGCGCTTGGACCTAATCCAAGCGCTCTCTTAGTTAATTAGCTTGATTAACTTCTTCGGACTTTTTTTCTTTAACATCAGCAATTTCTTGCTGTATTTCTTTCATTGTTTCCCCATCTAACTTATAGAAATGCATGGCTAAGATGGAGATTAACCAACCAAGGACTGGAATACCGAAAGCAACAAATAACGTTGCATATAATAAAGGATTAGTTAGGGATTCTCCAATTTGCGGAAATTCTTCTGTATAGCCAATCATGGCAACGACATAACCAACAAGAGCTGGAGCTAAGGACGATACTAGCTTGTCTACAAATGAGAACATCGCTGAAATCATACCCGGTACGTAGCGTCCTGTTTTATACGTCTCATAATCAGACGTATCCGCAATCATCGGAATAACAATCGATGGTGTTAAGGTACCGACACCGCGTCCAATACTGTAAAGAACCATAAAGGCAATTGTTAACCAGCCGAACGATTCAAAGTTCGCATCTGTCGGATTATCTACGAGTAACATAATGACCGCTAATGCCGTGAAGGAAACAACTCCTAACCAAGAAGCTCTTACCAAGGCTTTTTTCATACCTACTTTTCTAGCATACACAACACCAAAATAAGTAATAAACAAGCTTGGCGCAATAATGATTAAGGAGTACGTACCACTTAGTTCAAAGTTACCTAAAGCAATTGCGAACAGCATGACCATCACGGGCTGCTGCATCATCACCGTAACCGCAAGTTTATCAGTTGATGCAGATAAGACTAGCATCTGAAGGGGTCTGTTCCCTTTTAGAACTGGCCAGTAATCTCTAAATCTCACATTTGCAGAAAGATCCGCAAGGCCATAAAACTCTTTTCGATCTTTAGGCTTGATTCCAATAATAGCTAACATAGTAAAAATAGCTGCTAAAATAATAATCTCAATATATAATTCTTGGAACAATCCGCTAGTAAACCCGCCATACTTTTGTGTTAAATAAGATGAAACAAACACTTGTCCTAGAGAGAACAATGTAATGTTATAAACCGAATCAAAAATCGAGAATAGCGGACGCTGCTTCGGATGGTTCGTTAAGACCGTTTGAGCAGCCCTTGTCACATTGGTTTGCAATGTGTAACCAATGATATAAATAGCGTGAATCACTATAAATGCAGCTAATGCCAGATTTTCAGGTAAAAGGTGAATATTAAACATTAGAATAAATGAAATGATTAAAATAATATTTCCTGTCACCATGATTGGTATAAATTTACCGAATCGTGTCTCCGTTTTATCAAGAACAAATCCAATAATCGGATCTGTCACGGCATCAAACGCACGCATCGCTGCTAAGATCGTACTGACGATCACAACCGCAAGACCAGCTACCCCTGTTGCATAGTAAGATACAAAGGCTAATGCAAACATATAAAGGTTTGTCGCCGTATTGTTTAATGCAAAGAAACCAATCTGCCATACTTTAGCCTTATGATAATTGCCTTCATTTCCAACAATTGAAGCTCCCATTGTACACTCCCCTTTTAGTCGTCCATTAAAGAAACCGTTTACATTTTAACAACAAATTAGTTAAATTTTTCAGAAAAATATTGGTAAAAATAAAATTCACACGCGCATGTGTAATTTGTTTGTTTACTAAACAAACTTATATTGTCATATTATATGTAAGCGTTTTAGATGTCAATAATGTTTTAAAAAATCTGAATTTAGGTTGGGATATTCCGATTTTAACAGTAGCTTGAACGTGAACTTATGAGTTTTGGTCGCCGTTTGGGCTTTCTATTTTGGTTTGGCTCATTCCTTTTTACATTTGTGTGCTCCCTATTTCGGTTGAGCTCTTCCCTATTTACATTCAGGCAATCCCTATTTATGTTCGCGCGTCCCCTTTTTGGTTGAGCTAGTCTCTATTGATGTTCAAGGCTTCCCTATCGACATTGCTCCATTTCCAAAAATAAAAAGAAGCTTTTGCGCTCACGCAAAAGCCTCTACTTATACAATAATCTCCTTCGCTTCAAGAATCACATCATCTAACACATCACGCACCGATTCTTCTTTCTCTACTGATCTCACACCTTGCCCTGCATATAACGACAAATATTCAGCGTCGCCACGTTCCTTAGCAGAAGTTCGAACAGGTTTTGTAGCCATGTTTTGAAATGGATATGGAAAACGAGTCTTTTTATCAAACGATCGAACAAGCTCATTCTCAATTGCTCGAGCTGGCCTGCCAGAAATATTTTTCGTAATAACGGTACTCGTCTCATCACCAGCAAATAGAGCTTCTTTATAAGCATTCGGAATTCCTGATTCGCTTGTCGTTAAAAAGCGCGTCCCCATCTGAACGCCTGAAGCACCTAACACCATTGCCGCAACAAGTCCTTTCCCGTCCATAATACCACCTGCAGCAACCACCGGAACATCGACTGCCCCTGTGACTTGAGGTACTAACGAGAACGTTCCGATATTAGCGCCTCCTGGATACTTCTCAACATTAAACGTTCCACGGTGCCCGCCAGCTTCACTACCTTGCGCAACGATCACATCAACTCCCGCAGCTTCTGCCTGAACCGCTTCATCAACATTTGTCACCATTGTCATGAGCACAGCACCAGCACTTTTAGCACGCTCTGCTATTTCTTCAGGCAAGATACCAAAAGCTGTACTAATAACAGGCACCTTTTCCTCTAGCAAAACATCGACCTGCTCTGCTACACGGTTTTGCCAACTGAAATCAACCTGATCGACAGGGTTTAACTCAACTTGAGTGCGCACAGCATTTAAAGCCTCAACTTCACTCGACTGAAAAGACTGTTCACGATCACCTCTAAGCGAAAATACATTTACCGCAAACGGCTGATTAGTCTTCTTTTTAATCTCACGAATAGCCTCGCGAATCGATTCGGGTTCCATGTAGGCTGCTCCAAGTGTTCCAAGAGCCCCAAACTCAGATACTTCCGCAACTAACTCAGGCGTCGTTGAACCACCAGCCATTCCAGCCTGAATGATTGGGAATTTAATACCAAGCAACTCACACAATTCATTTTGCAATTTAATCATGCTAAAAACCCTCCCGGCGACTTACTTCTTAATGATCATTTTACATGATTAATCCTTCTGGCCATAAAAAGAAGCTTTTGGGTAAGCCCAAAAGCAACTATATTTTGCTTCCCATTTCGATTCAAACGCCCCTTAACCTAATTCTACCTTATCTTACTTAATCCCAGAATGCATAAAGCTCGATACAAATTGTTTTTGAAAAATGAAAAAGGCAATCAACAACGGAAAGATCACCATCACTGTACCAGCTGTCACCATCCCCCACTGCGCCCCTGTCTCATACGATTGGGCAAACAAAGCAATCCCGACGGTAAGTGGACGATTTTCTACAGAGTCCGTAATGATTAGCGGCCACATGAAATTACTCCAGTGGTGACTAACGGACACCAGCGCAAACGCAATATAAGTCGGTTTCGCGGCTGGGATATAAACATGACGCAGCGTCTGATACCATTTACACCCGTCCATTTTTGAGGCCTCATCTAATTCATAAGGTACTTGTTTAAATGTTTGTCTAAGTAAAAATACCCCAAACGCTGACGCCCAGTAAGGAAGCATGACCGCGAGCTTCGAATCTACTAGCCCAAGCTGTCCCATCACCTGATAATTTGGAAAGAGTAAGATTTCAGGCTGAATCATGAGTTGCACTAAAAATAAAATAAACAAACGTTGCGACCTTTAAACTTTAACCTTGCAAAGGCATACGCTGCGAGTGTGATTGTGATCAATTGCATAGCTAAAATGCCAAACACAATCACAAAGGTATTATAGTAATAACGCAAAATGGAGCGGCATTCCAAGCGTCCTTGTAATTCTGAAGAGTCGGTTCGTTCACAAAAAATGGATTAGAACCATTAATGATTTCATTAGCCGGAGAGAAGGACGTCATAAAACCCAAACGAGAGGCGTTGCAAACACTACTCCAAGTATGACAATGACTGAGTAGTTTATAAATCGACTCATCTTCTCTCCTCCTTAATAATGAATTTTCCTATCTAAATATAGATAATTAAATGCTGTAATACTTAACATGACAACAATCAAAATGACCGTCAGCACAGCTGCCTTACCTAAGTCCCAGTTCGTAAACGCCACTTCGTAAATATGATAAAGCAGAAGGTTACTCGCATTATCCGGCCCGCCCTTTGTCATAATGTATAGATGGTCGACATTCTTAAACGAATTCGTAATCGCAACAATCATGACAAATAGCGTTGTCGGCATTAATAACGGAAACGTCACATGTCTAAACATCTGCCATGGTGAAGCCCCTTCCATAACGGCCGCTTCATACACATCACGTGGCAAGTTTTGCAGGCCAGCTAAGTAAAATATCATGAAAAATCCAGCGTCTTTCCAAATAATCATGATGATCATCGCGACCATGACAAAACCAGGATCCCCTAGCCAATTCGGGCCACTTGTCCCAAACATTTGTAGAAATTTATCTAATAGACCATACTGCGGGGTATAAATAAATAGCCAAATGTTCGCAACCGCAATAAGCGGAATGACGGTCGGATAAAAGAAAGACGTCCTAAGTAGCGCACTGCCTTTCATCCTCTTGTTTAGCCAAATCGCCAAATACATTGCCAAAAAGATACTCGTCGGAACCGTCCCGATCATAAACAGCAAATTATTTACCATCACTTTTGCGAAAATTTCATCCGTAAAAACTTCTTTGTACTGATCAAGACCAGAAAACTCAAGCCTCGTCATCGGCCCGCTATAAAAACTGAGCTGAAGCGACTTTAATGTTGGGTAAAAGGTAAATAGCGTTAGAAATATAAATGACGGTAGTAATAGCGTATACGCAAAGATATTTTCCTTAAAAAATAAATTTAAACTTTTTCATAAAAAAGTGGCCGAAACCTCCTCTCAGCCAAAAATTTGGAGAAGCCTGGAGCCCAGGCCTCTCACTTATTCCTGAAATGGTGCTAAAACTTCTTCTGCTTTCGATTGTGCGTCATTAAACGCTTCGTCCACCGTGCTCTGCCCCGTTAACACCGACTGAATCGCGTCGTTAAAGATCTTCTGAACCTCACCGTTTTGGTACGTCGCAAGCTCACTATCGGCATACTCTAACTGATCACGTGCCACTAACGCACTTGGAAATTCCTCAACATAAGAGCTTAACTCTTCAGTTTCATAAGCTGATTCGCGCGTGCCACATAACCCGTTTCAATCGACCACTTCGCAACCTGCTCTGGTTTTGTTAAAAACTCAATAAACTTAATGGCCGCTTCACGATTCTTTTCTGGAATATCTTTAAACAAATAAATATTTCCTCCGCCAGTTGGTGATCCGTACTGCTCGTTTGCTGGTAAGAACGACACACCGAAATCAAACTCTGCGTTCGATTTAACGTTCGTTAAATTACCAGTCGTATGGTACATCATCGCTGTTTTCCCGCTTAAAAAGTCTGAAGGAACCGTCCCCCACTCAATAACTCCTTCAGGCATCACCTCGTGATCTTGACTTAAGCTAAGCCAGTACTCCATCGCTTCTTTAGAATGAGGTGCATCAAAGTAAACCTCTTTACCATCCTCAGACATAATATTTCCTTCTGTCTGAAGCGCAAGTGCCTGGAACATCCAGTACTGATAACCGGTACTTGGAATCTCGAGGCCCCACTGGTCATCCGTTGTTAACTTCTTACTATACTCAACTAGTTCATCCCAGTTCTCAGGAGGCTGCTCAGGATCAAGACCCGCTTCCTTGAACTTATCTTTGTTGTAGTAAAGAACGATTGTGCTTCGCTGGAACGGAATACTCCATACTTGATCGCCAACCTGTGAATTTGCCATAAACGCATCATAGTAATCATCGAAATAATCTTCACCAAAAAGTGGCGTCATCTCTTCTATCACGTCATTTTCAAGTAAGGTAAACAAATCAATTGAGAATAGAACCGCAAGCTCTGGTGGATTGCCACCTTGAACCGATGCCATTACCTGAGTCATCGTTTCAGAATAGCTTCCTCCAAAGTTCGCATTGACCTTTATATCTGGATTTTCCTCTTCAAAATCCGCAACCAATTCATCAACTAAATTCGCAATATCGCCACCAACCGCAACCGGGAAGTAAAAATCAATTTCCGTCACATCATCTGCAGAATCACTATTACAAGCAGCTAATACTAAACTTAAAAACAAAATCAATAAGACACTGAGCCATCGACGCATTTTGTTTCCCTCCTCAATAAACAAGCTTCACTAAACTATATGAACAAAAGACCTATTTTATTTGCAAAAAATAGAGCTCTGTTAATCAGAACTCTTCAAATCTGCAATACTATTTAATATATATGTAGGTTTAATCTCCGACTGAGCCACATCCGCCCTCTTCGTAATCCCCCGTTAACACTAAAACACTATTAACCCCATTTTCATTTCCCATTAAAATATCCGTCTCAAGACGATCGCCAATCATATAACATTGATTAGGGGGTAATTTTAGAACTTCTTCTGTGACATACTGCATCATGAGTCTTGAGGGCTTGCCAGCAATGTAATCAATTGTCTTCCCTGTCGCGCCTTCAATGGCACCAATCATTGCCTCGCAGTCAGGAATTTCACCTTCTTTAGTTGGACAAGTCCTGTCAGGATTCGTAGCTATAATTTTCGCTCCATTCTGGTAAGCCTCGTAAGCTTGTGATAGCTTTTCATAGTTGAATTCGTGGTCCCAGCCAATGACGACGTAATATGCTTCTCGAGGATTGTTAGTGATTTGAATTCCCTCTTCGGTTAACTCTTCAAAAAGAGGCTTTTCTCCAATAACAAGTGCTTTGCCAGGCTTTCCTTGGAGAAATTTTGCCGTAATAAAATTCGAGTTGATGACATCTTCAATCGTGCACTCAATCCCCATCTTGTTTAATTTCTCTACATAATCCGAGCGACGCGCGATGGACTTATTGGTTAAGAAAACGACCTTATGCCCCTGGGCTTTTAGCTCGTTGATCGTTTTGGCCGCGCCATCAATCGGCTCGTCATCTAAATAAACCGTCCCATCAAGATCAAATATGTACCCTTTCATACAGGCCTCAACTCCTCTTAATAGATTATGAGGAATTGAGACTTACTATGAATCTCCTTTTGCATTCGCGAGCTTTCTATTTAAGTTAGCAGCTCCCCTATTTCGATTCAAATCGTTCCTATTTGTGTTCTCGTGCTCCCTATTTACACTTAGCGCTTCCCTATTTTCGTTGATGCTATCTTTAACGACCTTTCGCTCCGCTAATGACATTCACGTATGTTCCATCCAAAACAAAAACTGACCGCCATTGCGATCAGTTTTCCCATTTTACTCATTCACTTCGCTAAAGATTCACGCCGCTTTTTCCTTTTCAACAATAAATACTCCAAAGCACCTGTCCCGAAGAATACACCTATCAGGATGAGGAGAAAACCGAAAGCGTGGCTCAAGGTGACGGCTTCATTTAGGAAAATAGCGGACCCAACGATTGCGAATAAGGTATTCAAGTTTATGAAAATAGCACTCTCAGCAGGGCCGACTTTAGTTATGGAAAAGTTATACGTCATATGTCCGAAAGCAGTGGCTAGAACAGCACTGAATAAAAGATGAGTGCAAGCTTCCAGTCTATAAGTCTCGTGATTTCAGATACATTTGAGCCAAAGCCTTGACTGATTATAAAATAAATACTGAACCGAAGACCATCATATAACCTGTCGCAAGGCGAGGGTCAAAGGTCGGTTTCAGCTTACTGATCATCACAAAGCTAAAGCCTTGTACTAAAATCCCAAGGAAGACGAAAAAGTCACCTAGTGAAACGCCACCGAATCCTCCAGACCCAGCAACGTTCGCAACCACAACACCTGCAAAACCGATAAAAAACCCTAATACTCGAACCTTTGAGACACGTTGTCTCAATAACAAGACAGCCATCATCATCGTCACAAGCGGTGTTAGACCTAAAATCAAGCTCGCATTAACTCCAGTTGTCATATCGAACCCGACGGCAATAAAAATATGATGCAAAATAACATTAAAAATCGAAAGACCGAATATGACTAGCCATTCATGCTTCATCGGCCACCTCAAAATTCCCATGAACCAACAAGCAATAAGCACTGCAACGCCTGCTGTCATAATACGGAATGAGGTTAATAACATTGGATCAATTGCATCGACTAGAATTTTTAACGCTGAAACATTTAAGCCCCCACATGAGCATAACGAGCAATAATAATACATAAATCTTAATCATGATTACACCCGATTTCTAAGTTGATTCTATTACTTTAACAAATCATGCTTAGTCAAACAAGAATAGTTAACGCTTATATTCAACAACACAAAAAACCACTGCTGAAAATTAATTTCAGCAGTGGTTTTTCCTTAAAATTTTAAGCAGTCACTTCAGAAGCCTTCTTTTTACTATTAAGAGACAGAATACCATCTACTAATAAGCAAATAAACGCAGCCCAATGTAAGACCATGCCTAAACCTGGAATTACACCAAGGGTACTAGCAACAATACCTACAACTGGTCCCCATACTGGTGCGTTTCTTTTCTTAGATAATACCAATGTAACAATATGATAAATTAACATGAATAATAGCGGCGTCCATAGAAGTGTTAAAATAAGTCCTCCACCAAAACCTGGAATACCTAAGAAAAATTCTAAACCTGAACCTATTAATTTTAATACACCTGCAACTACCATTTTTATCCCCCCTAGTTAAATATTGAATCAATAAGTATATATTACCATATTAATAATAAAAAACAACATTATTTTACAAATAATATTATTTTTATACATCTTATTACTCAAAATTAGCTATATCAGAAGCTATATTTTTAGTTTTTTGGGCATTTATATCTACATCTAATGAATGCACAAACTATATCAAGTTAAGAAAAAAAGCAAAGCGATGTTCGCCTTGCTTCATTAATTATAATTTATTATCAATCTCCGACGTATCCACATCTTCTCCGAACCATTCTTCGATCTTGCCTCTTGCTTTTGATTTTACATCATCATCTATATAACCCGTTACCTGATAGATGGCAGTAATTAAAATCGTGAGGTCATCCGTATAGCCAATTCCGACGAACGCATCAGGCAAGAGGTCAACTGGTAGTATGAAATAACCTAATGCACCAAGAATGGTCGCCTTTACCTTTTTCGGTATTTCAGGTTTTTGCAAGGTATAATATAACAAAAGTACCGCATATATCGCTGATGCTCCAGCCTTTTTCGCAACGCGGCGTACTTTATTCCAAAGCTTGTCCTCTGAATAATGCTCTTGATGTTGCTGTATATTTTGCTCGTTCAAGTGAGGCACCTCCGTTAGTTATTTCCATATGTCAATAGTGTTAATTTACCCCTTAAAAGGTATAGTTAAGCATATTTATTAATACTCATCCGCACTCTCAATATAAGCCTGCTCTTCTTCATCACTTAGCACACCTGTTGCATAGCCAATCGTCCCGCCTTTAAGGTCCCAAATGGCGTTGTGGTCATCGTCTGCTTGCGTGAAATCACCTGCAGCCCAGCGGTTAAGTATTGATTGGTAAACATCATAATGGCTTAAATTGTCTTTTGAAGCTTCAATCCCCTGCTGCAACCACTTAATCCGCTCATCTGTAATAAGATAAAATCCCCACTTTTCATCCGCTTCAACTTTTGGTGTGACATTTCATGTATATAATCCTGTACTTGGGTATCATCTAATGCTTTGGCTTCAAGATCATCACCAAACGGATTTAGGTTCTCAGCATTTTCAGCATTCTCAAACTTTTCCTCTGACAACTCAGTCACCTTTTTCTCCTCTTCTTTTTCATCAGACTGTTTATCTTCTGCCTCCGGTTCCTTAGGATCATCTGCCATTTGCTCATCAAGTACATAACCGACTCCAAAGAAAAGTCCGACTCCAAGCCCCAGTACGACTACGGTTCCGATAAGCCATTTCAAGACTGTCTTCAAGCAAAATTCCCCCTTACTTTACCTATTATTACTTTACCATAATTTTACTAGTAATGACAGATTATCACTAGTACAGGTGAGACTTTATGATTAGGTTTGTCCACAAATCCCTTAATATTAAAACTGACCCGCCAATAAGCAGGTCAGTGATTCTTCCTAATAATAAACTTCCTCTGGTAGCTTAAAAAGCACATCGTATATTCCTCAATCCTCGTTTCAGTCTGCACATCCTGATATAAATTTCTCATATGCTCATCAATCCTAAAGTTCTCAGCAATAAGAGTATCTATCATGAGCTTTAATTGTTTTTGGTTATTTAGAATTTCATTGGTAAGTGAACAAGTACGGAAGAATTTTTGAAGAAGGTTAAATTTCCAAATGGTTAATCTGTGGTGTCCCTGTTTTGGTAAGATTGCTTTTTCATATAAAATGTCTTTTACTTCAGTTGGAATGACTTGGCTAGATGCGATTCGTTCGACAAGACTTCTTGCCCCAACCATCACAGAAAGCTTTTCGATATGACTTGGGATGTTACGATGAACCAAATATTTTTTCAAATCACTTGGCCTATAGTATTTATCATCCGAAAGCTCCGCACATATGTCCTCCAGCGTATAATCAAATTTATTCATAAGTTTCTTAATAATCGTGTGTTTAAACAACCATTTAGTTGAGTACTTTTCCACAGTTAGACCTATACGAAGTAAGTAGATAAGCCTGTCACGTTCACCTTTTTCTGGGTATACCTCACACATCACTTTTCGATCCGGGTCTAACAATTGTAATGCTTTGTGATATCTAAAGTTTTCAAGTAGATGCATCTGCTTATTCGAATCCAGCTCTACCTTTAATAAAACATCGCCAAACCTTTTGTTAAAACCCTCAACCAATTGCCGGGCATCCCTCTCTCCCATTTTCTCTTGATACAGCGAACTAATTTGCTTTACCTGCAAGACAACTCTAGATGCCATTCGCTTCACCCCTAATCTAGTTTATGACACCACTAGCCTGTCTCATTATCAACTTTTACCATTTAATCAAACGTTTGTTTGAAACTGTTTTGTAAACTAATTGTAATATTTGTATTGAATTATCCAATATTAACAAGTAAAATAAAGTCAGAATAGACGCACAATTAGGGGAGAAACTAATATGAGAAAGTTAGGATTTATTCTTATTTTATCTATTGCCCTAGGCTTCGGTTACGGGATCATTCAATCTCAGGCAGACGACCACCAAGACATTATAGATCGTTTTTACAGCAATGAGGTGTCACTATCCGAACGAATGGCATATGAACTGCACGTCATTGTAGACAGTATGCTGTGTGATTGTACAAATGAACTCGGTTATGCTCTACCAACTGGAGAGGGAATTAAGCTTGCGGTGAACCGTCGCATTACATTTCTTGATGCTTCTAAAGAAGAAAAAATCAGTTAAAGCAGCTCGTTGAAAATTACGTTTCATTACCGGAAAATAGCCTTAGCATATGGGAATCCCGTATTGATTCAATTAAAGAAGAACTCGAAAAAGAGAAGGCCAAAGATAAACGTGATCAAAACAAAATTGACGAACTAGAATCTGACCTTACTCGATATCAAGACATTTACAATAGTAATAAACAAACATTAAAAGTCGAGATTTTAGAGATACATAATTTAATAGAAAAAATCGACGACAGAATGAATGGATCTTATTTTGAAGATGAACATGACCGAAAAGGGATTGATACATAAAGCATTTGCGCTAAGGCGTAAGTGCTTTTTATTTACTCCAGCTCAAACAAACGTTTGATTGAAACGACACCCTTCATCACCCTCTCCTTCTTTTCTACCAAAATATTAAAAATAATCAATTAATTATAGTAAATTCCTTCCACTTATTCTACAATAGTAGACAAGTACATAGTTAAAGGATGAAACAGATGCAGAACTACTTCTTTCGATTTTTCACAGATCTAGACGACCATATTTTTCGAATTAAACGTGCAGAAGACATTGAAAAAGTCTGGAAAGTTAGTCTATTACTCTTTCTTTCTACCATCATAATATACGTATGGATGGCATGGCTCGGAATGGGTACGAACCCGATTTCAAGCGTATTTATGTCCGTGTCTGAAAGTAACTATAATGCATTGAAACTTTACTTCATAGCAGGTCGTGCTGTATTTGCCGTGCTCTTAGCAGCACTAATCCTCTATCTCACAAGCTATTATTTTTATTTATTTACAAAAATTCGCTACAAAAAGCTTGTGATCATGCAACAGGTCGTCCTAATCATGATGCTATTTGAGCGTTTATTATGGATTCCATTATTCGTTTATTTAGGACTTGATTGGTATGTGTCACCTTTTTCACTAGGAGTTATCGCGTCCTATATAATCGACCTGGAATGGTTCATCTATTTCTTTGGCGCTGTGTCGATCATACAGTTGTGGATTATCGGATTCCAAGCCAAGTATTTATCAAATCTAACCGACATGAAACGCTGGAAAGTTTGGTTAATGGTCATTCTTTGGCACTTTTTCGTATACTGCATCGTTGCAACCCTAAGTTTATTTGACGTCGAACTTATTGAATGGTGGTTAAGCTCATGAAGAAAAGACGGAACCTCATATTTTTAACCCTATTTATATTAGTTAACTTTTTACTTATTTATTTGGATGACGATTGGACAGTAGATCGTATTACATATGTTGATGAGTGGGCGAACACACGCGTGATGGACGTTCGTGAGAATCTCGTTCAAGATGGCATTCTTACTCATACTGATCAAAACCGCATTTATTTTGATAAACAACAAGGAAACTTTCAATCTTTTATGGTTGAAAAAGGGGATGCGGTGACTGCGGGCGATCCGCTGTATACATATTCTGTCACTGATTACAACCAAACGTATCGCACGCTAACGAATGAAATTGACCGACTTGAAGACGAAGTGGATGCAATAGAGGCAATTATCTCTGAGATTGAACGTTATAGTTTCCGCTTCAAGATGACTCAATTGAGATTTCGATTAATGACGGTGAACACGAGCTAAACATCCCTGCCCAAGGTCAGCTAGAAACTGAGTTTCAATTACAACAGTTCGTGCTGCAAAAGGAATCTGAGCTTGCGGAGAAAGAAGCTCAGATTGATAGTTTGGAAAACCAGTTGGATGATCTCGAATCAACTGGCGATACCATTACAGTCGAAAGTCCAGCGGATGGAATAGTTAGTCAGCTATCAGCGTCACTCGATGACCCGCTCATGACAATTAGCAGCAGGGAACTTCACGCTTATGGCGAGCTAACTGAGGAGCAGCGTCAGTTTGTTGAGGAAGAAATGTCAGCTGATGTTATGACCGAAACCCCACTTGGCGACATTCCAGGAACTGTAACTGATATCAGTGATGTACCTGAGGATGGAAAACTTGAGGATAAAAGTGTTTATCCACTTGAGATTACGTTTAATGAAGAAATTGAAGGCGACATGCTGAAGCCTGGCTATCACGTTGGACTTGATATCACACTAAAAGAATCACTCGAAGCTGTCGTATTAAAGGACGATCATATTTTTGATAATATCATTTGGAAAATGACAGCGGAAGGCACCTTAAAAAAATCTGTCGTGACAACTGGTATCGAGCAGCACGGCTGGATTGAAGTCGTAGAAGGCGCAACGACTGAAGATCGCGTCGCTTATGATCCAGAAAAACGTTTCCGAGACGAAACAACATTTATTACCGCATTAGACCTTCCTGCCCTAACATGGTACGTCATGAATCCCAAGGAAGTTGAGTGGGAACGCTATCTACTCATGGGTCTTGGGGTAAGATAAAAGCTGTTCAACGCGTTGAACAGCTTTTATTAATTATATTCATCTTCGTCAAACAAACTAAGTTGACCCGCGTTTACTTGAGCTTGTTTATAAGCTTTACCTTCTCTTATTCTATTAACAAAGGCCACTCCTTTTTCTCTAAAAGAAGATAATGTATTCGGATGAGCATCTGGATGTAATCTATGAATATACCAATATTGATTAATTGAATCCCATTCCAAATAAACGCTTAATTCTGTTTTGGATAATCGGTCTAACAATTTAATAATTTTTCTTCTTACAGCCTTTTTAACATCCCCTCCAATTATTTGAAACACATTTGGAATGCTACAATACAAATCATCTATTACTTCATCAACTGTAAAATTCGATTTACCTTCTAATGAATATTTAAGTATTATTGCTATTAAATCTGGCGCTATATTTTCCAGGGGCGTATCCTTATCATATTTTATAAGCGAAATAAAAGATTTATAGATTAATGGCGACTTAAAAACATTATTAATCTCATTATCAATAATACGGATATGTTTAATTTGAATATTTGAGGTATCCACTGCTAAAACTGGAAAAGAGTAATTTTGTTCTTCTAGAAAGGAAATAACATTTTCTGAACTGTGATTGTTAATCCCTATAATTGTCTGTAATTTGTGCTCTTCTGAATTAAAACTATTTAAACCACCAAATTTTACAAGTTCACTACTACTAACGTTTTTGTATTTTTCTAATTGATCAGTTTCTAAATTACTAGCTTTATTCCCTTTTAGTTCGAACCCTAGTGAGTATTCCTTTAATTTGTTTGATATTATTAAATCATATTTTATAGTACCTACGGAAGTATCAATATTCCTATCAATGGAAATTAAATTGTAACCATGCTTTGTGAATACATTTTCTATCCCATCAAGTTCCTCTTCTAAACACATACATACTAAGATATTTATTAAATCAAGTTCATTATATTGTGAATATGTCATGATTTTTACCTCCTTTTATAGAGGATGTTGCATCTATTGATTGATGAATATTTGTGATTAATCTAGCCACTGAATTACCACAAGAACTTTTAGGGAGGATGACTTTAATGGTTGAACTAGTAATCTCAAAATGTATTTGTTTCCCAAAATTTCCTAGATGCAAGTCAACAGCAGATACATAACAATAATTTTCGGAGCGCCAGTCAGGTATCCCCCACAACTGAAAAGGTTTCTTTCCTGAGAACAATGTTTCAACTAGTTTATATATATTAATATTTTTGCGATTTAAATTAATAGTTATCGGTGCTCCAGAAATTTTATAACTATCCAAATCATAATTAAATGAGAAATTATCTTCAATTAAGTTAACGGAATTTTCGTATTCTTCTAATACATTATGTGTTAAAAATAGATGCTTACTAAACGATGTTCCTCTACCAGTAATTTTACCTGCATAAGTAATATCATCAATAATATAGTTATCAGAATCCTCATCAGAATAGTTTAAAATACTTATTTTGTTTAGACCTGCAGCCATTCTTAATTCTGAATGAGTTAAAGCTTGGAGCATTTCTTTAACATATAATCTTCTAATGTCTAGCTTTAAAGTATCTTGATTTTCAAATAAGAGTTTATCTCTTTCCTCTCTATTTAATAGCTCTGTAAATGACATTCCTATTCCATAAATTTCGCCATATTTAACAAGGTCTTTCAGAAAAGGTATCGGAAGCCAAACGCTATCCATATTTTTTTGTTTTAAAAGTATACTATGGAACAAATCACTATGTTCAGCTTTAATTGCTGTGTGAATCACCCAAAATCTCGGATTCATAACATCTATAAATAAGTGTCCATCTCTAAAATTTACACTTAAAAGATTTTCATCTTCTGTTTCAATCACTTTATAATTATATTTTTCTGGGTTAATATCTAAATTTTTCAAAAATTAAAAACTAAATCATGGTTATTTTTTTGTTCACGAGGTATATGTCCTTCTACAATATAAGTCTTTAATTGATTAGTTGCATTTTTAAATTCTTTTTATACCTATCATGATTCTTATATAGCAAATCATCAAAAAAGGAAATCATTTGATTTCTATTTTTATCATTTTGTCCTCCCTTCTAATACATATATTATTAACATCCATGAGTTAATTTTATACGAACAAAGGTTCTTCGTCCATAAAATTGCAAGAATATTTTTCCATATAATGTAGAACAGGTTCATACAACCTAAATTTTACAGTTACAACCCTATATATCCTAAAAAATCAATTTATTAAAATATTTATTTTTCATATTATAAACTGAGCTACATAATGAATAGAATTTCGTAACCAAATCTTTTACAGTACTAGAACTATTCATATTAATAAAAGCACCAACCTTTATGGCTGGTGCTGTTTTATCTCGGGATTACTTCCCTTCATTCTCACTATAATAAAACTTAGCTGTAATGGTTCCATCTTCATTCTCAGTAATATCCGTTACGTGGATACCGCTATTTGCTGGCGTATCACTATTGCCTTTCCAGAAATAGTAGGAACCAGTGTGGACATTTTTAGATACTGGTGTGATTTGATCGCCTGTCTGGAAGAAGTCCGCTTCGTCACCGCGGTTTACGTATTTTTCTAAATCATATTCTCCGTCAGCTTGTAAAACCGATAAACCGTAATGTTTAACGTCTCCTTCTTGATTAGATTGGAAACGCTTGTTCATCCAGTTTTCAGCATTGTTAGGACGTCCGACATTAGCGATGATGTTTTCATCGACATGCCATGCCACAAGTCCGTGCGCATTTTCACCTAGACGGCTTAGACCTTTATTAAATCCTTCTTGCTGTAGGTTTTCAAATAAGAAATACTCAGATCCATCAGAACCTGGAACTTCCATCTTCACAACATCTTGTGAGCTGTTGGATGGCTCTAATGTCAATTCTTGAACGCCATCTTCAGGCGCGACTTCGATTGGATCTAACCAACCAAGCTTCATTTTAGAATAAGGATCAAAGTTCGTTGGCGAGTTACCAGAGTATTGTGAGGCGTTTGGATAACGCATCCAAGAACCGCCAGCCATCATTGAGAAGTTTCCTACACCTTCAGATGAATAGTCAGTATCATAGAAATCAGGTAAACCTAATGCATGGCCAAATTCGTGAGCATATACACCCGTTTGTGCAGGGTAAGGACCTTCTTCAAGCTCTTCTTTATACTCACCTGTTTCCATGTCATAACCTGCCACGTTACCGCCAATACCTGGCTGAATATTATAGTTATTCACGACTACTCCATCATAAGTCATGTCTTCTTCAATCGTTTTAGCAATCCACTCATCCATTGTTAACCCTTCGTACTCTGCAGCGGTTTGCCCTGTTTCGTAGTACTTACCATAATATAGAGCACTGAGTAAGCTCCACTTATGAGACCAGAATTGTGCAGGGTCACGGCTGAATTCAGCACCTGTACCTTCATGGATGACGAAGACGTTCGGTACTTCCCCGTTTTCAGCATAAGCTGAGAAGTCCACTTGCTCATCCGCTGCTTTTAATAAATCACGGATAAACTCTCCAGTTTTCGCATCGCCATTCACGTTACCATGTACATAATCGCCCTCTTGGTCTAAATAGTAAGAAGCTCCTTTAGGTAGCTCCACCCATTCAAACGCAGTATCTTCATTACGAACTAAGTCTACTTTTCCGTAACTCGATTCGTTGTAAACATTTTGCATTGTGCGATCAGTCGGCGCTGGTTTTCCATTATACTCAGCATACTTACTGAACACATCTAATTCATAAGGATTGTACTCAGTACCAAAAATTAAATCCTCATAGTAATCTGCAGGAACTTGTCCCTCCATGTCACCGACAGGCTCATCCCCATCTTTGTATTTTGCTAAAATAACGAGTACCGGAACATCACCTTCGACAGGCTGTTCGCCTACCTTATCACCTGCTGGTTCTTCAAATTTTGTGCCGTTGTTTTTCTTCTCGGCAATTTTCTCAGCAGGATCAGATTTTGACAAGTCTTTGCCTAATTCTTTAGCTTTCTCAGCCATATCTGGTGCTGCATTGACGTAATCAGCTAAAGTTAATTGATAGTCTTGCTGTAGATCTTGTCCCGCTAAGTCTTTTGGTGCTCCCGCTCCAGCTAGTGCCACACTACCAACTAAGGTCGCAGACAAAGCTAGATTTGTTAGACGCTTTTTCAAATAAACTCCCCCTAAAAATAAGTTATAATTAATATATTAAAATATTTCGAAAATAAAAATAATAGGGAAAAAGGATTAATTTCGATAAACGTATCAGGACTATAGTCACATGTATGGTTGTACTGTCATAAAGACAATACCTCGATTCATGCGGACAGTTTGCGCTTTGATGCGGACAACTCGAACCAAAATATGAACAGTTCTCCCGAGAATATAAACAATTTCTCGCAGAATACGGACAGTTTTAGCAATAATGCAGACAGTTTCCGCTAGAATACAAACAGTTTTACCAAGAATGCGGACAGTTTCTCCATGAATACGAACAGTTCTCATGGAATTGCGAACAAATCTACTCACATGTTCAAGCTGCCAGCCCAACCACCCACCTTAATCGATTAATAAATAAAACAAATCATGAATACTATATATAAGACTCTAAAAAGTTAGGTGATTCTGGTGATGCAAGACCGGGTATTATATAGTTCATTTGAAAACTCCAAAGAGAAGGATATGACGTTTGAGCAGGTGTTTGAGCGGATTTTGAGATTCATGCGGCTTAACCCTAACGGGAACTATAAGCTCATCATTGGGACGGATTCACAGGTACACTATGACTATACGTCGTTCATTACAGGCATTGTCATCCAGTGCGAAGGTAAAGGTGTGTGGGCGTGCCTTCAAAAGAATAAAATTCCCCGAAAGATCACAAACCTTCATCAAAAGATCTCCTATGAAACTTCATTCTCAGAGGCGGTTTTTGCCATGTTTACTCAAGAACGGAAAGATGCCATGTACGAAATTGTTCTGCCTTATGTCGAGCGCGGGGCAAGTTTTACAATTGAGGGGCATATCGATATTGGCTCAGGTCCCCGTAACAAGACGAGAGTGTTCATCAATGAAATGATTGCCCGTATTCAGTCGATGGGTGCAGAGCCCAAGATTAAACCAGAAGCGTTTGTTGCAAGCAGTTATGCGAATCGATATACGAAATAATAACTACATAAATTGAATCAAACGTTTGTTTGAATTCTAACCTGTTTTGAAAATCTCACTTTTTTCCTATCTTTAATCCTCCCTCCACCATATTACCGAAAAGTTCTACTCATAATGACCTAACTTTTCGTGTTATTCTCCGAAATTTTGACAAATAAAATAGCCCTAAAGCCTGTATTTGTGCGTTATTCCTCCATTTGACAACAAATTTTCCAAATGTTAAATTAATTCTGAATTTATATTTCACTTATTGCATAAAGGTGGTGAAATATTTTTTTATCTAGTTATGTAAGCGCTTCAACTTATATCCCCTATCCCCCTTTTCCAACATTATATTTTCACCAAGATACGACTAAAAATCTATTAATCTAGGAGGTTTGATAATGAACAAACGTTCCAAAACGATTTCGATTGCGATGGCGACGGTGCTTGGAACAAGTCTACTCATTCCGGCAGCTAACTACGCATCCGCCGATCCATCACCTACGATGGAAGACCGAGATCATAAGAAGAATCATGAAAATGTGCACCCGACCTTCACATGGGACGAGCCGGGGCCGACATCACCAGTTCTTCATCCTGGGTCTGCTACAGGTGCTGGAATGGTTAAGCAGCCGCTTGAAGACCTCGATCCCATTCTTGAAGGCATGATTGATGACCAAGTTATGCCAGGCGCTGTCGCGTTTGTCGCAAGGCGCGGTCATATCGTAAAGCACGATGCTTACGGATACGCTTACCAGTACACAGATGACAGTTTTACTGAAGCTGATAATCCGGTGGAAATGCAGAAGGACACGATTTTCGACCTAGCTTCCATTAGTAAAATTTTTACGACAACTGCTGCGATGAAGTTATATGAAGAAGGTTTATTTGAACTCGATGATCCAGTTGCCAAACACCTACCTAGTTTTGCGACAAATGGTAAAGAAGATGTGACGATCAAACAGTTAATGACTCATACATCAGGTTTCCCGGCATGGATTCCACTTTACACTCAAGGTGACTCGCGTGAAGAAAGGCTTCAAATCGTGCTCGAGTATCCACTTTCTAATGAGCCAGGCGAGTCTTATACGTATAGCGATTTAAACATGATTACACTAGGCGTTCTAGTTGAAGAACTATCTGGCCAGCGTTTAGATGAGTTTGTAAAGGAAAATCTAACAGAGCCACTCGACATGGAGGATACGATGTACAACCCACCAGAGTCACTTAAACATCGAATCGCTGCAACAGAGTATCAACCATACATTGATCGAGGAATCGTTTGGGGAGAAGTGCATGACGAAAATGCATGGTCACTTGATGGTGTTGCTGGACATGCTGGCGTCTTCTCAACTGCTTCCGACCTTGCAAAATTTGCGCACATGTTTGTAAACGATGGCCGTTATGGCGGTAAACAAATTTTGAAAAAAGATACGATTGAACTGTTAACCGAAAACCAAATCCCGCAGTTCCCTGGTGATGACCATGGACTTGGCTGGGAGCTTGGACAAGGTTGGTACATGGATGCTTTATCTGAAGGAAACACTTTAGGACATACTGGTTATACCGGCACGTCGATTGCGATTAACCAGAACAACGACACAATCGCGATTCTACTTACGAACCGCGTGCATCCAACTCGAAACACAGTTTCAACGAATGGAGCAAGACGAGCACTAGCTAGACAAGTTGCTGATTCAATTCCATTATCTATTCCTGACGGCGAGGCGTGGTTCTCAGGTTATGGCGATCAACTGAACCATTCATTAACGGCTGAAGTGGACGCACCAGCGACTCTTAAATTTAACACTTGGCATCGCATAGAGGCTGACTATGACTTTGGTTACGTCGAAGCCTCATCAGATGGCGAAAACTGGACTGAGCTTAAACGTTTACTGGCAGCAGTATGGACTGGGAACAACAGTCAGTTGACCTCCCTGAAGACACACAGTACATCCGCTTCCGCTATGACACAGACAGTTACGTAAACCATCGAGGTTGGTACGTCGATCAGGTAAAAGTCGAAACGGCAGACGGTGAAGTGCTCGAGCCTGAACTAACTGGTTGGACTGAGCGCGGATATTAATCAGTGAACTACGAGGTTTTCGGTAAGTTTTATTGATTTATCGGCAGGTTTTTTCGTTTTATCGACAAGTTTTTCTATTTTATCGGCAAGTTTAGCTTCTTCACCCGCAGGTTCAGAACGATATACGGCCTGTTTATAGGAATATACGGCCCCTTTTTGAAAATTAACGGCCAGTTTTAAGAAACTTACGGCCCGTTTTTCAAATTTATCGGCCCCTTTTCAAAATTTTTCGGCCCGTTTCTGAGAATTTACGGCCTGTTTCACCAAAATCTATTTAAGGTGGTGCTTTTATAATGAAAAAATGACGATGATGGTGCTTACGCTAATGCTCATCGTATCTCAGCTTCTCATGACAACTCCTAACCAACAGTCTCAGCTGAGGAGTACACGCAGAAGGATCTCATCCTTCTGCAAAATGTCCCTCAAGTGGAGCCAGATACGGAGAACATTAAGCTTGATGCGCTAAACGTATACGAAGAAGGTCATTTCACGATGGCATCAGACGTGAGCTGGTCCTCTACTAATAAAAACGTTGCGACGGTAGATGATCAAGGGAATGTCGAATTGACTGGTCAGCGCGGTCGCACGTTCATCACAGCAACTGACGGTGAGTTTGAGGACCGCATCGCAGTCGATTACAAGGTCGATCCGCAAAAGGTAAGGCAGAGTCAAAAGTCAACATTATTAAAGAAACTGGCGAACGCTATGACCTAATCGAGCACGCGCTTTCGAATTTAACGATCGAAGAAAAAAGTTGGACAGATGCTCATGCCGGATTTCCGTAAATGGAACGGCGAGAACGTGACTGAAATGCTACCTGAAATTGAACACCTTGTTAAAGATTATCATCTAGGCGGCGTGATTTTATTCAGAGAAAACGTTGTGACGACTGAACAGACGACGCGCCTTGTGAATGATTATCAAGAGGCGGCTGAAAAGTTCGGATTACTCATGACGATCGACCAAGAAGGCGGTATTGTCACTCGCCTTCAATCAGGTACGGACATGCCAGGTAACATGGCACTTGGTGCGACACGCTCGACCGACATTTCCTATAACGTCGGAAAGGCAATAGGTGAAGAGCTTTCGGCACTGGGTATTAATACGAACTTCGCACCTGTACTCGATGTCAACAATAACCCAGACAACCCGGTCATCGGCGTTCGCTCATTCGGTGAAGATCCGGATCTCGTTGCCGACATGGGAATCGCCTACACGAAAGGACTTCAATCGACAGGTGTTGCCGCAACAGCTAAGCACTTCCCAGGTCACGGAGATACTGACGTGGACTCGCACCTCGGTTTACCTGAAGTGCCGCATGACAAAGAACGCCTTAAAGAAGTCGAACTTTACCCATTCCAGCAGGCAATGGATGCAGGAATCGACATGATCATGACAGCCCATGTCACGTTCCCGAAAATTGACGACACGAAAGTCATTTCGAAAAAGACAGGTGAAGAAATCGCCCTACCTGCAACGCTTTCTCATAAAGTTTTAACCGAGCTGATGCGTGAAGAAATGGGATTTGATGGCGTTATTACAACAGATGCCCTCAACATGAACGCCATCACGGATCACTTCGGTTCAGTAGATGCTGTTATCCGCGCCGTTAAGGCAGGCTCTGATATCGTGCTTATGCCGGTAGGTTTAGAAGAAGTCAGAAACGGCCTACTAACCGCGATTGAAGAAGGCGAAATCACTGAAGAACGCATCGAGGCATCCGTGGAGCGTATTTTAACGCTTAAACTAGAACGCGGCATTATTAAACAAGAAAGCCCGCAGCCATTAGATGAAAAATTGCAAACGCTCTTGACGTAGTCGGATCAGATGAACACAAAGCTGTTGAAGCTGAGGCTGCCGCTAAATCAATCACATTAGTGAAAAAAACGACGAGGTCCTACCTCTTGTCTCAAATGATGATGACCAAATCGTTGTTGTCGGAAACTCGTACATCTCAGACCTTGGTGATGCCATTAAAGCGTACCACGACCAAACAACCGTCATTCAGTCGTCTGGTAACTTAACGGACGCGCAGCTCGAACAAATCCGTAACGCAGATGCGGTGATCGTCGGCTCCTACACTTACAACGTCTGGACTCGTTCGCCTGACCATCCGCAAATGCAGATGATTAATACGATTATTGATGAGACCGACAGCCCAGTTGTTGGCGTTGGAATCCGCAATCCGTACGACATTAGCGCGTATCCAGAAATTGATGCGTTCATCGCGCAGTATGGCTTTAGAGATGCTAGCTTCAAAGCGACAGCCGATACAATTTTGGACAGAACAATCCAACTGGTGTCTTACCAGTTACCATTCCAAACGCAAGTGGCGAAAGCACGCTTTACGAATTCGGTTACGGTTTAAGTTACTAGTTAGAAAAGCACAAAAGCCCGTTTAACCACGCAGTGCGCCGACTAACTACGGCCGCGTCCTGCGGCCAACGTCGGCACTAGAACGTCCAGTTCGTCGCTGGACCGACTAAACTGAGATAAAGGAAACACGGTGAGCGAAGCGAGTCGATGTTGACTTATCGTAGGTTTAGACGGGAAATCACCCAGTGGTTGGGTGCATTGTGCTAGACATAACAAGCCAGGGTGAGCTCTGGCTTGCCTAAATAAATAAAGGTTGAGGAGGAATTTTTCATGAAAAATGGCTCATTTCGTTAACAGCTTTAGTCTTAGTATTCACATCGTTCTCGATGGTGTTCGCTGACCATGACAACGGCAAAGGAAAAGGTCATCAGAATAAGCTCGAACTAGGGGTTGAAGTCCTTTTAAATGAACGTGCAGATTTAATCGAAGGTAAAACGTCGGGCTAATCACCAACCCAACTGGCGTTGACAAGGAACTAAACAGCGTGGTGGATTTACTCCACAATGATCCAGACACCAACTTAACCGCGCTATATGGACCTGAGCACGGCGTACGAGGAAGCGCTCAGGCCGGGGAATACGTTGAGTTTTATATTGATGAAAAAACAGGCCTGCCTGTTTACAGCTTATATGGCAAAACACGCAAACCAACACCTGAAATGTTAGAAGGCATCGACACGCTTCTATTCGACATTCAAGATGTTGGAACGCGTTTCTACACGTATATTTACACGATGGCTTACGCAATGGAAGCCGCTGCTGAAAACGACATCGAATTTATCGTGTTAGACCGCCCGAACCCAATTAGCGGTACAAAAGTTGAAGGTCCAGTACTAGAATCTGAATACAAATCATTCGTTGGAAACTATGAAATTCCACTTCGCCACGGCATGACAGTAGGCGAACTTGCGAAACTATTTAACGAAGAATTTGACATTGGCGCAGACTTAACTGTTGTTGAAATGAACGGCTGGAAGCGCAATATGTATTACGAAGATACAGGACTTGAGTTCGTGTTACCATCACCAAACATGCCAACAACAGACACAGCACTCGTTTATCCTGGTGCAGCTCTAATTGAAGGCACTAACGTTTCGGAAGGCCGAGGCACAACGAAGCCATTCCAGTTACTCGGTGCACCATTTATTAATGCAAGCAATCTCGCAGCGCATTTGAACGAAAAGAGATTCCAGGAGTTAAGTTCCGCGCAGCATCATTCACACCAATGTTCTCAAAACATGCTGGCGACTTATCACACGGCGTTGAAATTCACATGACGCACAAGCAATCATTCGCGCCTGTCACAACTGGACTTCACATCGTCAAAGCGATTCACGATCTGTATCCAGAAGACTTCCAGTTCCGTGCTGAGAACAGCGCAGGCATCTCGTTCTTCGATAACCTAATCGGAAACGGATGGGTTCGCGAGGCTATTGAAAACGGTGAATCCGTTGAAGACATTCAAGCCCAGTGGCAAGAAGGACTTAACGAGTTTAAAGAAGTCCGCGAACAATATTTACTATATTAATAGAATGGAGACGAATCCGCTGTTGGCGGATTCGTCTTTATGTATTCTACTAAATAAGGTATAAAAACTAGAGCAACCGAAATTGGGACGCGTCCAACAGCAATAGAAACGAGCTCAACCGACATTGGGAAGCTCCGAACCGCAATTGGGACGGCCTCAATCGACATTGGGACAATCCCAACACCAATAGAAATGAGCTCTATCTACATAAGGATGTCTCAATCAGTATGAACTACATTCATAAGACCTTTCAAAAACTCTCCAAAATTAGTATAATGAAACTCATTAATGGCAAAGGATGATCCCATGACTAGACAGAAACTAGAACAACAAGTGGAGCGACACACCATGCAACTTTTAATAGAAAAAGGGTATGCCAGCCCCATTGATTTACTTATCAAAATGGACAGGCTAAAACCTAAACAGGTTGACGATTGGCGCAGAAAAAGAACCCCTTTTCTAGAACGTGCCATGGCTGTTAATTTAAATAAGCTAAATTTTATTTTAAGCACATTAAAACGAGTCGCCAAAGCCCATAACCTTAAACCTAAACAGACAAACTATCAGTCCTGGGGTAAGGGAGCCAAACAGACACTTCAATTCTCAAAATCAGGACAAGTACAAGTTGAGAAGTTATATTCAACACATTATGTTAGATTGTAGGTGAAATCTATGGCAAACAAACTTAAAATATCTGAGTTAAAAAGTCATTTAAATGAGCTCAATCAGAAAGAATTAATTAATCTGATCACAGAACTTCAAAAATATAGCAAAGATGCTGAAACCTATCTATCCGTCAAGTTCTTAGGTGAAGCCGCTATCCAAGAACAACATAAACAGGCTAAAAAGGAGATTCTAGATGAGTTCTTTCCTCAAAAAGGTTTTGGTAAATTACGTTTAACTAACGCCAAAAAGCCATCACTAATTTTAAGAAATTGACTCAGGACCTATATTTAACTACAGACCTCATGATTTACTACGTCGAAGTTGGAACAGAGTTTACGAATACGTATGGGGATATCGATTTACGTTTTTATAACAGTTTATTATCAATGTACGAAAAAGCGATACAAGAATGCGAAAGGGACCGTGCATTATACGAGAACTTCAAGAACCGACTCTCAACAATCGTTCACGAAGCAAGCGGAATCGGCTGGGGCTATCATGATGAATTAGAAGATTTGTTTTACTCAAATAAATATGAACTGGAGGAAGAACATGAAAATTAACTTCACGAAAAAGCAGTATAAACAATTACTAGATTTGGCCTTTTTAGGTGAGTTCTTTGGGAATGGGACAAGAATGCCTGATGAACGTGATAAGGCAATACATGACATCTATCAATATGTTCTATCTTTCGCTGATCGGTTTCAAATGGATGATTTAATAGAATACGAGGGAAAATTTGACGAATATATGCCCACGAGGGAATTTGAAGAGCAACTTGAAGAATATATTAATAAATATGATAACGATTCCTTTTGGGAAGAACTACCGGCAAAACTTGCGAAAAGAGATATCGACCGATCTGGGGAAACCTTTGAAAATGGTGATGACTATATGAGAAGACTCTTTGAAATTGAAGCAAAGTACGAGGAAGAGTTTGAAAAGCATGGTATAAATCGATTATATATTAAGGAAAAGTGACCTTTAAGTGGAAGGTCACTTTTTTTATATAAAATTACTAACCGAACTATTGGATTGGTCGGCACCTTAAACCCTTGAACCAATAGAATGA
>NZ_BBCD01000003.1 GCF_001311865.1 Piscibacillus salipiscarius JCM 13188
TAATTTTTCAAAACTGGAGAATAAATTAATAAATGTGGCGAATAAACTTGTGGAAGTAGAGAATATTTCTACAAAACTAGCGAAAAAACAATCTTAATTGAAGAATAAAACCACCTGCGAGCAGGTGGTTTTTTCATATTTAGTATTCTATTTTTCCTAAGCCATATGCTACGAGTAAACCTATGATTAGGCAAATTAAACTCATAATATTTAACATCAGATCAGATTCATACCCTGGATAAACAACAAAGATTGAACCTATGACTAATCCTATCACTAAGGCATATGTTTGATAATAGAACTTATTAAATAAATAGTTTAAAACCTTACTCATGATGAGTAACCCAAACACAATACCTAACCCAAGAGGAATAAGTGGTTCAAACACAAAATTTTCTAGCGCATGTGTAAAGGTACTGTACATACCAATTAACAACAACAAGAATGATCCGCTAATTCCCGGTAAAATCATAGCAGAGCTAGCAAGCCAGCCTGATAAGAATAATTTTATATACGTTTCCATGTTATAAGTTGTTATAACTGGCGTTTCAGCAGGCCCTTCACCGAATAGTGCCATAGAGCCAACTAAGGCAGCTGCTATTATTAATATCACATAATGTATCCCACTAAACGTTTCTTTATAATTTGATTTATTAGCTAAAAATGGAATCACACCAGCAATTAATCCTAAGAATAAAAATAGAATTTGATTTGGGTAGTTTTCAAATGCCCAGTTTTATGACTTTAGCTAATGAAACCATGGCTGCAACAATCCCCACACCTAGTGGGATTAAAAACGCTAAATGCCTTTTCCATTCTCTTGTAAAAATTCCGTTTAACGCATCAATAAATCGTTCATAAATCCCAAGAAGCACTGCCATAGTCCCACCACTTACACCTGGAACTACATCGCTCGCTCCCATTATTAATCCACGATAAAGGTTTCTCCATTCGATCATCTGTCTTCCCCATTTCGTTTCGTTACTCGTATCCATTATACTAGACAAGCTACGTTTTAAGAATGCTTTTTACAATAAAATTTGGGGAATATTGGTTTTAGGATGTCTCACGATTTCTGGATGCGCGTGATAAACGTTTTTCTAATGTCTCTTTGGCTATAATTTGTTCACTGGAACCAGTGCGGACAATTTTACCGTGGTCCATTAAAACCAATTCATCACAAAACTGAGCAGCTAAGTTCAGATCGTGAAGAACCATGATGACAGTTAGCCCTTCACGCTTTTGCCAATCTTGAACCAACCTTAATATATTCATCTGATGCCCAATATCCAAGAAGGTTGTTGGTTCATCTAGTAATAAAAGCTGAGGTTGCTGAACCATTGCTTTTGCAATCGCAACGCGTTGACGCTCCCCACCGCTTAACGTGTCGATTAGCTGATCACGCAAATTAGAAAGTCCTGTTATCTGTAAAACGTTACTTACTAAATCATGGTCATGCTTACTTTCCCTTTGAAAAAACCTAAATGAGGGTAGCGTCCCATTAAAACCGAATCATATACCGTAATCGGATATGGTGCTAAACCTTCTTGCGTCAACACTGCCATATGTTTAGCTAGTTTTTTCACAGACCACCCTTGAACATTTTTTCCCATAAAATTAATCTGGCCTGAACTTGGCTTTTCTAATGCAGAGATTAACTTTATAATCGTTGACTTCCCTGCACCATTAGGACCAATTAGCCCTATACACTTACCTTTTTGAACATTGAGATTAATATTTTCAAGTATTGGCTTTCCGTCAACTTGTTTACTAACGTTTATGATCTCAAGCATTAGAATTTACCTCCTAAAAGAACCCTCGTTTAGCACGCCTTAATAAATAACCGAAAAACGGTGCACCTAAGAAAGCCGTAATAACACCTAGTGGTAGTTCACGTGGTGCTAAAATCGTGCGGGCTACTGCATCCGCCCCAACTAAGAAGATCGCACCACCTATAATTGATAATGGCAAAATCACACGATAATCTGCACCAAACATAAGGCGAATGATGTGAGGTACGACTAACCCAACAAATCCAATTGCACCAGAGACAGAGACAGCTGCACCTGTGACGATGGAAGCTAAAATTAATAGCAGGAATCTTGTACGCTGTACTGAGACTCCACTATGATGAGCCGCTTCTTCACCAAGACCTAACATGTTTAATTCTTTAATAAAAAACAACGATACAACCGAGACAACTAGAATAATCGGGAAAATAATTTGATTATAACTCCAGTCAGTTAGCGCCAGACTGCCCATCATCCAGAAAACAATCGTCTGTAATTGTTCGTTTGATAAAGCTAAAACTAATGACAAACAAGCTCCGACAAACGATTGTACGACTACTCCAGCTAATATAATCGTCTCAAGTCGCACTTTTTGATTCACTCGTGATAAAAATAGACAACAAGTAAACTTACAAAGCCGAATAAAATGCAACTGCTGGAAGAGTGAATTGACCTAGCCACAATGTCTGCAATCCAAATACAATAACTAAAGCCGCTCCAAATGATGCTCCTGATGATACACCTAAAATAAAGGGATCTGCTAACGGATTCCTTAGAACACCTTGGTAAATCGCCCCAGCTAATGCTAAAGCTGCCCCGACGGCTGCACCCAATAATACTCTAGGCAATCGAATATTCCAAACAATTGTCTCCGTTGATGTATCCCATGTTTCACCTATTAATTGATCAAATCCTGGAATATTCGAAAGTATAATTTGCCAGACAAGCTGCCAAGTTATATTCGCAGCTCCTAGTGTGACGGACAGACTCATCATAGCCATTAATATTATTAAGAATACAGGTATCCATAACCAAAGGGAATGTCTATTTTTCACTATTTATACGTCCTTTACTTCATTAAATCTGGATACAATGTTTTGGCTAATTCTTTTAAGCCTTCAGTTAACCTTGGTCCAGGTCTTGTTAATAAATCTCCATGCATGTCATAAACCTGTTCTTTTTTAATAGCCGTTACATCTTGCCAATTCTCTCTTTTCATCACTTTCGTAACGGCATTGTCTACATAATAACCATAAGTCGTGAATATAAATTCAGGGTCTTTTTTCTAAAATAACCTCTTCGCTGACTTGTGGCCATCCTTCTTGATCTGAAATGATATTTCTACCACCAGCTAAATTAATTAATTCATTAATAAAGGAACCTTCGCCACCTGAGAATAATTCAGGGCCAACTTCAACCCATACACGCTTCTTCTCATCTTCACTTAACCCGTTAACTGCATTTTGAACGTCTTCTACATCTTGCTTCATATTTGAAATAATTTCATCAGCTTGATCTGTATGACCTGTTGCCTGCCCAACTAGTTGTATATCTTTATACACTTCATCTAAATTTTGTGAACCTAGCACTAACACTTTAAGTCCTGCGTTGCGCATAGCATCGATGTCATCAGCATTATTAACATCAGCCACCACTAAATCAGGTTCTAAAGAAACAATTTTTTCAATATTAAGCTGTTGATCGCCTACTTTTTCAATATCTTGAACCTCTTCAGGATAATTAGCCCATTGTGACACACCGACTACCTCATTACCAGCTCCAACTGAAAATACAATCTCAGTTGCACTCGGAATAACCGATACAATCTTTTCAGGTTTTTCGTCAATGGTTACATCTGTTCCTGATTTATCCGTTAAGGTAACACTTTCAAACCCCGTACTTGAAGACTCTTCACTATTCTCTTGTTCTGTTGCTTGGTCTTTTTCATTCGTACTCTCATTATTGTTACTTTCTTCTCCTTGGCAAGCTGTTAACCCGACAACTAAAACCAATGTTACTAACCATAGCCATATCTTGTTCTGCATCTAAATCTCCCTTTCTAAATTAAAAATACCCCCGCTTTCCAACGAATCTTTGGAAAACGAGGGCATGATGCCACAAAACTACGATTAGAACATCTATCATAGCCGTTCCTTTAAACCCGAAGGAAAACGAGCTAAAACAAGTGGGCAGGTCTCCTGGCTTAGGGTCATAGCTTCTAATCCCTTCCCATCCTTTATGGACAGTGGTTAATTAGTCGCTTCCCATACACAGTGGCGGGACCGCGTCGGATTCTAACCGAACTTCCCTTTTAAGTAAACATAAACTGTTTACACCAACTTGTTCCAATTTATTCAATTTGATATATCTATCTTAATCTTATTCTTTTATGAAGTCAATTCTATAAAACTTTATTATTTATGGTAGAATCAATCTAGATACATAGAAACGGGTGATTATAATGGATATCGGGGCCATCATACAGTTTTATCGTACGAAACATGGACTGACTCAAAAAGATCTTGCCAGTGGAGTATGTTCAATTTCGTATCTCAGTAAAATAGAAAGTGGAGCCATTGAGCCTAAGACCGATACTATCCAATTAATCTTTGAACGTCTAGACATGGACTATGAGAAGATTACATCTTATGATGAAAAGAAAATTCATGAACAGATTGATTTACTTTATCAAAATATTACTGAACAGAAATTAGATAAAGCAAAGGACTTTTCAGATGAACTTGAAGAAGTATTAACACCTTTTCACGAACCATATGTTCAGAACTATTTCGAGCTCATTCACTTTTATTACCTAATTACCGTTAATCCAACTGAAAAATATAACTTGAACTTTCAAGAGTTGCTTAGATTAGAAAATCACTTTGAAGGCAAGAAGCTATTTTATTTTTATAAAATCGTAGGCTTTTATTATAACTGCCATTTAAATTCTAAAAGAGCGAATGAATATTTTCACAAAGCAGTTGAGATCTTAGAAGATTTTAACCTTAAAGATCCAGAAATTTATTACCTGCTCGCATTATCATATATGGGTATGCAGAAGCCTATTTATTCGAATTATTACGTCGGAATTGCTCTTGAGCAGTATGCGAATGACTTAAAATATCGTAAGGTGACAGATTGTTACCACTTACTAGGTATTAACTATTTAAACTTAGGTGCTTATGACATTTCAGAGACTTACTTCAACCAAGTGCTTAAGTCAAAACCAATGGGTGATTCACCAAAAGTTAGGTCGAGAGCCACTCACAATTTAGCAATTCTTTACTACCGAAGAGGCAATTTTGAACACGCCTTAAAGCTACTTCATGAAGCACTAGAGCATCATTCTCACCTTTATGACATTGTTCATTCCAACTTAATTATTGCAAAAGTATACTACGAACAAGGAAAATCAGATTTAGCTAGAGAATATTTAACAAAGGGAGAAGATTTACTTCAAGGCACCAATTAACGAAGGTCCGCCATCGTTATTATATTCTAAGGCATCAGTTATCAGATGAAACTCATAACGAGAAGTTCATTGAAAGATGCGAAAAAGTGATTCTCCCACATTATCAAACAATTGGTGAGACTGGCCTTATGAAAGAACTGCTTCATTTACTGGCAGAAATATTTACCGAAAAACAAGATTATGAAAAAGCTATTGACTATTACAAACAACTTAATGAAATCAAAATATAATGAGGTGAGTATATGAATAAAACAATTAATATTCTTAAAGAAGGCCCTATAACAACAATTAAACTTAATCGTCCTGATCAATTAAATGCAATGGATGTCGAATTACTAACAGAGTTAAATGACGAGCTTCAAAAAATTAAAAAAGATGACTCAAAAATTTTAGTGTTAACCGGCGAAGGGAAGGCTTTCTCTGCAGGCGGCGATATGAAAACCATGCTGCAAGAATCAGATCCTGAAGGCTTTCAAAAAGTAATGGGTATTATAAAAAATATTGTGATTACCGTTTATTCAATGCCAAAAGTTACGATTTCGGCTTTAAACGGAGCAGCTGCTGGCTTAGGTTTAAGTGTTGCATTAGCTGCTGACTATGTGATTGCTAAAGAAGATGCTAAAGTAGCAATGAACTTTATTGGAATCGGCCTCATTCCTGATGGGGGAGGTCACTTCTTTATGGAACAAAGGCTAGGGGCTGTTAAAGCTAAACAGACCATTTGGGAAGGTAAAATGATGACAGCTAAGGAAGCGCAGTCAATCGGCCTAGTCGATTTCACAGCAGATCAACTTGACTTAGCCTTAAGTCACTATTTAAATAAGCTACAGCAATCACCATTACAATCCATGATCACGACTAAGTTAATTATTAATAATAAGCAGCTTCCACAACTTGAGGAAGTGCTTAACCAAGAGACTCAAGGACAAGCAAAAATGCGACAAACACATGATCACAAAGAAGGTATTGACGCGTTTCTAAATAAACGCGAACCACAATTTATAGGGGAATAAGTAAAAATCGACTGACTTTACTAGAGGTCAGTCGATTTTTTTATGTCTTGGCTTAAGTCTAGGTATTTAACAAATACTTCGCTTAAGTCCTTAATACGCTTTTTTACATCTTCATCTACTAATTCTTTTGTTTCTGAAAAATGAGCAGAGTGGGTATAAACATAATTCGGCGTTGTTAAACAGCGAAAATAATCTAATATAGGTTTAAGCTGATTTTCAATAACTAAATGGTGTTGAAACGTTCCACCGTTCCCCATTAGTGCAACCGGCTTATAACGCATACATTTTGGTGATACTAAATCAAACATATTTTTTAATGCTCCAGGAATCGACCCTTGAAAAACAGGCGTTGCTATAATATAACCGTCTGCATGTTCAACCATATCGATTAGCTTCTTTGTATCCTCGTTATAATCATCTTTAGGTCGACCATCGGCAAATTCCATTTTGAAATCTTCTAAATAAAGTGTCTCTATTTGGTGCGAAGTGATTCTCTTTGTTAGATGCTTTTCTGCTTCTTTTAATAAATGCTTTGTCTTCTCTCCCGCAACTGTGCCATTAATCAGTAGAATCTTCAAGGTGACTTCCCCTTCCTAACCATTATATCTGTCCTATTTATATTAAAGTTAAGTTTTACTGTGTTTGTAATAAAAGTATAAAACCAAATAACTACTAAACGTCAACTCATATAACTTATCTAAGTCTATTGTCACACTTCATAGTGGTACTTTGTCATCACAATGTTACATTCTTGTACAAGCATTGTAATTGACTTAGCATTCTAAGTTGTTATACTTGGCAATGGTCTAAAGGAAGAGTGTTCCTATAGGGCCATTTTTGGGGACGAGAAAGTAAATATAGACTTTTGTCATATTGACATAATAAATGGAGGTTTTTATGAGTATACGACTAGTTAGTGCCTTCGCGTTTTATTAACGTTTGGTGCACTAATGATGTTGAGTACTCCATTAAGCGCAGCTAAGATACAACCGACAACATTAGATAATAACACTGGAGCACAAGAACATCATGTACAATTCTTTTCAAAAGCCAATCACCAATTGGCTAAAAAAGATGAGATAAAATTAATAAAGCCTGAGCCCAAAAAAGAGAAAGCTCAGCAAACACAAGAAAAACAAAACAATCAAGACATACAACAAGTTAGTAAAGAAAGCCAGAACGGTAAACAAATGTACGTCAAAGCAACTGCCTACACTGCATACTGTGACGGGTGTAGCGGTACAACCTATACTGGCGTAGACTTAAGGGCAAACCCTGATCAAAAAGTGATCGCCGTAGACCCAGATGTGATTCCGTTAGGTTCTCGCGTATGGGTTGAGGGATATGGAACAGCAATTGCTGCTGACATCGGAAGTGCCATTAACGGTAATGAAATAGATATCTTCATGCCAAAAGAAGCAGATGCTTTGAGATATGGCGTCAAACAAATTCGAATTAGAATTTTAGATTAATAAACAAGCCTCTGCTGAGAATGCAGAGGCTTGTTATTTTATAAACCACTATAAAGTAAAAAAACCGAGGGCACCCCCTCGGTTTTACTATAATAACTATTTAGCTTTTGCTTCTAAATCAACATCCACATTGCCTCTAGTCGCTTTTGAATAAGGGCAAACTTGGTGTGCTTCTTTCATTAATTCGTCAGCTTCTTCTTGGGAAACACCGCTCATTTCAGAAATAAGCTTAACTGAGATCTTAAAGCCTCCATCTGAAGAATCTTTCATAAAACTTACTTCAGCAGTCGTTGTAGAATCAATATCTTTATCATTATTCTTGGCAACTAAGTTTAACGCACCATCGAAGCAAGTTGAATAAGTAGCAGCAAATAATTGTTCAGGATTTGTCCCTGTTTCATCTGTATTCTCTGTTGGCATAACGACATTTAAATCAATGATGCCATCGTCTGATTTAACGTGACCACCACGACCACCTTTAGCTGTTGCTTTAGATGTAAATAGTGTACTCAAAATACCACTCCTTCATTTTATGTTCTAGTTACTTCATACCCTAAAATTACCATTCTCATTCATCAACTATAAAATCTTTTGCATATGAACTTGTTCGATAGTCTTATTAAAGCCCAGTTCATTTAAAGCATTTAAAAGAACTGTATCTCGATTTGGATAATTAATAACATGGCGTTTAACACCATCGCGATCCAACTTAAAAATTTTATGTAAAAACGTTAACATTAAGAGTAAATCATATTCTAAAATGGGTTCAATTCCAACTTGATACAGCTGAACTGACTCCACATTGCCGTAAACATCATACCGTTCCTTTGTCATAGCATACCCAATTGGTCGTTCCCTGTCATATAAAATATAACCGATTCCTTCCTTTAAACTCTCCATCTGATTCTGCCAAGGCATGTCTTGCTGAAAAATGAAAGTGATCGTATCTTTCTCTTGGAACTCTAACACATTCTAATTCGTAATCATGAATAACCGTGATATCTTGATTCTCTTGAGGCCCTGCATAAAACCCAAACGTTCTATTAACTCATAACCATGTTTTTCATATAGATTAATGGCTCTTTCATTTGTCGTTATGGCTTCAAGATTAGCGACGTTAACACCTTGTTCGTGATATACCGCTTGTACTTCTTCTATAAGCGTATGACTCAGCCCCGTCCCTCTAAACTCTGGAAGGATACCTGTACCACCGTTCCATGCATAAAACTTTGTCATCATGCTTCCTAAAACCATTCATTACAATCGCTACGGGTGAGTCAGCATCTAATGCTATAATCGATGCCTCGGCGACTAAATCCTCTGTCACCATACGCCTTAAAAACGTTTGTGTATCCATGGTAACATCGACTGAGTAACCTTCAAATCCACGATTCCAGACAGAAACCACTTCACTTAACGAACAATCCGAAACTTTTTTTAAATTTAATTTGGGTCATTATGATCACATCCTATTGTGTTACTTTAAACAAAAGCATTTATAAATCCTGCTTTTCTGCTGTTTTCCTAAAAAAATCATTTCAACATGAGGGATGCCATCTTCTAAAAACTCATCAGAAATGGTTTGAAATCCGCAGTTACCGTAAAATTGTTGTAAATGAGCTTGCGCTTCGATTTTGACATTTGAGTCACTATACGTTTGACTAATATATTCTAGGGCTCGATTAATTAATTCTGTTCCAATTCCAGTTCTTCTCGTACTGTCATGAGTAATGACACGTCCAATTGAAGCTTCTTCAAATTTTACATTTGGTGGGATGATGCGACAATAGGCCAAAATTTGTCCCTCATTAATCAAGTACAGATGTCGTGATTCTTGGTCATATCCATCTATTTCTGGATATGGACAATTCTGTTCAACGACAAATACATCTACTCGAAGTTTTAGAATATGATACAATTCATCGTTTGTTAGTTCACTGAATGACTTATTTTCCCAGTTCATGGTGTCACCTCTTTATATGTAAATATAGAAAAACGCACGTAAATGAATATTTACGCGCGTTTTAAAGTCAGTTTGTTAACGTATATTATTTAGCAACAACGTTAGCTGCTTGTGGTCCACGATCGCCTTCAACGATTTCGAACTCAACGTTTTGACCTTCAGCTAAAGTTTTGAAACCGTCTGCTTGAATTGCTGAGAAGTGTACGAATACGTCATCTCCGTCTGGACGCTCGATAAATCCAAAACCTTTTTCTGCGTTAAACCATTTTACTGTACCTGTCATTTAAAATGACCTCCTTAAAAGTATTACGACAAAACAATTGAATCTTGTTACTTTGACTTCCTTAAAGAGGTCATTCAGTAAACATCGATCCCAATTACTTCGTTCAATTTATACTTTACTCTTTTGTTCAGAAAAAGCAAGTGATTCGACACACATTACATTTTCTTTACATGTTTACTATAACTTGTATCATGGTCTGACAGTATGCTACAATTCATACTCGAAACCTAATATTTATTTACAAAAGGAAGTGTTATTGAATGAAGAAGTTCTTAACAGCGATTTTATTCGTGATGTTAACGGCTTTCTTAGCTGCCTGCGGAGGCGACAGCGAAGGAGAAAATAATTCAGAAGAAACCAATCAAGAAGAACAAAATGGTGAAGAGAATAACCAAGAAAATAATAAAGAAGGTAATGAAGATACGACTGCTACAAAAGATATAGAAGACGATCAAGTAGTTGCTAAAGTTAATGGCACTGAACTACTAGGAGCTGACCTTAAATCAAGCGTTAGTTTCTTTGAACAACGATACCAACAAATGGGACAAGACCCATCGAAAATGGCTGATCAAATTCAAAAACAAGCTTTAGATAATTTAATTAGCATTGAACTAGTAAAACAAGCAGCAAAAGAACAAGGCATTAAACCTAGTGAAGATAAAATTCAAGAAGAATATAAGAAACAAATCGATCAAGTTAAAGAAGCAACTGATTTAGAGAGCGAAGAAGAAATTCTAAAAGAAAATGACACTTCTGAAAAAGAAGTTAAAGAAAAATATTCGTCAGAACTTAATTACAACGAAGTACCTTGAACAAAATGTTGAAGAGCCTAAAGTAACTGATAAAGACCTACAGAAGGCTTATGACAGTTATAAAAAGGCTATGGAGCAACAAGGACAAAAAGTTGATAAAAGCCTAGAAGATATGAAAGACCAGTTAAAACAACAAGTTAAAAATCAAAAGTCTAGTGAAAAAGAAATGGAACACTTAAAACAGCTTCGTGAAAAAGCTGAAGTTGAAATCTTAATTTAATGTTAACTTAGCTACCGCAAAATTGCGGTAGCTATTTTGTTAACATAAAAACTGTCATAAACGTTAGTGCTTGTTGCATATCTTCTGATAAACTGCCGACATGTTTTAAATCCACACCTCGCTTATATACCTTCTCTTGATCTAAAACATTTAAGGATTGCTCTTTGGCTAGCTGTTCGAACTCCCACGGCATCATGGTATTCATGATCACACTTTCACCATACAAGCGGTTATAGCTATTAGCTCTTGGTGCTGCTGTTGGTCCTAATATTCCGATACATAATGTTCCGCCAGGTTTGACAACTCTGGAAACTTCATTAAATGCTTTAATTGGAACTTCTGCCCATTCTAGTGCATTAATAGCCATTAAAGCATCAAAAGATTGGTCTTCAAACGGTAACTTCATCATGTCAGCTTGTTGAAATGATAATCGGTCTTGTTCTTTTGTTAATCGACTTTGACATAACTTGACCATTTCATCAGATAAATCGACGCCCGATACATCATAACCTTCTTTCCACAGTTTATATGACCCATAACCATCTCCGCATCCTAGATCTAACACTTTAGAATTCGGCTCAACATATTTTGTAAAGAAAGGAACAATTGATTTTCTGCTTCCTTCATCCCACATGTTTTGACTTCTTGAATTCCAAAACGTTGCATTATGATTCCACATTATTTTTGCTTGCTCATGCCATGTATTAGCCATTAGTACGCCTCCTAAATGTATGATTGATCTTTTCCGTACTGAATAAGTGCTTCGTACGGATCGCCTGCTATCCCTAATACCTTACAAAAAGCAGGCTCCGTTTTATACCCACGCTGTTTAAGTGAGATCATTTTTGGTTTTAATTCAGGATTCTTTAGTAAAATTTTTTTCTCAATAACCATATGTAAATAAGCATACTGCTCATGTACTGGTACGTCTTGACCAAATAGCTCAAATTCAAATCCTTTATAAACAAAGTTAGCTTTAACAACATGCTTTCCTCTTATTATTTTTCTATTGATCTTAAAATAGGGTTGATCACTATACAGAAGCTTTATCTTATCTTCAAAAGACGTTAAGTCTTTCACTTCCATTATGATGTCTAAATCAGAAGTTGACACGTCTATTCCAAGCGGGATTGTTCCACAAAGCTCAGGTTTGTATTCACTTAATTGATTACAAATATCTAATTTTTAATAGCATCTATTGCCTCTTCTTTACGCTTCAATCTAAGTACTCCCATACATCAAATTCACAAATGACTCATATATTCTACTATTCTTTCATATTGTGTAAATTAACTTCACTTTCGTACACTATTAAAAAGGAGTGCATAACGATGAAGAAAGTCCTTCCTTTATTGATTCTACTAACGGCTATCTTTTATATTTTTATTTTACCTGAATCCCCTCTTGCCATAAAGCTACTGTTTAAAGCATTGCCAATGGTACTCATGATTATCTATGCTCTTATAAACCTTCCAAAACAACGCTTTTTTATACATTATGCTGTGGTTATTGGTTTAATTTTTAGTTTAATTGGTGACGTAACATTACACTGGTTTGTCATTGGTCTTTCGGCATTTTTGCTCGGTCACATTTTCTATATGGCTGGTTTTATCACAAAGTTCAAGCCATCCTTAGTTCGTGGTATGACTATTGTTCCACTCGTCATATATAGCTATATTTTGGGAAACGGCATCCTTAACTCCTTAACAGACAGTTCTCTAAGTTTCCCTATTACATTATACATTATAGTAATATCTGCTATGGCATGGACAGCCATTATGACGAGAAACCTCTATGCTGCTATTGGAGCTGTATTGTTTGTGATATCAGATTCGATTTTAGCTTGGAACTTATTTGTCACAACAATTCCTTTATCAAGTATTTTAGTTATGAGTACTTATTACTCGGCACAATTTTTGATAGTCTTTAGTTTAAGATCATACGATTCATAACATGATTGACAGGCCAGGTAGTTAGAAAGTCGCATGAAATTGTGTTAAAATTTAGATAAGTTTTGATAAAGGGGCGTTTACTAATTGAAAAAGGTGATGATTATTCTTTTGTTAGGATCTTTCATTCTAACATTAGCCGCCTGCGATGATACTTCAGATGATGAAAAAGAGTTAAAAGAATTCGTGACAGACTATAAGTCGAAACTTTATAATATCGAAAACCCTAACTTATTAAATGAAAAACATCCTACTAAAGTAAGTCAAAAATTCTCTAGGAAAATTGAACCTTATGAGACTAATGAAGTTCTTGAGGATTTAACCCTTAATCGTCAGTTAATCATCATCCCCCAAATAGCTCAAGCACTTGGGAAAAAAGTGAAGCTACAAGATATATCATTAGAAAAGGTAAAGGAAAACGAGGATGGATCTATCAACTATGACTATACGATGAAAATTAAGTACTATGATGACGAATCTGAAAACATCGTTAAAAAATGGTGAACTGACTACGATTAATAACGACAATGGATGGAAAATCACACGAGATTGGGAAAACCACACTAAATTTGAAAAAGAAGCAATGCAACAGTATTTGGAAGCACAGCATGACTCTAATTAAAGTGAAAAGGAATTAGTGATGAAATCAATTAAAATTTATTCCCTCATCTTATTAGCCTTGTTGACTGTAGGTTTAGGTATTTACATTACGTTATACCACTCAAATATAATCAATGATCGTTATGAGCAGGTAACAATTATTAAAAATGGTGAAATAACCGAGACGATACATAATTTAGACAGAATAAATAACATCATTGAACAAATTAACAGTCAACCAAGAGATTTTTATTATAATAATTCTGGGCTTAAATATGATTATTTACCACACGGACGAATGATCTTTGAAAATGATAAAAACCAAAGATATTAACGCTCGTCTATAAAAAGAATGACCAAGCGAACGTGATTTCTGATTATTGGGAAGTGCAAACTCATTTTAACTTTGGAAAAGATAAATAATTGCCTAAGACCATTCATTGTCTTAGGCAATTTGTTTAAGTTCTGTCTTTTAGCTCTTTAATTCTTTTTTAATTTCATCTCGTACGTCACGAAATACTTGATTCACTTCTTCTTCTGTACCCTCAGCCTTAGCTGGGTCAGTTAACCCCCAGTGTTCAGATTTAACATTTGGTGGTAATACTGGGCAGTTCTCACGAGCATCTCCGCAAAGCGTAATGACTAGATCGGTTTTGTTTAAGAGATTCTGATCAATGACAGATGATTCCTGATCAGATATGTCTATCCCAATTTCATCCATGATCTCGACCGCTTTAGGATTAAGGCCATGCGCTTCTATCCCTGCACTATAGACCTCCCAATGATTTCCTAATATGTCTTTTCCTAATCCTTCAGCCATTTGACTACGGCATGAGTTACCTGTGCATAAAATATAATACTGGTTGATCAGACATTCTGAATCCCTCGCTTTGTTAAATCAATAATAATGATACATACAACCCTAGTAAGGTGAAAAACAATACTGGAATGGTTAGAATAATTCCGACTTTAAAATAATATCCCCAAGAGATATGAATCCCCTTTTAGATAGAACATGTAGCCATAATAGAGTGGCTAGTGAACCAATTGGTGTAATCTTAGGCCCTAAATCACTTCCGATTACATTTGCGTAAATTAAGGCTTCTCTTATAGAACCAGTTGTATTCGTCTCTGCAATGGCTAAAGCATCGATCATAACAGTTGGCATATTGTTCATGATGGACGATAATATGGCAGCAATAAAGCCCATCGACATAGTCGCAGCCAGTAATCCATAATTGGCTGCAGAATCTATGACTTGTGCTAGTAAATCTGTCAGTCCAACATTACGAAGTCCGTAAACGACGACATACATCCCGATAGAGAAAAACACGATATCCCATGGGGCACCTTTTACAACTTCAGTCGTAGGAACAGCTGGGCTTCTTTTGGCCATCCATAAGAAGAATAATGCAATAACTCCAGCTACAAACGATACTGGAATCTCTAGAAATTCACTGACAAAATATCCAATTAATAGGATGCCTAAGACAACCCAGGATAAGCGGAACATTTTCTGATCTTTGATCGCTTCATGAGGTTGTTTGAGTTTAGATAAATCGTAATCCTTAGGTAGTGATTTTCTAAAGAATAAATAAAGAACAATTATACTGGCTAATAAAGAAAATAAGTTCGGAATAACCATACGAACTAAATATTCTGTAAAACCTAATCCAAAAAAGTCAGCTGATACAATGTTGACTAAGTTACTAATAACTAATGGTAATGAAGTGGTATCAGCGATGAATCCACTTGCCATAATAAATGGCAAAATCATAGCCTCTTTAAAATTCAATGCTCGAACCATTGATAATACGATTGGCGTTAAGATTAGTGCGGCACCATCATTGGCGAATAATGCTGCTACTGCTGCACCGAGTAACGTAACATAAATAAACATTTTAAGGCCGCTTCCCTTGGCCATACGAGCCATGTGAAGAGCCGCCCACTCAAAGAACCCAATTTCATCTAGTATTAATGAAATAAGTATGATTGCTACAAACGCTAATGTTGCGTTCCAGACAAGATCTGTAACTGCAATGACATCACCAAATGTCACGACTCCAAATATGAGTGCTAAGATAGCACCCCCACAAGCTGACCAGCCAATCCCTAAGTTTTTGGGCTGCCAGATGACAAGCGTAAGTGTGATTAAGAAAATCAGACTTGCTGCTAAAATATCCACGTAAAACTCCCTCTCTAGTCACAAATGATGCGTAAATTATTGTTAGAAAGCTCTTCAAGTTCCTTTTTCCCATTAGGTAAATAACCTAAAATATCATTGATTATTTCAATGGCTGGATGCTCACGGTTTATTGAATAAAACACCCAATGCCCTTTTCTCTTTTCATTAATTAATTTAGCATCCTTTAACTTTCTAAGATGCTGACTGATGGCGGGCTGGGATAATTCAAGTAATTCCACCAATTCACAAACACAACATTCATCCACATTCACATAACGCATTATGGATAAACGGGTGCGATCGCCCATAAGTTTAAGAATTTTAGCTACCTCTTCAACTTCAAGGTATGTCTTTTCCATTGCATCACCCACTTATATAAGTTATTGCTTATATAATAATATAATTGTTTTAATTAACTTTCAACTGTATTTATATAAACTTCAAAATTTATTTACATATTCTCAGTACAAATCACTTACAATCTAGTAAAATTCATAATATAATCTTTTTTGAATAAAAGTAGGTGTGTACATGAAAAAAATTAATGAGAACTTATTAATATTTATTTGGGTTGTTGCACTAGTCGCAACATTAGGCTCACTCTACTTCTCAGAAATTAAACTCTTTGAACCATGTAAATTTTGCTGGGTCCAGCGGATTTTTATGTATCCGATGGTGATCATTTTATTTGTGGGTATTGCCCTTAAAGACATTAAAGTGGTTTACTATACCATCACATTGTCTCTTATCGGCTTCTTGATATCGACTTATCATTATTCCATTCAAAAAGTGGAAGCATTACAACAATCATCACCAGCGTGCGGACAGGTTTCTTGTACTGGCGCTTATATTAATTGGTTAGGCTTTATCACGATTCCATTTTTAGCTGGACTAGCTTTCTTGATCATTTTATTTACATCAATTTTTGTTTTAAGGAATATTAAGGAGGATTAATATGAAAAAACTCATTATATTTGGCGTTATCATTGTAGCTCTATTCGCTGCAACGGCTGTTTTGACAAATATGGCTCAAGAAGACGTTAGTGAGGACAACCCATATGGGAAATCACAATTAGATCAAGCGACAATAGATTTATTAGATGATCCTCATTATCAAAACATCATTACTCCTAATCAGCTCCAAGAAAAGCTTGATGCTGGTGAAGATGTAACGGTATATTTCTTTAGCCCAACTTGTAAATATTGTCGTGAAGCAACTCCACGATTAATGCCACTTGCAGAAGATATGGGTGTAGAAGTTCAGCAGTATAATGTGTTAGAGTTTGAGGAAGGTTGGAATGAATATAACATTGAAGCAACACCAACCTTAGTCCGATTTGAAAACGGTGAAGAAGTTGCCCGAGTGAAAGGTGCTGTTCCGACTGAACAGTTCGAAGCATTTTTTAATGAGCACGTGGTTGAATAATTATTTAAGAGCGATTCCTTGGTGGGGATCGCTTTTTTAATCTCTTTTCTCAATATCAAAATTTATGGGACTCTAGAAAATGTTTATGAGACATTAGGGGCAAAGATGAGGAATCGAATTTTGTCGAAAATGGGTATTCGTCTTATTTTATGAGACATTCAATCAAGTTTATAGGACATTCCAGCTAATTTATGAGACATTCATACATTAACAAGAATAAGAAAAACCCAGCTAGTTTTTACTAACTGGGGCTTAGTCTATTCATTGCTGATTGTCTGAATCATCATCGTCGTCTTTTTATGACGATCAGGCATTGGGTCAACTTTATGATTGTAAGCATAACCCTTAGAAATGGCAAACACTGTTAATGCCAATACACCTAATACAATCGCAATTGAAATGATAAGAACTTTTAACATCTTTAAACACCTCTATTGATTTGAGTTGCGACGTTTACGGTTCCCTTTTGTCCTCTGTTGTTTGATCGGCGATCATCGCGCCTGCGACCTCCACCTTGTTTACGATCACCTTGCCTGCCGCGGCGACCACGGTTACGGTTGCCACCGCCGCCTTTACCGCCTTTATGACCTACTTTTTCACTCTTAATGGTGAAACGGCAGTCAATTTAACCGGTGTGCGGTCTGGTTCTTTAGCTAATAACTTTATTGCAGCTGCAACTACGTCAACGGAGTGATACTCGTCTAATAAATTCTCAGCTACACGTTTATACTTTTGTAGATCTTGCTCCTCAATCGCATTGAGTAATTCATCACGAGTTGCTTTTTGTATACCTTCTAAAACATCATCATATGAAGGAACTATTTTACGAGTCATTTTATGCTTTGTTAGTTCTTCAATATTCTTTAGATGTTCAAATTCTCTTGGTACTACGAATGTGATGGCTTGACCTTTGTTACCTGCACGGCCTGTTCGTCCGATTCTGTGAACATAGCTTTCAGGGTCCTGAGGTAAATCAAAGTTGTAAACATGTGTAACACCTGAAATATCTAAACCACGTGCTGCAACATCTGTTGCAACTAGTATGTCCGTTGTCTGATCTTTAAAACGTTTTATCGCACGTTCACGTTTTGCTTGAGTAATATCTCCGTGAATACCCTCAGCAGAATAGCCACGTTTTAATAAACCTTCTGTTAATTCGTCAACACGCTTTTTGTACGACCAAAGATGATGGCCAGTTCAGGCGATTCGATATCTAAAAGCTTACATAACACATCGAACTTTTGAGGCTCTTTTACTTCTAAATAAAACTGCTCAATATTCTCAACAGTCAGTTGCTTTGATTTTGTACGAATAACTTCTGGTTGATCCATAAATCGTTCAGCTAAGTTCTGGATTCGTTTCGGCATCGTTGCAGAAAATAGAAGTGTTTGGTATTTTGAAGGAATTTCAGCCATAATAGCTTCAATATCTTCAATAAAGCCCATGTTTAACATTTCGTCAGCTTCATCCAGCACTAACGTGTGAATTTCATCTAAACGAATCGTTTTACGACGAATATGGTCCAATAAACGACCAGGTGTCGCCACCACAATCTGAGGACGCTTCTTCAACGCTTTAATTTGACGTTGAATGTCTTGCCCACCATAGACTGGAACGGTTCTAACACCTTTGTTCTGTCCAATTCTGTTTAACTCTTCACCAACCTGAATGGCTAGTTCACGGGTTGGTGCAATGACTAGACCTTGAACCTTTGATTGGCTCATGTCCATTTTCTCGATCATTGGAACACCAAATGCTGTTGTTTTCCCTGTACCTGTTTGTGCTTGTCCAATCATATCCCGGCCTTCTAATGCAACCGGAATAGCTTTCTCTTGAATCGGTGTTGGATTCTCAAAACCCATATTCGATAGTGCTTTGACAATTTCTTCACCAATATTAAAATCTTTAAATGCGATCAATCTGTTTCCTCCTAAAAATTAAGTAAAATTATCTTGATTATGAAAAACTCGTCTGACTTTCCTTTTAGGCATGGACTAAAAAGAACACGTCATATATTCTAAAAATAGCTTTCCTTAATATAGATAATTTTATGAAGGAATACTAAATCAAAATTAATCTCCGAACTTTTCATAAGACAATTCAGTATAACTGTTTCAGTCATTAAAAGTCAACTTTTAATCATCAAGGAGCTCCGAAGCCAACTGTTCAATGATCATATCATCCATAGGTGGATTATGAAGTCCAGCTCTAACATCACGATAGTAGCGTTCGAAGGGATATGATTTAGATAATCCTCTTCCACCTGCAACACGCATTGCCAAATCAACTACTTTATTTGCATCATTTGTTACAGTTACTTTAACAACTGCTAGTTCCTTAGCCAATTGATGACGACCATCAGGATGACGGTCCCATTCTTCAGCAACACGGTATAAATACGTTCTTGCGCGTCTAAAATCATATTCATCTCACCGATCTTCTGACGAATATGAGATACCTTAGATATGGGATGGTCTAAACTGTTGGGCTTAAAGTCTTTTGCAAATAGGACTGCATCATTCAAAGCCGCTTGGGCAATTCCTAAATAACAAGCTGGAATGTGCAATAGCCACCCTTTGGGACCTGACCGCTTCCCTTTTAATTCAACTAAACTGTCCTCACTTAATTTTACATTTGATAAAACTAGGTCATCACTCGCTGTACCGCGCATACCCAGTGTATCCCAGGTTTGATCTACAGACACACCTTTGCTTTTCATATCGACTACAAACCATCCGATTTGTTCTTCGTCTTCTATCCAGGCTGCAACAATTGCATAATCTAATACTTCCGCCATAGTGGTGAATGTTTTTCGTCCATTTATTATAAAACCTTTTTCCACCTTTTTAGCAACAGTTTCAGGACGACCGCCGCGTGTTGGACTCCCTGTGTTCTTTTCCGTTGAAGCGCGATTAAATAATTTTTGTTCCTGAGCCTTTCCTGCAATCCATTTAAAATGTTCTTGTGACCAGAGGTTTCCTTCTTTTAACTCCATTAATATCCCATTATGCCAACCTACAGATAAAGCAGTTGCAGCATCTCCTTCAGCAATCTTCTCTTGCATTAGTAACCATTCGTACAAGGATAAATCCATACCCCCATATGTTTCGGGTAATACTAATGACAAGTATTGATGATTCTTTAATGTCTGTACCGTTTCATTTAAAAAGCGGCCTTCACGATCAGCTTTATTCGCATGTTCTTTTAATTCAGATGATAATTGTTCCGCTCGCTTATATAAGTCAATATGTCGTTCGTTTTTTAAAAATAACTGTTGATTTTGTGACATTATGTTAAGCTCCCTTCTTAAGTATAAGATATCATATGTCTATACTAGGGATTAGCTTAATACAATTACACAAAATTTTAAAAATGTTTAGATTTAATTAACAGTAGGAAAAATAATGAGAGAGGATGGTGATTCAAGTGAAAGGAATTCGTTTTATCAATTACCTCATTAATCTCGTGATTGGTTTAGTGCAATTGATTCTAGGCCTTCGAATTATTTTGAAGTTATTTGGGGCATCTGTATCGGCTCCATTTGTCGAGTGGACATATAATACTAGTGAACCTTTACTACACCCGTTTGAAGGGATCTTTCCGACTAAAGTGTTAGATGGGACATTCGTGGTCGAATTCTCCGCTATATTTGCCTTTTTGATCTATACGATCATTGGCTATTTCCTTACGAGTCTTATTTTGGGGTTTGACCGTAAGTGGAATAGTCAAAGGTAGTCACATGACCAGCAAAATTGCCCGGTTAAGTGATTTTACAAGTAGAATGGTTCCCTACTTGTAGGCACGCACGGTACGTTATGTGACCGTGCGTTTTTTATATGTTCTTTAAATGATAGAGCTAATAGACCCATGACTAATAAAACTAGGCCGAAGCTAGCTATGACACTTATTTTTTCGTTAAGAACACAGACTCCTAATAAGGTTGCTGTTAATGGTTCAGCTAGTGCTAATGTGACTGCAGTTGAGGCTGTGATACCTTTTAAACCTCTTGCAAACAACACATAGGAAAGCGCAGTTGCTACAATGCCAAGATGTAGAACTGAAATCGCTCCTGACCGCTCTAATGTCCAAGTCAAATCAGATGTTAATAGGATCGGGAGGAGCATAATTGCTGCCGTTGTAAAAACTAAAGCAACGACGACATCTGGTGGATGCTTAGCTACTAATGTTTTACTTACGAACGTGTAAGTAGCAAACGACCCACCAGCAGCTAAAGAGTATAACATGCCGAATGGATTAAATGTTACCTCCTCACCAGATTGAAGTAGTAACACACATCCAATAACGGCAAAAATCGTTGAAAGCAACCATACCCAATCTGGAAATCGTTTATAAAAAAACAGTTCTATAAATCCTGCAAAAATTGGGGCACTACAGATGGCAACAACTGTTCCAATTGCAACACCCGTTAAATCGACCCCTGTGAAAAAGAACGGTTGATATAATGCCATCGCCAATGCACTTACTAATAAGGGCATTTTTGGAATGCTTTTGAAATCAATATTCTTTTGAAGACTAATGTATACAAATAATGCGCCTCCTCCAATGAAGAGACGCAATGCACCAACCGTTAAAGGATTCGCTTTATCAGGTGCAAGAGCTTGAGCCGTTCCTGTTGTTCCCCAAAGCACAGCAGCTAATAATACGAGTAATACGTTTATCTTCATAAATACACCCTAATCTAAATGTCGTTCGTACAAAAGATAAGATGCTAATCGATACAGTAAATAAACGGCCACTAATATAATTAGCAAATATTTTAACGGATCCTGTATAAACATAATTGGAATTAGTGCAATTAAACTATGACGGACATAACGTTAGAGTATTTTCCATTAAGAGGCGTGTTGCTAACAAATAATGATGAAAAACTTTTAATTCGTTCTACATAACAATCTTTACAATAAGTTGTTAATTTTAATAATGCTGTTGTGGTAACCAAGTCATTTTTAGACGTGATTGTTTTACCACATTCCTCACAAATAGCTTTTTTTCCCATAATTGTTCCCCCAGTCTTTCTTATTAAATTCTACCATTTTTCAAAAATTAGGGGAAGAAATGACTGTTAAAAAGGGTTTGTTGCCCATTGTAAGGATTGCTTTATAAAAAATTCGTTGATTTAATTTAAGCTGAGCAACCATATATTCTGCTAAATCCTCAGGTTGCATATACTTATCTTCATTTTTTCATCTAATTGATCTCCAAAAACAAGCTCTGTTGCAACAAGGCTTGGGTTCATTGTAAATACTCGAATATTATAAGGTCGCACTTCTTGCATAAGTGCTTCACTCATACCTTGAACGGCAAATTTTGAAGCGCTATAAGCAGAAGACCCAGCTGTTGCTTTTAGTCCATTACTAGATGATATGTTAATAATGTCACCTTTATTTTTTTTCTATCAAATCTGGAAGAACGGCACGCGTGACATAGTAAGTACCAAAAACGTTGACTTCAATAGGCCTTTTCCATTCATCTGGATCTGCATCAACTAAATTCCCTTTTGAACCAACACCTGCATTATTGATTAGAATGTCAGCTTTGCCAAGGCGATTTCTAAGTTGGTCGATCGACTTGTTCACGGCATCCATGTCAGAAATGTCGACCGCTTCATACTCTACTTTTACATCGTATTCTTTGAGTTCGTTTGCTAGCTTTTCCAGCTTTTCTTCAGTGCGTGCTATTAAGCCTACATGAACTCCCTCTTTCGCTAGTTCCCTAGCTGTTGCACGTCCAATTCCAGAACCAGCTCCAGTTACATATGCGATCTTTCCTTTAATGTTTTGACCCATGTTGATCATCCTTTCAAGTAAAGTGATATTAACGTTTTAGGTTAAAAAGAAAAGCCGCGAGCAATGATCACGGCTTATAGTCAATTGGTTTTAAGCTTTGTTCAATTTGGTCACGTCTATCTTCTAAAAACGGTGGAAGCGCTAATGACTCACCTAGATGGTCTGCATCTTCATCCGTTGCGAAACCTGGCCCATCTGTGGCAAGCTCAAATAGAATACCATTTGGCTCTCTAAAATAAACGGATCTAAAATAAAAACGATCAACAAAACCAGAGTTCCCGATTCCTATTTGGTTGAGTTCATCTAAATACTGACGAATTTTTTCTTCATTTTCTACTCGAAATGCAACGTGATGGACACCCCCGCGTCCTAAACGTTCTGGTGGTAGATCTGTTCTAACATGAATATGCAGTTCAGCTCCCGTACCACCTTCGCCTGTTTCGTACACTAGTACCTCTCTTCCTGTATCATGGTGCTTATATTCACCTGCTATAGTGAAACCCATTAATTTGGTTAAAATAGCTTCAGTCGGCTCTAAATCTGGTACGGTTAGATGAATTGGACCTAAGCCAATGATGCCATAATTAGGCTCAGCTGCACTACGTTCCCATGGCGTTCCACCTGAAACACCATGATTTGTTTCATCTGACACAAGAATCAGACGCTGGTTTTCAAAGTCTTTTAGCGGGATTACGTTTCGTCCAAACTGTTCTACAATGCCTTCATTTTCAACATCATGCTGATCTAAACGATTTTTCCAATACTTGAGTGCTTCATCATTAGGCACGCGTAAGGAAGTGGTTGAAATGCTATTATTTCCATTATGATTATGCCCTGCACGTGGTATTTCAAAGAACGTTAGCTCAGTTCCAGGATTTCCAACTTCATCTCCGTAAAACAAATGATACACGGACGGATCATCTTGGTTAACGGTCTTCTTCACCATTCTCATTCCTAATATTTTCGTATAAAAGTCAACATTCTTTTGAGCATTTGCCGTGATGGCTGATAAGTGGTGAATTCCTAAAAGATGCATATATAAGCCCCTTCCTGAAAGCTTCTTGTTAGATTTATCGTAACAAAATGTATCTTGAATTTAAAATAAATACTACTTTTCTTTATAAATACTTTGATAAAAATCAATAGTTTCAGGGTAAACCGTTCCCTCGTGTGCATATCCATTCGCATACTCTACTTTTAAGTCGACACTTAACACTTGATCTGCAGGTTCAACCACTACGTAATATAGGTTAGGATCATTTACGGTTTGATGTTCCTGGTTTTCAATGACTGATGGAAGGTCTCCTTTTGTGATTTCTTTACTCTCTTTTTTACCGTCTACATATTGATAAATGGCTGTGATCTTTTTAATCTTAAAAAACGGCAAATCCCGTTCGTCTATGTGGTCAAATCCAAGAATTGTAAAGTTGTCTCCTTGATGACGATCTCTTATTTCGAGATGCGCTGGCGTGTGCAGATCCGGCGGGAGAGGCTGAATGTTCGAGGTGCGGTTGACATCACCTTCACTTAGAATTTGATACTCATATTCTTTAAAAGGTTGGGCCTTAATAGAAGCAACAAAATTATTACCTTCGCTCTTTTCAGCGGTTACTTTTTGCCAATTTTTATCTCTTTCTCTATAGACAACACTTATCTTCGCTTTATTTTCAATTTCTTTAAATGACCAGTTTATATTTACTGCAACCAAGCTGGCATTTGATTTTTCAAGGTTAACATCATATTGAGTATCTGTAATCCACTCACTGTTTTCTTTCATATTATGTATTTCATGATTAATTGAACTGACACTACTATCGACTGAACGGATTGAATTGATGACATTTTGTTCAATTTGGTTATGACTCTCAGACAGTTTAAGTTCCAAACGAATAAAGAAAAAGATATTTAATAAAATAATCAATCCTAAAACGCTATACGTTATTTTCTGATGACGATTCATTTAATCCCCCTTTTCGTTGTAAAAAAAGCGCTTCCTACAAGTAAGACCCACCAACTTTTTCCTATTATATCATTTGATTCTATTGTATAGAACGATATTCTAACTATAGTTTTATCCAAAATCGATTAACAATGGTCCCATCTTGTTCAGTATAAGACTGATCTTGAATACCACCATTGTTCATAATCACTTTTTGATCCAATATTATCGTCATTGCACGTGATTAAAGCTTTTTGAATTCCCATCTTCTTTAGATGTCTTAAACACTCTTTTAACATAAATGTTGCATACCCTTTTCCTCGTTCAGTTGGTCTAACGCCATACCCGACATGCCCTCCGATTTGAAGCAATGTTTTATTAAGTTCATGGCGCATATTGCAGCTTCCTAGAATTCGTCCTTCTTCATTCACAAGAAAATAAGTCGTGTTAGCAACCCAGCCTTCACGAATGATACCTTGCGATTCGTTTTGCCATCGTTTAACATACGCTTCGTATTGGTCATTAACTTTCCTTAAAGTAGTAGGCACAACTTTTTCATTATGTTTTTCCCATTCTCTTAGGTATTCATAAAATGATTCTTTTAGTTCAAGTGTTGGTTTTACCAATTTCATATTGACCCTCCTCACTCTTTTTATCGACCCTTTTATGTGATTTATCGACCCCAATCACTGGTTTTTCTACCCATTTTCATAGTTTATCTAACTTTTTTGCCATTTTATCTACCCTTCACTGCGATTTATCGAACTATTGATATGAAAAAAGTGAGCTTCTTCAGCTCACTTTTTACTAATTTACTATTTCCCATTCCTCCACAGGTCCATCGATGACTTTAAACAACGGATGCGGAATAATGTCTTTTGCGACTAATGTTTTTAATTTTTTTAAACGATTAGGGTCTCGCTGTCTTAACTTAGCACGTAAATGTGCCCATTCATATTCAAGTTGCCCTGTCGTTACCATTAATTGTTCGCCTGGTTCAACTTTAATAATTTTAGAATGATCAAAGTTATAACCACGCGCTTTTGCTTCAATATACACATATTCTAAGTAGATTCCTATTGCTTGCATAGGATCAGCTTGTTCACGAAACCTGACTAGCTGAGGGTGTTTCTTGTAGCCTTTTGTTTCTCCAAGCAACACTTTTTGAGCTAATAAAGACTCGCGCCAGCAAGCAACTAACCCTTTTGCATCTAAATATCTTGGATGAATGGACCATAAACGCACTTTGCATCAACCTCTATATCATTTGATCTAAACGTTTAAATTCTAACTCTTGGAACTTTTCCATCGCCCGGTTGCGATTAATACGAAATTCTGCATCTTTAAGATCACAAGTGACTCCAGCTTCACAGTAGATCTCAGCCAACTTGCGTGATAGATAAACCATTTCAAGATCTGTTTCAAATTTAGAACGTTGAGCTTTTGTTAGTGAATCTAGGTTAGCTAAAATATTATCGAGTGAACCGTGCTGTTTTAATAGTTTTAAAGCTGTTTTTTCACCAATTCCTCGTACACCTGGATAATTATCTGAAGAATCCCCCATCATCGCTTTTAACTCAATCATTTGCTGCGGTGTAATTCCTTTTTCTTCTGTAAATCGTTCAGCATGGTAAATATCATAATTACCATAACCTTTTTTAGGAGGACAACATTCACATTTTGATCAAGTAACTGTAAAATGTCCTGATCTCCTGTCAAAATATAAACCTCTGAATCTTGTTTATAGTGATTGGCCAGCGTACCGATACAATCATCGGCTTCGTAGCCAACTTCCCCGACATTCGGGATATCCATTGCTTCTGTTACTTCTTTAACAAGATCGAACTGAGGAACTAACTCCTCTGGCGGAGCACCTCGATTGGCTTTGTATTCAGAGTAAAGGTCATTTCTGAACGTATGACTTCCCATGTCCCAGCATGCAACCACATGAGTTGGTTTAAAAGTATTTGTAGCTGTAAGTAAATGTCTAACAAAACCATGAATGCCATTTGTCGGAATCCCTTTACTGTTTACCATAAAATAACCCGACATGGCTGTTGAGTAGAATGCTCGGATTAGTAGAGCCATCCCATCAACTAGTAATACTTTATTTTTATCCATTTTAAATCCTCCATTATTTAAAGACACTGTGCATTTATTTTCTTTCAACCGTTCTAAACAATCGGACAAATTCTTCTGGAGCCTCTTTGACATGCAAAGTGATGACACCCTTTATGGTGTGTAGATAAAAAAGCCGTACCGTTTAGATAACATTTTATATGAGACATCAAGCACTTGTTCGATTGAGTATTCTTGATCTGACGTCACAATTTTATCATCATATAACTCGATCCAATGCTCTTCTTCAATTCTATTTTGTTGAAACTTAAAATGATCTATTTCACGCCTAATGCTAAAGTAGGGATGTTTGTGTAAAATCGATAAAACTCCCTTCCGTGTACTGCCAATATTATAGCATTCAACTTGTACGATGTCTCGTTAAATGTTAGTTACAGAGGATGTGCTAATAGTATGGTTGCTAGCGAAACTCATCATGGCTAACTGAATTCAAGTTGTCCCAACGACAATCGTACTTCACCTAACGACATTCAGCTCGCCCCTAACGGCAATAAAGTACTATTCATTGAATCTTCTAAACAAAAAAAGCTGAAGCGTATTTGCTCCAGCCTTACTTTCCATATTCAATTAATAACAATGCCAACAGAGCGCTGCGTTTAGGCATTTCACTGACCACACAGTGCTCATGGTGGGCATGCGCCCCCGCTCCAACTGCTCCCAGCCCGTCTAACGTAGGGGCAAGTGATGCTGTGAAGTTTGCATCACTTCCGCCGCCTGTAAATTCCTCAATTAATTCAATACCTAAATAATCATGCGCTAGAGATTTAGCTTTTTCAAAAAGTCGCTCAATGTCATCTGTTCGCTCTAAAGGCGGGCGGTAAATTTCACCGGTTACTGTTATCTCAATATTTGGATCATGTGGCTTTAAATTTTGAATGAGTGGAACAACACGGTTCATTTCTTCTTTCGTTTGCACACGGACATCAACTACCGCGTGCGCATCTTCTGCGATGACGTTTTTTTGAGAGCCACCATCGATTAAGCCAACATTCACCGTCGTACCTTTTTCTAAATCTGTAAGACTCGACAAATAGGTAATCTGCTCAGCTAGTTCTTCTATGGCACTAGCCCCTTTCTCAGGGTCAATTCCAGCGTGAGATGGAACGCCATGCACACGGATTTCAAACGTGCCAACACCTTTTCTCGCTGTCTTTAGTGCCCCTTCTTTACCTTGAGATGGTTCTAGCACAAACACTCCATCACTCTTTTTAGCTTCTTCTATTATATAATCCTTTGACGTCGGACTTCCTAATTCTTCATCGCTTGTCATCATTAAAACTATTTTTATCTAAATGAATATTTAATTCTTTTAAAGTTTAATTGCAAATAACGCCTGAACAATACCTGCTTTCATATCAAAAGTACCTGGCCCGTAGGCTTTCCCGTCTGTAATAGAGAACGGCATGACCTCTAAGGTACCCTCTGGCCAAACCGTATCCATGTGTGTAATGATTAATAGCTGTTTGTCGCCTTCTCCCCAAACGGCTTTTAAGTGAGTTGAGTAGCAATCGCTAAATAACTTTTCAACCTTACCGCCTGTCATGTCTATAAATATATTAGATAAATATCGCCCTATTTTTTCAGTTAAATCAGGTCTTGTCGATGGTGATTCATAACAGACTAACTGTTCTAACAAATCAACCATCTCTTCTTCTATCTGATGTAAATAATCCACTATTTCCTTCAACAAATTCTCCCCCCGACGCTCTATACAATCTTTCATTATTATTATACACTTTTTCATAACAAACGGTTATAAGGTGTGATAAGAATATGAAAGAAAAATTTAAACAAATGATGGAAGTCATTCACCTTTCTGAAAAACTTAAATACGAGCTTAGGCACAGTTGGCTGTCAAATGGAAGGCAAGAAAGTGTTGCGGAACACACATGGCGACTATCACTGATGGCTATGTTAGTTGGACCACACTTAGAAAGAGAAGTCGACACTCTTAAACTATTAAAAATGACTATTATCCACGACTTAGTGGAGGCTGAAGCAGGGGATATTCCCGCTTTTGATACACAGAACGATCAACAAGCGAAAGAGCTAAAAGAACAGAATGAAGAACAAGCTATTCTAAATATAAGAGAATTAGTTAGTGGTGAGCAAGGAGCTGAGTGGTATCATCTCTGGCACGAATTTGAAGCAAAAGAAACCTATGAAGCCAAAGTTGCCAATGCTTTAGATAAACTAGAAGCCCAAATTCAACATAACGAAGCCGACATAGACACATGGCTACCAATCGAGTATGACATGAGCTATATGCTTGGACGACATACTCAATTCAGCCCCGTTCTCGATCAGCTGAAAGACGTGATTGAAGAAGAAGCTGATAAGAAAATAAGACAATCAACAAGATCTGGTTAAACTAAAACCAGGTCTTTTTTGCACCCATCTTCAAAGCTTATCCGTCTTAAGTTATAGAAGAAAGGAGGCAGATCATGTCAAATAACTTAGAGGCACAATCTAATCCATTATCCGAAGAAGAGAGCCTCAGGCTATTAGAAGAATGCATGAAGGAATATGGACATGAAATAAACGTGTTGTTTATTCTTATGTCAAAAATCAATCAGATGCAGACGACATAACTCAAGATGTATTTGTTAAAGTCTACGAGAACTTAAATACGTTTAAAGGTCAGTCATCGCTAAGAAGCTGGATTTATTCCATTGCTATTAATAAAAGCAAAGACCACTTAAGGTCTGTAAAAAATCGGCAGCGAATTTATCGCGAGAAGGTTGTGAATCTTTGGCGAAACAAAGATGAAGAATCACCTGAAAAGCATTCCATACAGGAAGAAGATTCTAAAGAGGTTTTACAGACTGTAAATGAACTTCCTTTAAAATATCGAGAGGTCATTATTTTATATTATTTCGAGGATTTATCGCTAAAGGAAATTGCATCGGCATTGTCGGTCAAGTTAAACACTGCGAAGGCGAGACTTCAAAGAGCACGCAAAAAGTTAAAACCTAAACTAGAACATGATGGAGGTGATCAACTTGGATAAAAAGTTGCAAAAGGCTAAAGAAGACTATCAAAATCAAATTCAATTTACTGACGAGGACCGTCATCAAGTCTTAGAGAAAATCACTGAAGCCAGGCATACTAAGTCTAAAAAGGGAATCTTTCATCCCTTTCCAGTAGCGTCCGCTTTAATAGCGACCTTATTAGTTGGTTTTCTTTTTATAAACAATTACGATCAATTATTTAAGCAAAATACCGCATCTCCAAGTTCTGAGTCCGTTGAAGGGTATATTGTCAAAATGGAAGATCAACAGGCTTTAATAACAAATTCAAACAATGAAACATCAATTTGGATTACTGACATACCCGATTCACTTGATATAGGGCATCAAATAGAAGGTTCATATGAAGATCATGAGGAATCAGCCAATGTATTAGATGAATACGAAATTACAAATAATGAAACAGTTGATGATTCTCAAATGACAAAGGATGAAGCAGTCAGAATAGCACTGACAGAAGCTAATACTAGTGATTATGAGAAAATCGTGATTCGTAACGTTATTTTTAATAAGAACGAACAATTTTGGAGTATCGGAATTGACGCCAATGATTCTGCGATTATTATCAACATCGACGATCAAACAGGTGAAGTTCTTTCTGAAGAGCATCCTGAAGCAAAGGATCCAAATTTAGATGAAGTATTAACCAACTACGAAGAGACGATTACGTCATTAAAAAACGAAAACACACAAGAAATTAATTTTGACTCAAAGATGAAGTTAAAAACTATCTAACCCAAGCGATGTCATCATCACTGGCTGAAGACCATATCGACACGTTGATTGAAGAGCGAGATGGTGAGCTATATTTATCTGCATCAGAATTTCCTGTTTTTATTAATACCAATGAAGACTATCAAACGTCTCAAATAGATGATGAAACTTATCAAGTAACGCAAGAAAATGACAGTGAATTAAGAGGGCATTTAGAAATCACATTCACAATTAATAAAAGACAAGACGCATGGATTGTTGACCAAGTAAATGTCAATAATTTAGATCAAAATTCAGCTAAAATTGATTCTGATGTGCAAGCCGAAGAAGAGGTTCTCAAAGCACTCCAGCTAGGCGAAAGTTATCAAGCCAGTTATGATGGGCAAGAGCCACCATCCGAGGACTATGCGGACCAAAACTTAGCTCGCATTCAGGTCTATGAGGAAAACGATAATGCGAGAGCAACTTACGGTTGGTATTATATCAATATGGACAATAGATCGATTTATGAATACGAAGTAGCTACAAATGAACTAACACTAATTTTTCAATACGAAAATGGTAGCTATAACAAGGTAACCGATTAATAAAAGGTCAATACGAATAATATTTCTTTTCTAATTAAAACTAACCTTATCATTGTATTGTAAGGTAGTGAGAAAATGGATCTATCTCAACTTTTATTGAGGCTGTTTCTTTCATTTTTTATATTGTTTATCCTAACCAGAATTATGGGAAGAAAAGAAATTAGTCAACTTACCTTTTTTAATTTTGTATCTGCGATTTCTATAGGAGCAATAGCTGCTGCAGCTACTAAAGGAGATTTAAACATTGGCGCCAGTCCAAACCAATTGATAGACCCACTATCAACCGAACTAGTATCTGATGGAAAAGTTAATAAAACTAATTTAACAAAACTCAATTTAACTGTAGAGTGGTTGAACGAACAATTAAAAAGTCATGGCATAGACTAAATTAGCGATGTTTTTTATGCAGAATTATCACCTGACGGAACCTTATTTGTAAATACAAAACAAAATCATTAGTTAAACAATTCCTACCTCAAAACCTCTTGAGGTAGGTTTTTAATTTTACTGAAAATTTCGAGCCCCGTACTATTTATTTTTATTATTTTTCGGTAAAATAATGGTTACTTAGGATTTATACTTGGAGGACTCATCATGAGATATATTGCTCGTTATTTAAAGCCTTATTATATACATATGATTATCGCTTGGATACTCATGTTAACGGAGTTAACGGTCGAATTACTTCTTCCATTCTTCTTAGGAAAGATGATTGATGAAGGGATTCAAACTCAAGATTTAAATACCATTATCTACTGGGGATCCATCATGGTCGGATTAGCTATATTATCATTTGCCGCAGGAATCATTAACTCATTTTATTCTGCGCACGTGACGTTTAAATTCGGATATGATGTTAGGCAGAAGTTGTTCGAGAAAGTTCAAGCCTTTTCATTCAAAAACTTAAACGAATATCCGACTTCATCCTTAATTACTCGATTTACTAATGATATCCGTATGATTCAGAACGGAATCTTTATGGGTCTAAGAATCATGTTAAGAGCCCCATTATTAGTCATAGGCGGCGTTGTGATGGCGTTCATCGTTAACTGGAGAATAGCACTGATCTTCTTAATTACTGTTCCGTTGTTAATCGGATTCTTACTCATTGTTGTTCGGAAAGCCGGAAAGTTATTTGGGAAAGTACAAGAACGATTAGATAACGTGAACCGTGTTATGCAAGAAAATCTTTCTGGAATCCGTCTAATCAAGGCTTTTTTACGTAAGAAGCACGAAACCAACCGCTTCATTGGCGCGAACTCTGAACTGATGAATTACACTAAGAAATCTTTACGATTAATTGAAACCTCCATGCCTGTTCTTCTTTTCGTCATGAACATGAGCTTACTATTTATTTTATGGTACGGAAGTATTGAAGTCAGTAACGACAACGCTCAGGTTGGGGATGTAGTTGCAATTATTAACTACGCCCTAAGAGTATCGATGGCCATTTCCATGTTCGGCTTTTTGACGATGGCAATTGCTCGAATGAAGGCCTCAGCAGACCGCATTTCAAATGTATTAGATGCTGAAATTGATTTAACCGAGTCTGAAGATGTACAGAAGCAGTATCGTGTGAACGATGGCTCTATTGAATTTTCTAATGTGTCATTCCGTTACCCAAGTTTAAAAGAAGATGTCTTATCAAATTTATCATTTACAGTTAAACCAAAAGAACGAATTGCAATCATCGGCGCGACTGGCTCCGGGAAACGTCACTGTTTCAATTAATCCCACGATTATATGATGTGACAAATGGTGAGGTCTATGTCGATGGTCATGACGTTCGTGATTATAAATTAGATCATTTACGCCAAACGATCGGATACGTACCTCAAGCTCCGCTACTTTTTACCGGTTCTATTCGTGAAAATATACGCTGGGGTAAAAACGAAGCAATAGAAGATGATATCGTAAAAGCCGCTAAAGATGCTCAAATTCACGATACGATTAAAGATTTACAAAAAGGTTATGACACCAAAATTGGGCAAAAAGGCGTTAACTTATCTGGTGGTCAAAAACAACGCGTCTCCATTGCTCGTGCATTAGTTAGAAAACCTAAGATTCTAATGTTAGATGATAGTACTAGTGCACTGGATTTAAAAACAGAATCAAAATTACTAGAAGCCATCGAACGATACGAGTGCACCACACTGATTGTGACACAAAAATCACGACGGCTATGAATGCAGACCGAATATTTCTAATGGATGATGGTCAATTATTAGATGTTGGCAGGCATGATCAATTACTGAAGACTTCTGATCTTTATCGCAAAATTGTTGAGTCACAATTCGGAAAGGAGGGTGTGCATGAGCGTTAAGCAGTTTTTAACAGAGCCATTTAAACATGACAAAATTGATCTCAGTGAAGCTAAGAGAGTTGACGACCCTAGAGCTAAACCAAAAGTTCGTGACTGGAAAGGAACCTTGAAGCGTATTTGGAATATGATGATGTCTGAGAAATGGAGACTACTATTTGTGTTTCTAATGGTTGTCATCTCCTCCGCTCTTGCCATCCTTGGACCAACCATGATTGGAAGAGCTGTCGATGATTACATTAATACAGATCGCGAATCAGCTGGTCTTGGCCAAGTGATGATTTGGTTATTTTGGATTTACGTTTTTTATTCCTTAGCTATGTTCTTACAACAATACGTGATGATTGGAATTGCTCAAAATACGGTCTATGACTTAAGAAAGCAATTATTTAACCAATTACACCTCCTTCCTATTGCCTTTTTTGATAAAAGACAATTTGGAGAAATCATGAGCCGAGTAACTAATGACGTAGATAATGTAAGTAACACGTTAAACTCATCTGTTATTCAAATCTTCTCAAGTGTTCTAACATTAATTGGAACCGTTGCTGTTATGCTGTACCTAAGTCCGTTATTAGCTTTAGTCACATTAACAATTATTCCAATGATGGTTCTAGGAATGAAATGGATTACGAAACGTACTGGGCCTTTGTTTAAAATACAACAGAAAACGTTTAGGGGACATGAACGGTTATGTGGAAGAGACCATTTCTGGTCAGAAAATTGTTAAGACATTCTCTCAAGAACATCGAGTCAAACAAACGTTTGATTTAAAAAAATGATCAAGTCATGAAATCCAGCTTCTGGGCTGCTGCTATATCTGGTTTTATCCCAAAACTGATGAACATGTTAAACTCCTTTAGTTTTGCGATTATCGCCTTTGTTGGTGGAGTTTTAGTCGTATACGACATGGCATCAGTTGGAACGATCGTCATTTTCACTGAGCTTGCTAGACAGTTTACAAGACCTTTAAACGAATTATCGAACCAGTTCAACCAGCTCCTCTCTGCCGTTGCAGGTGCAGAGCGAGTGTTTGATATTATAGATGAAGACAGTGAAGAATTAGATGAAGGTAATGCGATTAAGATTGGTGAACCTAAAGGGGAAGTTGAGTTTGATCACGTAACTTTTTCGTATGATGAGGATGATGTTGTTTTAAAAGATGTTTCATTTAAAGCAGAAGCTGGAGAAACCGTTGCCTTTGTTGGTCACACAGGTGCTGGTAAAACGACAATCATCAATCTCATATCGAGGTTTTATAATTACGATAGCGGAAAAATTTTGTTGGATGGTACAGAGATTAAAAACATTAAACGTTCTAGTTTGAGGCAACATATGGCATTTGTTTTACAAGATGCATTTTTATTTGAGGGAACAATTAAAGAAAATATTAGATACGGCAGGTTAAATGCAACAGATGAAGAAGTTGTTGAAGCAGCCAAAAATGCTAATGCTCATTCATTTATTATGAAATTCCCTAATCAGTATGACACTGTATTGGACCCTAATGGGAGTGGCATTAGCCAAGGTCAAATGCAGCTATTAACGATTGCTCGTGCGTTACTTGCTGATCCAAAATTTAGTTTTAGATGAAGCGACGAGTAGTATTGATACCGTGACAGAAGTTAAAATCCAAGAGGCGCTACAACGCTTGATGAAAGGCCGCACAAGTTTTGTAATCGCCCACAGACTAAATACAATCCGAAGCGCTGACCAAATTATCATGCTTGAACATGGTCAAATCATTGAAAAAGGCTCACACGAATCGTTGATCAAACAAGGCGGTCATTATGCTGAGCTATATCAAAGTCAACTAGATAACTTGGCTAATTAAAAACAACCCATGATGCTCTTTCCGCATCATGGGTTGTTTTTTCGTGAATTTATCTACCCCATATAACAATATATCTACCCTTTTTGTGAGTTATCTACCGCGAATTTTGTCGACGAAGTAAAAAAGCTCATTTTATCTACCCTTGAAAAGAATTTTTCTAACTTTTTAATTAAACCCTAATCTCTGGGACCAATTCTTTTTCAACAATGTTTGAATTTCATTATCAATGGGAATCTCTGCCTCAGGCATTCCAGCTGCACCAGGTGTAATCTCGTATTTATCAAACCTGAAGATCAATTTTCCATCATTAATATACATATTCTCAAACATGTACTTCGGCTTATTAACCCACTCCTCTAACTCTTCTTCAAAAATGCCTAAATCCGTCTGTTCTAATAGAGCTTCTTGGACTTTAGGTCTAATGATATCTCTTGCTTTACGAACGTTTTTTAAATAACTCTCCTTGCTTAATCACTCTGTTCGTCTTTACATCTACTAGCCATGTATGACCAGTTTCATTGACGTTTGCTCCGCCTGTATATTCGGATTCAGTAAAGACAAGCGAGTACAAATCTTCACCAGCCTGGTAAATATCTAAATTAACCGTTAAATTCCCTGGCCTTTCTTTAGTTACATTTCCTTCAATGGTTGACATGAATTGATTGATCGTACGTTTCATGTAGTCTTTAAAAAATTGTTAAGCCCGTCTGACTTAAACACTGGCAATTCGAATTTAACACTATAAATATCTTCACTTGTTTCATAAGTTAATAATCTAATTCCATCAAAATCCGTTTCCACAATATCGAAGCCTTTTTCTTGGTCAACATCCACTTCCTCTGCATTTGAGAAAATAGACGAGAGTACTTGACCAATAATAAAGCTAATAATAAAAGCAATAACGAAATACTTAACAGTTTGTTTGGCATTGTGATTCATTCCGACTCCTCTTTCTAGTTTTTGTTATATAGTTTTAGTTAAACCAATATTAGGAGAAATATGCATTATTACACAAAAAGCCCTCGAATGATTTCGAAGGCGATAAAGTAATTAATCCTTTTTCCGTGCGTTAATTTTCTTTTGAATTCGTTCGTGCCTTTTAACTTCTCTCTTAGAAATAGGAATCGTCTCCCGCTTTAACATGTTCATAATCGCTACTAACATAATGAGCATGATAACCGTAAACGGTAAAGCCGACACCAACGATGCCGTCTGCAATGCGTCTAATCCACCTGCTAATAACAAAACACCTGCAATAGCAGATATTAAGATCCCCCACACAAATTTATGTGATAAAGGTGGAGTAGTGCTTCCTCGAGATGTCATACTTCCTAGTATATAGGCAGCTGAGTCGGCTGATGTGACTAAGAATGTAAAAATTAATAACACTGACAAAACTGACATAATGAATGTTAAAGGTATGTGATTATAAACTTGGAATAACGCAACAGCAATATCATTATTAACCGCTTCAGCAATGCCTGCTTGATGATTTAAATCGGCATCTAGTGCTGTCCCACCAAATGCTGCAATCCACACGCAAGCAATGACGGGCGGTACCACCATAACACCTAAAATAAACTCACGGATGGTGCGTCCTTTTGATACGCGAGCCACAAATGCACCGACAAAGGTGACCATGCGATCGCCCATGCCCAGTAGAACACAGTCCAATCTCGCACCCAAGTCCCGCCTTTATATGGCTGAAGCCTTAAGCTATAGTTTATAAAGTTAGAAATATAATCGCCAATACCTAGAGTAAATGCATTTAAGATAAAGATTGTTGGGCCAAATATAAGCACAAACACTAATAACAGTAAACATAACCCTAAGTTAATATTGCTTAAGTATTTAATCCCTTTATCAAGCCCCGTAAAGGTGGATGTCATATAAGCTACGAACATAACCACAATAATTAATAGCTGTACCCAAACAGCTGAAGGAATATCTGAAATAGTTGATAATCCCCCATTAATTTGTAAAACACCGAGACCTAATGATGTCGCAACCCCCATTACAGTCGCAATAACGGCTAACGTATCAATCGTATTAGTGACAACAGGTTTATGACCAGTCACAGGTTCCATCGCCTTAGAGATTAGTCCAGCATCTCTTCGCCTGAACTGCATGAAGGCTACGACTAATCCAACGATTGCGAAAACAGACCATTGACTGACGCCCCAATGGAAAAAGGAATAGCCCATTGCTAAGCGAGCTGCTTCTTCTGTTAAAGGCTCCACACCTTCAATGGTGTCTCTAAAAAGTGAGACATCGGCTCCGCAACACCCCAGAAGACGAGTCCCGCCCCAAAGCCTGCTGAAAATAACATCCCGATCCATGTAAAAAAATGGATAATCTGGCCTTTCCTCTTCTCCGCCTAATCTAATTTTTCCATACCGGCTAAAAGCTAACACAGCCAAAAATATGACTAAAACGAATACCGCAATTAGGTAAAACCACCCGAATTTAGAGGTTGTAAATAAGAATAATCTATTCGCAACCTCACCAAATTGTTTAGGCATAATGGCTCCAATTATAACTAACAGCGCGATCACGATAGCAGATACATAAAAAACTGGGTTTTTAAAATGTTTTGTGTCCATAAGCGCCTCCTATTCCAATGAATAGAAGAGTTCCTACTGCTTATAGAACTTTGTCTAGAAAATCTCTCGCACGTTCTGTTTTAGCAGAGGAGAAAAACTCTTCTGGTTTAGCTTCCTCTACTATTTTTCCGTAATCCATAAAAATAATTCTATCTGCTACTTCTTTTGCAAAACCCATTTCGTGAGTTACCACAACCATTGTCATACCAGTATTGGCAAGTGACTTAATGACATCGAGCACTTCCTTGACCATTTCGGGGTCTAATGCTGATGTCGGTTCATCAAAGAGCATCACTTCGGGCTCCATCGCCAAAGCGCGGGCGATGGCGACACGTTGTTTTTGACCTCCAGATAACTTATTTGGATAAGCCTGTTCTTTGTCACTTAGACCAACTTGATTTAATAACTCTTTCGCCCTTTTTCTGCTTCTTTTTATTTAACCCTTTAACTGTCATAGGTGCATAGGTTAAATTTTCAATCACCTTCATATGCGGGAAAAGATGAAAGTGCTGAAATACCATGCCAATTTTTGCCTGACGTTTAAAATGTTTGTTTTAGGGTCCATTAAATCTTCATCATCCATTAACACTTGACCACTTGAGGGGGATTCAAGCAAATTCATGCATCGTAATAACGTGGATTTACCAGATCCAGATGGTCCAATCACAGCCACCACTTCACCTTGTTTTACTTCCGTTACAATGTCTTGCAACACTTCTAAATCCCCAAAATTTTTATATAAATGTTCAACCTTAATCACTCTGACTCAGCCTCCGTTCAAGCAGCTTGCCTAATAATGTTAAAATCATAACCATTCCATAATAAATTAAGCCGACAAATAAATACGGTTCAAAGTTACGGTAAATGTCGGCACCAACAACAGACGCGCGGCGCATTAAATCTAAGTAATTAATCACCGACACAATGGCCGATTCTTTTGTTAATGTAATGAATTCATTCATGAGTGCTGGTAAAATATTTTTCATCGCTTGAGGTAAAATAACTTTGACCATCGTCTGCCTGTAAGGGATACCTAAAGCTTGTGCCGCTTCCTTCTGTCCTTTATCGACAGCTTGAATACCTGCACGAATAATTTCCGAAACATAAGCCGATGAATTCAAGCCAAATGTTAGTATAGCTGCTAGAAACTCTGGTATGTCGTAACCCAAAAGCTGCGGAACACCATAATAGACTAGCATTAGTTGTAAGATCAACGGTGTCCCCCGAAACACTGATGTATAGAAATCAGCAAGCCATTTAAGATATTTAGCATCAGATATTTTTACTAGCGCGATCACTGCGCCCAAAATAAAACCAATAATGATTGCAATAATGACAAATCTTAACGTAACCCATATTCCTTCAAGCATAAAAGGAATATAAGGCACGATTTGGGTAAAATCCAAATTCATGCCTTAACACCTCAATTCTATTTGTTTAGTCTTCTGTTAGCTCCCATTTTTTAGCTAGTTCATCAATCGTTCCATCTTCTAAGAATTGTTCAATTACAGCATTAACATCTTCTTTTAAATCACTATCTTTTGGAAAAGCAACTGCCATCCCTGGTGAACTCGTAGTCGGATCATCAAATCCAGCTAAACCTTGCTCTTCGATATAGCCTTCTGCAACTGTTTTATCCATGTAACCAACGTCAATGCGTCCTGTTTTTAACTCTTGAATTAGAGTCGTTGCTTGGTCCATCGATTTAAGCTCGAAGTTATATTCTTTTTTTAACTCTTCAGCGCCTTCGTATTGAATGGTCCCTAATTGAACGCCTACGACTTTACCTTCTAAATCTTCTAAACTCTTAATATTTGAGTCTTTTGTAGTAACAAACATTTCACCTGAATGGTGATACTCCGTAGAGAAATCAACGTTTTTTGACGATCTTCCGTTGCTGACATACCTGCCATAACCATATCAACACGATCAGACTGAAGAGATCCGATTAATCCATCGAATTTCATATCTTTAATTTCAAGTTCATAACCTAGTTCTTCCGCAATCTTATGAGCTAAATCAACATCAAACCCTTCAAATTCCCCTTCTGGATTAAAAGATTCAAAAGGAGGAAAATCAGCAGATGTTCCCATCACTAACGTACCTTTACTTTCACTTGATTCACTTTCTGCATTAGCACTTCCACTTCCTTCACTCCCACCACACGCAGCAAGAACGATTAATAGAATAATAGATAACGCCGAAAACATAACCTTTTTAGACATTGTAGATCCCCTCTCCAAAATTGTATATTTATACGATTAAATGCATATTAACACATAATTATGCATAAAATACCCTTTCGATTAAAGAAAAATAATTCAGATAATTGAAAGGGTCTACAATAGTTTCGCGGTGAGCGTACTTTTGTATTTTATGTATATCTAGACCTCTATTATAAGACAACATTTCATCTCTTCTATTAGTGGTCCTCTGTTCAATCCATTTGGTCATAAAAAAACTGCCCAGGGGCATGGGCAGTTCATTATCCTTACTCATATTCACCGATCTTCTCTAAAACCTCTTCCACTAAAGACGTATCAATTGCTTGCTCAAAGTCAACCTCACCTTTGATGGCGCCGTTATCTTTATATACTTCATATTGATTCTTAATATCTTCAACAAACATTCTACCATTTGGATTAAGTCCTGTTACGCCAACTTTTTTCCACAGTTCAGGATCCTTAAGTGCTGTATATTCAGTCATGATTTCAATGACCTGGTCAACATCTCCAGTCTCCTTAATAAACGCATCGTTGTAGTCACGCACGCCTTTTAGATAGGCAGCCATAAACCTCTGGGCAACATCACGCTTTTCAGTTAAAAATTTTGGCGAGCCAAGCACCATTGCAATTTGAGCCTCTGGTGCATAATCTGTTGCATCTTTAAATCGAAGGTGTAGACCTTGCGATTCACCTTGAGTGATCAGTGGTTCAATTTGTAGAGCAGCATCAATTTGTTTATTACCCATAGCAGCTAACATATTACCGAAGTCCGACATAAGAACAAACTCAACATCGTCTCTTGTAAGGCCAGCGTGCTTAAGCATCTCACCGAAAATATAATCATCCACGGCATTTTGAGATGATACGGCAATCGTTCTTCCTTTTAAATCTGAGTAATCTTTAATTTCTTCTTTAAGGTCTTCACGAATAACAAATGTGAAGTAAGAACTACCTTCTACGTTATGTCCTTTATCCGCAATCATGCGAACATCTATACCTTGAGCAATCGAGTTAAAGAACGAAGCTGTTGAAATGCCGCCTGCTACATCTACCTCACCTGCTGCAATGGCAGGTAACATTTCATCGCTGTTGCCAAAAGTCGCAAATTCTACTTCTATATTATAGTCTTCAAAATAGCCCATCTCATTAGCAATGTAAAAACCTGCACCAGATGCAGCACCATCTTCAGCTATTACTACAGTCGCTCTTTCTTCTAATGGTTCAAGGCCTTCCTCTATTTCACCACCTGAACCTGTTTTACCCTCCTCTTGACTACAAGCGCCTAACGTCAAGACGAGAAGCAAAAGCGGAAGTGCAAACCACTTTTTAATCATGTTCACTCTACCTTTCTTATTGATTTCGTGATTCTTGAACCTCATCTTGTAGATGGGTCCATATTTTTAAGAAAATATCAGCTGTCTTTGGATCTGACCTAACTTGTGTCATCTGCCTTGGTCTCGGCAGGTCTATCGTGACCTCTTCTTTAATCGTTCCAGGCTGAGAGGTCATTAAAAAGATTCGATCACTAAGTAAAATAGCTTCATCAATACTGTGCGTGATAAATATCACTGTCTTTTTGTCTCTTCCCAAATCGCAAGTAATTCCTCTTGTAAAATAAACTTGTTTTGCTCATCTAGAGCAGCAAACGGTTCATCCATTAGTAATATTTCTGGATCATTCGCGAATGCCCTAGCGATACTAACTCGCTGTTTCATACCCCCAGACAATTCTTTCGGATATAAGTTTTTATATTTAGATAAGCCAACTTTTTCTAAGTAATGATTAGTTCTGTCATTTATAACTTTCTTGGGTGCGTGACGCATTCGTAGACCCAGTGCCACATTTTCCTCAACAGTCATCCATGGAATAACTCCTTGTTCTTGAAAAACCATAGATTGTAATGGGTGGCGTGCTGATTCACTCGATTGAATGTTAAACTCGCCTGAACTTGGTTTTTCAAGTCCAGCTAAAATTCGAAGTAATGTCGTCTTCCCGCATCCACTAGGGCCTAAAATACATACAAATTCCCCATCCTTAATTGAAAAATCTATGTTTTCAAGGGCCATGACGCGCTCCTTATTTTTGATAAACACTTTTGTTAATCCATCGACTTGAATTTTTCCAAGATGAGACAACGTCATTCCTCCTATTTCCATGGAATTAGCTTACTTTGTAGGCCACGTAGTAATAACGAGAACAAGTAGCCAAAAAACGATATTAACAAAAGCCCTACAAACATCTCAGGAATAAGAAATGCCTTATAATTCATCCAAATAACATATCCGATTCCTGACCTAGCACCGATCATTTCTGCAGCGACAATGGTTAAAAGTGCAATTGCCTGCCCCATTTGGATGCCTTCCATCATAACTGGCATGGCACCGGGAAGGGCAATTTTCATAAAGAAGTCTTTCGGGTTAGCTCCATAGTTTTTAGCCACATCTGCATACACCTTATCGATACTCATCACACCAGCGACCGTATTAATCACCACTGGGAAAAAGACACTTAAGGCGATTGTCACCATTTTGAAAACTCACCAATTCCAAAAATAATTAAAATGATTGGTAACATCGCAAGTGTTGGAATTGGCATTAATGCCATGATTAAAGGTGAAAAGAAATGCCTTATGGATGAATACATCCCCATAATGAGCCCTAATGTAATTGCTGGAATAACGCCTAATAAGAATCCGCTTAGAATGCGAATCAAGCTCACTTTGACGTGTTCAAACAATTCACCTGATGCCCCCATTGAAAATAATGTTTCAATAATGAGCGTTGGTGCTGGAAAAAATCTTGGGTCAATTACAGCTGTTCTTGATAACAACTCCCAAATTAACAACATTAATACTGGGGATGAGATCGTTAATAGCTGTTTAATTCGATTATTACGTTGCCTACGCCTCAGATCTTCTTGTTCCACCTCAACCGCTTTACTTAACTCTTCCACTGCTCTCACCTCTACGCTTCATACTATGCACTGGGCGTTAACCGTGTCTGTCCTAATTTTTTTGTTTTTAAAAAACTGTGCAGTAGCCCACACGCAAAAAATATGTTAAGTAGAAAGCTTGACTCTGGTGGTCATCAACTACCTATAATGATCTTGACTAATACGAAAAAACATAACATTTATGGGACATAAAAACCCGTTTATGGGACATTGGAGTGAAAGTTAAGGCATCGAATTTTGTCGAAAATGGGTATTCGACTGATTTTATGAGACATTTAATCTAGTTTATAAGACATTCTGGTTAAAATATAAGACATCCACACATCAAAAATAAAAAATCCTAAGGTTCATTTTTGGAACCTTAGGATTTTCCGAATCTATAAAATTAGGGGGAGTTTATGCTTAAAGCTATCTTTTTAAAGGGTGAGAGTTAATCTAATTAATTATGATTCAGAGTCCTCTTCTGAACCTTCTGTTGTTGAGCCTTCAGTACCATCTTCGTTTTCACTATCTTCCATTTCATCGCTACTACCTTCTGTTGAATCTGTTGAGCTATCTTCTGATGTACTATCATCAGTTGTACCTTCTTCGCCAGTACCAGTAGTGCCATCTTCAGAAGTTGAACCGTCTTCAGTTTCTGTACCACTATCTTCTTCAGTTGCTGGATCTTCAGTGGCCGGATCTTCTTCACCGCCGCCACCACAAGCTGCTAAGAAACCTGTACCTACTAGTAATGAACTGATAATTAATTTTTTCATTTCAAAACACTCCTTTTTTATGTTTTGATTATGTGTTTTGCAACTATTTTTTCGTTGCACTAATCAGATACCCGCTTCAAACAGAGCCAAAACACATGTTACTGATTTGTAAATAAAGTAATGTTTTGGTTAATTTAAAAGAATCTTTAGTCCTATATAAATAAGGATTTAATCATTCTAATAGTTGGAATATACTACTAAAAACCGAAATAACTTTACAATAACTTTTCAAAATATAAAAAGAAACACCAATTTAAACCGAATTTGGATTAAAATTGATGTTTTATTCTATAAAAAAGTTTAATTAACTTCTAAACTTACCTCGCCTACACCTTCAAAATGAACATTATAATGACCCTTCTTTAGTTGCTGGGGCATCATAAAATGTTCCTGATGAAATAACCATACCAGACTGTAATGTCTCACCTGTTTTAGCTAATTGTTGAGCTAACCATTTAACAGCATAAACCGGGTTTCCCAGCACTTCACTTGAATGGCCAGTCGCAATGAGTTCATTGTTTAAAGTTACTGATACATTAATTGAATTTAATTGTTCAAAGGTTAAATCATGTTTGTGCTCACCAACCACTACTTTCCCTGCAACTGCTCGATCAGTTACAATTTGATTCAAAGATAAATGAGGGAACCAATCTTCGTACCGGGAATCTGGAATTTCAATACCTGGAGCGACTTGGGTTTTCCTTATTATATCCATCTCATCATCTTCAGGATGAATATCCTCTTTAACCAAAAACATAAGTTCCACTTCTATTAATGGTTCAGACATATGCTCTAATTGTAATTGGCCGCCAATCACGGAGTCTTCCGTAAGTGCGCCATATAGAGGTTCCTCTGCATCAAATAAATCCTGCGTTTCTTTACTAGTCAGGCTGATTTTATAGCCTTTTAAATGATTATGGTTTTGAGTTTCTAATTTAATAAGTTTACTCTGAAACTGGTAAGCTTCATCTAGTGATTGTGCTACCTCTATAGATTTATGTAGTCTTGGACCGCCTTGGTGAGCACGTGTTAATTGATCTAAATAACTCATTAAAATCACTCCCTTTAAAGCACCACTTAGTTACTTTAAAATTTTTAACCTGTATTCTACTCCTCAAAATAGTCCAAATCAACCTTTATCATCAAAATATTTTAAAAATTCAAATAAAAAACGCTTACATTTAGAAAAAGGGGTTGAAATCCTGTCAAACCTGTATTATCATTTTTATTAAAATTTTCAGATAATAAGGAGATGACAACATGGAAAATCGTACACTACGCGTATTTAAAACAATGTCCTATCGTGAGAAACCAAACAGTGAAGAGCTTGCTTTTGGCCGAACATTTACTGACCACATGTTTGTAATGGACTATTCAGATGCAGAAGGCTGGCACGATGCCAAAATTGTTCCTTATGAACCACTTAAAATCGATCCGGCTGCCATGGTATTTCATTATGGTCAATCCGTATTTGAAGGACTCAAAGCCTACCTTAATCCTCAAGGTGAACCTCTTCTTTTCCGCCCACGGAAAAATATTGCAAGATTAAACCGCTCAAACGAACGTTTATGTATCCCGACACTTGATGAAGACTTTTTGCTACATGCCTTAAAACAACTGATTTATATTGAGAAAGAATGGATTCCAAAAGCTGATGGTACATCTCTTTATATTCGCCCAATGATTATATCAACGGAACCATTTTTAGGAGTTGCACCATCTAAAGAATATAAATTGGTAATTATTCTATCTCCTGTTGGTGCTTACTATAAAGAGGGAATCAATCCAATAAAATCGCGGTGGAAAATGACTTTGTTCGTGCTGTACGTGGGGGTACTGGTGAAGCGAAAACGGGCGGAAACTATGCATCTAGTTTGAAGGCGCAGGAAGTTGCCGGTAAGGAAGGCTACTCTCAGGTACTTTGGTTAGACGGCGTTGAAAAGAGGTACATTGAAGAAGTTGGTAGCATGAATGTATTTTTTAAGATTGGAGATGAAGTTGTAACTCCTGAACTTAATGGAAGTATTTTAAGTGGTATAACGCGAAGTTCAGTTATTCAATTGTTAAAACATTGGGGAATTAGTGTACGCGAGAGCAAGATCACAATCGACGAGCTTTATCAAGAGTATCAAAAGGGAAATGTTGAAGAGGTGTTTGGTTCTGGTACTGCCGCTGTCATCTCTCCGATTGGGCAGTTAGACTGGAACGATCATAAAATGTTTTTAATAATGGTCAAACTGGTAAGCTCTCTAAAGAACTTTATGAAACATTAACAGGTATTCAATATGGCCGTCTCAATGATCCATTTAATTGGATTGAGAAAGTGGCAACTCAGCAAACCATGAACAAAGTAGGTTAAGGCACAGGCCTTAACCTACTTTATTTTAATGTTATAGTGCCTCATCCAGTAATCTATCTGACAAAGATGCGCGATTAATTGCGGCCCTTGCATAAGCTGACCGTACCAAGGCTCTTTAAACAGGTTACCATTTGATTCGAGCAGCTTTTGAACCTGGTTTTTCGACAAGATTTCAAATAAGCAACTATTAGGGTCGTTTAAGATGTCCTTCATCCAATTCATAACTAGTTTCTCGTATTGTGGCTGGAACGTTTTGGGGTACGGATTCTTTTTCGATATAAAATGTCATGTGGTAAAATACCCTCTAAGGCCTTACGGAGCAGACCTTTTTCTAATCCACCAGCATTTTTCATCTCCCAAGGAACGTTCCAAACATATTCTACTAAACGATGATCGGCAAATGGTACCCGAACTTCGAGTGTTGCTCCCATACTCATTCGATCCTTTCGATCTAGCAGCTGCGCCATAAACCATTGCATATTAAGGTAAAACATCTCTCTTCGTTTACGGTCAACCTTAGATTCCCCATCTAATATAGGCGTTTCAGTGACCGTCTCGTTGAAACGCTCTTTTACGTAATCTTTAATATTTAATTTTTTCTTCCATTCAGGTAATAGTAAATTCTCTCGATGATCTAATGAACGTATCCACGGAAAACCATCTTCTCCATTTAACTCAGGATTATGGAACCACGGATACCCACCAAAATTTCGTCTGCACATTCTCCAGATAAACTAACAGTCGTTTCTTTTTTAATCTGATGACTGAACCAAAGAAGTGACGAGTCCACATCTGCCATTCCAGGTTGATCGCGGAGTATGACAGATTCTTTTAAAGTATCAAAGAGTTCTTGCTCGGTAATTACACAGTCCGTGTGATTCGTTTTAAATTGATTGACCATGATTTTGATAAAATCTCGGTCATTAGACGGCTGAAAAACACTCTCTTCAAAGTGTTTTTCATTTCCTTTATAATCAACAGAAAAGGTTGGCAGCTGTCCTTGATTAGTTTCCTTAAAATAATTCGCAGCGATGGCTGTAATAGCACTTGAGTCAACACCACCTGATAGAAAAGTTGAGATGGGAACATCAGACACTAACTGACGTTCTACAGCATCAACAAAAGATGACGAACCTTTTCGACTGTTTCATCAAATGAGTCCTCGTGCTTCTCGCTTTGAACATTCCAGTAGCGCCAGGTTTTTACTCCCTGCCTTGTTACTAACATGGCGTGACCAGCACGTAGCTCGTCAATTTGAGAAAAAATTCCATGACCCGGTGTACGAGAAGGTCCTAGACCAAAAACTTCAGCGAGCCCATCTCGATCTACTACGGGTTCTATATCAGGATGCTCCAAAATAGACTTGATCTCAGAACCAAAGATTATTTTTACCTGCATTAGCATAAAATAACGGTTTAACGCCAAGCCGATCCCTCGCGATAAAGACTCGTTCTCGTTTCTCATCCCAAATAGCAAACGCAAAAATCCCATTTAAATAATCTAAGCAATCCGGTCCCCAGTGAACATATGCGTTAAGCAGCACTTCAGTATCACACGTAGTTTTAAACCGATAACCTCTTTTCAATAACTCTTTTCTTATGTCATTGGTATTGTATAACTCTCCATTATAAACAATTGTATAAGTATGACCGACATGCGTCACAATCATCGGCTGCCTTCCATTTTCTATGTCAATGACTGCTAAACGCCTATGGCCAAACGCGACATGTTGATTGAGAAAGTACCCTTCATCATCCGTACCACGTTTTATGAGTTGATTCGTCATTTTTTTAATCGTTTGATCATGCTCTCTTTGATTAATCCCCTCCCAATCAACCCATCCAGTTATACCGCACATATTGCCATCTCCCTTTTCGTCAAAATTGCACTTATGGATTATTATATGTAGATAGGCTTACATAGTGCTCAAATAGACGTTAATGTATTTTATTGTTAAAATGAAAATTACTCTATAAATACGTATAAAAAGTAGGTTATCTAAATGGATCAACGTTACTCAAAAGCACAATTCGCCTCAATACTCGGAATTATAGCGAATCTACTTTTAGCTATTATAAAGGGTGTCGCAGGAGTTTTAACCAATAGTAAAGCGTTAATTGCTGATGCCTTTCACTCTGCCTCAGATGTAGTTAGCTCCTTTGCCGTGTTAATCGGGATTCGAGCAGCACGTAAACCGCCGGATCCAGAACATCCATATGGTCACGGAAAGGCAGAAAACATTGCCACATTAATCGTATCTATTCTGTTAATTATTGTTGGTTTTGAAATATTACTTGATTCGGTCCAATCGATTTGGGATCGAACAACCCAACAGACAAGCATCTACGCGTTATATGTAGTCATTTTTTCTATCATCGCTAAAGAAGCCTTATTCCAGTATAAATATCGACTCGGAAATAAAATCAACAGTCCTGCGATCATTGCTGACGCATGGCATCACCGATCAGACGCCTTGTCTTCAGTCATTGCTTTAGCAGGGATTGGACTGTCAATTTTGGGCAGAGAGTATCAAATCACGTTTCTGCAATACTTTGACCCTGTTGCTGGAACGTTAATTGCTGTCTTAGTCATGTGGATGGGTTTTAAGTTAGGAAAAGATGCAGTTAACGTTACTCTTGAAACCGTTCTAGATGACGATGATACAGAGCACTTTTTCGAGTGTGTGTTAAAGGTAGATGGGGTTAAAACGCGTTGACACTTTGAACGCACGCACCCACGGTTCCTACGTTATCATTGACGTTAAGATCAGCGTCGCCCCTGAAATTACCGTTGACGACGGACATGCCATTGCCGCCCGCGTCAAAGAACGACTCATGGACGACCACGAAGAAGTTCAAGACGTTTACGTACATGTGAATCCGTATCACTAAGTTGAACATGATAGGGAGCGGAAATATTCCACTCCCTACCATGTGGTTCGACTCTCTATGAACGGTTCTTCTCGTTCTATAAACGGTTGTTTTCCTTCTATGAACGTAACTTCTCATCCTATCAACGGTTGTTCTTTTTCTATGAACGTAACTTTTCATTCTATCAACGGTTGTTTCCCTCTATGAACGTATCCTCATTTTCTATAAGCGGTTTTACGCTCTCTATATAGTTATCTCCCTTATAATTTCTTACTTCTTTTTCTTCTCTTCAAATAATCAAAATCTCTTTTATAATCAAAACATAACTGGTATTTTGTATATCTTTTTGTGCCTTCTTTCTTAAGGTTTGATCTAACCAGAAGATCTCTAGTTGTACTATGTGATTGAATTTCACTGAATTCTCTAAATTCACTATTGGTAATATTTCGTTTCCCTAGCAAGAAGCTATCTTTTAGAGCCGTAAGGTATGCATCTGATGTACGAGTTTTGCATTGAGGACATTCGAAACGCTTCTTAACCATCTTCACCCCAACACCCCACATTCAGGACAAACTATACCTTGGCGTAACGCTTTTTCATTTACCCGAAACTTCATCAAGACATCCGCAACATAATCCTGATGCTCCATCATCATTTGGTTCCCGAGCCATCTCAAGTCGCTGACGTTCAATAGTTGCGCTTTATACTGTTCTGATAGTTCTCTAATTTTGCTCGATAACTTAGGAAGGGTAACGACTTTTTTCTTTATGATTTGGGGAAGCTGCCTTCAGTAAAGCTTGGGAGTTGGTCATGGTGACTAAGGTCTCAATAGGGATGGGAGGGATTCCTTTCATTTGTAGCCACATTTCAAGTTGATACTTCTGTTCTTCAACCTGCATGACTGGATCTTGGTAAACCCTGTCTTTATGCAACACTTGATCAAATTCATTAAACACAACGAGATCTCGGTAATTTTTAGCTTCGATAATTAGGAAAAACCTTGGCGTCATGAGCAAACAATCGATTTGAAAAAAGCTATGATTGTAGGGTAACCGAAGTTGATAGATTAAATCGGTGGGGAAGTTTAGTTTTGATAAGGGGTATATCAACTGACATTCACCATAGTAACCCGCGTGCTCGCGGGCAATCTGGTCCTGAACAATTGAATAACTTTCATGCTGCTGAGGAAGCCGTCGGATAAGTGACTCAAGTTGAAGTAAATAGGAAGAGACTTGTAATTCTTTTAATATCATCGTTTCATAAAAATCTCCTTTCTCACTCTCTAATTTTTATTATAAAAATCCCTACTATTAAGTCAACATAAAAATAGCCCCTTTAAAGAGGCTATTTTGAATTATTTTACTGCCGCTTTTTCACGTTGTCTTAACTCAACGCGGCGGATCTTACCTGATGTCGTTTTCGGTAAATCTTTAACAAATTCAACCTTTCGTGGATACTTATATGGTGCGGTTAGACGCTTAACATGATCTTGTAGCTCTTCAACCAAGCCGTCACGTTCCGGATTGACTTCGTCTTTTAATACGATAAAGGCTTTAACGACGGCTCCACGAACCTCATCAGGACTCGCAACAACTGCGCACTCTTGAACATCAGTGTGTTTAACCAAAGCATCTTCTACTTCAAATGGTCCAATCGTGTAACCTGAGCTGATGATTATATCATCACTACGGCCTTCAAACCAGAAGTAACCTTCTTCATCTTTCTTCGCTTGGTCACCCGTTAAGTAAAATTCACCGCGATATGCCGCTTGAGTACGCTCCGGATCTTTATAATACTCTTTAAATAATGCAGGTGTTGATTTATGAACCGCGATATCACCTACTTCATCAGCCCCAACCGGATCACCATCTTCATTAATGATCTCAACATGATTCCCTGGAGTTGGTTTACCCATTGAACCTGGACGAACTTCCATATCTCTCGTAATGCCAACTAACAGCGTATTCTCGGTCTGCCCATAACCATCGCGAACGGTTACCTCAAAATACGTCGGAACGTATCAATCACTTCACGATTAAGTGGCTCACCTGCAGAAACCGCGCTCTTTAAACTCGAAAGATCATATTGATCAAGACCGTCTACTTTTGCCATTAAACGGTATTCAGTTGGTGTGCAGCAAAGTGCGTTCACTTTGTAGTTTTGTAAAAGCTGTAAATATTTCTTAGGTTCAAATTTACCGTTATAAACTAATCCAGTAGCTCCCGAGCCTAATATAGATAAAAACGGACTCCATAGCCATTTTGCCCAGCCTGGACCAGCCGTTGCCCAAGCAACATCTCCTTCTTCAACCCCTAACCAGTTAGATGCAGAGGTTTTAAGATGAGCATAACCCCAGCCGTGAGTATGTACAACCCCTTTTGGATTGCCGGTTGTACCAGATGTATAAGATAAAAATGCCATATCATCGCGTTTCGTATCAGCTATTTTAAACTGATCTGACGCTTTGTCCATTAGAGTCTCTAAATGTAGCCAGTCGTCATGCTCCGCTCCAACTACAAATCGCTGTAAGTCACTAACTCGGTTAACCTTCTCAAACTCTGAAACAAATGGGTAATAGCTAACCACTGCCTTAGCTTCACCATGAGTTAGGCGATAGTCAATGTCTTTCGCCCGGAGCATTTCAGAACCTGGAATGACAACCAAACCTGCCTTCAATGCTGCAATATAGATTTGATAAGCCTCGATTAATCTTGGAACAATAATTAAAACTTTATCGCCTTTCTTCAAACCATTATCTAAGAAAGCGTTTGCAATTTTATTCGCATTTTTCATTAATTCAACATAAGTAATATCTTTCCGATTACCTTGATCATCTTCCCAGAGAACCGCTTTACGACTACCTTCTGTCGCAAATTTTTCAAACTCTGAAACGATGTTGTACTGATCTGGTGCAATTAATTCTTCTCTCTTCATTCGATCCCCTCCGGTTATAATTTATTGAGCATCCGCTCAACTCGGCTCTTATTATATCAAAAATTCAGAAAAAATTTAAAATGTGAAAATTTACATGCTTTATATTCCTACCTTTTATTAAATTATGTTAAAATGAAAATTATAGAAAGGAGTAGTAAAATGAAGAATGTATACTCTACAAACCAAGCACCAGCTGCGATAGGTCCATATTCGCAAGCCGTTGAAGTTGGTGGATTACTATTTATATCTGGCCAAATTCCACTTGACCCTAGCTCAATGGAAATGGTAAGCGATGATGTTAGTAAACAAACTAGACAGGTTATGAAAAATTTAGGCGCCATTCTAAAAGAAGCCGGCTTAGATTATAAACATCTTGTCAAAACGACTATTCTATTAGATTCGATGGATGATTTTGCAACTGTTAACGACATTTATGCTAGTTTTTTAGACGAGCCTTATCCTGCCCGAGCAGCATTTGAGGTAAGTAAATTACCTAAAGGTGCAAAGGTAGAAATCGAAGCCATTGCATCCAAAGCGTAGAGCTACCTCTACGCTCTACTCTCAATTATTAGGTGGAATATTAGCCAAATGAAATCGTACATAGTAAGATGAATATAAAACACTGAATTTTCGCCTTTTACCCTACTTATTTCCTACTTTTTATACTTTCTAGCAAATTATAATCATTTTAATTTACAAATCATTATTAATAGGTTATTATATTCGTGTAATCTTTTTAAGAGGAGGAATGATTCATGGTAGACAAGAATCGTCTTACCACTTCAAGTGGTGCTCCAGTTGGTGATAACCAAAACTCTATTACCGCTGGAAGTCGTGGACCAACATTAATTCAAGATGTACATTTATTAGAAAAACTAGCTCACTTTGATCGCGAGCGTATTCCAGAGCGTGTTGTACACGCAAAAGGTGCTGGCGCTTTCGGTTACTTTGAAGTGACAAACGATGAAATTTCAAAATATACAAAAGCAGATTTCTTAAATGAAAAAGGTAAACGTACTCCTATGTTTATCCGCTTCTCAACAGTTGCTGGTGAACTAGGTTCTGCTGATACTGTACGTGACCCACGTGGTTTCGCAGTGAAATTTTATACTCAAGAAGGTAACTATGATTTAGTCGGTAACAACACACCGATCTTCTTTATTCGTGATGCGATTAAGTTCCCTGACTTTATCCATACACAAAAGCGTAATCCACAAACAAACCTAAAAGACAAAAACGCAGTTGGGATTTCTGGTCACAATCACCAGAGTCACTACACCAAGTAACTTACTTGCATGGTGACCGTGGTATTCCTGCGACTTACCGTCACATGAACGGTTATGGTAGCCATACTTATAAGTGGGTTAACGAAGAAGGAGAAGCATTTTGGGTAAAATATCACTTTGTTAGTGATCAAGGTGTTAAAGGAATGGACGTTAACGTTGCGGATGAATTAGCAGGTACAAACCCTGACTATCATACAGAAGATCTGTTCAACGCAATCGACAAAGGTGACTATCCTTCTTGGACACTTTACGTACAAATTATCCCTTACGAAGACTATAAAACTTACAAATGGGATATTTTGATGTTACCAAAACAGTAAGTCAAAAAGATTATCCTAGAATCGAAGTTGGTAAGATGGTACTAAACCGTAACCCTGAAAACTACTTTAACGATGTAGAGCAGGCTGCCCTATCTCCAGCACACTTAGTGCCTGGTATTGAGCCGTCTCCAGATAAGATGTTACAAGGACGCTTGTTCTCTTACTCTGATACTCAGCGTTACCGTTTAGGTGTTAACCATGAACAACTACCTGTTAACCGCCCTATTAATGAACCTAAAAACTACCAACGTGCAGGTTACATGCAAATGGGAACTGGACATGGTAGTGAACTTAACTATGAACCAAATAGATTTGAAGAAACACCTAAAGAAGACCCTTCAAACCAAGTTAATCCGTTTGATGTTGAGGGTGAAGCAGCTCAAGTATCTTACAATGAACACGACCACTTCACTCAAGCCGGTGATTTATACCGCTTAATGAGTGACGATGAGAAAACCCGTCTTGTTCAGAACGTGGTTGATCACCTAGGTCAGTGCACAATTGAAGACATTAAACTTCGCCAAATCGGCCATTTCTATAAAGCTGATTCAGAATTCGGTGAACGTCTTGCTGAAGGTTTAGGTCTTCATGTGCCAGATGAAGTAAAAGCGTAAATGATTAGCAAATCCAGTCGCAATGTTTGCGGCTGGATTTTTTAATGTTAGTCGTCATCATCTTTACCTCACATTATAACTATACTCTAGCATATACATATTATGACAATGGTTTAGGAGGGTCAAGATGAGACATCGTTACAATCCAAATGTTCCAAACAATCCATATTACTATTATCCTTGGTATGACATTTATCAAACGTATCAGTCAGGGCGTCTACCTAACGGAAATGGATACCCTGATGTGGACCCTACAGTTTTCAAAGAATCCGCTGAGGCTTTTCGCGATTTACTTAATGATGCAAGTGGAATTCTGCAAAAGCTCTCGGAATCAGAGGACTTCGCTCATCAAGTAATGGATGCAGCACAGAAGAATGACATTGACCGAGTACGTGAACTACTTGAGTCAACAGGGATTCACAATAATGTAGAAGTTGATTATAATCCGGATGGCATCACGTTGATTATGCAAGCGAATGTGGAAGGTGCTGACTGCTGTCATTTAACGATGGATTTAAGATGGTAAAAAAGACCTGGCTGTCACGAATGCAGCCAGGTCCTTATTTACTTACTTCTACTTTACTAACTGTATAACCATTCATTTGTTTAACCACAAAAGTCACGTTCTCATATTTGATACTGTCGCCCTCTTTGAGATCGTGTTTTTCTGTTAGCAACCAGCCACCTAACGTATCAACATCAAATGCTTCAATATCTATATCAAACCAATCATTGACATCACTAATCAAAGCGCGACCTTCAACTAAATATACATTTCGTTCTAATTCCTGAATTAAATTCTCCTCTTCCTGATCAAATTCGTCTTGAATCTCACCCACGATTTCTTCTAAAATATCTTCAACAGTCACGATTCCTGATGTTCCGCCATACTCATCAACTAAAACAGCCATATGAATATGATCTTTTTGCATTTTTTTAAGTAGCTCTTCAATCGGAATCGTCTCTATTACTTTTATAACAGGTCTAATAAATGATTCAATTGTTTCACTCTCAAAATCTTTTATATCAAAAATTTGTCATCACCCGCTTCACATTAATCATACCTAGAATATGATCATGGTCTCCTTTAATGACAGGGTAACGAGTAAAGGTCGCATCTCGAACGCATTCAAGAAACTCTAGGATAGTCGTATCTTTTTCTAACGCCTCAATCTGCATTCTTGGCACCATAATTTCTTTTGCTAACCGATTGTCAAATTCAAAAATTCGATTCACATATTTATATTCAGCTTGATTAATTTCACCACTTTGATAGCTTTCAGACAAAATAATTCGCAGTTCTTCTTCAGAGTGTGCGATTTCGTGCTCTGAAGCTGGGCTCACGCCTACCATTCTTGTCAACAAACGAGCTGAACCATTTAGTAACCAAATGAATGGGAACATTATTTTATAAAACAAAAGAAGTGGTCTTGCTGTTAATAGTGCAATGGATTCTGTTTTTGAATGGCCAGTGTTTTCGGTGCTAACTCTCCGATTACGACATGTAAGTACGTAATTATGGCAAAAGCTATACTGAACGAAAGTAGATGGGTTAAAGTAGATGGCAGATCAAGGTACTCAAATACAGGGTGTAGAAGCCTCTCGACTGTAGGTTCTCCAACCCACCCTAATCCAAGAGCTGTAATCGTAATACCTAATTGACAAGCAGATAAATAAGCATCAAGTTCACCGACAATTTTTTTTAGCCGCAATTGCTCGTTGATCACCTTGTTCAACTAAGTGATCAATTTTGCTGCTTCGAATTTTGACAATCGCAAATTCCGAGGCAACAAAAAAGCAGTTAAGGCTATTAATACTATAATTAAAATAATATAAACAAACGTCATAACTGACATCAACGACACCAACTTTTTAAGGACATCAACTCTATCTTACCCCACCAATCACGACTTTAACACACGTTCATTGTGGTATAATGGAACTAACAAAATGTGAAAAAAGGTGAACAAATGTGGTTTATCTATTTATTTTAGTCGGTTTTTCGTCGTGTCGATTTTAATCCACTATATTCAAAAAGGAATAGGTGTTAGTCGCGATTACAACTTTTATATTTTTACGTTTACCATGATCTTAAGTGTACTTGCATTTGTATTAGGGTACTTTTTTGAATTTAATTATCACTTATTTTTATGGGGGTATGGGTTTCTCTTTTTCATCGGCTCTTTAATCAGTTTAGCTGTCTCATATTGGTATAAAGAATTACGCTAAAACCCGCTGTATGAATCTCTGTGAAAGCGGCCATTTGCTTGATACAAATAGTTCTCAGGTATTGCTTCTTCCATTAGAGGAAACAAGGTTCGTTCTTCTAACCTAACATGTTCATCTAATAACTCACCTAATGACCTCATCTTTTCATAGTCCGTTTCACCCTTTTCCCGCAATTCCTCTATTAAACCACGAATTGAGCGTGTTGATATAACATATCTTTAATTAAATTCTCTTTAGGTTCACTCGCAAATTGTAAGTATAATGGCACCAACACTTCTTCTTCATCTCTAAAATGATCACGGCCATCTTTTATCCAGAAATCAATCATATCACGGACTAATTGTTTATAAGTTTTTGAACTCTGCTCCGTACCTGCTCGTTTCATCTCTAACGCCATGACTAATGCATGATGATGGTGGTGGGATAACGGATTCAACGCTTCATGCCTTTTCATCAACATTCACCCCTTTAATTTTATATAGCCCCTACCTTTTAGATAGAGGCTATATATATTTATTCTTTATTCAAACTTAGACTTCCTTTTTGTTTTTAAAACTTACCAAAACTTAAATCCCTTAGATCCTGGAGGTGCATTTTGAATAATATCAATAACTGGAATGGTATAAGCAAACAAATTAATGCGAAGGCAATTCCTACCCATACCTTCCAATTCTCTAAAATGGCAGGTGGTTGTAAGGATTCATCTGCCTCAACACCAATTGGGAATTCTTCCTGGCCTTTTGGTGCAAAACGATAAATTAATCATTAAGATTAAATATAGAATTAGAGAGATGAAAAGCAGTGATCCACCAATAGCCATTCCTGTCTCATAAGCGCCCCAGGTTGATGCGACCGGGTGGTCAAAATAGGTTGTCACTTGTGTTCTTCTTGGATTTCCTAATAATCCAGAGAAATGCATCGCACCTGACATAATTAACATTCCAACAACCCATAGAATGGTTTGATAAATAGCAATCCCATTAAGCTGTTTTGTAAGAACTCTGCCTTTTAGATATGGAACGAGCCAATAACTTATTCCGAAAAAGGTTAAGGCGACCGTTGCCCCAATTGTTAAATGGAAATGACCCGTAACCCAAATCGTGTTATGAACAACTTGGTTTAACTGGTTACTAGCGTTGATAATTCCACCAGCTCCAGCCGGTATGAAAATAAGCATTCCCATAAATGGAGCAAAAAATCTAACGTCTTTCCATGGAAGTTTTTTAAACCACCCAAATAATCCTTTACCACCTAAGCTTCTTCCTCTCATTTCAAAGGTAGCAAAAAGTGCGAATGCTGTCATCAATGATGGAATAATAACAGCAAATGTTAAGACGACTTGGATGAACTTCCACTCGTGACTAATTCCAGGCTCAAGTAGTTGGTGGTGAAAACCTACCGGGATTGAGAATAAATAAACAGTAAGAACGCTAATCTTGCTAGTGAGTCACTGAAAATTTTTCCACCGATGATTTTCGGGACCATGACATACCATGCCATGTAAGCTGGAAGTAACCAGAAATAGACTAACGGGTGACCAAAATACCAAAATAAAGTCCGGCTTAATGCAATGTTGATCTCATCTACCCACCCAAATGACCATGGAATGAATTGAAGAACGACTGTTGCAACGACGCCAATAGTTGCGATTAACCAGAGTACTAATGTTGCTACTGCCATAAAAGCTAGTAGCGGACTAGTTTTGCCTTTGTTTTCTCTTCTCCAGAGATTATATTGACGAATAATAGCAAATGATCCGAAATAAGTTCCAACAATAATTAAAGCTAATGCAATATAGAATAGTGGATGCGCTTCAAGTGGTGCGTAAAACGTATAAAGCACAGTCGCTTCACCAAGCATAATCATAATGACACCAAGCACCATACCAATAGCCATCATCCAGTAGCCGATCCATGCTGCCCGTCTTCTCCCATTACTAAAAGCGCCGGTCGTTTTAATTACACTAGCGTATAAAAATCCAAAGATAAAAAAGTAGTAAATACAATTGCCATTAGAACCCCGTGGGCTGTTAAGATTTGATAGTAATTGATTGAATTAGGTAATGTAATCATTTCACTTCTGACTAATGTTTGAAGTAATCCGAACAGTCCTCCGACTGCAATTGCAAAAAAGCGATATAAAAGTGAGCCATACTTAACTTGCGATCTAATATATTCATCTACTTCACCTCCAGTTGGGCACTCATCACGTGGTGGCCAGTTCCACAATATTCGTTACATAAAATGAGGTATTCACCTTTTTCATTAAACTTATAAGTCATAGAGTTCACGTGCCCTGGTGTGACCATCATATTAACCCTTGTTCCTGCTATTTCAAAGCCATGTACAACATCCACAGACGTTACAATGAATTTTACGGTTGCACCTTGTGGAATTTCAACTTTATTTGGTGTAAACCCAAATGACTGAAGCACCATCACTAATTCGTATTCGTTGTCCCCAATTTGTTTTAACCCTGGTTCATCAAACGGAGGCGTATCGTGAACTTTTTCAGGGTCAATTTTTGTTAAATCACTCGGCGGTGCATGACCAGAAGCAAATGCCTGATAGCCTACTGTCGATAAAAGGCAATTAACGTTAATACACCGATTATAAGCCAAACCCTTTCTAACTTGTGCATGTGCATATAAATCCCCCCCTTAGAATTAACGCGTAATGAAAAGATAATAAATAAACAGCCAAGATCCGACTATAAATGCCCCAACTAATAACACAGAAACGAAAGCGCCATACAATTTCTCGTGGTCATGTTTTAAATTCTTCATCGGCAGCCCTCCTTATCTCTATTTCTACTTTTATCTTATTGGTAAAACATCTAAAGTTTGTGATTCAAATCACAAATCTGAAATAAATTGTTGACGTTTTTGTGAAATATTTCACATTTAATCCAAAATAAAAACGCCATAATGAATGGCGCTAATGAATCCAATAGGTTTTAAGTTTTTCAATGTCTAATATATGTATTTCTTTACGATTGTAAGTTATAATATCTTCTTTCTTCAGTCGATTAAATGCTCGGTTAACTGTCTCACGAGACACCCCAATCATGCTCGCTAATTCTGAATTTGTGATCGGTAATTGTAAATAAATCTCGCCTGTCGATTTCTTCACGCCTAGTTCATTTGTGAATCTAATAAGTTCCATCACAATACGGTGAAACACATCCTGCGTCTGCATCGATTGAAGGCGTTCTTGAAGCTCTAACAGCTTCTTACCAATCACTCTCATTACTTTGATTGCCATACCTGGCTTTTCCATTAATAACAGCTCAAATTCTTCAATTGGCACACATACAACCTTCGCCTCTGTTAAAGTAATAGCAGTAGCAGGATAAGGCGTTTCATCAAAAAACCTACATGAGGAAACATTTCATCTGAATGTAAAACATTGACGATTTGCTCAGTCCCTTCCTGGTCCACCTTAAACACTTTAATTAAACCCGTTCGTATAAAATAAACAGAATGACGCTGGTCATTTTGACGAAACAACGTGGTTCCTTTCTCAAGATTACGCTCAATTGAAATCTGTCTTAATCTAGTTAGTTCTTCTTCAGTGAGTTCTGTAAAAATCGGAAACTGTCTAAAAAAAGCTTCTGAACGAAACACCAAACTCCTCCTAACGTTTAAGCTTTCGTAACTGTTTTAACCAATCAAATCGGGTCGGTAAGCTCCACCCATAAATAACGGATAACATCCTTAGCGATACAATTCCAACAATGAGTAGAATGTATTGCCACATGGTATCAGCAACACCAAAACCAATCGCCATTGCACCGATGACTGCCCACATCGCATAGATCTCTTGATGCAGAACAAGTGGTTTTCTACCTGCTAATAAATCGCGAATCATGCCCCCACCTGTCCCTGTTAAAACGCCACCTACAATCACAGCACTCATCGGATAACCAGCCATAACGGCAAATAATGCCCCTTGTACTGCAAAGGTGGCAAGACCAATCGCATCGAAAAACACTCCCCACAATCTTTTAAAACCTAACACCCAATGAAATGGAATGAAAAATAAAAGTGTCATGGTAATAAATGCGACCGTAAAAAGCATACTTTGATTCCATATATCAGAAATAGGCAAATCCAGTAAAAGATTTCTAAACGTCCCGCCACCAAATGCCGTTACGAACCCTAATAGATAAACTCCGAATAAATCATATTCTTCTTCTAAGGCCACAATGGCACCACTAATCGCAAATGCCATCGTACCAATAATATTTAAAATATCCCAGGTCATCTTTGCACCCCCACTTGGTACAAAACTATCATAACAAAATATATCTTGTTTGATATACGAAAAATTACTTATTAAATTGAATTTTCCTCATAAAATTATAAATTTCCTTATAAATTTGAATAATTTCCCTCATAAAAATACCACGCAAAAACGCGTGGCATATAAATTCACTTTTTTAGCATCCTTCGCATTGTATTCATCGTATTTAAATGAAGTGCCTCGTGGGCCGCGAAGAATTCTAATGCCTCTCCTAACGTTTGCATACCTATAAATTCCTCTGGTAGCTCCATGTCTAACTTCCCATTTACACGCTCTTCAACTTCATCTAATTGCTGCTCAAGCACTTTTAAAATTTCCTCTTTAGAAGGTGGTGAAGTCGTCCATTCAGAAGGACTTGTACCTCGGTCGAACATATCTTGATAAATTTTTGGGACGCGAGGCTCATCATTTAAGACCCAACACAACTTCGAATCCAAGTTTGCTGCCAAATGACCTGCATTCCAGCGAATGTTGTTCCGAAATGGTTTTGGGACTTCATCAAATCGTTCTTCAGGTATACGCTCGACGAGTCCAATCACCCAACTTCTCCATAATTTAAAATGTTTAATGACCGACTCTTCAGTTAGTGCTACTTTTACATTCATGCACTCACTCCTTTTTAATTCATTATTCTATACAAATATAAATATCCCTTCTTAACACATAAAAAACTGCCCCTTTTCAAAAAGGGACAGCTCTGAATGTTAGTCTAATATTCGATTATTCTCATCGACATTACTGATGCGGTTTTCCTCCCGGCTCTCATAATCCGAGACATATCCATCTCCGCCGCAGACTGTACAAGTGTAATGCCATTCCTCATCATCCATTAATAGGCCGCTACCTTCACAAGCTTTACATCTGTGCTCTTGTGATCCCATTTATACCCCACTTTCTTGTTGTTTATTCTTGATCCAATTAATCACTCCACCTTCTAATATTATGTCCAGATGTCTGCTTGTTAATCCGTGTTTCACTCGGATTTTCTCATCTTTACCTTTTATTCCAATTTCAAATTCATTATCATTTTGAATTTTATCCCTTACGCTTTCAAACACGAGCACGTCACCATTTTCAAGCTTTTCATAATCTTGTTCATCAACAAATTGAATAGGTAGCACCCCAAAATTAATTAAATTTTGTAAGTGAATACGCGCGAAGTCTTTAACTAGAACAGCTTTTAATCCTAAGAAACGCGGAGCTAAAGCTGCGTGCTCACGTGAAGAACCTTGACCGTAGTTGTGACCAGCTACGACTGCGTGCCCACCTTCATCTTTTGTTTCATTGCCCGTTCATAATAGGTGTCATCTACAATTTCGAAAGTGAAAGTACTAATTCTTTGTAGATTACTACGATATGGTAGGACGCGTGAACCACCAGCTAAAATCTCATCTGTAGAAATGTTATCACCCATTTTAAGTAATACAGGTACTTCGAAATTATCTTCGATTGGGGATAAATCAGGGATTGATTTAATGTTAGGCCCTTTTTCAAGCTCTACATTTAAACCTTCAGCTGGATCAATTGGTTCTTCTAACATACCTTGTTCTTTATCGAAATTCACTTTAGGTTCTTTAATTGTTGGATAATCCATTTCAAGAGTCCTAGGGTCGGTAATAACACCTGTTAAAGCTGACGCGGCAGCAGTTTCAGGACTACATAAGAACACGCTATCTTCTTTAGTACCCGAGCGACCTGGGAAGTTACGTGGTGTTGTTCTTAAACTGTTTCGACCTGATGCAGGCGCTTGCCCCATTCCGATACAACCGTTACATCCAGCTTGGTGCAGACGGCCACCTGCACTAAGTAAACTTGCAATATGACCTTCTTCAACTAGTTGAGTTAGAATCTGACGAGAAGAAGGGTTAATATCGTAGGATACACCGTTTGCGATTTGCTTACCTTTCACGATTTCAGCTGCAATGGCAAAATCACGATAACCAGGGTTCGCCGAAGAACCAATATAAGATTGATAAATAGACTCTCCAGCAACTTCACTCACAGGTACGACATTACCCGGGCTAGATGGTTTAGCAATTAGAGGCTCTAATGATGATAAATCAATCTCATCGTGTAAATCATATGTGGCTCCGCGATCTGCCGTAAGCTCCTGCCAATCGTCTTCGCGTCCTTGTTGTTTCAAGAAACGCTTAACTTCTTTATCAGATGGGAACACGGTAGCAGTTGCTCCGAGCTCAGCTCCCATATTCGCAATAACGTGTCGGTCCATCGCTGATAAATCTTTTAAACCAGGACCATAGTACTCAATAATCTTTCCTACGCCACCTTTAACATCGTGACGGCGAAGCATTTCTAAAATAACATCTTTAGCGCTTACCCAATCAGGTAGTTTACCTGTTAGCTTCACACCCCAGACTTCAGGCATTTTCACATAAAATGGTTCTCCTGCAATAGCCATGGCAACATCAATACCACCAGCTCCCATAGCTAACATACCCATACAACCATTAGCACACGTGTGACTGTCTGAGCCTAATAATGTGCGACCTGGCATACATAACTTTTGCATATGGACAGGGTGACTTACACCGTTACCAGGACGACTGAAATAAAGTCCAAACTTTTTAGCTGCACTACGTAAAAATAGGTGGTCATCAGGGTTACGGTGATCTGATTGAATTAAGTTATGGTCTACATATTGAGCTGAGGCTTCTGTTTTTGCTCGATCCACGCCCATTGCTTCTAACTCAAGCATCACCATAGTTCCTGTTGCGTCCTGAGTTAATGTTTGATCAATTTTTAAACCAATTTCCGTACCTGGTTTCATTTCACCTGAAACTAGATGTTCTTTAATTAACTTCTGAGCTACATTCAATTTCATTTGAAAACTCCTTTCCAAATTATCCGTACATATCCACGTTTTATAAAACGCTTCTATGTAAAATTTACCCATAAACAAGATCAATCAAACCATACAGTCTATATAACAATTTATATTTTATGCAAATCTTATAAATTTACACCGAAAAATAGTGACATTGTAGGATTTTCTCAAAAATAGTTTACGAACATGTGTTCGTGTTTTATAATGTGGACAACCAGTCATTTAGTGGAATAATTTGGAGGTGTTCTTATGGACGGACCGGGATACATCCTAATATTGTTCGCCTTTGGATCCTTTATCGTAGGATTAATATCACTTATTGTTCAAATTATTATAGCAATCACAAAGAAAAAATAATGCACATTCTTAAAGGTCATACACCATTATTGTTGAATTATATAATTTAGGTTGAAAAATAAAGGGAGATGTATTAAATGCTAAATCAAGTTTGCGTAATGACAATTCGAGTAAAAGACTTGGAGAAATCTGTTTACTTTTATACGGAAGTTTTAGGATTTGAAGTTGATCAATATTACGGAGATACCATCGTAAGTTTAAAGCATTCCAACATACCAATTGTTTTAGAAGAACATCATGATTTAGAGTCAGGTAATAACGTTGTTCTTGCCATTCAATCAGAAAATTTGGAGAAAGATATGAGTGACTTACAATCTAGAGAAGTACCATTTCTACTTGACGTAGAACCTTGCCCGCCAGGTCGCTACACCATTTTTAAAGATCCAGATGGTAATCATATAGAGTTATTAGAGTTTTCTAAGGTAAAATAGTACACTGCACTGTATAAATCCTAGATGATTTAAGATTTTAACTGAAACTAACTGAATAGACTTGAACTCATAAAAAGTAAGTATTTTGACAAGCAATATTACTTAAAACTAACAAAAATCCAGGCCAATAAATGAACAGTCTGGATTTTTGTTAATTATATTGTTTTCTCAGTTTTATAACTATTTAGTTTTCAGGAATTAAAACTTTGTCAATGACATGAATAACACCATTAGAAGCTTCAACATCAGCTAAAATAACCTTTGACTCATTAACTTGAGTTGGATTTAGTGAAATTTTCACAGTTTTACCAGATAACGTTTTTACTTCCATGCCATCTTCTAGACTCTCTGACATAACTTTTTCCTCTACTACATGATATAAAAGAATATCTTTTAAATCTTCTCTAGCTAATAATTCCTCAGCTGTAATATCAAGTTCATTTAAAAGTGCTTCAAATGCTTCATCATTCGGAGCAAAAACTGTAAATGGTCCTTCTCCTTTTAAAGTTTCAACTAAACCGGCTTTTTCTAATGCAGCAACCAGTGTTGTGAAGTCGCCTGAGTCAATGGCTGTATCCACAATATCTTTTTCAGTTACTGATTGATCTTTAGCTAAAGCGCCTAAAGAGAACGAACTCACTATGAAAAGCGTTAAAACACTTAATACAATCCATTTCCGTTTCATATACTATTTCCTCCTTTAGATAGTTCATTGACTGGAAGGTAGTATTTGTTAAATCAATGAATCTATCCAAAAATAATAGTGGAAATTTTTACATACGGTTAAACAATCACTCCCGGGTATGCATCATCATAAAATAAAAAAGCAATTTATTTAGGAGGATTAGTATGAGTATGTATTATGGTAACCAAGGTTTTTCGTGGGGTAATCAACCTCAATTGCCAAGTCAAGCTGATAATCATCAAATTCAATTATTTACATTATTTGAACCTTTTATGTACCAAACATTAATATCGTTAATCAATCAACATGTTGTCGTTGAAACAGACAAAGGAGCATTACGTGGACAATTAATCGATGTAAAAATTGACCATATAGCTTTAGAAATTAGCGGAAACATATACTTGTTCGCATACAGGAAATTAGTTGGGTCATGCCAACTCAATTTCATGACTCCAAATAATTATTGATAATACAACCCTCCTCACTCATAAACTTACTAATGGTATGACTACTAAAGGAGGGGTACCAATGATTAAACGGTTTGACCGTATTGCGATTGAATTACCAAAGCCCGACCAGCCAGATCCTAATGCTGCCGCAGCTGTACAAGAGCTACTTGGTGGTCGATTTGGAGAAATGTCGACTTTAAATAATTATATGTTCCAATCATTTGGTTTCAGACAAAGTAAAAAGCTTAAACCATTTTATGACCTCATATGTAGTATTACAGGAGAAGAGTTTGGGCACGTAGAGTTAGTTTCTCACACAATAAATTTAATGCTTGTAGGATCTACTTACCCTGAAGAACCTGATCAAACACCTATGCGTGATGGAAAGGACAAACGTAATACTTATCACTTTATTGCTACAGATCAAATGGCAAGACCTTTTGACTCGATGGGGGCAGCTTGGACAGGTGATTACACATTTAAAAGCGGGAATCTCGTACAGGATTTGCTTCATAACTTTTTCCTTGAGATTGGAGCTAGAACACATAAAATGAGAGTTTACGAAATGACAGAACATCCAGTTGCTAGAGAAATGATTGGTTATTTATTAGTCCGTGGAGGAGTGCATATCGTTGCATACGCTAAAGCACTTGAGATTCTTACAGGGGTAGATATGACGAAATGGTTCCAATCCCAAATTTAAGTAACAGAAAATTTGATGCAGCACGAAAATGGGAAGATGCTGGGGAAGGTAGAAAGTTATATACTTTTAGTGACCAGGATTATAAAGATGTTGTCCAAATATGGAAAGGTGACCACCCGGAAGATGGCTTACCACTTGAGGTCATTCAAGGAGCACCAAAAGGGGCACCTGTTCCGGAGTATCCCGAAGCAGAAGAAACATTTGCTCCAGGAATCTCATACGAAGATTTCCTTGAAATTTCAAAACGGTTGCAAAAGAAGGCTGGTTTGTGAGGTGAATTTAATTCAAGATTGACTGGATGATTATGGTCAAAACTTATAAATTTCATAAATCATGGGAGGACCTCGTTTAGATGCTCCCATGATTTTTTAGTCAAATCAGATTAAAATCATATTTACTTATAATTTCTTATAAAAACCGGTTGCAGAGCCAACGAAACCATTTCTTTTATAAAACTCATGTGCTTTTGATCGTTCTTCCCTGTTACCACTATTTAAAGTAACCATATGACAACCTTGTCCCTTCGCCCATGATTCCGAAGCTTTTAATAGCTCATACCCAATTCCTTTACCACGAGCAAACTCCTTAACTACCATTGAAACGATGCGTACATAAGAATAATCGTCTTCATATCGAAAAGCTCTAATCATACCTGTCATGCCAACAAGTTGTCCCTCAATTTCGTAAACTAACGTATAGTAATCAGGATGTTGATTAATTTTCGAATAACGTTGCTTCATATTTTCGTAACTCGTCGGATAACCTAATTCACTCATCAATTCTGCTAGACCTTGTACATCTTCCATTGTTGCCTTTCTAATCATGTCACTTCACGGTCTCCTTTACATAGTTTTGCAAGAACTCAATATCTTCTTTGTACTGAAAGTCCTCTTTAGGTACTAACTTTGGATCTCTCCATTCAACACTTTGCACAAGTCCATCCGGATCATGCAATCTAATCTGACCCCCGATGATATTGACACTGAAATATTTAACTGTCGACACTTCAGAGTCTTTAGTAAACAGTTCATTTTCTATTTCTACGTGATAGCCCGTTTCTTCGTAAACTTCTCTTATGCAGCATTGTTCAAATGTTTCGTCTGTTTCAACTCCCCCTGATGGAACTGACCACCTTTTTCCTTCATGAGGTAAGCCTTGCTGAATCATTAGTAATTCCTGATTTTCATTAACACAAACCGCTGCCGAACCTTTCCATTTACACATACGATCCCCCCTCACTTACATATAACGTTCGAGACCATTCAGGTAAACTCCTATTTAATACATATGAACATTTTGTTAAAGTAAAACTAGTTTCAAACAAACGTTTGTTTCATAAATTCTTTTAACCTTGAAAACTTACATATGAATGGATAAATTAGAATAAGTATTATTATCAAAAACTGAGAGGCTGTGAAATAATTGAAACGTATAGCAGTATTCTGTGGTTCAAGACATGGAATAGATGATTCCTATATGAAAGAGGCCAAAAAGCTAGGTAAATTGCTTGCTAATCATAACCTTGAACTTGTTTACGGAGGAGCTATTGTTGGTTTAATGGGTGCTGTTGCAGAAGGTGTCCTTGAACAAAATGGTACTGTTATTGGCGTCATTCCAGAAAGACTTAAAACAGTGGAAATAGCTCATCAAAATTTAACTGAGCTACATGTTGTTAAGGACATGCATGAACGAAAGGCTATGATGGCACAACTATCAGATGCCTTCGTAGCCTTACCTGGAGGAGTGGGTACTCTAGAAGAGTGGTTTGAAGTTTTTACTTGGTCGCAAATTGGTTATCACGAAAAACCTTGCGCTTTGCTTAATACAAACGGTTATTATTCACCCCTTGTAGAATTATTCGACCATATGATTAAGGAAGGCTTTGCCGATCGACATTACAAGGAACATATCATAATTGAAGAAAGCCCTCAGCATTTAATTGAAGTTTTAACCGAAAAATAAAGGGGGCATTTGGTGCTTCGCCAAATGCCTCAAAACTCATTGTTTTTTAATTTCCACATTAAATTTGTCGTAAAACTTAGTACGGATTAATATATCGCTAAATTTAATTTGATACTTTTCGCCATCACTAGGTATTGTAAAGCCTATTAAATTCTCATGCGGCCTTACATCTGTTCTGAAGTACTGGTCTTTAATTTCCTCACCATTAGAGTTAATAATAGTAATGTTATTAAATTCTGGAGAGTTTGGAGACACAGGCATAGGGATTTCATAATTATGATAGCCAGTTCTATTCTCTTTTCTTAAATAGACGAATAGCCCGTCACCATTATATTCTAAATGATTAATAAAATAGCTAAATCCGAACACTTCACCTATTCGTTTATTAATGATCACCTTCTCTTGGTACTCTATGTTGGATGCATCTACTTCAAATGTTAGGCTTTGGTCCGTTACTAAATGTAATTCATTTAACTCGACATTCATTTGATCCGGCAGCTGATCAGAAGATTTTATGGGTAGATTAAATTCGTTTCCATTATCATTATTGAAACCCTGATACTTAAACTTAGAAAAACGTTGGTTATCAACTTCACCAGATATACCAAAAATCCTGTGCTCATCTGCAGTTAAATACAACCGATTCCCACCTAACCGATGTTCTAAACGATCTATGGTAACAGTAATACCATTTTGGCTCACCGTGCGCTTTATCGGAACGGTGAATTTATATTTCGCTTCGATGTCTTTGTGTTCTTTAATAGGAATTGTTTTATTATGAAAACGATGTAATTGGTTTTGTCCCACTTGAATTCCAATATCAAATGTATCATGATCTTCAGTTTTATTGTTTTCCATTAAATATTTGACAGCACCATAAATGCGGCCATTATAATATACACTTTCTCTGCTACGCCACAATTCACGAAGGTCATTTCTTCCTTGTTGCAAATGTAAATAATGAAACAACCTACCTTTAGGAACTTCACCTACTTTAATATTATAAAGTAAGTAAAAACCTCGGAACTGGACCAGACCTGATCAATCGTAAACTCATAATCACTATCTTCTAAAACAAACGTTTGTTTGATGTCTTCTACTACCCCTAGTTTTTTGCGCGTTTTAGGCCAGGGATTATAGAGTTATAATGTTCTTTTAAGTCCTCATTACTTTCAAGTACTGTCCATTCAAACTCTTCATCTCGTTTTTTTCTTAGAAGATTAAATAACTCGGATCGTTCTTTTTCCATGTCATTTCTTGTTTCAGTATAAAATTTAGAATCTAACTGATGTTCCATTTCTGTTAATCTGACGATTTTGTTACTATAGATTTCTATTAGAGATTCTAACTCCTCTAATGACATGTCCTCATTATAGTTTGGTAATTCTAAATCAATTGCGAGTTCTTCCACACTGTCAATCAGTTGTTCATTCTGCTCATCGGATTTGTCTTTAATTTCTTCTTCCGTTTCATCTGAACTAGACGTTACTTGAACTATTAAGAAAAAACCACCAAGAAGCACTGCTGCGACTAATAATTGGATCAACGTTCGCCTATCCATTTCATACACCCACTCTTCACTGCCAAATTCTCTCTATTAATCCACTACCAATAGTAACCTTATAAACATCTGGATTCGATAGGCTCTTCCAGTCTTCAAAGCCATATTGTCGATCAAAATGATTCAACATTAACGTCATTAAATTGCCATGAGTAACAAGTATGGTTGATTTTACTCTCCCTAGTTTAATAGCTTCTAAAATTGGCAGAAATCGTTGCATCGCTTCATAACTAGACTCACCGCCAGATAACTTCATATGTAAATCTCGAAAAGAAGCTTCTAAAAGTTCCATCCAGTTTTCAAGTTTTTTATTACTTAGATCTCGTTCCTTTAGCCCGTCATGGACGTATATATCTAAATTCTTTTGTTCTGCAGTTGGTAAAATGGATTGAACAGCCCGCGTATATGGGCTAGTAATAATTTGATCTACTTCTATTGTTTCAAAAAAACTAGCTAACTGTTGAGACTGCTCATAACCTTGCGAAGTTAGCTCACAATCTGGATCCTGACCTGTTGCCTTGCAATGCCTAACTAAATAGATGACTTGTTCCATACCGCTTCCCTCCCTCTCCTACATTTCGACAAGTATACATATAATTCCTTGTCATAGATATCAAGATATACAAAAAATAGGTAGTAGAGTTAGCTCCACTACCTATTTTTTCTTCAACTTTTACTTTCATTAAGATAACAACGTGATTATTTTTAATTAATTGATCTAAAGTATTATAGCCTCTAATCGTATTTTTTGAATTACTTTGATAAAACGCAGCAACAGGGTATTCCTTTCCAGGTTTTAGATTGATATTACTGTCAATCAAATATTTATGTGAGGTAGGGTACCCTGATTTCAACATCGTTTCTCGTTGACTAGTATATGTTCCACTTTCTTTAGCATTATAACTATACAATCTTAAATCCAAAGTGTCTGCCAAGGGGTCCATCATTGACCAACCAATGTGTTCTGACTTTCGTTTAATATCTACAAACTCAGTCCTAACTTGCCCCATTTTACCATTTAGTCTTTCACCATCTTTATAAATATCTAACCAGACTTCCAATTTCGTATCATTTGGATCTTGAAATTTTACATCAAATTCAAAAATCGGACCTAAAGCTAGACGTTCAGCAGCCTTCTTAGTATCAAATTCTTTTAGAGCTTCGACAGTTGCTAATCCATCTACTTTCATGTCTTTTTCTTCAGTTGAATCTTCTGGACTACAGGCCATTAACGAAATTAGCAACAATAATAACAAATACTTTCTCAATCCTTAAACTCCTATTCATCTTTTAATGATTCTTTAGCCGCTTCAGTTGCATGGATTTTAGTTGTATCAAAAACAGGAACGCTCACGTCTTCTTCTTGAATTAACAATCCAATCTCAGTACAGCCAAGTATAACCCCTTCTGCTCCTTGGTCAACTAACTCTTGAATGACATCTAAATAATAAGCTTTAGACTCTCCATTTAGTTTCCCTTGAACAAGTTCATCAAATATAATGTCATTAATTTTCTCGCGTTGCTCTTCGTCAGGAGTAATCACTTCTAGGCCTTGCTCTTCAAGACGATTTTTATAGAAGGACTGCTCCATCGTATATTTAGTACCTAATAACGCTACTTTACGTACATCCTTCTCCCAGATTGCAAGCGCAGTAGCGTCTGCAATATGCAGAATCGGAATCGTAATACGTTCTTCTATGATTTCTACTACTTTGTGCATCGTATTAGTCGCTAAAATAATAAAATCTGCACCAGCTAACTCCAATGATCTTGCTGCATACCATAATGAATCTCCAGCTTTCCACCATTCGCCTTTTGATTGATTTTCTTCAATTTCCGCAAAATCTACACTATATAAAACGATTTGAGCAGAATGAAGACCACCTAATTCTTTATTAACTTTTTCATTTATTAATCGGTAATAAGTTACGGTCGATTCCCAACTCATTCCGCCAATTATACCTATTGTTTTCATAGTCTCACCTCTCTTCGACATTACCCGGGAAATAATCACATAAAACTACAACTTCAATTGTGTTGATTCGACAAGTTGAATATTGAACTTGTCAGATAATGCCTTCCATGCCTTTTTATTTTCTTCTTCAAATCCGGGAATGCAACTCATTCCATCTGTTAAAACAAAAATATTCTTTTTCCATTTTAAATCATTAGAGAAGTGCTCTGCAATTTGTCGAACTGACTCATATACACAATGAGATTCTGCTTCTCCAGCAATTATTAATTTATCAAATTGACCTAAATAATTAAGTAACTCATGATTAGTCTGATCGTTTTGACTATATTCTGGTTTAATAATACCGTACATTTCACTAAGGGAGTCTTGACCTTTAACAACCTTTTTGACATTCGTTTGACGTGCTATCGAATGAAAGTGAATCATTTTTGAAAATTGATTTTCTAAAGCAGCACCAGGTGTTCCCTCGATACAATGATAAGGCCAAATGCACAGATTTTTTGCCCTTTTTCTTCTAAATTTTTAACATATTCAATACTTGCTTCTTGTTTAATAACCGGTTTCCATTTATCTTCTTTTAAATCGTTCGTGGTAATAATTGTTAATGGTTCAGGGTGCTTCCCTTCAGGATCTACCCACCATGTAGGATGAAAGATTTGATGCAATCCATGAGTATCTAACGACACAGCAATATTAGTAATCCGTTCCATGTTGTTATATAAAAACCTAGTAATCCGTTCAACATCTTGATGTGCACCAGGTACACCTATCGCCCCTTCTTCCATAAAATCATTTTGAAGATCAATTCCTAAAAATAACACTCTTTCCCCATCTTCATTCGAAGGCTTTAATTGCTCATCTAGTGCTAACGAAACAACATCATTTACATTAATTTTTTCGTATGTACCAATCATTGCTGTGTTAACTATCTGGTTATAAGACGTATTGAGCATGTCATCCCCTCCCTATCATTTATTATATATGATAAATTTATAAGTTTCATTTTCAAGAGCTGACAATGAACCATCTTTTAAAATTAGCTAACAAATTCATTGACCCTAACGTAACGTAATAGTTTATATTAAAAACAGAGGTGATGTTATGTATTTGGTTAAAGAAGTTGCAAAGTTATCAGGAGTAAGTGTGCGCACACTACATCATTATGATCGTATTGGACTTTTAAAGCCTTCTAAAGTAGCTAAAAACGGTTATCGTTATTATGATGACGACAGCTTAAGAAAGCTTCAGCAAATACTATTTTTTAAAGAGCTGGATTTTTCACTGAATCAGATTAAGGAGATCATGATTAACCAAAACTTCGACCAACTTGAAGCATTAGAAAATCATAAAACTTTACTTAAAAAGAAGAAACGTCGCCTCGAACGGCTTCTAACAACAGTCGATGAAACCATTTACTCACTAAAGGAGGATCAAAAAATGAGTAAGAAGAAAATGTTTGAGAATTTTAGTATGGATGAGATTAATGCTCATCAAGAAAAGTACGCTAAAGAAACTGAAGAAAAATATGGTCACACAGATGCTTATAGACAGTCACAAAACGGACATCAGCCTATACTAAGCAAGATTGGAAAACCATTCAAGAGCGATCAGATAGTATTTACAAACGATTGGCTAACCTAATGGATGAACACACACCGAACGATGCAGAAGTTCAAACTGTTATAGGGGAGTGGCATTCATTGATTCATGACAACTTTTATGAATGTTCACCTGAAATGTTTAAAGGGTTAGGGGATATGTACGTTAGCGATCAACGTTTCACACGAAATATTGATCAGTACGGTGAAGGATTAGCTGAATTTATGCGGGATGCCATGCATATTTATAGCGATAATTTCCCTGAATGACGCATCACTTTTTAACACATACTAACCTTAATTCTTTGTAATGAGGTGATCGTATGGGTAAAGATGAACACAAAACAAAAAGCAAAAACCCAATGGCACAAACGCCTAAAAATCAGCTTCGCGCTGAAGATGTCGAGTTTTCTCAGTCAATGGCAGATCAAGAAGACTTAGAAGCACAAGCAAGAGCGCGAGAAGCTGAGCGACGTCAACAGAACCAGAAACGATAGAATTGAAACGCTTGGGATCTCTTCCAAGCGTTTCTACCTTTAATACCGATGACTCTCCCGATTTCCTTTGGCTTGTCTAACTCCTTATGTGTCATCCACGCTTCTTCAATCAAGTTTAAAAACTCTCCTGGAAAAGAAGCAGACTTACGGGTTTCTGAACTCACTCCGATTACCATTTGTTCACTCGTTGCAACAGGTGTACCATCTTCTTTTTTCATTCTAAAGAATACATGCATTCTTTTATGATCAAAATCAATTAATTGCCATTCCAATTGAACTTTTTCACCTAATAAGATTTCTTTTAAATAGCAAATATGAGTTTCTAAAGTAAAATATGTATAGTTATAATCATTTAATTTTTCTCTGGTAATCCCCATACTGAGCATCATCTGAAAACCTGCTTTACTAAACACTTTCGCATATTCTGCATCATTCATATGTCCATTATAATCAACCCAACCCTCTTGAACCTGAACTGTATAATTTAACGGGATTGCCATTCATATTCCTCCTATTTCGTTTTAGATGTAAAACATGCTTGCAGGCTCCACCTGCAAGCATGTTAATTATATTCTTTGTTTTTTCAATCGTAATGAGTTGGAAACTACGGAGACTGAACTAAATGCCATTGCTGCTCCAGCAACCCACGGTGCAAGTAAGCCTAATGCTGCAACTGGGATCCCCATACTATTGTAAAAGAGTGCCCAGAACAGGTTTTGTCTGATATTACGCATCGTTTTCTTACTTAATCTAACAGCTTGTGATATATTGGTTAAATCGCCGCCAACTAATGTTACGTCAGCTGCTTCTATGGCAACATCTGTCCCTGTACCAATTGCCATACCAATATCCGCTATAGCTAATGCTGGTGCATCATTTATCCCATCACCAACCATTGCCACTTTCTTTCCAGCATCCTGTAATTTTTTTACTTGGTCGGCTTTATGCTCTGGTAAAACTTCAGCGAATACATTTTCTTCAGAAATTCCAACTTCTCTAGCAACCGCCTTCGCTGTTCGAGTGTTATCTCCAGTCATCATATAGACTTCGATTCCGATTTCTTGGAGCTCTTCAATTGCTGCTTTTGAAGTAGGTTTAACTGTATCAGCTATTGCTATAACGAAACGTAACTCTCGATCAATCGCAGCTAAAACAGATGTTTTACCTTCTTTTTCAAACTCTTGTAGTTTCTCTTCGGCAAACTCTGTGTTAATTCCTTTTTCCATTAATAATTTTCTTGTACCTACTAGAACATCATGACCTTCCACACTTGCCTCAATTCCATGACCAGATACAGCTTCAAATGTAGCTGGATCTTGAACATCCACGTCTTGTTCTGTTGCATAGGCCATAACTGCTTCTGCAAGTGGATGCTCAGAACGCTTCTCAGCTGCGGCAACTAAAGCAAAATCATCCTCAGATCCGGAAACAGTCATAACGTTCGTTACACGCGGTTTACCTTCTGTGATTGTACCTGTTTTATCTAATAAAACGGCTTCAATGGCTTGGGTCCCTTCTAAATATTCTCCGCCTTTAAAGAGAATCCCTTTTTCAGCACCCCGTCCTGAACCAACCATAATCGATGTTGGTGTTGCAAGTCCCAACGCGCAAGGGCAAGCAATGACTAATACTGCTATAGACGCTTCTAGTGCTGATGACCAAACGCCTGGGTCCACAATCAAGAACCAGACTAAAAATGTTATAACGGCTATGCCTACGACTATAGGAACAAAGATTCCTGAAATTTTATCAGCCATTCTTTGAATTGGAGCTTTTGATCCTTGCGCATCTTCCACAATTTTAATGATGCCAGCAAGTGCCGTATCTTTACCGACTTTCTTAGCAATCATGGTAATAGTACCATTTTTATTAATCGTCGAACCAATAACTGGATCTTCCTGGCTTTTATCAACAGGAATCGATTCACCTGTAATCATTGATTCATCAATAGAAGTAGAACCTTCGATTACTTCACCATCAACTGGAATTTTTTCACCTGGTTTAACGATGATGTAATCACCGACTTTTACTTGTTCTACTGGGATACGTTCCTCTTTACCATCTCTAAGGACTGTTGCTTCTTTAGCCTGTAGCTTTAATAAATTGGTAATAGCTGCTGTCGTTCGTCCTTTGGCGAGTGCTTCAAAATATTTACCTAATATGATGAGTGTGATTAAAATCGCACTGGTTTCAAAATACAATTCCGCGTGTTCAATTGTACCCGTTTGCCATAACAACGTTTGAACCACGCTGTATAGATACGCTGCGGATGTACCTAATGCGACTAATACGTCCATGTTGGCACTTTTATTAACGAGCGCTCTATAAGCACCAGTATAAAATGGCCATCCAACGTAAAATTGAACAATCGTCGCTAATACGAACTGCGTCCATGGGTATTCAATAAAAGCTGGTGCTGAAAACCCTAAATCAATCGGCATATGACCTAGCATCGTTAATAATAATGGGAAAGATAAAATCGCAGAGAAAATAAAAAGGTTTTTCTTCTCTCTAATTTCTTTCTCTTTGTGTGACTCCTTTTCTTCATTATCTTGTTTAACGACGGCTTCATATCCTAGTTTCTTTACTTTCTCGATCACATCGTCAGTCGATACCACACCAGGGGTATACTCAACTGTTCCGGACTCAGTGGCTAAATTAATATTAGCTTGAGAGATTCCTTCCATTTTAGAAAGGCCCTTTTCGATTCGTGTTGAGCAAGCCGCGCATGTCATCCCTCTAATATCGAGTTCAATTTTTTCTTCTTGCACGCCATACCCTAGTTTTTGAATGCGTTCAATGACGTCGTGAACACTTGCTTGGTTCTCATCAAATGAGACCGATGCCTTTTCCATCGATAAATTTACGTTCGCATCGACCCCATCCATTTTATTTAGAACTTTTTCAATTCTAGTCGAACAGGCTGAACAAGTCATGCCCGTTATATCTAATTGGGTTTGTTTTTGATCTTTCTCATCTAGTGCCATCTGATTCACTCCCTTACTTAGAATACTGTTTGATCACTTTCATCAGTTCATCCATGTATTCATCTCCGTTACCTTCCTTAACTGCGTTCGTCACACACATCTTCGCATGACGTTCGAGCATTTGGTAACCTACTTTATCCAGGGCAGCTTGAACGGCTGAAATCTGAACTAATACATCGACACAATAGCGATCTTCTTCAACCATTTTTTGAAGCCCTCTTACCTGACCCTCTATTCTTTTTAAACGGTTGCTAATACCCTCTTTTTCTGAATTCGTACGAGGAACAACCGGTTCATCTTGATTAACTATTTTTACGTCTTTTTGATCCATTTATTTTCACCTCTTAGTTATATACTATACCCCCCTAATGCATATTGTCAACAAAAGGGGTGATTTATTTTATTAACTTCTGATACAAGAAATTGGTTTATAAAAGAACCCCGCTCATATTGAACGGGGAACCTATTTAAGCTACGACATCGTAACCTTGTTCATCAATAGCTTCTTTCATCTGATCCACAGAAACTTTTGAGTCGTCAAACTTAACATCAACTTTCCCTTCACCTAAGTTAACGTTAACTTCTGATACACCATCTAATTCTTTTAAAGCACCTTCAACTGAAGATACACAATGGCCACAAGACATACCTTGTACTGTAAGTGTTAATTCTTTCATAGTATAACCCCTTTCTTGTATTTTCTGACTTCAATATATCATACCCCCGAAAGGTATTCAATGTTAGTGCTCAATAATCTCAATAATTCTTTAACTAATATATAGCTTACTTACATGATACCCCCTCAAAGTATTTTTATCATAAACTTAAAGACAAGCGTATATCTTATTAGAGTAAATGAAATTTAAGGAGGCTCACCTATGAGCGTGGTCATTTTTTCTAGTGCAATTATATTAATTAATTTGTTGATCATCATATTTTTTATTCATCCATCAGGCAAACAAATGGAATCTATGATCACAACGATGGTACTGACTTCGTCCAATGGGTTAACCATCGGATTTCTTGTATGGGTTTGGTTCGGTGGACAAGCATTAGTGGCTACATTAATCGCCATAGTGCTATCCGCATTAGTTGGCATGGGGGTCGGGATGAGGTTTGGAGTAAAGTGCCAGATTGAGGGCTTTTTCTCTGGCTTAATGGCATCGATGATGGGGATCATGCTCATTATGATGTTTGAACAGCACGATGGTCTATTCTTACTCATGATTGGGTTAGCTTTTTGGTGGGAATAACTGTTTTTTCTATTGCCAAGCAGTACGAGTTAAAATATTCTTATTTAATCTTACTATGTGTTTTAGTTACGACGATATTTTTTATTTCCTAATGATGAAATTCACCAGCATATCCCTAATCAACACGAGCATCATGGTCAAGATATTTAAAATTTGCTAGTATAGACATAGGAGGAGGGACTGAGCATGGGTGGTTTTTCATTTATAGGATTAATTATAACTTTAATACCTATTGTACTCACAATATTGGTCATCATATGGATTTTACAGATTAGAGATTATAATCATAAACAAGTGGAACAAAACAAACGGATTATTGAATTACTTGATAAGAAAAATGATTATACATAGAGTAAAGGCTTCCAGCAAATTTGGAAGCCTTTTTATATTTATAGGACAATATTTTGAATTTCTGAGACATGAGTTTTGTCGAAAACGTATTCAACACGTTTTATGAGACATTGAAGCCATTTTATAGGACATTGAGTTCAAAATATTGAGACATTACTTCGTACGATTGAATTTTGTCGTTAACAATAACGTAACTAATAAACCAATCCCGATTACAAGAAAAATGGTGCTTGATGAGAATGCGATAAACATTTCACCAGTTGCAAGTCCTGACGTAACACCAACAAAAGCCCCGAATAGTAAAATTCCTACGGCTAATGCATATAACACAGCACGAACTTGGTTCATCGCATACTTCTTGTCTGTCTCTCTCGCAAGTATACTATAGGTTAAAATCGCACCGCCAATAACTATAAAAATACTTGTTCCTGATTTAGCTGGCCCTGGTACATCCATGAAGTTCATACTAACAGTCATGAGTAGACCAAATAAAATTAACATCACACTTATGACAATCCCACCTGTAGAAATTCGATTTGTCATCGAACTGTACACCTCTCCTTTTGCTTCTTCTTTTCCTGCTTCACGCATATCATCGACTAAGCCACTTAAATCACCCATTGATACCTTTGCTTCTCTAAAAGCTTCTTCATCCGACAAGCCTTGTTTTTGATAGTCCTTAATTCGTTCATGCATATTAGTTATAAGTTCTTGTTTCAGATCAAATAATTGCTGACTCTTACCAACATCTTTAAATAAATCATCAATATATTTTCTAACTTCTTCATTAAGATTCATTGGAATCCCCTCCTGTTATTAGTTGATCTAACACATCTTTGGCAAAAACCATTCTTCTTTGTTTTGTTCATATTTTTTAAGCCATCGTCAGTTATTCGGTAATATTTACGGCGTCCGCCTTGAGTTTCGTCACCCCAATAAGACGTAATTAAACCATCTTTTTGTAAACGCCTAAAAGCTGTATACAGTGTTGCTTCCTTTAACTCATATTGATTTTGACTTAGCTCAATAATCTTCTTGTATATTTCATAGCCATAACTATCACCTTGTCTTAAGATGTTTAAGATAATTGTGACCGTATGACCACGAATCAAGTCTGTTGATATGTTTGAACTCATTTTACTTCGCCTCCTGAACTATATCATAATACATATTACTATTTGTGTCAAAGTAATATGTTAAACATGTTTAATTTTTTTTCATAAGTGGTTATAATATAAATAACAGATTCGTATAAAATAAAATAACCGTTGGTGCAAGCACACCAACGGCTACGTACAATAGCCCTTCAATGGGGCGGCTCGCTTTTAGAATCGTAACGACCCTAACGCTGACCAGGCACATGGGTGGTTACTTTTTTCTGACAGTATTAACGCCACCAATGATCCAAACGCTAGCATGATCATCATGGCTTCATACACCGTCATAGGCATCACCCCCTCCACGTAAGAATAGGGGCGAGCCACCACCCTAAAAGCCTTATTGTACATTAACAACATTGACTAAAAATTAACTATACATACTGGACCTCTTTACCTATTTTTCACATAAAAAACCCCACTAGATAATCTAGCAGGGTTAATATCATTAATCTTCTTCACGGTCGTCATCTTCGCCATCTTCTTCGTCATCATCATTATCTTCGTCTTTATCTTCTTTGTCTTCTTCATCGTGATCGTCTTCGCGTTCTGCTTCTTCACGATCATCCTCATCGTCACGGTCTTCTTTTTCATCTAGATCTTCTATCTTTTCTTCCAATTTTTCTAAAGCCTTCTCAGCTTTCTCTTCAGCTTTAGATTTAGCTTTTTCTGTTTTCCATTCTAATTTACTTAGAATCTTTTCAATTTTACGCTCGGCTTTATCGATTTTTTCTTCTGCTTTTTCTTCACTTTCAGCCTTAGCTAATTCACGCTCTAATTCAGCGATAACTTTAGCTAGCTCACGATCTGCCTCTTCTTTTGCCTTATCTAACTTTTTAGTTGCTTGTTCTTTTTCTTTCGCTAACTTACGTTCAGTTTCCTTAACTTTCTTTTCTGCTTCGTCTTTACTTTCATGTTTTTCTTTTTCTTCATCTTCTTCTACAGGTTCATCAGTTGTATCCTCTTCACTTGTACTTTCTTCTTCTGTTGTATCATCGTCGTGTTGTACTAGAACCTGTTCTAATTCGTCTTTAGTTTCCTGAGATAACTCTTCATGATTTATAAGTTCTTCAAGACTAATTGCTTGCTGTTCTTTATTTTTTTCCACCGTTTCTTCTACTTCTGTAACGTCTTCACCTTCAGCCTTTGCCGCCTCAAGGTTTTTCTTAATTTCTTCTAAATGCTGCTCATATTCTTTAAATAGCTCATCAACTTCTTCTTGGCTATCCATTTCAATAAGTTCTTTAATTTCTGCTAACCTTTCTTCTGCAAACCCATCCTGAAGCAAAGCCTTAATTGTTTTGTCCTCAGTCAATTCATACTCAGCTTGTTCCATAAAGCGACTCATATGGTAGACTTCTGAATCTGGACTAACATAAGACTGATCTTCTGTTGGATTCTCTTCTGCCTGAACAGCCCCTCCAATTAACAATGTACTCGTTATTAGAGCAAATAAAACTTTTTCAATTTCCTCATCCCTTCCTAATTTTTTAATTTAACTGCTGATTGGAATTCTTTAATGGTGTCACTAAGTTCATCAAACTGATTCTTATTAGCTAAGAAAGAAAGTACCAACGTCTGCTGACCATTTTGTTTAAGATAAACTTCTGTTTTAATGCTTTCTTTATTTTTCGATTGGTAGGAAAAGTAATCTTCCTCTTCCTCAATCACTTCTACATCTCCCGCACCTGCAATCAGTTCATCTTTAATTTGATTAAAACTTTTTTGTGTATCAAATATTGTCACAATTGCTTTTATGTGTTGGTGATTGAAACTGACTGTTAAAGGGTTCTTTTCTTCTTTTCCTACTGACCAACCAGAAGTATCTTTAACTATAAGTGCACCATTTTCATATAAGACTTTACTAGAATTGTCTTTTTCTACCTGCTCTTCTTTGTTATCTTGAGGCTCATCCTTTTTTCTTCAGCATCAGCCCCACAACCAGATAGAACAATCAATCCAGTAATCAAAAATAAATCCACTTGTTACGCATTTATGTACCTCTCCCTCAATCAAACTACTCATACATTTCGGGATTCTTCAAAATTTGTGTGGGCTTTTTACTTTTTTCCACTCCATTCGTCGAAAAATTCTGCTAAAAATTGTTTCATCATGTTATGTCGTTCTTTTGCGATATTATACCCCGTTCTAGTATTCATAAGGTCTTTTAATTTTAGGAGTTTTTCATAAAAATGATTGATGGCAGTTCCATCACGTTTGCTATATTCTTCTTTAGTCATACCTTCCCGAGGTTCCACATCAGGGTGATGTATTAGATTGCCCTTTGAACCCGCATAAGTAAAACAACGAGCAATTCCAATAGCTCCAATCGCGTCTAGACGGTCAGCATCCTGAACTACTTTGGCTTCTAAACTAGTTAGCTTAGGGCCTTGGCCACCTTTATATGAAATGGTCTTAATAATGTATAAAATATGCTCTTGCTGTAGTTGAGGAATTTTAAGATCATCTAACCAATTTTTAACACGTTTGAGGCCAGCTTCTTCAGATTCGTTTAGTTTCTCATCAGCTAGGTCATGAAGAAGTGCAGACATTGTACAAATGAATGGATCAGCATTTTCTTCATCTGCTATTCGATTGGCCAAGTTAGTTACACGCTCAATGTGCCACCAATCGTGACCAGTACCCTCGTTTTCCAGTTCTTTTTTTAACAAAATCTCTCGTAAGATTTATAGGGTCCATAAGTAACCCCTCCTTTAACTGTACTTTAAATACTAAATAAATTTTTTAACTTTACAAATTATTTTTACATGTTATATTTTTAAGTGTAAGAAAACTGCATAACCGAATCAACACTAGGGGAGCTACAAGCAAGTGGCTGAGAGGGCAATCGCCCGACCCTTAAAACCCGATCTAGATAATACTAGCGTGGGGAAGTGTAGGAGACTGTCTGAAGTACAGGTGAATTTTCGTACAGGTCAACTGCATTCCCACGGGAGTGCAGTTTTTTTAATTTATAAAAAATTATAGGGAGGAGATTTTCATGACAAATCAATGTGGAACAAGTCGTATTGCGGGATGCCAGTTCACCCTTTATCCGATGAGCGACCAATTTGTCGACATTATTTTATCGGCGTTAGAAGAAGTCGATACATCAAAAGTCTGGAAAGATACAGACGATGTGAGTACGTGTATTCGCGGAAAAATAGTTCACATTTTTGATGTGACAGAGGCCATTTTCCTACACGCAGCAAAAACAGGTGAACATGTTGCCATGAGTGGTACGTTCTCGATTGGCTGCCCAGGGGATTCACCTGGAGATGTTTATATGGATGAGACGAATGAACCACAGAACCAAGCAAACATCCAAGAGCTAGAGCAAAAGGCTGGATGTAAGTTTTCGCTATACCCAATGGGGCGAGAAGATTACATGGAACAAATTATGAATCAAATCGATTTGTCAAAAGAGCGTGATGTTAAAGTGAGCGCATCACACTATGCCACTCGTTTAGATGGTGATGTTAAAAATATCTTTAAAACGTTACGCGAATCTTTTAACCAAGTTCAACAAGAAGTTTCACACGTGACTATGACATTTACGATATCGGCTAATAGCCCATCAAACAATTAAAGGAGAGGTGAACCATGAATCAATGGAAACTTAAAGAGATTGTTTTAATGTCGATTTTAGGTGTTGTTTTGGGTTTATTTATTTAGCATTCTTTGGTGTTGGAAAAGTTCTATATGGCTTTTTTGCCCCGTTCGGACTTGCTGATATGGGTTATGAAATCATTTATGGCATTTGGTTTATTGTTTCAGTCATCGCCGCTTACATTATAAGAAAGCCTGGTGCGGCGTTTTTAGCTGAAATGGTTGCAGCATTAGTTGAAGTCCTAGCAGGGTCAACGACTGGACCTCAGTTATTAATCTCTGGTGCCATACAAGGTTTGGGGGCAGAGTTAGCATTCGCAGCGACAAGGTGGAAAGATTATCGCCTGCACATTTTAATGTTATCTGGTGTGGGTGCAGCTTGTTTAAGCTTTCCGTACCACTTCTTCGCAGGCGGGTTTGATGCTTATGAGAACTGGGTTGTAACCTTATTATTTGTCACTCGAATCATAAGCGCCATCATCATCACTGGCCTCTTAGGTAAATTCATTAGTGATCAGCTTGCGAAAACAGGTGTCCTTCAAGGCTACGCGTTAGGAAAAGAGATCAAGAAGCGAAAACGTGATGATCATGTCGCATAGCCCACTAATTACGCTCAAGAACTTCAGCTTCTCTTTTGAAGGACAAGAAAACCAGTAATCAATAACCTTAGTTTGACCATTAATGAAGGTGATTCGATTTTATTAATAGGCGCAAGCGGTTCAGGTAAAAGTACGCTCGCGTTATGTTTAAATGGGTTATATCCTGATACTGTCGAGGGGTATGCTTCAGGCGATCTATATTTTCAAGAGACTCATCTTGATAAATTTAAAAAAGGGGAATTGAACCAACGAATAGGAATTGTGTTCCAAGACCCCGAAAGTCAATTTTGCATGATAAAAGTTGAAGATGAACTTGCTTTTACGTTAGAAAATTTATCAGTACCTCGAAACCAAATGATTCAAAAAATAGATGAAGTGCTTGAGCTTATAGGAATGACGGAATATAAACACAGTAACATCCATGAGTTATCTGGCGGGCAAAAGCAAAAAATTGCCTTAGCTGCCGTCTTATTAATGAAACCTGAACTATTAATTTTAGATGAACCAACGGCGAATCTCGACCCTGTTTCTAGTCTGGAGTTCGTAGGCTTAATCGGTGAACTCCAACAACAAATTAATATGAGCATTCTTGTTATTGAGCACCAAGCTGATGACTGGATTGACCTTATGAACCGAGTGATGGTTCTCAACCATAATGGTGAATTGATGGTAGACGATGAGCCTCAAAAAGTTTTTCGTGACTATATCACAACGTTAAAAGAAGAAGGATTATTTTTACCTAAAACATCCGATGATCTCTTTAATCAGAAACCACCGACTTCGTTTGTGCCAAATACACAGCCATGCCTATCAGTAAATGACTTGTCGTTCTTTAGAAAAAAGAAAAAGGTTCTAAATGGAATATCTTTTGACATTCGCTGCGGAGAACTTGTCGCCATCGTTGGTGAGAACGGGGCCGGGAAATCAACCTTACTTCAGTTAATGGCGAGACTGCTCAAGCCTGAGCGAGGCGATATGACGTTCTTAGATCTACCATTAGAAAACTGGAATGAAAGCGAACTTAGAAAACGAACGGGATTCGTTTTTCAAAATCCTGAGCATCAGTTCATCGCCGATACAGTCTATGATGAGTTAGCTTTCGGCATGAGGTTAAATGGGTTGTCTGAGAATAAAATTAAACATGTCGTTAACCGGTTATTAGAAACGTTTCAGCTAACAGATCATAAGTTTAGCAATCCTTTCTCTTTAAGTGGTGGTCAGAAACGTCGCTTAAGTGTTGCAACGATGTTAGATGAAAACCCTGATTTACTATTATTTGATGAACCAACGTTTGGTCAAGATGCATCGACTACACTTGAACTGATGAAACTAATCACTCAATTAAAACGGCAAGGAACTGCCGTTACAATGGTTACTCATGACATGGAGTTAGTAGACCAATATGCTGATCGGGTCATTGTGTTAGATCAAGGTGAGATTGCATTGGACGGTAAGCCTAATGACTTATGGAAGAATGATAACCTTCTAAAACAAGCCCGATTACGCAAGCCTTACCGGATCGAACGAAGCGAGGTGGTTACAATTGGTATCAACCATTAACCCAAGTATTAAAATCATTGCAATTGTGATCCCAGGACTCGTGCTTAGTTTAGCTTTTGATATATTAACACCACTTGTATTTTTGGTGTTTTTATTAGTAGTGACATTTCTGTTTTCAGGAATAATTTGAAGAAGTGGTTTATGTTCTTCATACCCTTATCCTTGTTCTCTCTTGGATTAGCTTGGACATCGATGCTTCATACAGATGAAAAATATGCTGGAGGCGAGCTTCTAGTTCATTTTTGGTGGATTGAGATTACGACTGGCAGTTTACAAGTAGGGATTAGTCTGGCTTTAAGGTCGATGTGTTTCATTGCACTAACATTACTATTTGCATTAACAACCGACGCAACTAAACTAATGTTAAGTTTGATGCAACAATTGAAACTTCCACCCAAATTAACTTACGGGATATTGGCGGGATACAGATTTTTACCATTGTTTAAACATGAACTAGACCTGTTACGTCAAGCACATCAAGTTAGAGGTGTCAGTCGTACTAAAGGGGTAAAAGGACGTGTTCAGCGGCTTAAACGCTATATGATCCCGCTACTGGCTAACGCCATTCGAAAATCGGAACGTGTCGCCAATGCAATGGAATCAAAAGGTTTTACCGGCAGCCGAAACCGAACACATTATCATGATATAAGAGTTCAGAAACGAGATTGGGTGTTCCTTGCATCCATGGTCAGTGCACTAGCTCTAGCATTCTATCTTTCTTACACGTTAGGTTATCTAAATATATTTGGAAGAACCTTTTAAATGAAAAAAACGCGTCCGCGGACGCGTTTTTCCTTTTGATATCGGTCAGTTTTTGACTTATATCGGTCGGTTTTTGGATTTTATCGTTCAGTTCTTCAAAAATATCGGTCACTTTTTTGATTTTATCAGTCGGTTTTCTAAAAATATCAGTCAGTTTTTAAAATTTATCGGCCACTTTCTAAAGTCGACTTGCGTGCGACGACAGCCCAATGATAAGGTCCCGTCTGCACCCAACGAATGCTCTTAAAGTTAACGTTCCTAAGCATAGAATCTAGTTCACCAACTATTGGATAATCTTCTGTTGAGTACTAATTTGTCATCGTCCCTTGATGAAAAAACATCTGCCACTTGCCGTTGCATTGTCGCCAAATTGAGCTTCTTAATGAGTACTGCTCCGTCTGTTCATTAAATACTTTATAGGTTACATGTGCAACGTCATCTGCCAGTTGAGTCATGTCAAAGTTAGACAATTGATAGACAACATTTCTCTCGTGACTTTCTCCTTTAAATGCTGCTAATTGGTCTTCTTTATTATAAGTATTCCCTGACGACCCATATTCAAAAAAGTCATCAGCCAACAGGTCTTCAAAGTCTTCTTTTCGTTTTAATAATAACTGCTCTTCTAACCCTTTCAGATGATTTTCCAATTTTTCCATAGCTACTCCCCCACTACATTTATTAGATCACTAAGTTTATTTAAATCAACGTTACCTCCTGAACTAATACACACTACTTTATCCTTCTGCAAACCTAAATCACGATATAGCGCTACCGCTACGGTCGTTGCACTTGATGGTTCAATAATTTGTTTAATCCGCTCCATGACAAAGCGAATGGCATAACGAATTTCTTCTTCACTGACCAACACAAGGTCATCAAGGTATTTTTGCAGAATGGGAAATGTTAAGTCACCAGGTTGAGTTGTTCTTAATCCGTCCGCAATCGTTTGATCTGTTCCGTCGGCAGGTGTGACCACGCCTTTTTCCAAAGAAACTTGCGTATCGTTTCCAAGTTCAGGTTCAACCCCGATCACTCGAACACTAGGTTTCTTCTCTTTTATAGCTGTTAAGACACCTGAGCTTAATCCGCCTCCTCCAACAGGAACAATAACCGTATCAACTTCTTCTACTTGTTCTAAAATTTCTAATCCAACTGTGCCTTGACCTGCTATGATGTCAGGGTGATCATAGGGTGGTATAAACACTCCATCTAACTCCGTTGCAAGTTCCTTAGCCCGAGGAATTCTCTCGGCCGAGGTTGTTCCGCAGTATTCAATTGATCCATTATATTGTTTAATCGCGCTGACTTTACTTTCGCTCGCATCTGTCGGTACAACGATAGTTGCAGGAATTTCGAGTTGATTAGCAATGTAGGCAACAGCCTGACCATGATTGCCTGATGAAGCAGCTGTCACAAACTTAGCACCTTCTTCTTTTGCCTGAATAACCCGATTCGTTGCCCCTCGAATTTTAAAAGAACCCGTCGTCTGTAAATGCTCTGACTTAATAAATACTTGTGCGCCAACTTTTTCGGATAACTGACGTGATTTTAAAATGGGGGTTGTTTTAACTGTATCTACAATTCTACCTCGTGCTCTCAAAACATCCTCTAATTGAACCATCAACAGCACTCCCTACTTTTGAGTTAGTTTATAGTTTCCCTTTTTGAACATATTATGTCAACACTTCAACAAATCTGTGATGAAAGTCTTACAAAAGAGTTAACTCGGTTCAAATGTGGTATATGGTCTATATACAATAAAAGTGGAGCTTAAACATGAAGGTATGGAGTGATTGCTCATGATATATAAAAATTATTGTATTTAATATTGATTGGAGGATTTTTCCTTCTTCTGACTGGTTGTAGCGAGTTAACAGTATTAGACCCTAAAGGTCCAGTTGGTCAAAACCAAAAAGACCTTATCGTTTATTCCCTTTGGTTTATGTTAGGAATTGTCGTAGTGGTCTTTGTTTTATTTGGATTTATGGTTATTAAATATCGTGATCGACCTGGTCGTGGCGACAAAGATTATAATCCAGAAATTCACGGGAATTTAAAAATTGAAATACTTTGGACAGCAATCCCGTTAATTATTGTGACGTTACTGTCCATACCAACTGTTGAGACATTATTTGATTTAGAAAAGCCACCTAAGTCATCAAGTGAACAAGAACCGCTTGTGATTCATGCGACATCAGCAGATTGGAAATGGTTCTTTAGTTATCCGGAACAAAATATCGAAACAGTCAATTATTTACACATACCAACTGACCGTGCAATCGAATTCCGACTAACTTCAGCGGATTCGATGGCTGCTTTATGGATCCCGGCCCTTGGTGGTCAAAAATATAATATGGCTGGTATGCAGACTGTTCTATACCTTCAAGCAGATGAAGTAGGCGTATACGATGGGCGAAACTCCAATTTTAATGGTGAGGGTTTCTCTCTTCAGACCTTCAAAGTACACGCTGAACCTGAAGAAGAGTTTAACAATTGGGTTAGTCAGATACAGAATGAAAAGCCTAAATTAACACAGGAGCAATATAATCAACTATTAAAACCGGGAATTACTGGAGAAATGGCTTTTTCTAATACCCACCTAGATTGGGTTGATCATAGCACAATGATGAATAGTGATTATTCAATCAATCGACATTTAGGTGCTTATGACAAACACCTTCATATTAAAAGTTTAACTGAATACGAGGAAGAAGGTGACGATGATGAGTCTTGATGAATTTTTCGTAACAGGTGAGCCATTAATCTATGCAGGCATGGTCGCTATAGTATTAGTGACTAGCGCCATTATCTTTCTACTAACCTATTTTAAAAGATGGGGCTGGTTATGGAGAGAATGGCTCACAACGGTTGATCATAAGAAAATTGGGATTATGTATATCTTAAGTGCACTTGCCATGCTGTTTCGCGGTGGTGTTGACGCCCTGATGATGCGCGTACAGCTGGCTTTTCCTGATTTAAACTTTCTAAACACTCAGCACTATAATGAGATTTTCACTACGCATGGAACGGTTATGATTATATTCATGCTATGCCGTTTTTAATTGGCTTAATGAATATTATTGTCCCACTACAAATCGGTGCGCGAGACTTCGCCTTTCCTTATGTGAACGCACTTAGTTTTTGGTCGTTCTTTTTCGGGGCGTTACTCTTTAATATTTCGTTCGTCATTGGCGGGTCACCTGATGCAGGTTGGACCAGTTATACACCACTAGCTGGAGCAGCCATGAGTCCTGGTCCAGGGCAAAACTTCTATTTACTAGGTTTACAACTATCTGGGATTGGTACTCTTGCTACCGGAATCAACTTAATGGTTACGATTCTAAAAATGCGAGCACCTGGAATGAAGTTATTCCAAATGCCGATCTTTACTTGGTCGACATTAGTCACAACATTTATTATCATATTTGCATTTCCGATTTTGACGGTCGCTTTAGCTCTAATGACGATTGACCGAATCTTTGGTTCACAGTTCTTTACATTATCAGGTGAAGGACTGCCAATGATGTGGGCAAACCTCTTCTGGATGTGGGGGCACCCTGAGGTCTATATCGTTATTTTACCAGCGTTCGGAATTTTCTCTGAAGTTATTGCGACATTTGCGAAGAAGCAGTTATTTGGTTATAAAGCAATGGTCTGGTCCATGATTTTAATTGCTGGACTTAGTTTCTTAGTATGGGTTCACCACTTCTTTACGATGGGGGGCTGGAGCCTTTGTCAACTCCGTGTTCTCAGTTTCAACAATGCTGATTGCTGTGCCAACTGGGGTTAAGATCTTTAACTGGCTTGGGACACTCTATAAATCTAAGATTCAGTTTACAACGCCAATGCTTTGGGCATTAGCCTTTATACCAAGCTTCGTCATTGGGGGTGTCACCGGCGTCATGCTCGGTATGGCAGCTGCTGACTACCAGTTTCATAATTCTTATTTCTTAATAGCACACTTCCACTATGTTTTAATTGCCGGAACCGTGTTTGCTTGTTTTGCTGGACTTGAATACTGGTATCCAAAAATGTTTAATCATAAACTGAATGAGAAATTTGGTAAGCTAAGTTTCTGGTTGTTTGTTATCGGCTTCCACGTTACCTTCTTCCCTCAGTATTTCTTAGGGCTAGATGGTATGCCGCGCCGGATCTTTGACACGGGGCCTGAATGGTTCACGTTAAACTTTATTTCGACCATTGGTGCATTTGGAATGGGATTAGGATTTGCCATTTTTGTCTTTAACATTTACTACAGTTATCGAAATAGTAAACGTGAAACGACTGGTGATTCTTGGGATGGTCGTACACTCGAATGGGCTACACCAACGCCTGTTCCACATTACAACTTTGCCACGGTGCCAACGATAAGCAGTCTAGATGCATTTACAGAAATGAAGAAACGAAATGAATCAACCTATGATGAATCGAAACTTGAGCCGATTCACATGCCGAATAACACTGGTCAGCCAATTATTATGATGGCTCTACTATTTATGTCCAGCTTTGCATTAGTTTTTGAATGGATTACGCTAGCTATTATTTTCTTAGTGGGCGTACTTGTCATGATGGTAGTAAGATCCTTTGATGACGATGACGGTCATCACGTTGAAGTCGACGAAATCAAAGAAACTGAACGTCAATTGAGGGGGTTATAACATGGAATCTAATGTAAAGAATGCCCCATTAGAATATCAAACAGAGCATAGTCAGATGAGTATTTTAGGTTTCTGGATTTTCTTGGCGGCTGAGGTTGTACTGTTCTCGACCTTATTCGCCACCTATGCTGTGTTATTCGGCCGAACTGCTGATGCACCGCTACCAAGTGAGCTGTTTGAAATAGATATCGTATTAATTATGACATTCCTGCTACTGACAAGTAGTTTCACGTGCGGGATTGCGATCCATCAAATGCGTCATGGATCAAAGAAAGGATTAATAACTTGGTTAATCATTACCCTTGTATTAGGGTTAGGGTTTCTAGGTTTTGAAATTTACGAGTTTGTTCATTACACTCACGAAGGAGCAACTCTACCATCGAGTGCCTATTGGTCTAGCTTTTATGTGCTAGCCGGTACACATGGCTTGCACGTAACGTTAGGTATTGGCTGGGCAATCTTGCTCTTGATTCAACTAGTTAAAAAAGGCATAACGAACGTCACGAGTCGAAAAGTGTTTATCATTAGCTTGTACTGGCACTTTCTTGACGTCATTTGGATTTTTATCTTTACAAGTGTCTACTTGATTGGGATGGTGGTTTAAATGTCAAACCAAACAAAAGAATTCCAACACAGCATATCATTGGCTTTGTTTTATCACTCGTTTTAACGATTATTGCTGCATGGACGGCTGTAGGTTCAGATTTATCTACGAACTGGATCATTACCATCATTATGGCACTTGCCATTATCCAAGCAGGGATTCAGCTCGTCATGTTATGCATATCGTTGAACCTGAAAGCCAAAACGGTCACATCCCTTGGAATATGATGTTCCATGGATTTGTCGCAGCTGCCATTGTCGTAGCAGGATCACTCTTTGTTATGGTTTATGGTTTCTAATTAAATTAAGAAAATCCTCATCTCAATAAATTTGAGATGAGGATTTTTTTATTCTGTATTCACCTTTTAATAACTTAAAGAAGTTTTTTTCAGACGATTTAACTTCGCGAATAATAAACATGACCCATGCTACTTCAGCTAGAATAAAACTTAAATAAAATGACATCCAAGTTAGCGAGAGCATGCCAGGGTCTATCCCGATCAAGTGAGTGTTAATCGCATATACCCACATACCAAGGACTAATACGGTTTGCACACCTGCGAGCCATTTTTATTTAATAGGTAGAACAAGTATGGCGCAACGCTTGCTAAGATCATAAACATTAATGCGATTCCCATATCAGGTCACCTCCGTCACGTGTTGTTACTATTATTGTAACAAAGCTTCCACATTTTTTGACACAAAAAGACATTTTGTTAGTGCCATGTTTTTAACCTACCACTATCAACACTTATATGAAACTTGTCTTATTGCTTTTTAACTAATTGTGAAATTTTATAACGATTAATCATTGACATTTTATCTAATCCATCATATGATATTCAATAACAATTTAGAAACGGTTCGGCGTTGATGAAGAGGAGTACTTTTACGAATTACTTCAGAGAGCTAGTGGTTGGTGTGAACTAGCGTATGACGTAAAAGGAATGGACTTCTGAGCCTCTAGCCCAACGTAACGATTTGTTATTAGTATGGCTAGCGAATGTCTCATCGTTACAAGAGACACGTATTCAAGCAACTCGCTTCGATACGGCTAAAGTGGACTGCAATAGCAGTCAACAAAGGTGGCACCACGTTCCCGTCCTTATTCATAGGATGGGAAACCCTTTTTATTGGTTAAAAGTCGAACCACAACTATATAACTTAAATCAACGAGTAAGAGGAGTAAGGCTCACGGATTCGTTACAGAGAGTTAGCATTTGGTGAGAGCTAGCACGATACGTGTTCCTGAATGGACTTACGAGAGGTGACCTGAACGTATGACAAGTATGGAAACCCGGCATTCCTCCGTTAACAGGATAGGGTATCGGAAGTAAGATTTCCCGTACCTGAATTGAGTGGAAAAGTTTATCCTTTTCAACTGAGGTGGCACCGCGAGTGAATCGTCCTCTGTAGACACATTTAACTGTGTTTGCAGGGGACTTTTTATGAGGAGGAAAGAAAATGGTTCGAATGAATTACAGAGTTATTGAAGGCGACACGCTAACACCTATCTCAATATTTTTAAAGCTAAAAGGGAAAAAGAAGTTTTTACTTGAAAGCTCATTAAAGCATGAAGATTCAGGACGTTATTCCATTATTGGGGCTGAACCTTTTTACGAAATGAAAACAGAATCATTTGATCATCTCGAACAATTATTACTACCTAATTTAGAGGTCTCTCTTGATATCCCATTTCCAGCTGGAGGGGTCGGTTATGTGGCATATGATGCAGTCAGGCAATTTGAATCAATCGGGCATACGCTTCCTGACCCATTAGATATGCCAGACATTCACTTGATGTTTTACGAAAAAGTCATTGTGTATGATCACTTATTTCAAAAGATCTACTTGGTTGCCATGGACCGCTGGATTACAAATGAACAAATAGATTTAACTACATCTTTAGATGAGATGGAGCACCAATAACTCAAGGGAAGGAAGAATTAAGTGACTTCCACCTCTCCCCTTTTCGATCGAATATCGAACAAACAAATTATGAAGAAACTGTTAGAAAAATAAAGGAGCATATATTAGATGGCGACCTTTTTCAAGCCGTCTTGTCTCAGCGATTATCTGCTGACTATAAAGGAGATCCCTTCACTTTTTACCGGCAGCTTAGAAAAACAAATCCATCACCTTATATGTTTTACGTAGATTTTCAAGATTACATTGTCCTCGGAGCTTCACCGGAAAGCTTAATCAAGGTTCAAGATGAGGTCGTTAAGACAAACCCGATCGCAGGTACTCGTAAACGTGGTCAGACTTTAATAGAGGACCTTGATTTTGAGAAGGAGTTGTTAAGTGATGAAAAAGAAATTGCTGAACACCGGATGCTCGTTGATTTAGGAAGAAACGATTTGGGCAGAATTTGTCTTCCTGGAACGATTGAACTAACGAAATACATGGTCATCGAACGTTATCGCTACGTTATGCACATCGTCTCAGAAGTTTCAGGGAAGCTTGACCCAAATTATACACCGCTTCAAGCATTAAAAGCTTGTCTTCCGGCAGGTACTGTGAGCGGTGCACCAAAGATTAAAGCAATGCAAATTTTAAATCATTTAGAGACCATCAAACGTGGCGTGTACTCAGGCGCTGTTGGTTACATCAGTATAGACGGGAACATAGATTTCGCATTAGCGATTCGCACGATGGTGTTAAAAGATGGTAAGGCACATGTTCAAGCAGGTGCAGGTGTCGTCCACGATTCCATTCCTTCTAAAGAGTTCGATGAAACACTTAATAAAGCACGCGCTTTAATGGAGGTGAATACATGATCTTACTAATTGATAACTATGATTCGTTTACCTATAACCTGTTTCAGTACATCCGAGAGCTTAATGAGGAGGTCATTGTAAAACGAAATGATGCAATTACAGTTGAAGAGATTCAAAACTTGTCACCTAACGCCATAATCATTTCTCCTGGGCCAGGGAAACCGAACCAAGCAGGCATTAGCGTCGAAGTTGTAAAGACTTATTATCAAACTATACCAATTTGGGTATTTGTTTAGGACATCAAGTGATCGGAGCTGCTTTTGGTGCTCATATTAAACGTGCTAAAGACGTCAAACATGGTAAAACATCATTAATTAGGCATAACGGCACTGGGCCATTTCAATATTTACCACAGCCTGTTGACGTCATGAGATATCACTCATTAGTCATTGATCCTGCTTCATTACCACCAAACATCAATAAACTAGCAGTGGCCATGGATGACGGTGAATTAATGGCTATCAAACATAAAGACTATCCCGTTTACGGCTTGCAATTTCATCCTGAATCCATTGGCACATTAGAAGGAAAACGAATGATTCATCAATTTATTAATTCAATTCGAAAGGAGCATGACCATGAAAGAATTATTACTCAAGCTAACTAATGGTCAAAAACTAACCAAAGGTGAAATGAGTCTCGTTGCGCAATCTTTGTTTGAAGAACGCACTTCAGATAGTGAAATTGCCTCTGTTTTAACAGCTTTAAGAGTTAGAGGAGAATCCGCAGAAGAGATTGCGGCTATTGTCGAAGTATTAAGAGAGAATGCGATGACGGTACATCCTCAAGCGTTTAACGTCATGGATAACTGCGGAACAGGCGGGGATGGTTCAAGCAGTTTTAATATCAGCACGACATCAGCTTTTGTATTAGCTGGTGCTGGTGCGAAAATTGCTAAACATGGTAATCGCAGTGTCTCCAGTAAAACAGGGAGTGCCGATGTATTAGAAGAATTAGGTATTGCACTTGATTTTACTGGTGATGAAGTTGAGGAATTACTTGAAACAAATGGAATCGCGTTTTTATTCGCACCATACGTACACCCTCGTTTGAAACGGATTATGAAAGTAAGAACAGACCTTGGTGTTCCGACTATTTTCAATTTTATTGGGCCACTGACTAATCCTGTTGAACTTCAGACACAGTTTCTCGGTGTGTATCGCCGAGACATGTTAATGAAAATGGCAGCTGTATTAAATCAATTAGGACGTTCCAGAAGCATTGTTGTGAATGGTGCAGGACATATGGATGAAGCCTCGCTTGCTGGCGAAAATCATTTAGTTTTACTCGATCAAGGTGAACTTATTCCGTTCACTCTAAAACCTGAGGAAGTCGGGCTTAGCACGTACCCTAATGAAGCCATTCGTGGTGGTGACGCTAAGGAAAATGCAGATATTTTGTTAAAAGTACTAAACGGTGAACCTGGGGCATATTTAGATACAGTTTTACTGAATGCAGGGCTTGGTTTATATTCATGCGGCATTGCTTCTAACATCAAGGATGGTGTTGAACGTGCTAGAGAAAGCATAGCATCAGGGCGTGCTTTAGAAAAATTGAATTACCTAAAAGAGTACAGCAAGTTAAGAAAGGAGGCCATGTCATCATGACCATTTTGGATCAGATATTAGAAAAGAAACAAGAAGAAGTTCGGATTTTAAAACAAATTGGTCTCAATTATGCAGAGGCAACTTCTGTTCATCATGCTTCATTATCCAAACATTTCCTAAATAGTAACCATCTATCTGTTATTGCCGAAATCAAACGGGCTTCTCCATCCAAAGGTAATATCAATGTAGGCATGACACCAAGTGAACAGGCTAAACTTTACGAGCTTGGCGGAGCGTCGGCAATCTCGGTTCTAACAGATCAGCCTTTTTTTAAAGGATCAATGGATGATTTAGCAAATGTTAGAGCATCTATTGAGCTTCCTATTTTAAATAAGGATTTTATTATTGAAGAAATTCAAATCGACCGAGCTAAGCTTACCGGGGCTAATGTGATTTTACTAATTGCAGCGGCTTTAGATTTAACTAGACTTAAAGACCTTCACCATTACGCTATACAAGCTGGACTGGAAGTATTACTAGAGGTTCATAATGAAAAAGAGCTTGAAATGGCACTTGAGGTCGGAGCTACAATTATCGGAATTAATAACCGCGACCTAAAAACATTCCAAGTTAACTTAGGGGTCACCGAAAAACTAGCTCGCAAAATTAAGGATCCAAATATCGTCATCATTAGTGAAAGTGGAATTAAAGGGCGTCAAGATGCCGAAAGGGTCGCGCAAGCTGGAGCGCACGGCATCCTCGTTGGTGAATCACTTATGATGAGCGATCATGTAGTCGATTCATTAAATGAACTTCGGGTAGAACGGGTTCATGTTTCGTAACCAATGATTTACTAGACACTTTTATGAATTTACTAGACAATATTAGACTTTTACTAGACAAAATCGAATTTTTACTAGACAATTTCAGGATTTTACTAGACAAAATTGAACTTTTACTAGAAGATTTTCCGATTTACTAGACAAAGGAGGCTTCGCATGACTCAGGTTAAAATTTGCGGTATTAAAAAGCTAAATGACGCAATGTTCGCAGCAAATGCTGGAGCAGACGCGATAGGATTTGTTTTTGCGGAAAGTAAACGACGGATGTCCATTGAACAAGCGGCAAACATTGCTATGAACATACCAGATCATGTTAAGAAAATCGGCGTTTTCGTTAATCCGAGTCGAATAGAACTTGAAGAAACGTATCAACAAGTAGGGCTTGACTATGTACAGCTGCACGGGAATGAATCGCCTGAATTCTGTGAGTCTCTTTCCCTCCCTTTTATTAAAGCTCTACGAGTGAGTTCAGATAAAGATTTACGTGCCTTAAAAACGTACGAGAAAGCGAGTTACTTTTTACTAGACAGTGCAACTGGCCCCTATCAAGGTGGTAACGGAACGACGTTTGGCTGGGAACTATTAAAAGATCAAAAGATTAACCGAAGTAAATTAATCTTAGCTGGTGGTTTAAACGAAGATAATGTAAAAACAGCCATTAATCAATCCACTCCTGTTATGGTCGACGTTTCTAGCGGTGTAGAAACGAACGGTCAAAAGGATCCTATAAAAATTAAACAATTTATTCAAAACGTAAAGGAGCGATCAACATGCCATACGCACAACCTGTAAACGGACATTACGGTCCTTATGGTGGTAAATATATCCCTGAAACATTAATGGGAGCAGTGACAGAACTTGAGGAGGCTTATGATGAGGCGATTCAAGACCCTGCCTTTAATGAGCGTTTAAATGACTTACTGAAAGACTACGTTGGACGTGAAAATCCACTTTATTTTGCGAGAAACTTAACTAAAAAGCTTGGCGGGGCCAAAAATTTATTTTAAACGTGAAGACTTAAATCATACTGGAGCTCACAAAATCAATAATACCATTGGGCAGGCCCTTTTAGCTGAACGAATGGGCAAGAAAAAAGTCGTTGCTGAAACAGGTGCCGGCCAGCACGGAGTTGCCACTGCAACCGTGTGCGCTCTACTTAACTTAGAATGCATAATCTTCATGGGTGCAGAAGACATTCGCCGCCAGAAGTTAAATGTATTTAGAATGGAACTTCTTGGTGCCCGTGTTGAAAGCGTGGATCAAGGCAGCGCAACGCTTAAAGATGCGGTGAATGAAGCATTAAGGTACTGGGTCACAAACGTTGAGGATACGCACTACATTATGGGATCCGTTCTGGGCCCTCATCCATTCCCTAAAATGGTCCGTGATTTCCAGAGTATCATTGGCAAAGAAACGAAAACACAACTATTAGAAAAGGAACATAAGCTGCCTGATGCAGTGGTTGCTTGTGTTGGCGGAGGTAGTAATGCCATGGGAATGTTTTATCCTTTTATTGAAGACCATGACGTTAAATTATATGGAGTTGAAGCTGCTGGAAGTGGTGTAAATACTGAACGACACGCTGCAACGCTTACGAAAGGTTCAGTTGGGATATTGCATGGTTCGATGATGTATCTACTTCAAAGTGAAGCCGGGCAAATACAAGAAGCACACTCAATTTCGGCAGGATTGGATTATCCTGGAGTCGGTCCTGAACACAGCCATCTTAAAGATATTGAACGCGTCCAGTACTCTTCGGTAACCGATGAAGAAGCATTAGAGGCATTTCAGCTTTTGTCCAAAACTGAAGGGATCATCCCAGCTTTAGAAAGTTCACACGCTGTAGCTGAAGCTGTAAAAATCGCACAAACCATGTCCAAGGAAGAATCACTTGTCATTTGCTTGTCAGGACGTGGCGATAAAGATGTTGAATCTGTCAAAGATGCGTTAAATCAATAAACAGGAGGTTGTACAAATGCGTAATACGATCACTCACGGTCGTGAGTACCTTGAAACGACATTAAATCAAACATTATCTCAAGGAAATAAAATATTTGTTCCATACGTCATGGCAGGAGACGGAGGGCTAGACCAGCTTATACCAAATTTAAAATTCCTTAGTGAAGAAGGCGCTACTGCAATTGAACTAGGCATCCCATTTTCTGACCCAGTAGCTGACGGCCCAACCATCCAAGAGGCCGGAAAGCGAGCACTCGAACAAAACGTCACGTTAAAGTCAGTGATTGAATTGTTAAAACAAGAACGTTACCAAATCGATGCCCCGATTATTTTCATGACGTATATCAATCCAATATTTAAATACGGAATTGAGAACTTTATAAAAGACGCCCAAGAAGCAGGTGTAGACGGATTGATCATTCCAGATTTACCATTTGAGCAACAAGTATTAATCTCTAACCATTTAAATGAAGCAGGGATAGCTCTGATCCAACTTGTATCACTAACAAGTTCTAAGAAGCGCATTAAACAATTAGCAGAAGCGTCACAAGGCTTTACGTATGCGATTACTGTCAATGGCATCACAGGGGCGAGATCAAACTTTGCAAAAGACTTAGAGGCACACCTGAGCCAGCTTCAGGAATTTAGTTCAGCCCCTGTTTTAGCTGGGTTTGGTATCTCTTCACCCGAACATGTTGAACAAATGGGCAATATGGCAGACGGCGTCATCGTTGGTAGTAAAATCATCGAGCTTTTACAAGATAATGACACCGATTCAATCAAACGTTTGATTGAATCTTCTAAGGCAAAATGAGACTAAAGCCTATTTAATATAGCTCGATTCTTTTTCCAAAATGTGTTACCTTAAAGTTGATTAAACTTTAGGTGGCGAATATTATGAAAAAGTGGTTCATTATTGGTCTCATTGGGAGTATTATCATTTGGGGTTCTTATCAAATCTTTTTCGCACCAGATGATGACGTCACAGCTCTACAAGAAGAACCACAAGTTCCCCGTGTTACACAAGACATCGATACGTTAATCCAGCAAGCTATTTTAAATTACGAGAAAATCAAGTCTAATCATGATACCATTCGTACTGACCATGATCTTGTAGATGTTGAAGACGCTGAAGTTAAAAATTGGATTATTCATACACACATTCAGTCTGCCGTTATTAAGAACGAAGACTTAAAAGGCGTTGAACTAGTGAACCGAGCTATGGATTACAAACATAATAATGAAGCCATTATTGAATGGGCTAAAAATGAGCATGGAATTGAAGTTAAACAAAGTGAAATTGAAGGGTATATTGATACTCAGATAAAATATATTGAAAACGGGAAACAAGCTCATCCGTTCTTCACAAAAATAAGTGAAGCATTGGACTTAACCCAAAAAGAGTATTTATATGAATGGGAGTATGACCGATTTACTCAAAATCTAGTACAGGATAAACTCTTTAACTATTATAAGGAGAATCATCAACCACTAGAAGATGAGTCATTGGAAGAATACGAAAAACGCATTATATTATTAATGGAAGAAGATTTAAGACAGTATGATCAGAAGTAAAAATCCGCCACGGAGCGGATTTTTATCATGTTAGGGGATGGCATCATGGAGTTTATCCTAATTTATTTTATAGGAGTTCTGGCGACAACTCTAGGTACATTAGCTGGTGGGGGTGGTTTAATTAGCTTACCTTCTATGCTCGCGTTAGGAGTTCCCGTACATTCCGCAATTGGAGCAAATAAAGTCTCAAATACCATCAGCTCATTACAAGGGTTTCTGCTCGTTTATAGGCAAAAAGGAGTCACCATAAAAGAAGGGCTCAAGATCATTCCTATAAGTCTAGCTGGTGGTGTGACAGGCGGACTCATTGCTGCCTCCCTCACCCCAGACATGATGTATCAAGTGGCCTTAATACTACTTGTCGTTGCTTTTATTTTTCGTTTATTGGAAAGTCAGACTTTACGGGCCAAGCGTCATTTTATGTAACAAAGGAAAGTACCCCGTTACTATACGGAATTGGAATTTACGACGGAATGTTTGGTCCAGGCCAAGGCACGCTTATGCTTTATTTGTTTTCATACTTGAATATCGCTTACTACCGAGCTGTCGGATTAATGCGTGTCGCGACATTTGCGAGTTGTTTTGGGGCAGCGATTAGTTACATCTCGACAGGTCAGATTATTTGGCCACTGACAATCGCTCTACTTCTGGGTTCTTTAACAGGCTCACAATTAGGCATTCGAATCGCAGGTAAACTCAAACCTCATCAAGTTAAGCCGCTATTAAGAATCGTAACTGCCGCCTTAATCATTCATATTTTTATAGATAATGTCATCATGTAGAAAAGCCGAGACTTACAAGCCTCGGCTTTTTATATGAGAGTTATTCGCTACTTTCAGCACACTTAGCATACACACATGTGTCTCTTAACTCAGTCCCATCAGGTGATCGGTCCTCGTTCTTTAAAATACCTTCTAATTCATACCCTAATCGTTCAGGAACTTGGCGTGATTTAGTGTTTTTAGAGTCACATAAAATTTCAATTCTTTGAAATCCCAACTCTTCTAAACCGTAATTCGTCAGACCCTCAACTGCTTCAGTCATATACCCTTTCCCGGAATAACGAGAATTAATCCAGAAACCTATTTGTGTTTTAGGAATATCCCATACCACATTATCAAAACTAACTACTCCAACTAGTACTTCAGTTTCTTTTCAAAATGATATAGCGAAGCTTTCCTTTTTGAAGAACTTAGCAATTGCCTCTCTTAAATTCACTTCGGTATCCTCAACTTCAGGAACGGTTTGTGCAAAGTCTAACCATTCTTTAAGTTCAGGAAGTGAATAACGGATGGCGGAATTGACCTCAGGTCCATCACCTGGTTTTGGTGCTCGCAAAATAATCTTTCAGTTTCAATAACACTATGAACATCTATTAGAATCGGATTGATATTTGTCTTCAGTTTTAACACTCCTTTCTTATTAACTGTTTCAACAATGCCTGTCCATTTCCTTTATTTTAGGTATACTTTTTAAAAAGGAGGTTAACGAATGAGTGAATCTAATTTCACAGACATTTTTAATGAACTAAAGACATACCTTCAAAAATACGAAGACGAATTAGTTGTTGTCCATAACTATGATACGTCCTATTATTTAGATTCAGAGAAAGTCTTCCCCAGAAACAACAAACCTTACTTCTTCGGCTCAGTCTCGATTAAGAAAAACTATGTTAGCTACTATCTCATGCCCGTCTATATGTTTCCAGACCTCTTAGATACCATTACACCAAATCTAAAAGCTAGAATGCAAGGCAAATCATGTTTCAATTTCATTAAATTTGATGAGGAACTTTTTGCTGAACTAGAACATTTAACAGATGAATCATTTAAACGTTTTAAGAAAGAGAATTTAATTTAAAAGGGGGATGAACGGTGTCAGTTGATGATTTGCGAAAGGATTTATCCATTAGAGGGAAGAATGGAATAGGATTCTTGATGTCTGCATCAGTCATTTGGTCCATTATTACTGTCATTTTTCTATTAGACTTAAACATTAATACTCAAAACATTTACTTATTCTTTGCTACCGGGATTATGTTTCCTCTTGCGTTATTATTTTCAAAATTAATAAACGCAGATTGGAAAATCGAAAACAATCCACTTGCTAATTTAGGGCTAATTATGAACATAGCACAGTTCTCATATTTCCCTTTAGTATTTTGGGCATTTGCTAATGAACCTAGCATAATGATTATGGTTTTGCGGTAATTACAGCAGCTCACTTATATCCTTATGGGTGGTTCTACGATGCAAAGGCTTACTATTTTTAGCCCCCACTCTGTCAGTATTAGTTGTTCTATTTAATTTTGTTAAATTTCCTCTTTGGTCAATTTCATCAGCAATGATCGTAGGACTGTTAACTTTGATAAGCATTTTATTCTATAATTATAAAGTTAAACGGATGTCAGAAGACGAACAAAGTCACCAAAGTATTTCCATATAATAAATAAAAAAGTAACCACCTATTTCTCTTTTAGGTGGTTACTTGACTTAGAAGCGAGTTGCCCCCCTTTATTAAAGGGCTTATTCGCTGATGACAAAAGAGTGACCGAACACTCATAGTCATCATATTATATGCTTATTTGAGAAAAATATACCTTAGATGCGTAATTTTGCATCCATATTCGCAAATCCTAGTTCTGTATCGACATGACCATACATACGTTCAATACTTATTTCTTTTCCGGACAACCATTGGTTAAAGTCAAATATAACTGGCTCCTGATCAGCTCCAAGTGTAAACCACACCTTCATATTATGCGGCAAATATAATGACGTATGAATCGTTCCTGCCCAGCTTTTATAATTATCCGCAAAAACTCCAGCTTCAGAATCATTGAAAAAGTTAAATGCATCATCTGGCTTCATCATTTCAGATTCATTTTTTAAAATTATATCTTTACGTTCCATGGAATCATTCAAATAGCGCCTGTTCTCTTCCGTTAAAATTTCAAAATGATTCGTGCAAACATTTGCTTCTCTTACCTCTACTCCTCGTGGACCCGCTTCAATAACGTATGTTGTTCCACTGCGGTCAAGAACGTTGTAACTAAACGCCCCTCTATGTGGAACAGATTTGACTAAATCGATTGCTTCACCTACTGTAGCACACGTCTCTAGAATCATACGCCCGACCATATAACATACAAACCCATCAGCTGTTTTCTTACGATGAGTAAAATTATATCCCATTACAAGCCCCTTTTCGTTCATCCCGTCCATTCGTCCTGTAATTCTAGAAGTAGGACCAATAACAGCATAGCCTTCATCTGTAGGTTCATACAAACAGAACATTCCATCATACGTAAACGGATGAAAGTCATAATTACGAACCATAAACTCATCCGTTGTAAAAATCGAACAGCCACTTTTATCGGGTTCAACCCGGTAGCCACCAAAATCACGCAGAACTTCCTTCATAGGTAGTCCTAGACCATCACGAAGTCCTTCCATCTCATCCCAAATAGCGGGAGCAAAGCGCTTGAATTGTTGTTTCGCTTCTACAACATCTATATCAAAACGTGGGCGCTTTAACTTCCACCCTTTTGGCGATTCTTAACGATTAATGAGTCTTTTAATGTCTTACCAACTTTCAAACCAAAGTCATAATGTGAGCCTCTAAATTGAAAAATATCACTATGTATTTGTTTCATGGTTGATCATTCCCTTTATGTTTATACTTCAGATTAATTTTACCTTAACATCATTCAAAACAAAACTCATGAGCCCTCCCCTTTAAAACTTCACCTTATTATAGTAATGATGTATTAGTGTTAGAATCTAAATCTATTTACCTACCTTATAACGATAGAGGTTGATTACTGACAAATCCAGCACACTAGGATGATTAGACTATTTTAGTTAGATTGTCGAAACAATAGGTGTCATGCCCTATTAACAAGCCTTACCTCCTCCATTATACTTTGTTACAAGAATTTTCAAAATTTTCAAAGGGAGGAAAGTTAATGAAGAAGAAAAAACTTATTCTAGCAACGACGTTATCAAGTGTTTTAGCCTTTTCATCGTTCGCACCGACGACCTTTGCCCACGATGATCTCGACAATAGTGGTGCTGAGAAAAGCGAACGCACTGTCTTCACACCAGAACAACTTGAGCAATTAGGAGAACCATTATTAGATGGATCAAAGAACCTTAACTTTTTAACAGAAGTTGCAGCCGTTCAGACTGAAGAGATTTACGAAGGAGTCCAAAACAACACCGCAGATGTATATGCCCATAAAGGTTTTGCTTATGTAGGAACACATACAGCCAACGGTGGTAATGGTGGTGTGCGTGTGTTTGATCTTAAGGACCCTGAAAATCCAGTTGAAGTAGCAGCGTTTGCGCACGATGATGTACCAGGTACTTGGCACGAAAAAGTAATTGTTAAATCTATTAACACCCCTCACTTTAACGGTGATTTAGCTGTAGTAAGTGTACAGCAACTTGACCGAAATGCAGATACGACAGGCGGATTCCTTCTCTACGATGTGACAGACCCTTATAATCCTCAAAAATTAGGTTATTGGGAAGTTATGGACAAACAAATGGAACTCATGAATTGTATTTAACACAGCAAGGTAATAAGGCTGTAGTCTTAACAGCTAATCCTTATGCTGATTATTATAGCCATGGTGAAGAGCATGATTTTCAAATCGTAGATGTATCTGATCCTACAAACCCAGAAACACTGTGGCAGTTTGATCCTCGTAGTTTACCAGAAGTATCTGAGGAATTTAACGGTTATCACTGGAATGCACCAGATGGTAAAACACGTCCAGTATTCGCCCACAGCGTAATGGCAGATCAAACAGGAAAATACGCATATGTTTCTATGTGGGATTTGGGTACCATTTATTTGATATTAGCGACCCAGAAAACCCTGAATACCTGGGCCGTACATATTTCGCTTCCGATCAGCAAGGCTCTGCTCACTCCGCTACTTTAGCAAAGGGTGGAAACGTGTTAATCGAAACACGTGAAGTTTACGTACCAGTTCGTCCAGGATACGAACAATCCTATGGCTATACTAGAATATTTGATATTAGTGACAAATCAAATCCAGAACTGTTAAGTGAATTTAAAACGGATTTAGTAGACAATGTGGAAGATGGTGTAACGTTTGCTAATACCGTACACGACCCTAAAGTTCGCGGAAATACACTTTACTTATCTCACTATGCAGGAGGAGTTTATGCTGTTGATATAGCAGACCCTAGTGCACCAGTTCAGATTGGGCAATATACGCCTGATCAGTCCTTTGTTTGGGGTGTGTTTGTCGACAAAATTACATTCTTGCTTCTGACATGGGCCAAGGGTTGAAAGTTTTAATGAAAAATAATAAGAAGTAAATTGATTAGAATTAGCCGCTCCCTCTACTAGGGGGCGGCTTTACTTTTTCATTGCCTTAAACAAATTGATAATTTGTGAGGTTGTAAACTTCAAATTCTGATAAGTTACCTCCCTGTCCATCGCTTCTCTTATAGTGATCGGTGATTGAATAATGGAGAAACATCCAGCAATTCCTGCATCATTCAGTTGAAGTTCATCCTGATTAACTGCGCCTGCTAGAGCGATGACCGGGATATTATAAGCTTTAGCTCTTTTTGCAACCCCCACAGGAACTTTTCCCATGCTCGTTTGACGATCTAACTTACCTTCACCTGTTATAACGAGGTCACAATCATCGAAGTATTGCTCAATATTAATCAAGTCTAAAATAAGTTCAACCCCCGATTCTAATGTTCCTTTTAAAAAACCAGAGAAGGCAGCACCTAATCCACCAGCTGCTCCGGACCCTGGTTCTGAATGAATATCAAGGTTCAATTCCTTTTCAACCACTTCTGCAAAATGCCGGAGCCCTCGGTCAAGTTCTTTCACTATTTCTTCTGTTGCGCCTTTTTGTGGTCCAAAGATATTTGCCGCACCATTTTCTCCGTACAATGGATTATTGACATCACATGCAACCTTAAATGTGCACTCTTTAATTAACGAATCGACCTTTAGAAGATCTATACGATTAATTTCTTCTAAAACCCGACCACCTAAGCTGGCTTCATTTCCGTTGTCATTATAAAACTTAGCTCCTAGTGCTTGTAGCATACCAACTCCAGCGTCGTTCGTAGCACTTCCACCAAGGCCAATGACAAAATGACGGCAGCCGTTGTCCATCGCATGTCTTATTAATTCACCCACTCCATACGTCGTCGTCAAAAGGGGATTTCTTTGCTCCTCTTGAACCAGTGGCAATCCGCATGCTTCAGCCACTTCTATGACAGCTGTCTTTCCGTCACCAGTTATTCCATATTTAGCATTAACTTTATTGTGAAGCGGACCCGTGACTTTGGTTTTAACATACTCACCTGAAGTTGCATGAACAACGGCATCAACTGTCCCTTCCCCGCCATCAGCTAATGGAAGAGACGTCACTTGAGCATCTGGATTTACGTCGTGAATTCCTTCCAGGATTGCCTGGCTCCCTTCAATGGAGGATATGCTACCTTTAAATGAATCCATAGCAATAACGATGTTCATCTTAACACCTCTTAAGCCTTAGCTTTTAATCGATTTATGATCTCATTTGTCACGTCCTGAGTTGAGTGGCTTCCTCCTAAATCCGAGGTAATGATTCTATTTTTCGTTGTTTCTTCAATGACGTCTAACAGTACTTGCCCCATTTCCTCTTCCCCGTGATGGTCTAGTAACATTTTCGCTGTCCAAATTTGACCTACTGGATTCGCGATTCCTTTACCAATAATGTCAGGGGCAGACCCATGAACCGGCTCAAACATAGAAGGATACTTACCGTTTACATTAATATTCCCCGCGGGAGCTACCCCAATACTGCCCATGATTCCAGCTCCTATATCTGACAGAATATCCCCAAATAAATTACTTGCGACGACAACATCAAATCGGCTCGGGTTGGTTACAAAAAAGGCAGCTAACGCATCAATATGCTGCTGATCTGTTTTAACATTAGGATATGATTCTGCAACATCTTTAAACACTTCATCCCAAAACGGCATCGAATACACAATTCCGTTAGACTTTGTTGCACTCGTTACACGCCCTTTGCGTTTTGAAGCCAAATCAAATGCAAAACGCATCGCGCGTTCTGTCGCTTTCCTTGAAAATACATTATTTTGAATCGCAATTTCATCTTCACCTCGGTAAATGCGGCCACCAACTGAACTGTATTCACCTTCACTATTTTCTCTCACAACCATAATATCAAAGTCATTAGGGTTAACTAATGGCGACTGAATTCCTGGTAACTGCTTAGCAGGACGAACATTAATCGTCTGTTCAAATTCGCGGCGAATTTTAATTAATAAGCCCCAAAGCGAAATATGATCCGGAACTAAGTTCGCATCTCCAACTGCTCCGAGAAAAATTGAATCAAAATCTGACAACCGCTTCATTCCATCCTCAGGCATCATCACACCATGTTCTAAATAATACTCACAACTATAAGGAAAATCTGTAAACTCAAATGTTAACCCTCCGTGTAATTCCGCAACTGTATGTAGTACATCAATGGCGGCTGGAACGACTTCCTTTCCAATTCCATCACCGGGAATGGAAGCTATTTTAAGCTTTTTCATCATTGTTCCTCCATTTCAAAGTCGACAGTCGACTGATTAAATTAAATATACATTATTTTCTGACTTTTATCAATGGCATTTGAAGCTTCGATATTTCTATTAATCTACTCTTCTAAGACCCTCAGTAGATGTTCGACATCATCATCTAAGTGTTTAATCATTTGTTCAGCAGCTCGTTCGGCTTCTCTATTCTTTATATAGGTGAAGATATCTTTATGCTGATCTAAAATCTTTTGAGCACGCTGTTCCCCTTTGAAATTCATAATGCGAAAATAGTGAATCAAACTATTCAAGTCATCAACTTGCTTTTGAAGTCTAGAATTCCGAGTAAACGTGACAATTAAATCATGAAATTGTTCATTTAAATTAATGATGCGTTCGAACCTTCATTGTTCGAGATGGCTTCCTCAGTTTTATTTAGCACTTCTTCAATTTGCCTAATTTCTAAATCTGTAGCAATTTGTGTCGTTAAGCGAACGGCGAATGATTCTAAAGCCTGTCTGCAGAAATAACTTCTTTGACATCTTTTATTTTCGGTTCATAGACAACCACTTTAGAATTCTCAACAGTTAATAGCCCCTCTTTTTCTAAAATACGAATCGCTTCACGAATAGGGCTTTTACTCACTTGGTGCTCTCTAGCAAGTTGTGTTTCATTAATTCGATCTCCCGGTTGGTACTTTCCATCAAATATCATTTGTTTAATTTAAATGATAAAACTGCACATAATATGGCACCTGTTTTTCTAACATATGGTTACCTCGCTTACCCCGTTATTAGTGTGTTTTCACTATATACAAAAAATGTTAGATTTATCAAATAAAGGTTCTAATTAAAAATAATTCTCAATTAAGTGTTGACTCTCCACTTACTGGAGGGTTTAATATTAAACAGGAATGATAATCATTATCATTTAGTTAATATTTAACAGAGAGTTTGGAACAACTATGAAGCTTAGGTATTTATGGATCTTACTCTTGGTTTTATCTATGGTATCGCTATTTGTTGGTGTAACGAACATTACACCTTCACAATTACTAAATTTGGATGATACGCAAAAACAAATTCTCAATCAAAGCAGGTTACCTAGATTAATTAGCATTGTGATTGCAGGAATGAGTATGGGTATATGTGGTCTGATTATGCAGCAATTAAGTCGAAACAAATTCGTCTCCCCTACTACAGCGGGAACGATGGACTCCGCGAGATTAGGAATCTTAGTATCTCTCATTCTATTCTCAACGGCGAGTCCCATTTTTAGAACGATTACAGCCTTTATCTTTGCATTACTTGGAACCTACATATTTATGAAAATTCTAGATAAGGTTAAGTTTAAAGATGCTATCTTCATCCCACTAGTTGGAATTATGTTTGGTAATATTATTGGTTCCATCACAACATTTTTCGCTTATAAGCACGACTTAATTCAAAGCATTACCACTTGGCTTCAAGGTGACTTTTCAATGATTATGAGTGGGCGCTATGAACTGCTTTACCTTAGCCTGCCACTTATGATGATCGCCTACATTTTTGCAAACAAATTCACCATAGCTGGTATGGGTAAGGAATTTTCTATTAATCTTGGTCTCAACCATAAACAGATTGTGAACATTGGCTTAATCATCGTTGCGCTAGTGACCTCATCAGTTGTGTTAACAGTAGGAATGATTCCATTTTTAGGACTAATCATTCCCAACATCGTATCGATTTTTCAAGGAGATCATTTAAGGAAAAATCTACCTCACACTGCCTTGCTAGGGGCCGTATTCGTTCTGATGTGCGATATTTTAGGACGTGTGATTATTTACCCATATGAAATACCAATTGGATTAACAGTTGGGGTGATTGGAAGCGGCATATTTATCTACCTACTTCTAAGGAGAAAGGCTTATGCGTAATTCTACAAAACTATTGAGCTTACTTGTAATAGCCTTAATCTTAATTGCTGTTTTTTTATTCACAGATTTAAATAGTTCTAATTGGGATTACGTGTTACCTAGCGAACCATGAAGATTCTAGCAATCATTTTGACAGGAAGTGCGATTGCATTCTCAACCATTGTGTTCCAAACCATAACCAATAATCGAATTTTAACGCCGAGTATTATCGGTCTCGATTCGATGTACCTATTAATCCAAACTTTCATCATTTTGTATTTGGCTCAACACATATGACACTAATGAATCAACATGTCAATTTTATCATTTCAGTTGTTCTAATGATTGGTTTTGCCTTAATGCTTTACAAGTTTCTATTTAAAGGTGAAGGTCAGCACATCTATTTCTTATTACTCGTCGGATTAATTTTAGGAACGTTTTTTTAGCAGTTTGTCTGAATTCATGCAAGTTCTAATTGACCCTAACGAGTTCCAAGTTGTCCAAGATCGAATGTTTGCGAGTTTCAATAATGTCAATGAAGAGCTTTTTATCATTTCGGTCATTCTAATGCTTGTGACAACGCTGTACTTTATACGGTTCGCAAAATATCTTGATGTATTGTCACTTGGAAGAGAACACGCCATTAATTTAGGTGTTAACTATAACGGCGTTGTCAAACAATTGTTCATTATAATTGCCATACTTATATCAATTTCTACTGTCTTAGTTGGACCCATCACATTTTTAGGGTTGCTGGTTGCCAATGTAGCCTATCAGTTTTTGAAAACATACCAGCACAGCGTATTGATTGTTGGTGGAATTCTCATTAGTATCGTTGCATTAATCTTAGGACAATTAATTGTGGAACGAGTATTCACTTTTTCAACCACAATCAGTGTCATCATTAACTTTATTGGTGGGGTTTACTTCATTTATCTCTTATTAAAGGAGAGTCGAGCATGATTGCGATTAAAAACTTATCTAAAAAATACGGTCAAAAAACTGTTGTCAACAATGTTAATGTCGAGGTTAAAAAAGGGAAAATCACATCATTATTGGTCCAAATGGTGCCGGTAAAAGTACATTACTATCGGCCGTAAGCCGGATGATCAAGCAAGACCTCGGAGAAGTTTACGTCGACGGTAAAGAACTTAAAAAATGGAAGAACAATGACCTTTCCAAAAAGTAGCCATTTTAAAACAATCCAATCATTTAAATGTACGGCTCACAGTCCGTGAGCTTGTGTCATTCGGCCGTTTCCCATATTCCCAAGGACGTTTGACCGAGGATGATTGGAAGCATGTTGATGAAGCGATTTCTTTTATGGAGCTTGAAGACCTACAGGATCAATTTTTAGATGAACTAAGTGGCGGACAGCGTCAACGTGCATTTATTTCGATGGTTATCGCACAAGACACAGAGTACATTTTACTTGATGAACCATTAAATAATTTGGATATGAAGCATTCTGTCCAGATCATGAAGGTGCTACGCCGTTTAGTAAATGAATTAGGTAAAACGGTGGTACTTGTCATTCATGATATTAACTTTGCTTCATTTTATTCAGATTATATCGTTGCACTTAAAGAGGGCACCATCGTTAAACAAGGACCAACTGATGAAGTGATTAGCCAAGTTAATTTAAAAGAAATTTACGATATGGATATTCCGATTAAACAGCTGGACCGCTGTAAAGTTTGTGTCTATTTCGGATAAAAAATTATATGAGGTGATTAATATGAAGAAACTATTATTAGGTTTTGCTTTATTATCGTTAATTTTAATGGCCGCTTGTGGCGGTGAAGAAAGCAAGGCCGCACAAGGCAAAACAATGGAGGTCGAACATTCATTAGATACGGTTCAAGTTCCTAAAAACCCACAGAAGGTCGTCGTTTTTGACTTCGGAATGCTTGATACACTCAAACAATTAGATGTTGATGTCGCTGGTGTACCTAAAGATAGCCTTCCATCTTATCTTTCAGAATACGATAGTGATGAGTATGAACATGTAGGCGGACTAAAAGAACCAGATTTTGAAGCTATTCATGCAATGGATCCGGATTTAATCATCATCTCAGGACGCCAAATGAACCTATATGAAGATTTCAAAGAAATAGCCCCTACGATTTTATTGAACTGGATTATGAGAACTATATGGATTCGTTTAAACATAACGTGAATTTAATGGGTAAAATTTTTGATAAACAAGATCAAGTCGAGAAAGAAGTAAGTGAAATAGATGGTTTAGTAGAAGAATTACAAGCCAAAACAACAGACAGCGAAAAAACTGGACTGATTACATTAGCGACAGGCGGGAAAGTCAGTGCATATGGCCCTGGGTCAAGATTCGGAATTATGCATGATGTATTTGGCGTGAAGCCTGCGGATGACACAATTGAAGTTGCGACACATGGTCAGAAAATTTCATTCGAATTTATTGTTGAAAAAGATCCTGACTACCTATACGTTATTGACCGCGATGCTGTAGTTAATGATGAACCTGCAGCTAAAGAGACTATTGAAAATGATTTAGTTAAAAACACAAAGGCATATCAAAACAATCAAATTGTATATTTAGATCCTAATTACTGGTACTTATCAGGTGGAGGGTTAATTTCCGTTAAGGAAATGGTGAAAGAAATCAATCAATCGTTTGAATAATATAGGAGTGACAATAATGGACCAGCGATTTACAATCGGTGAAATGGCAAAACTCCATAATATACCTGTCAAAACGTTACGTTACTATGATGACATCGATCTTTTTAAGCCAATTGAAGTTGACCCGAACACTAATTATCGTTATTACTCAATCGAACAATTTGAACACTTAAACACGATTAATTATTTACGTGAATTAGGCATTACTCTAAAGGAGATCAAGCAGCAATTTAATGTGAGAGACCGGCAAATGTTTTACGATATGTTAGCTAGACAAGAAGCACGGGTTGAGCAGGAGATTAAACATCTTAAGCGGGCTAAAAAGCGTTTAAATAATAGGCAGCGAGAATTACTTTGCCAATATGATGATTGCGGGAAACCCAAAGTTCAAACCGTTCACAAACGTCGTATTGCTCAGTTAAAACAGCCAATTAGGAGCCATGCAGAGCTTGAACTTTCCTTAAAACAGCTTGAAAAGCGCTCCGGTTTAAACGCCTCTATTTTATTGGTGGCGTTGGAGTTTCACGCTCGGTTGAAACGTTGCCTAAACAAGTTTACAACTCTATTTTTCTAATGCTTGAGGATGAAGATATTGATTGTGAACTTGAAACCATTATGCCTGAGCGAGAATATGCAACACTTTTGGTAAACCGAGAACGAATACATCCTAAAGATTATGAACCATTGCTTCATTTAATAGATAAAAACAAACTTATAGTCGATGGAGATGCGATTGAGCGCACCATCATCGACCGCTATATCACTTCAAACCAAAAAGAGCACTTGTCTGAAATTCAAGTGCCCGTGTTAACATAATTTACCCATGGGCTGTCCCAAAAGTCATAAAAATGACTGGGGTGGCTCTTTTATTTTTCACTAATAGATCGGATGAATAATGTACCTGTCAACACTGATAGAACAACCTGTGTTTCAGTTAATAAAAAGACTTGTAATAAAAAATTATCAGTAATCCCAAACCATTTTGTCCAATATAATCTTGGAATAAATACTAGCACCATTAGTAACAAGGTTGGGACGAATAATTTCCAATTAAACTTAAACCTTCTCTTAAATAAGCTTCTTAACCCGTTCCACTCCATTAGGACGCCAAATAGAAAGGCACATAAGGTCATGCTCATGAGAAGAATATATGTACGCTCCTCAACTCTTTGTGCCGCTTCTTGTAATTCATAATAATTAATTGTCATTAAATAGAGTAATAAAATCATACCTAATACGATGGATAAAACGCTTAATACTTTCTTTAAGATACTCTCCCCTCCCTTAATTTTAACCTTTCTTTGTAACAGGAAAATGAACTTCTAATACGGATTCTGGATCATCCCCTTTAAAATCTTCTCCGTAAAATTCTATTTCAAATGCTCCAGATTTTTGATAATCCGATTGAGGTAACCATTCATTATAAAAATAATTAAAGCCCTTACCTATCTCATTCGTCATACCTTGGTATCGAACGATCGCATATTCTTGTTCAGGAATCTCTTTTACGACCATGCCTTCTGGTATGTCATCAGTATTCGTAACGGCTATGCCTGCCGTATATAAAAAACGATTACCTAACTGCCAATCTTTAGGAAATTCGATTAATCCATATTTTTCATGATTATTAGCTAAATTAGGAATTTGATCTTCGACCTCACTAAACTCTTCCCACAGACCTGGAATAGAGTTCGGCTCGCTCTTTTTCATAATCCCATAAGTTTTAATTTCTAACCCAACGATTGTTACTTGATCTCGCTTTTCCACACGTACATCCATAGGTAACCTCCTGAAGTTTTTGACTCTATTATATCATTTCACTAAAATGTAAGTAATAACCAATGGGAGGAATGACGTATGGGATTATTTGATGGAATGATGGGGAATGCATCTGAAATGGATACAGAAAAGGTTCAGGATGAGCTTGAGGAGTTATTAGCACCAAGTGAACAAGTTGAACATGCTTATAAATTAATTCGTGACCTCTTTGTCTTCACAAATAAGCGCTTGATTCTAATCGACAAACAAGGCATGACTGGTAAGAAAACCGAGTATCACTCCATCCCTTATAAGAGCATCACTCACTTTTCGATTGAGACAGCAGGAACATTTGATTTAGAAGCAGAGCTCAAAATTTGGATTTCTGGCAGCTCAGCACCTCTTGAGAAGACTTTTAATAAACAGCTTAATATCTACAAAGTACAGTCAGTATTAGCTGAATATGTCTTATAATGTTAGCGGAACCCAGGTTTGGGTTCCCGTTTTTTTATTCAAAGCTTTACCTCATTTTTATGAGGATTTTTTGATTTATGAGGAATTTCATAAATATATAAGGAAAAAATTATTTTTATGAGGAAAAATATAAATTTATAAGGAATTTTTAGATTTTTATGAGGAAATTACTAAATCTCCTATGTTATATTTTGCTCCTTTCCCTTTCCCTGTAGTAGGGACTTTTAGCTGACTTAACAGATACCTAGTAACTTCTCTATTTTCAATATTTAAAAAGTCTCTGGCATCTTTATTACTTATCCAATTGTTAATCAACAGTGCATAATCACGAAGTCCATTTATATGAGCATCTTTACTTTCAGCCTTACATTGGCAAAACCACCTCCCATGGACACGTTCCATCCCTATTCGATTACATTTTGGACATTGCACACCTTTTAACAATTGATTCTTGGTTAGCCCAAAACGGTCCATCAGATCAATTTTTTTTCCGAAGTGTGTTCGCGGAGGAATAATTCTTTTGCTAACGCCAGATCGGTGTCCTTCCAAACAGTATGAGTTAAGATTTCGTGAAGCTTTTGATATTTAAAAATAAACTCTTGAAGTGTGATGACGTTTCTTAAATGGAAATGATCATTTGGTTCAATGTGAAGAATACCTTTACGGCTGACAAATACGACTAACGTATAGATTGGTATTTCGGGGAGATGGTTTATCTTTAAGAATTGCTGTAATTGAAGCTTTTGTTGTGACACTTGGAGGACAGGGTTGGGGAATTTCTCAATGGTGCCATTTAAAACTCGTAACATTTGCTTTGTTTCTTTTTTGAAATAAATGTCTCCAGACATATTTTCACTTCAACAATCATCAAAAATCTAGGAGTTATTAACAGTGTATCCATCTGGAAGAAATTTTTCTCTCTTGGAAGTCGTAAGTCAAAGAAACAACTTAAATCTGATGTAGAGATTATATCTACATAATAGTCTAATAATCTCTCACCTCGATCTCCTACCCTTACTATGCGAAGCGCGTCTTCAATGTCCGGTGTGACATCTAAACTTGGATGAACTCTCCTACTTAGTGCTTCAAGAGACCAAAGTCTAACAGGTGGATCATGGTCTTTACAAATCAACATGTTCACTCCTTTTTATCAGTCTAAACAAAATTATAGAAATATCTCCTATCCCCGACAAGTACTTTTTACCTACCTAAAAACACTTCTTTAGCCCCTAATAATGACATACCTATATGATAGATAATTAGAGTAACTAAATTTTTAGGAGGTATTTATGTATAAGAAAATTTCACTCGTCACTCTGTTTCTTGTATTGATTTTTGGAAGCGTTTTCACTAATGCGGATACACAGAAGCTTGAGGATCCCAAGTTAGTTGCACCACAAGATGATGGCATCTCCATCATGGGTAAAGCCAGTAATGGAAATGATGAAACGCCAGGTGAATGGTATATCGGTTCCACACCATCCAACCTGGACCCTAGCAAGCCTATTCTTCTCTTTGTACACGGATTAAATAGTACGGCGCAAATTTGGTGGGAAGATAATGACATGTACCAAACCGCTTACGATGCCGGTTATCAAACCACGTTTCTTCAACTTCATGATGCAGGTGGGTACAACGAAGACATGTGGGATAATGGTCAATTATTAGCTGAAAAATCATTGAGATCTCAAACCACTTTAATGGCAAACCTATTACCATCGTCGCTCACAGCAAAGGCGGCGTTGACTCCCAGACTGCTCTCACTTATTATGGTGCTCATCAATATGTCGACAACGTTATTACTCTTTCAAGCCCACATCACGGGTCACAATTAGCTGATCTTGCCTACAGCTCTTGGGCAAGCTGGCTTGCCGATTTAATTGGAGCTAAAGGAGACGGCACTTACTCGATGCAAATGGCTGAAATGGAAGCTTATCGTCAGCAAACTGACCCACAACCACTCGCTTATTATAACGACTACTATACATTAGCCGGTACTTCATGGGGTTCCGCATTCTCTTCAACTTGGTACGGAGGTATGTATCTATCATCTTACGGATCTAATGATGGTGTCGTAACCGTTGATAGCAGCAGACTTCCTGGCGGTACAGAAGTAGCTGTTGGCGATTGGGATCACTCTTCAATTCGTACTGGTATCACCTTCCCAGTCTTTGATGACTATTTAGCAGATCAACAAAATTTCACATCCCAAAAACAGCCTAAAGGTAAGAAAAAGAACCTCAAATCAAATCAATGGATTCACGGCGGGGAACTTAAAGAAGGTCAAGATGGCATCTCGATGGCAGTTGAAGATGATGTTTCAGAACTTAACATTAATCTCATGACTTCAAAACAACCTAAGTCTATGAAGCTAGTCGACCCTAATGGTAAAGAACATCCTGCATTATTTAAATCTACTAGCATTGACGACGGTGTCTTTAAAAATGCCATTAGTCACATGGCATCAATTAAACGTCCTACACCTGGGGAATGGACTCTTAAAATTAATTCTCACACTCCCGACTCCTACCTATTAATGAACGATTATCGCACGAAACGACCATTTAATCTTAACAAACACATTAAACAAAATGGTGACTTAAATCTGACCTACCAAATGCAAAGCCAAAACAAGATTAAACACACAACCTACACTGTTACCGAGTCTAAGAACCCTGCCAATACAAAGAAATTCACTAATCAATCTAACCATTCTCAAAACATCCAATTAGGTAAACCAAACACTACTTATAACGTGACAATTGATATTGAAGGCGTCACAGAAAAAGGTTATCCATTTAAAAGAACCATTGTGGAGTCTGTTAAAGTTCCAGGACCCCATCATAGATAAGGTTTAATCAAACCCAAATGATTTTATTATCGATTAACAAAAACCTTCCGCTGAGCATTTAAGCTCTGTGGAAGGTTTTTAATAAAAATACGATTTCGTTTTTTACTTTTTATTTAACAAATAACCGATTACTAGACCTATTAAGCCTATGATCCAAAGAACTCTTGCAGATGACTCAAAGAGTATATAATTAAGCGCATCTTGTAATCCGTTTGTTTCGGGAAAATCAACTAACAATAAGCCAATCCCTAAGATGATCGCCAATATTCCAACAACTAAGCTACTCTTAGCGGCAACTTTCATCACAATCCCCCAAAATCTTATAATTCTCACTTTTCTCATTTTAACACAATCATTTATTTATTGGTAATTAATTAAGATGCTTCGTGCAATTAAATAATGAGATTTCCCACTTTTGTCCATCATAGTGCAACTTAGTTAAAGAAGTATTATTCAACCGATTATTTTGACTAACTGGTTCAACTAATTCCGCTAATAATTGTCTCAGAAAAGAACCATGTGAGATAACTAAAATGTGCTTTTCAGGATGTTGGTCTACTATTTCATTTATAAAAGCCAGCCCTCGCTCGACCACACTTTTGTTATTTTCAATTCCTAAATCTTCTTCATACCACTTCTCACCCCAACGTTCAATTCGCTCAGCTTTAGTCGTCCCTTCGATTTGTCCACCATAGGCTTCTCTAATTCTTTCATCTGTTATTACAGGAACTTCTAATTTCGTAGCTATTATTTCTGCTGTTTTATGTGCTCGCTTTAAATCACTAGAATAACAACTGACCACTTTTCGTCTTTCAAGCGTTCAGCAAGCTTTTCCGCATCTTCCAAACCCTTATCGTTCAATGGAATATCCGAGCTTCCTTGTGCTTTCCTAGCAATATTCCAATCAGTAATTCCATGTCTAACAAATCCAATTACAGTCATTACAAATCCCTCCTTAACCATATAGAAAAAATGCTGCCGAATAACAGCAGCATTTTTAAATGCTCATCTTTGGAACATACCACATTAGTCGGTTTTTCCCCGACGCTTTTGCTTTATATAAAGCACGGTCTGCTTTTCTTATTAAATCATCCACTTCTTCTCCGTCATCAGGTGCCATCGCGACACCAATACTTAACGTTACGTGATAGATTTTACCTCTAATCTCCCACGGCTTAGATGAAGCATGGTCTAGTCGTTCTGCAACTTTAATAACGTCTTCCTCACTTTTAACACCTGTTAAGAGTACATTAAATTCATCTCCGCCTATTCTCGCGATCATATCTTCTTCTCTTAAGCAATTGCGAAGACGTCTAGCTAAATGCAAAAGGAAATCATCACCTGCATCATGTCCTAAGTCGTCATTGATTTGTTTAAAATTATCACAGTCCAAATATAATACAGCAAGCTTCTCATTTGTTTCTTTGTGACGATCTATTTCTCTAGCTAGTGTTTGTTTAAAGTGTCTACGGTTTGGAATACCTGTTAGCGGATCATTATTGGCTAGATAGAAAACTTTTTGTTCCGCTTCTTTACGTTCAGTAATATCTATTAATACGCCTCGATATATAAGATGTCACCATTTCTTCCTCTTGTCACGGTCGTCCGATCATCAATCCAGCGAACTCGCCCATCGGATGTAATTAGCCGGTACTCTTGTTTATATTTATAGACACCTCTACTCAAGTAATCTTCTACCTCAGCCTCTACTCTTGGTAGATCGTTAGGGTGTACGATTAGAGAAAAATCTATTTGTTCTTTTAAGAATTTCTCTGGTGAATAACCAAATTGCTCTACATTATTTGATACATAGTCAATCGGCCATCCTTTATCTGCTTTCCATCTGAAAATGATAGCCGGACTATTTTCAATCACTCGATTAGCTAATTGTAGTGCTTCTTGCGATTGCTTCTTATCTATAATAACGGCTGCTAAGTGACTGAACTGATCAAAAATTTGTTTTTCTTCTTCAGTTGGCTTTCGATTTTCATTCGGATAGAAAGCTAAAGTTCCGTATAATTCCCCACTCGAAGATACAATCGGAATCGACCAGCATCCTTTAATATCATATTTAACAGCAACTTCCCTATGATTCTCCCATAACGAATCAACTTTAGCATCCTCTACGACTACTAAATCATTTATGTATGCGGAGGTCCCACATGATCCTGATTTTGGTCCAACCTTTAAGCCGTCCATATTTTCTAAATACGCCCTTGAAAACCGAGGGCCAATAGGGTTCTCCAGACTATGTAGTTTTCCATTATATTCAGTGATAGTCGCACGAACATCTGGAAGAACTACTGCTATCGTCTCGGTTAATCTCTCTAATATTTTGCATAGTGGCAGATGATCTGCCGCTAGCATCTCTATAATTCTACTTTGTTCTTTCAAGAAATGTTGGACATTAATCAGATGAGCCATGTAGGTGCCCCCACTACCATTTTTTAATATCGCTATAAAATATAACGATATTTATATTTACTATACCACTTTTCTGAAAGATTAAAAGTATTTCGACAAAAATTTTACAAAATTTTCTTTTAATTTTAGTTTAACCCTATTGGAGAAGATTATTACATAAATAAAACTGCTGGCTAAGGCCAGCAGTTTATATTCTTAATGGTTTCCATTTTTGAACTTACCGTCTTTAGCAAGTTCTTTAAGTCTTTCTTTAGCTCGATCAGAAGCGTTAGGGTTGTCAGTTAGCGGTGTAACAAGTTCTACTTCTTGAATACGTCCTTCTGCATAATATTCAATTGGTTCATCAAATGATTTAATATAGTCAACAGTAGCATCTAAATCAGTTGGACCAACTTCTGAGCTTAACGCTAAGTTTCAATATTACTATCAGGGTCACCGAACATGTAATTATTAACTACAACTGTGTATACTTCGTTAGGGTCAATTTCAGATCCATCTGGAAGGAACACATCAATTACTTCCATCTCATCATAGTTCCATGTATAGCTGAATCCAGCTACACTATAATCTGGACCATACGGCTCGCTTAATTGATTATTTAACACATCAATAATGGACTCTCCCGTAAGTTCAGCTTTGACTAAAGTGTTTCCAAATGGCTGAACTGTAAAGACTTCACCGTACGTAATCGGACCTTCGTCAATGTCAGCACGAATGCCGCCACCATTCATCATAGCCATATCAGCATCCATTGCCCACTTCATGCCATCAGCAATTAAGTTACCTAACGGATTATCGCCTTGTTCTCCGCGTGCAGCATAACCGCCTTCTAAAGGTACCGCTGCATCTCCGATAACTTCATTTTTAATATCATCAACAAGTGTTTCATATTTATCTAAGATTGACGCAACAGCAGGATCTGGCTCCATACCATGTTGAGCAACGGTTACTACCTCAGCTGTTTTCTCAACAATGTCACCAGTTGCAGGATCAATTTTTAAATCAACGTCTGAAAATGCTGTTCCATAAGAATAAGCTTGAACGATTAATTTACCGTCTACTAATCCATTGTTATAAACGTGGTTGTGAGCTGCAAAAATCACGTCAACTTCATCATCAACACTGTTCGCAATGTTAGCAGCATCTCCAGTAATAGCATCCCCTTCTTGGAAAGCAGGATTATGTGCAAGAACGACTATTGACTTAACACCTTGTTCTTTTAATTCTGGAACATATTTATTAATCGCTTCTGCTTCATCTGTAAACTCTACATTTTCGTTTCCTTCTTTAATTACCATATTTGGAGTTTCTGTAGTCACAACTCCAATAAACCCAATTTTCTGACCTTCAACTTCTTTAACTACATAAGGGTCAACAATCAACTCTTCAGTATCTTTATATTGAACATTTGCTGCTACAACAGGGAAATTCATACCGTCATAGCCTTCCGTACCGTTTGGATGTTCTCCGCCATTAATCATACGAAGAAGCTCATCGACACCTTCATCAAATTCATGGTTGCCTAATGTACCTACATCCATACCCATTTCTTCCATGATTTCTACAGTTGGTTCATCTTGGAATGACGCTGAAATTAATGGACTTCCGCCAATCATATCACCGGAATGAACCATTAGCGTATTATCTGGGTTTGTTGCTTCACGTTCTTTTAAATAAGCAGCTAGATAATCTGCACGTCCAGCCGGGTCGTTTTCTCCATCCCCATCAAAATCCGCAAAGGAATCTTCGTAATCGATCTGACCGTGCCAATCATTTACTCCTAGTAACTGTACGTCAACTAAATCTTGTTCAACAGCAGTTAAGCTACTAAACGAAGGTACTAGTAAAGACAAAGATAATAGAATCATAACGAACTTTTTCATCATTATTCCTCCCTTTATGTATGTTCCAAATACAATATATCATAGAATTAATAGGTACATTGACTCAATTGTGTCACTCTATTATTAATTTTTCGTAAATTAAAACCATACTCGCAAGACTCGATAGATTTAGTTTAATATAGACTGATTTCGGTCATAGTTAAATAGAGAGGTGATTCTTATGACAGTTAATTTAAAAAGAATTTACAATGAAGCTTATAAAAATGATGGAAAGCGTGTGTTAATTGATCGCGTGTGGCCAAGAGGTGTATCAAAAGAGAAGGCTCAATTAGATGAATGGCTAAAAGAAGTCGCGCCCACTTCCGATTTAAGAAAGTGGTTTAATCATGATCCAGATAAGTTTAAAGAGTTTAAAAAGAAATATAAAGAAGAACTCAAAAAAATGAAGAACAAAATGAAGCATTTAATCAATTAAAGGATTGGACATCTAATGGAAAGGTTACTCTTCTATATGCAACAAAAGAGGAAAAATACACCACGCTCAAGTGTTAAAGGACTTATTAACGTAAAAATGAGGTTGGGAAACTCCAACCTCATTTACTTATCTTTTTTTAAGAAATTTAGAATCCCATCCATTAACCCTTCAGCTAATGGTAAGTCAGGGTTAGCATACGTACTCATGTTACTAGAACGATCTTCAGGTGCTTCTTTAAGAACGTGATTCATCTCTTCAATTACCAACTCTTCAGCATCTAGATTAGCATTAGCTAATCGATCAGCATTTTCTACTGATATTTGAACATCATGTGTGCCCTGAACAATTAACACTGGCATGTTTAACTTTTTTATCTCCTCAGCAGGGTCGTAGTTCATCCATGATATTAGAAATGGTTGCAGCTCCGGTGCAAACAAACTGTATAATTTAGGACTGACATCTTCAACCGTCTTTCCTTGCTCAAGTTTATTCAAAACGTTTTTAGATTCGTTTAATTGTTTTTCACTTACCTGACCTTCAATCTGATCCAAAATCACTTCACCAATCGGTTTGCCAGCTCCTGCAACGGAAACAAAATAATCAGCTCCCGCTTCTTGAGCCGCTAACATACCAACTAACGAACCTTGACTGTGCCCAATTACACTAACCTCAGAAAAACGTTCATCACCGTGCATCATATTAAGCCAAGCTTTCGCATCATTTACGAAATCTTTGAAGCGTAATTCGCTTTCAGGTATGACCGCCTCTTCATTTTCCCGAACACCACGCTTACTATAACGAATCGATGCTATTCCATTTTCTGCAAGCGATTCAGCTACTAATTTCAAGCTATTATTTTTACCTGGGATACCCTTTGAATTACCATCGCGACTAGTTGGACCTGAACCAGGGATAATTAAAGCAACAGGGTAAGGCCCTTCACCTTCTGGCGTTAACAGTTCGCCTTTTAATTCGCCATGTTCAGTTTCAACTGACAATAAATCTTCAGGTTCTGAACGCTCGCCTGTTTGCCCAGCCAATTGACCTCTTTCTAAATGAAAAGGGAATTCCTGTCCTTCTTGCGTAAACGTCCCTTCGATCAAATCCTCATTTTCTAAAACGCCTTCAAACTTGACCTCTTGATTCGGGAGTGGCACCTCAAATGAAATGTTCTCTCCGTCAAATTTCAAGTGGGTTAAAGAAAATTCATTTAAATTTTGTATAGGAATACTGATATTACCAGTAAATTTTTCTTTATGGTCAAATTCGATAATGATATTAAGAGGCTGCTCCTCTACTTCGATCGCCCCGTTCCATGTACCGACTAATTGATCTTCAACAGGTGCTCCTTCTTGATCATCAGAACAAGCAGCCAGCATCCATAAAGAAAATAAAACAATTAAACATAAAGCTTTTTTCATAGCGAACACCCTTTAATGGTTTTACTATTAAGACGAAACCTCTTATATAAAGGTTTCATATATCATTTAACTCCTTTTTGATAAAGGATAAATCGATAAACTCTGAACAACCATTGAAATAATTATGGCACCTATTGCGAGTGAGATAATCATATCAGCTTGGTTTGCGTATTGATCTTTAAACATCAGAAGTAAAGCAACTGACATCGTACCTTTAATTCCAGCCCAAGTCATAATGTGTACATCAGTAAATTTAAATCGTTCTCTTAAGTTTGGTATGGTTTTATAACTAATTAGTAAGATGATTTCCCTAGATATAAGTGATAGAACGAAGATGACTAGCATCGCCCACCATTCGCTGAGCTGAATTAATTTCTGCACTTCTAACCCCATTACTATGAATAGTATGGATAACACGACTGGGTTTATGTTTTCCCAAAAACCTCTTAAATAATTTCTCGTTTGCTCTCTATTTTGTTTCTCTAACTCAAAAGATAACATTAATCCTGCAGTTACTGTAGCAAGAACACCCGATACTCCAAAATGTTCTGCCGTTAGAAAACCTCCATAAGCTAGGATCAAACTCACCATTACTTGATACTCTCGGTGATTAAGCCAAAAATAATCTTACTAAAAATATAACCAAATATTAGTCCAGTTAAAATGCCACCTAGCGAAACTAGCAGAAATTCTTGAAAGAAAGAGAGGATGTGAAATCCTTTTTGATTCGAATAAATACCAGCTACAACCGTAAATAAGACGACACTTGTCCCGTCATTAAACAATGACTCTCCTTCAACCACATCTGCTAGATCATCTTTATTGGTTGACTTTTTAATATATTAACTACTGAAACGGGATCCGTTGGGGTAAGAATTGCTGCAATGACTAAAGCTGCTAGAAAACTTAATGATAATGCAGATCCTAAAGTGAAATAAATCAATCCAGCAAACAGAAATGCCACAAACAACATACCAATAGTACTTAAAGTAATAAAAGCTGGATAATACTTTTTAAAATCTTTAAGAGGAAATTCATAAGCAGAGACGAACAATAAAGCGGGTAAAAACCAATGTAAAATCATTTTTTCAGTTAGTACGACATCGTGATAAAAAGGAATAAATGATAATCCGATTCCAACTATTAATAATAAAACTGGAACAGGGATGTATTCTTTCTTTTTATCTATTGCAAAAATGATTGTTCCAATGAGTATAAACGATATGATTTGATAAGCGTTCATCTTTGTCACCTCTTATCCATACCATACCCTTTTTTAGATACTAAAATGCAATGGTGACAAAAACCAAATGATCATAATCAGTTGGATCACAACTTTTGCTAGTGAGCCACTTAAAAATCCGATAAACGAACCGACTGATGCTCGAAAAGCCTCTTTTGTCGAACGCTTTTGGATAAGTTCTGTAACTAAAACTGCAACAAATGGTACGACTAGAATTCCGAATGGAGGTACAATAAATGAGCCAACAATAACAGCTACAGCAGCAACTTGTTCACCTCGTTTAGAACCACCATATTTTTTAACAAAGTAACTGTTGGCAATCACATCCGCACCAATTAAAATAATGGTGAAGATAACCATAATCGAATAGAAGACCCAACCAAGTTCCGCGTTATCTATAAAGAAATGGTACGCTAAGAAACCAAGCCACAACACTAATACAGATGGAATGATAGGAAATAATATTCCTACAAAACTTAATACGAAAAAGGCTATAATCAATATCCATATAACTATATCCATACAAACCTCCAACAACTTTAGATATCTATACCTACATTATAACGCTTCGGCTAAGAAAATGGGCAAGAAAGTGTGAGATCATCCAACCAAATATCAACATTAACATCATTCCGGTTATAGAGAAAAAACAAACCCTGTAACACCACTTAGTACCATTGCACTAGGCAGAATAAATCTCATCAAAATCACTCTTGATAAGTTTGTTAAATTGACTTGCTGCCATCTAAACAATTCTAGGAATGGATCTGTGATAATCTGGTTCCAAAATGATTTTAATAACTGCCCTAAAAATAAATAAGAGCAAAATATATAATTAACTTGTACCATCCCGGAAATAAAACTATAAGAATTACCCCTCCTAAAGTGAGTTGTACATATAGTAGGATCCAATTTCTCCTTCTTAACATAGTTTTATAATGAGTTCTTGATAACCTATTTCCGGTGTATAACCTGTGAATAATTTTTGAGACTTCCTAAAAATCCAAGGTTTTTTTGACGAACGAGCTTTTGACTGAACCATCCAGTCTGGTGCTCCAATGTGGGCGCTTTGCATTAGAATCAGCTGTAAAACTTTATTTCTCAGTTCTCTATCTAGTTCAATTTCACGTTCAAAATGTTTGCTTTTCTTGAAAACTTTTCTTATCACCAAGATTAAGATCCCAATTGCTAACCCATATGCAGCCCAATATGAAAAGCCGTTTAAGACAAACCAGAAATAGCCATAAGATAAAGAAACCAATAGAGCTATGCTTAGCCGAAACGACCATTTAGATAATTGCACATTTAACACACGCTTGATTAGGCTAACGGACAATGACCAGATATAGATTAAAAAACTTAACGACCAGAACTCATTCATCCCTAAATTTAAATACTGCATTATAATTGGCGAAAGAACAGCCATCAACAAACTTACTTTAATAAGCATTTTAAATGTTATAAAGAGCATTTTAAAACTGGTTCAGTGACTTAATAAGATTCGTTTTTTGCCACAAATACAAAAGGTCCGCATGATGTAAAAAAGCATAATGAGAACCCGCAAGTATAACTAAAATAATAATCAATATAAGAGTATCAACCGTTACATAATTCGGCCACCCTGGAATTTGGAGCCATAAATCAGCGTAAAAGCTTGCTCCCATAAGAGCAAAAGGTATGAATACATAAATCCAAACTGTCCAATCAATCGTTAACCTCTTTATTCGTTTGTAAAACCTAAAGTGCTGACTCAGCTTGTTTCTAAATAGTTGTAAACCCTTCATTTTACTGTACGCTCCATAAGTACTTCAAATGAATCTAATAAAGTGGCATGTCTAGTCCCTGCAGCATTTAAGATGTCTTCGAGTGTACCTTGTATAATCACTTCTCCGTTCATCATCAATACGAACCTGTCACAAATTCTTTCTGCCGTATCTAACATGTGAGTTGACATTAATACTGCAGCCCCTTCTTGCCGTTCTTGATCTAATAAACGTAAAAAATCTTTCATCGCTTTCGGGTCAAGGCCAATAAACGGTTCATCGATGATGTATAAAGAAGGTTTCGTTAAAAACGCTAAGACAATCATCAGTTTCTGCTGCATACCTTTAGAGAATGATGTCGGATATTGATGTACGACATTTTTTTTAATCTAAAGATATTAAGCAGTGGTTTAACACGGCGATTCATTTCTTCCTCAGATAACTCGCAAATCGAAGCAGTAAATTGTATGTGTTCCCACAACGTCAATTCGTCATAGTACACGGGCTGTTCTGGTATGTATGCATATGTATCATTAAATTGTACTTGGCCTTCTACAAATCCAATGGTACCTAACAAGGCTTTAATGGTCGTGCTTTTTCCAGCGCCGTTCGGACCAATCAGACCAACAAGTTCACCTTGATTTATTTGAAAATGTACTTGGCGGATCACCGGTTCTCCTTGATCATAACCCGCTTTATGTATATCAACCTTTACCATGCACTCACCTCTTTCTATCCAACTTTATAGTGATGTTTGTCACGCCGAATTTGTTTAAGGAACTCATCAGCTTCTCGTCTAGTTCTAATAATCACAACGGTTTTAGTTGGATAGTTTCTTAGATGTTTATAGACACCAGGTTGTTTGGACTTCCTAAAATCCCACACGTATTTTATAAACTCCCAACTAAACCGCTCAGTCCCAGCATTGAGGTCAGGCCGTCTTTGTCCCCGGTACTGAATCATACGTTTAAAGATCCGGTACATACAGACTCTTCTTGGTAAATCAAAGAAAACAACGAAATCCGCTCTCTCTAGTCTAAGGTCGATTGTTCCGTTATAATTTCCATCAATAATCCATTTATCTTGCTTAATCAGTTCTTTCGTTATTTCGATCTGTTTTTCTCGCGAAGCCATCACCCACCCTGGACTCCAGAAGAGATTATCTAAATGATACAAATCTAGTTTTAAAATTTCCGCAAGTTCTCTCGACATAGTTGATTTACCAGACCCAGGTGACCCGATTAACATAACACGTTTCACTTCTTCTTCCCCCACTCTTAAGGTCTTTGACCCCAAGGCTCTAATTGTCCAACAATATAAGTCGACTGGCCTGATTTTATCGCTTCAATAACCCCGTCTGAAATTTCACTATTCGTCAGCCACCTAGATTGGTTATGATCTACTTTAAAACCAAGTTTAACTTGATGGTAATAACAATGTTTAGGGATTTCCAGCGTCTCTCTCATTTCGTTTAGATCCGAGCTGCTTCCTAATACATGATAAAGGTGGCAGTTCGTTTCCTGTTCTTGTATAGATTCTAGTAACGTTTCCATTGGGTTTTCTGGGACGCGATGAATCCAAGCAATGATGAGATCCCAATCAAACGTTTGTTTGATATTTTGTTTAAACTCTACTAGATGACGGTAATCAACATACAGCGGATGAAGTTTCCCTTCACGACTCATTAGCTTGGCCATCTTACGCTTTGACCTTCCTACTACATAAATTTCATAGCCTTGTTCGACTAACCAATGACTTACACCCGCTAACATGCCGGAGCCACCAACGACTAATGCTCTCTTCATCCCATCACTCCCTGTCAGAATATTATATCATTTTATTCCAGTATTTACTAAAACAAAACCGCAGCCTTAACTGCGGTTGATAGTTATTGTTCAACTTCACTCAAATCAAATGAAATAACTCGGTTAGTGTTTGGATTATAAACGACAGACCCTCTTACTTTGATGGTCTCACGTGGTGATACCAATGTATAAAGGTACGCCTCTCGAGTTCTATTTGAGGATACTTCCTCACTTCCTTCAAAGTTATAATTGGTAACTTGATACCCAGGATAGCCAACTTGAACAAGCTCTATTAGGTATTTTCCGAACTTCTCTTCTTCTAGTTCAGGTGAAGGGATAATTTCAACATTTAACACTCCAACATCAGGATCAACCCCTAATGCTTCAAATGCTCTCTTATGAAGGTTGATTCTATTTGGCGGATTATTTGGAACAGAATCCACTACCTCAACGATTACCTCTCGAGTATTTTGAGGGTTTCTTACTTTTAAACTTTGACCACACTGAAAACCAGATCTCGGGCTAACAGCAACTGTTTGATATTCATTATCAGACCAGGGTATATTACACTGCGTGACTTGTCCTCCCTCTGTCCAAGTCGCTTGACCTTGTATAACTTGCTGGCGTCCATCAAAGAATGGGAGCATTGGTTGTGGCTGATACATGTGTCGATTAAACGGGTACATATGTCTCCTCCTTTTGAGTATAGTTTTTATAACATATGCCTACATAAGGTTGACCCGTTACAATGTCACAGTGAATTCATTTTATATTAGAAGGTTTCATGATATAATATTGACTGAAAATTATATCAAACAAGCAGGGGGACAATAGATTGGGTAAACGTATATTTTACTTTTTATTAACGAACATTCTAGTCATGGCCACAATAGTTATTGTTTGGTCCGTTTTAACCTCATTTTTTGACTTAGGTAATATCGGCGGAATCAATGGAGTCGGCGGTATTAATTTTGTATCTTTAGGTGTCTTTAGTATTGTGGTAGGTTTCGCTGGCGCTTTCATTTCATTAGCTATGTCACGCTGGATGGCTAAGAAAATGATGGGTGTTCGCGTTATAGATCCTGGAAAATCAATGTCAGCTCAAGAAAAAGAACTCGTTGACCGTGTGCATCGTCTATCTCGTGCAGCAGGTCTTATGCACATGCCAGAAGTTGGGATTTACCGTTCACGTGAAGTGAATGCTTTTGCAACAGGCCCTTCTAAGAAGCGCTCACTCGTTGCGGTTTCTTCAGGATTACTAGAATCAATGGATGATGATGCTGTAGAGGGCGTCTTAGCTCACGAAGTGGCTCACGTAGCTAATGGTGATATGGTCACCATGACATTACTACAAGGCGTTGTGAACACATTCGTAGTATTCCTATCACGCGTAGTAGCAAGCATTGTATCAAGTTTTGTTAGAGAAGAAATGAAGTTTGTTGTACATTTTGCAGCCATCATCATTTTCCAAATTCTATTTTCAATTTTAGGATCGATGGTTGTCTTCGCTTATTCACGTTATCGTGAGTATCACGCAGACCGTGGTGGTGCAGATCTAGCGGGTAAAGATAAGATGATTCATGCGCTTGAAGCACTAAAACAGCAGGTTAACCGAGTACGCGATCCTCACCACGATGACAATGCTGTACAAACATTAAAAATTAACAACAAAACAAAAATGAATCTATTCTCTTCACACCCTGATTTAGATGATCGTATCGCTAGGTTACAAGCAAAATAAATCAAAAGCAGAAAAAGGCACCTACTCAAAAAAGTGGGTGCCTTTTTAATATCTAATACTTAAGCTTCCTTGCCTTTGCCCATTTGAATATGCTGCTTTACATATAGATTAATCTTATGACCCGTATAAAAAATCCAGCAACAATTAATCCACCGAATATCCAGCCGGACAATTTAAGATAAATTAACATTTGACCATAACCATCTACACCATATGCTTGTAACAACCAAGATTTAAAGTAACTTTGAAAAATACCACGAATGACAAACAATGCCGTCAAGAGTTGGTATAATTTAAAAATTTCTTTTTTCTTAAACAGATTTAAACTATTTTTCGCTCATAGCCTTGTAAATAAGCAAAATCAACTGCTAAATACAATGCTAATGGTTTCTTAATAAGCATAGAAAAAAGGAACACTCCCGCAAAAGCATATCCAAGATAGACTTGATTCCAAAGCATTGCCTTAGCATCTGGAGATAAAATATCCACCATAGTTGAGATCAATAAAGTAGTTATTACAAACATTCCAGTAATATTAATTTGCCTTTGCTCAATGAATCGATAGACAGTGTAAAGAAAACCTGGAAAAGTAGATAATAAAATAGCGTAATAGTCTCCCATTAGATCTCTACCATAATTCCATATAATTAACGGGATTACCAGATAAAATAGAATGTCATAGCCTGCGTGCTTTTTCATAACCTAAGACCTTCTCTCCATTAAATTGATGCCCACCCCGATACATAAGACTCCGATGAAAACTAAAATAGCAAGAGAATCATATATATTCGATATTTCTTGACCGAACATCGTTACGGATTGAAGGGCCTCCATGGCATAAGCGATAGGGTCTATTTTTGCGATAGCTAAAATAAAGCGATTACTTACAATTTCAAGTGGCCAAAATGCACCACCAATCATTGCCATACTTACTGACACAATCGGTATGACTGCGTTTAATTGTTGATAATTTTTAACCAAACCAAGTACTAACATAGATAACGCTACGATCGCAAAGACAAAGCAAGCAACCGTCAATAATACCGCTTGCATTTGATCTCCCACTTCAAACCCAAATAAATACTTAAACAAAAGTATGACTGAGACAATCTGAACAAAACCTAACAAATAAGAAAAACTCATATAGCCTAAATACACTTGCCACTTTTTAATAGGTGACAAAATGATACGATTCATTGTACCTGTTTGCTTCTCAAGGGCGATTTTACCTAAGCTAAACATGATGGTATATAAAGAGAAGAACAGAGTCATTCCAAATAATGTTTGCAGTTGCTGATTATAACCACTAGAATCCTCTTCACCCTCAATGACTCTATTGACTGTTAAAGTCGGTTCAGTCAAAGATTCGTTTACCTGTTCTACAAAAGCTTTAGGATCCTCAACCTGTATTGCCGCTTCACTCAGTAAATTTTTACTAGACATGTATTGATAAAATACTTGATCAAGAGAGTACATTTGGTTATTCTCTGCCATCATTAAAATACGGTAATCGTCTTTCATGAGCCTCACTGCGTAGTTATATTCACCGAGAGCCACTCCTTCTAAAGCTAATTCTTCATCTTTTTGGACAAATTTAAAGGTATCCGTCGATTCATTTAATTCATCGATCCAATGCTCTTTATTTTCGATGTCACCTTGAAAAAACACCGGTACAGTTATTTGCCCTGTTGCATTAAACCCACCCATGACCATAACAAATACGATCGTCATTAATATCATTGATCCAGTGAGAAGTGGTTCTCTTTTTAGCCGTTGCCATTGTAGTTTAAAAAATTGCTCTCACCTAAACCACCCTCTTTCTTGGATAAATCACAATACTTATAATTGTTATCACTAAAGACATAACTAGAATTTTGATCAATGGTGTTGCAATGTATTCGAATCCTAACCCCTGGGACCATTGTAAATAAGCAGTTAATGCAAGACCGTTTGGCGTCCAATTACCTAATGAGTTTATTATGTCAGGAAGTTGCGTTTTTGGTACGAAACTTCCACCTAAAAGGCAAATACACTTACGCCAGCACCTGCGAAAAAACCCGCAACAGATAAACTGTTTGCTCTCATTACAATGGACGTCAATAAGACTGCAATTGCCCCGATGCTAATTGCAAAAACAAAAGTAATCAATCCAATTCCTAATGCATCCACGATCGATATAAATTTAAAAGATTGATATACAAACACTGATATCATAATTAATATAGAAAGCTGAATTATGACTAGAATAGCACTCGATAACCCTTTTCCAGATAAGTACAGTATAGGACTTCTACCTGCTAATATAATTCGGCTAAACGTATGTCTAGTATTTTCATTAAAAGCTTTTGTTGCGATCGTTGACGCGATATAAAGTGCAAACATTACGGCCATCGCAAACGTATAATACTTTAGCGCAGACATGGCAGGACGTTCGGTTACATTCTCTCTTCCGCCAATTTGTCTTGAACTAGTTTGATAATCTACCGTCACTCCATTTTCTGCTGCTACTTTTTCGACTGCAGAAGTCAAATTAAGCTGGGAGACAATTAGATCAACCACATCTTGAAAAACAGTACTTGTAAAAACATTGTGATCTCCCGATTTAATGACTAATTCTGGACCTGACCCTTGATCAAGCAAAAGTTTATTTAACGTTTTTATACGTAAAATCCTTTGGAATTGTTAGAATAGCAACGACTTCTTCATCACGAAGAGCTTCCTCTGCTTCTTCTATATTCAGATGACTAATCTGGTAAATATCAGTTCCTTTTATTGCTTCTTCAATAATGGAAGTAGGGTTAAATGTTTGAGCCGCTTCAGACAATTCTTTAATTGCTGGTGATGGTAATCCTTCTAACCCTTTAATAAAACGTTCAGAACCTTCTTCAACTTGATCTTCTTGAACGATTGCTATTCTAGCTTCAATCGCATCCGTACTTCCACCCATAACACTTCCTAATGCGAAGCCTAAAATGGCAGTCAAAATTAAGGGCATTAAGAGTAGAACTGCCAATTCTGTACGATCTCGCATCAAGACGAGGATGTCTTTTTTTAAGAAATTCCACATAGCGTTCTCCCCTTAGTCCCTTAAATTTCGTCCAGTTAAATGTAAAAATACATCCTCTAACGTTGGCACCTGAACATTAATACTACTAATTTGAGTTTCTAGTTGTTCAGCTATTTGAAAAATAGTTCCAAGCATTCGCGATCCCTTAGGAACAATTAATTTAATTGCTTTTTCTCTTTCAATCACTTGAAGGATTCCTTCGACACTCTTAAGTTGTTCAACTAATTCAGGTTCATCTCGATCAAGTTCAATAAGGATCGCTTCTTCACTTGATAAAATACTTGTCAGCTCATCTTTAGTTCCCGTAGCAATGACTTTCCCGTAATCCATGATGTAAATACGATCACACAGCTTCTCGACTTCCTCCATGTAATGACTTGTATATAGTACCGTCATTCCCTTTTCCTCATTCAACTTCCGTACCATCTCAAGAATATAATGACGCGATTGTGGATCAATACCGACTGTGGGTTCATCCATCATAATAATTTCCGGTTCATGAAGCAGAGCGACGGCTATATTAATACGCCTCTTCATCCCACCTGAATAGGTTTTCACTAGCTCTTTCTGCCGTTCTTTTAACCCCACGATTTCCAGTACTTCATCAATCTTTTGATCAAGCTGTTTACCTTTAATACCGTAGATCTTTCCGAAAAACTTCAAGTTTTCACGTGCGGTTAACTCTTCATATAGAGCGATTTCTTGAGGAACCACACCTAACACATTACGAATTAACGAGGGGTTCTTAATGACACTCTCTCCATGCCACTTCACCTCACCTGCTGTTGGTTTAAGTAAAGTTGATATCATTGATATAGTTGTTGATTTACCAGCTCCATTAGGTCCAAGTAGACCAACTGACTCCCCTTTATCTAAATATAGATTGACATCATCTGCGGCAATATTACGTTTATATACTTTTCTCAAATCCACCGTTTCTAACATGTTCCACTCTCCCTATCATTCAACTTACCTTTAATGTATAAAAAGAAGACAGTGTAAACACTGCCTCTAGTCACAAATCATCGTGACTTAAGTCACTTTATTAAACGATGTCATTTTTTATCGCAAAAATAGCCAATTGAGTCCGATCTCGAAGATACAATTTATCTAACAAAACACTTATATTATTTTTAACGGTCCCTACTGATAAAGCAAGTTCGTCAGCAATTTCTTTATTGTTTTTACCTTCACCAATACGTTTTAAAATATCTGTCTCTCTTGGTGTTAACTCGTGCTGTAATTTGGGTTTAGCTTCTTTGTGATCAAATAATCTAGGGACGACTTTAGCTGCTACTTCACCTTGTATTTGAAGTCCACCACTCAGACAACTTTTAATAGACCTTATCAATGATTCTGCATCTGCATCTTTTAACATGTAGCCATGCGCACCAATTCTTAAAGCTTCTAAAGCATATTCATCATCATTAAATGTTGTAAGCATTAACACTTTCATGTCAGGCCATCGTTCACGAATGATTTTTGCCGCTTCAAGCCCATCCATAACGGGCATTCTAATATCAAGTAGGGCCAAATCAAACCATTGTTTCTCACAAAGCTCTATAACCTCTTTTCCATTACGAGCTTCACCTGTGACTTGAAGGTTTCCGTCCGTTTCAATCATCATTTTTAATCCTTGAACGACAAGTGACTGATCCTCAGCAATGACTATTCGTGCCATTTCACTCACTCCCTTTTTCCTTCAATGGTATCGTACCACGTAATAGAAAACGATTTTGGTAGATTCGCACGTCTAACTCTCCACCTAAGCTTGAAAGTCGCTCACGCATCGACTTAAGTCCAAACCCTTCTTGAAAATCTTCGTGTTCTTTAACCGGGTTACTTACCTCAAATCTAAACACACTCTCACCTGGCGACTCGAATAGAATTGACACTTCCCTTTGTGCGCTATGTTTCATCACATTCGTTAATGCCTCCTGGATCGCACGGTAGACGACGACAGCTTGATCCACTGTTAAATCAGAGCTAAATGCTTTATGTTTTGCTGAAAAGTGAATTCGTATATAATTCTCAGCCTCTAGCTTTCTTATAAGCCTAACAATTGCCGTTAATCCACCGACATCTTCATGATCCATCGCCTTTACAGCACTTCTCGTCTCTTCTAAGCTATCTTTTGCGAGCATTTTAAGTTCGTTAATTTTGTTTTGGTATCACCGACTGACTCCATGCGCGTAACCTCTAATTGCATAAGTAAATTAGTTAACTTATGTCCAACTCGATCATGGATCTCACGGCCAATTTGCGTACGTTCTTCCTGTCTGGCTAATTTTTCATCTGTTGCTGACTTAAGTTTTATTTTTCGATATTCGTGCAAAAGCGCTTGGTACCTGGAGTCCGCATCATTCAATTGAGTAAGTTTTTGATAACTACTAAACGAAACAACCAGTGCAAAAACGGCATAAATGATCGAAAAAGTAACCGAAATTGGCGATAAAAGAATGATGTTAACCGCTATTAAACTTCCAGCTATATAAACTGCCCATCCTTCCAAACGATAGACTGTCTCTCCTAATAGATATGTAAACGTTAAGATTTGTAGTGCACTCACCTCTTGCCAGAATACAAGTGTCGTAATGACTGAGGCTGTTACAATTCCCGTTATAGTTATATACTTATGATATTTTAGTGCAGGTAGTAAAAAATAACGGCAAAGAAACAAGCACTCCCAAAGTATTGGAAGGCTCTAATTTGAGATAAATCCCCTAAGCTGAAGCCCCAAACGACTAATAGAATTCCAATCCAAATCCATAATAAATGTTTTTCCATCTGATCACCTTACCATTTAATACATCTATCATACCATTTTAATTTAAAAACCTATTAGATTTTTAAACTAAAAAACTACCCGAACAAGTCGGGTAGTTAAGTTAAATATCTACCAAATCCAAAGAGCTATTAGTGTCGAAACGATTAAGCCCAACATAACGGGAATAAAGTTTTTCCTAGCAAGTTCTAGTGCAGATACACCACAGAAGCCCGCGACAGCAACTAGTGATGACCAAGCAACAATCGTACCGCCACCTGTCCAGATGGATCCCATTTGACCAATTGCTGCTAAGGTGGATGGCTCGAGTCCGCCATTAGCCAGTGCACCAGATAAAGCGCCTGTTAATGGAAGTCCTGAGAACCCAGACCCATCAAGACCTGTGATGATTCCTATGATGAGGATTCCAAACGCCGTTAAGAACGCACTTTCAGGAATGGCATTTTGCCCTGCTTGAACTAAATCAAACAAGAATGCTGGTGGATCAGCTTCTCCCATACTTAAAATACTTCCTGCAAAGTCACTACTTCCTAGAAAGAAGAAACCTGCAATCGGAATGACGGGCCCCATTGCTTTAAAAGCAAATACAAATCCACTAACAATATGCTCGCTGACTCGGTCTAATGCTTTGACCTTACCATAAGCCATGGTTGCAAAAGCGAGTAAAATGACAGCAACTCCTCCAATTAAAGCTGCACCATCTCCACCTTCAAAGCCCCCAGATCTTCCTCCTTCAAACTTGGTGTATACCATAAAAATCATAACACCAAGCATAGCTAAAGGTACCAACACTGCGAAAAACTTTTGCCATTTTTCGCTTGTCGGCGCAACATCTGCTTCTTCTTGACCAGGTAAATTTTTTACATTTTCAAGATTTATTGGGTCGTTTGGTTTGCGTATTTGTTTTCGCATGGTCAGATAAACAAATGTAATGGCTACAATACCTGTTATAAGAGATAGAATTAATGCTTTATCAGCAACCACAGCTGTTTCAACTCCTGCAGCAGTAGCACTTAGCATTGGCGCGACTTGAATGACATAGTCAGAAGCTAGTGCCATTCCTTGCCCTGCAAGCGCCATGACCATGGCCGCTCCCATTATTGGCATTCCTACCCTTACAGCTGCAGGAATCAGTAAAGCTCCAATTAACGGAACTGCAGGTGTTGGCCAGAAAACAATGAAATAACAAACGTGCTACCTACTAACACCAAGAAAGCAACGTGTCCATTTGTCATAATTCGCTGAACCGGCGCAATCATTTGTTGATCGGCTCCAAGATCCTTTAAAGAATGTAATAACGCAACCATAAATGTAATGATTAAGAAGATACTGAAAAGCTCTTTTGCAGCCGTTAAGTTCGCATTAAAGACAGCGGTAAATCCCGTCACTAAGCTACCTTTATAAACCCAAGCGACGAGAAATGTTCCAAGAAGCGTCGGGAGCACAACGCCTTTCCTGAACACCATTGTCAAGATGACGACTAATGTAACGAACGCATATAACCAATGCGCTAAAGTTAGTTCCATATTGATGTCCCCCTTTTGGAGCATCATATGTACAAATGCCTATATTGGTGCGAGTACATAATAGGGAGGTGCCTAGCAAAATTCCTAATTTATCTACCCCATTTCGTGAATTATCCACCCCACTTTGATATATATCTACCCCGAAATTTGTCGACGGAGTACAAATCGCCCTTTTATCAACCCCAAAATTTAGTTTATCTACCATTGAATAAAAAAATCCAACCGCCACTCGTGCGGTTGGATTTTCAAATTTAAACAGATACGGTTTCTTTTTTATAAGCTTCTGCCATTTCAATCAAACGTTTGATTAAATTTTGCGTTGTTTCTAAATCTTTACCTTCAAGGTTAAAACGACCATCTTTCATTTTGTCACCAGCAAAACTACACATTAAGCGCGGTTGTCCTGGTACATCGACATCCATGTGGCTTAATACCTCTCGTAAATGCAGCTGAGCTTTTAACGTACCACCTTGTCCAGGTGCGGCTCCCATTACTCCTGCTACTTTACCTTTAATAGAACTTTGCCCTGCTGGTCGTGACAGCCAGTCAATCCCATTTTTTAACACCCCTGGAATCGAACCATTATATTCAGGTGTTGAGAATAATAGAATATCAGCTGACTCTACTTTTTCCTTAAATGCTTTTACACTCTCCGGCACAGGCTTTTCCTGATCCTGGTTAAATAAAGGAACATCTGAGTAGTCCACATATTCATACTCAACATGACTTGGCACCTGTTCTGATACAAAATCTAGCAACTTTTTATTAATGGATTCGTGTCTATGACTACCACTAATACCTACAATCTTTAAACTCATTTAATTCACTCCTGCCTACAAAATACTAGATTCAATCGTAATCAATTGACCTCATGAAAAGCAAGTTTTTTTGCTTCCGCCCTATTTAATTTTGCATGCGATTATATGTTTGAAAACTAGTTTTCGAATTTTAACTTTTCGTTATGTTTTTTAGCTTTTTTGCTTAAATTGCCGAGAAAATTGAATTTTCTAATGAGGTTAATAAAATTTTTCTCTCTAAAAGTAAGATGACAAGTAGTCGATTTCACTCTATCTTAAGTTTTATGAAGAGGGGGATAGATATGGAAGGTTTGTTACAAAAGCAGACAAAAGACTTTAGTGAGATCTTAGCTGAATATGAAAGTATGATTTACCATTTAATTCATAAATTGAACATCCAAGACAGAGACGGTGAGTTTTATCAACAAGGACTTATTGCTTTATGGGAATCTTATCAAAAGTTTTATGGCCGCGACTCATTCCCAAAAATTACATACATCACGATCCGAAGCAGACTCATTGACTTAATACGTAAAAAAAGCCGCTTAATTGAACATGAAACGATCAGTGAATTCTTCCAAGAAGAAGCTGTAAATGATTCCAACATTGAAAACTTCGATCCATTATTTTGGGATATGGTAAAAAACGCATTAACAGAAAAGCAATGGGTTTATGTGCAAAAGCGTATTATTCAAGGAAGAGGCATTAAGGAAATCGCATACGAAGAAGGCACGACAACAGATGCGGTTAAAGGCTGGGGAAAAGAAGTGAAACGTAAACTCAAACCAGTTCTAAAGCCGTATTTAATATAAATGACGACCGATGTCAGATCGGTCGTTTTTTTATTGGTCTGAAGTCAAAATCCGACTTGAGGTGGATGCGAATTCAACCTTAAATACGTTTTGCCAAGGCCTAGACCCGGGTAAACTATAAGTGAACAAAGAAAAAAGGAGGCCAAAGATTATGTATTTATTTGACACGCAGTTACACAGCGTCATGTACAAAGAGCGTTATCGACGATATGAAAAGCAACAAGAGCAAGCTCGTAAAGCTAAACACCGACGTTAACCCCCATTATTTTCTTAAAGAGAGGAGTTAAGATGTGATTTCTATTGTCGATAGCATAACGTGAAAGTCCCTTCAACCACTAATTAGAGTTGAAGGGACTTTTTTTAAGTGTGCATGTTTTCAAAGTACCTCAGAATGGCAGAGTGATCTTCTTGACCATAGCCTTCATTTGATAAAGTCCTAAGTGCGTCCTGCATCAATTGACTTAATGGTAATGAAACACCTAATTCTTCTGCCGTTTCCATCACATTGTTTAGATCTTTTAAGTGTAAATCAATTTTAAACCCTGGCTTAAAGTCACGCTCAATCATCATCGGACCTTTAGCATCCAACACGGTGCTACCAGCAAGTCCACCGCGAATCGCCTGATGAATCAGCTCTAAATCAACTCCCATGTTTTTCGCTAACACAAATGCCTCTGACACAGCCGAAATATTTAATGCCACGATAATCTGATTAGCTAACTTCGCTGAATTCCCTGCTCCAACATCTCCAACGCGAACGACTGACCCTGCCATAGATTCTAAAATGGGTTTACATTTCTCGAACGTTTCTTCATTACCTCCAACCATAACTGACACTGTACCTTCGATGGCTTTAGGTTCTCCACCACTAACTGGAGCATCTAAGAAGCCAACCCCTCGCTCTTTTAGAACCTCCGCTATCTCTTGACTTGCTATTGGGGCAATAGAACTCATATCAATGACAGTCGCCCCTTGCTTAAGTTTATCTTTAATCTCATCAATGACCGCTTTTACTTCTGGTGAATTAGGCACCATCGTAATAACTACATCTGAAGTTGACGCCAATTCTTTATATGTATTTAATACCGTTGCACCAGCTTGTTTCAGCTCCTGATTCGTTTCGTTTTTAGAACTTGAAACAACAATGTCATAGCCAGTTTTAATCAAGTTCTTACACATAGGTTTCCCCATTATTCCTAGACCAATAAAACCGATTTTCATGACGATCTCTCCCTTAATCAAAGTTGTATTCTGACACTAAGTCCCATTCGTGTATCTCGTACTCACGTGCACCTACATGAATATATGGGTCCTGCTCAGCCATGTCTATTGCTTCATCTAAACTATTAGCTCTATAGATGATTAATCCTCCTGCTCCATCTGTAAACCTGCCATTCATTAAGACCTTCTTCTCTTGCCTCATGGTTTCAAGAAAATCTAAGTGTTGCGGGCGATATTTCCGGCTCTTCTCCTCATCCTTCATAGTTAAAAAACAAGCAAAATATTTCATATAAAATCCCCCTTCCTTTAAGGTATATCAATTATATCCCATGCCGAAATGATACCCAATAATGACTCGTCGGGTTTTCCGTGGTGGGTTATTAATACGGCATCAATCCGATCCTCTTTATTTACTTGGTCCTTAAAAATATCTTCTGCTTCATAAATGGATAAATCTCTAGAAACAAACTTATAATTTTCTGTTCCTTCTTCATAGTTCAAAATATCTTCTAGTGTTGTCTCATTACGCGACAAGAGATCCTCATCCACCGTCTCTGCTAACCAGTTTGTAATGCCATTGGCAGTCAGTAGTCCTTTAAATTCTTTCCCATCATAAACTGGAAACTGAGAATATGAGTATCTTTAATTATATTCAGGACATCGGCAAGCGAGTCTGTGACAATAAAAGATTTAACTTCTTGGGAAAAGGTCGGTATAACTTTTTTGGTTCAGTTAGCTCGTTTAAGATCTTTTCGATTTTTTCTACAGTCGAATCGTGAGGCTCCGCGATGACATATTCAGGGTCTGTTCGTTCGTGAACAATCGCATTTCGCAATACCGCAAATTCCAATAAATCTTCCTTGAAACGATTCACAATACGATTGTTTTTACCTACTTGATGAACCGCTTTAGAAAAACCAACATGCTGACCATTCTGATTCATTTCATTACTTAAAAACTTCTCAATCTGATTAAACGCAATGAGATAACGTTCAGAGTTCTTCATAATGTCTCTCCAATCTAAACCATACTCTTTCTATTTTTCTCTATTTTACTAAATTCATTAAAAAGCGCTAAAATCCTTTCTAAAGTTAGAAGGAAAAAAGACACACTATATGGAAATAAGTGTTAACACAGTTAAGAGACGTTAGTATAAATGCACTACTTGTCAAAGACGTTAAAAGGCATTTTAAAGAATATAAAATGAACAAAGAAAGAAGGCGTCAAGCTAATGGCAAATTACTTCTTTACAGGCTTTCCAGGTTTTATCGCAAACAACCTTATTAGACAGCTTATTGAAGATCAACAACCTGAGTCAATTTTGTTTTAGTATTACCTGAAATGATGGATCGAGCTGAAGAAGAAATTAACAACATAATTGATGAAAAGCAGATTAGTCCTAATTTAATTCATGTGGTACCTGGTGATATTACCAAACCTAATTTGGATATGGATATTACTTATCAAGAGCTTTTCATCAACAACATTCATTATGTATTTCATCTTGCTGCCATTTACGCTTTAGCTGTTCCAAAGTCAATTGCTTTTAACGTAAACGTAAGAGGAACTCAACAGGTAAACGAGTGGGTCAAAACACTTAACCATCTTAAGCGTTACGTCTATTTCAGCACGGCTTATGTCTCTGGAAAACGTACTGGAAAAATACTTGAAACTGAACTCGACTGCAGACAAGAATTTAAAAACCATTATGAGCAAACAAAATTTGAAGCTGAAGTTTTGGTTGATCAATTAAAAGTTAATATACCAACGACGATTATTAGACCCGGAGTTGTCTGCGGGCATTCTAAAACTGGAGAAACCATTAAATTTGACGGTCCTTACTTTATGCTTAATTTAATGGATGCTCTTAAAACATTCCCCATACCTTATATCGGTAAAAGTGATGCTTATGGTAATTTTGTCCCAGTTGACTATATTTTTGAATCCACTATCTATTTAGCTCACGCAACCAAAGGTGAAGGGAAAACCTATCACCTCGCAGACCCGAACCCATACCGCATGAGAGAGGTTTACTCAATGTTAATGCAGGAATTCCTCGGGAAAATGCCTAAGTGGACAACACCTTTAACTTTAGCAAGATTAAGTTTATCTTTAAGCGTTACAAGAAAATGGTTACGAGTTGAAAAAGAATCTCTTGATTACTCTCGCTTATTAGCTGAGCATGATTGTTCTCAGGCCGTTCAAGATTTAAAGGGGTCTGGTATTAGTTGTCCAGATTTTAAAGAAGTCGTCCCTGCAATCGTTCAATTTTATCGCGAACACAAAAACCATCCACAATATCAGATCAAGATAGATTAATTCTAATGTCGAATGATGCACTTATACACAGAGAAAGAAAGACTTTTTTTGCATTTTTATGACAAAATCAACAAACATACACACAAATTGTTAATAAACCTGTGTATAGATGGGGACAAATCCACATAATCTGGGGATAGTTTTAATAAACTTGAGGATAAAACTATTTTTCACAAACAATTGTTCTTAGCTTCTGTGGATAATTAAGGTTTAGTTTTAATTTTATTGTGGAAGATGTGAATAATCTGTTTATAACTTAACAAAGAAATTTATTTAGTTATGTGCACTTGGATGACAATCCAGGTGTCTTTTTATGTCAAAATAACTTACTAAACATTAGTCTGAGTTCAAAATCAGCCTCCAGCAGGAGCTAATTTCAATCTTGATACTGTTAAGAAAAATTCGAATACACCGTACACTAATATTAAGAATTAAGTACTGGAGGAAAACGATATGAACGATCTTTACAATGCTTATAAATATAGAGTTATAGAAATAAGAGATGAATGTATTGAACAGCAGAAGCATTATAGACCTATTAAAAAACAAAGGCAACAAAATACCCGCAGCAATTGGTTCAAAAAACGCCTAAGAAAATTAGCATAAACGAAAGAGTATTGGCCTCCCCCGATACTCTTTCTGAACAAATTGTGAACAAAAGCGGTTACATTTATAAAATCAGACTTAAGGCTGAGACTAATTAGTTGCCTTAGCATTTATCGAGTAATATAATGACTGTTGGCTTTAAGGAAATATTAGCCATAGGAGGGATTTTAATGTTTGATATTAACTCAACTACAACACGTATTAAAGACTTACGTGATCAATACATCCGTGAACAAAAATACAACAAGAAACAAAAATAAGTAACTTTTCATACAATGCAATTAATTATTTGAAACCCACGAAAGATGGAAGGATACACCTTCCCTTTCGTTTAATATAAATTTTCTTAATATTACAATAAATATACACAATTCACCGCCTTCTATATGGAGGCTTTATGCATAATTTTCTTTTTAAACCTAAGTCATGTAACCGTTCACAAATTTGTTTTTTTAAGTATTAAAATGTTTTTGCAATTTTGAATAACCTGTGTTAAATTCTTTTAGGACGTTAATTATCTAAAATATTATTAAAAAATTTCAGATATTTCTAACTTTGGAGGTTTCTTTATGGCAGCACGAACTTCATCCATCATTGCAATTGGATTTATGTTATTCGCATTATTTTTTGGAGCAGGGAACTTAATTTTTCCACCTATGCTAGGTCAAATGGCTGGACAGAACTTACTTCCAGCTAATATAGGTTTTGTCATTACTGGGGTCGGCCTTCCTGTATTAGCTATTTTAGCACTAGCCTTCTCAGGTAAAGACAACTTGCAATCTCTTGCTAGCCGAGTTCACCCAATTTACGGGATTACGTTTGCTAGCTTACTTTATTTAACGATTGGGCCCTTATTTGCCATTCCGAGAACGAGTACTGTGGCATACGAGATTGGAATAAATCCTTTTATGGACGGACAAGCTGAAACGATTCCTTTAATGGTTTTTTCGATCGTATTTTTTGCTGTCACCCTATATTTCTCACTTCAATCTCAGAAGCTAGTTGATATCATAGGTAAGCTTTTATCACCATTTTTATTAGTCTTAATATCTATTTTAGTCATTACAGCGATTGTTAACCCAATTGGTATGATACAACCACCAGTTGAAAGTTTTACTCAAAACAGCTTCTTTAAAGGTTTCCAAGAAGGTTATCTGACCATGGATGTCTTAGCTGGATTTGTATTCGGGATTATAGTCATTAACCTCCTTAAGGAAAGTGGCTCAACTAGTAAACGAAGTATTATGTCTAATGGTTTAAAAGTAGCTCTTATTGCAGCCGTATTACTTGGGATTATTTATTCATCATTAGCATACCTGGGCGCAACGAGTGTTGAAGGCATTGGATATTTAGATAATGGTGGAGCGATCCTAGCTAGTTCTTTTGACTATTACTTTGGAACATTTGGCTCGGTATTACTTGCCTTTATCGTAACAGCTGCCTGTTTAACAACAAGTATCGGATTGATTACGGCATGTGCGTCATACTTTAATCAAATCATGCCAACGTTTTCTTATAAGCAGTGGGCGATTGTATTTACAGTTGTCAGCACTGTATTAGCTAACTTTGGTCTAAATAATATTATAGAATTCTCAGTACCTGTACTATCATTCTTATATCCATTAGCTATTTGTTTAATGGTTCTAACATTCTTACACCCACTTTTTAAAGGGCGTACAGCGGTTTATCAGTTTAGTATTTTATTTACGTTTATCGTTAGCTTAGTTGAACAACTAAATTTATTAGGTGCACCTGTTAATGGCATTCATGAATGGTTCTCAGCAATACTACCTTGGTACACGGTGGGATTAGGCTGGATTGTCCCGGCCATCGTTGGTGGAATAATAGGCTATTTAATTAGCACATTTAAACATGAACCGAAAGTTTCAGTTTAGAAATAAAGGGCATTGAGTTACGACTCAATGCCCTTTTTATGACCTAAAATTAGTTCACTTTTCGCAGAATAACTGATTGAAACTCTAGATCTCTTCCAATCACTTCTTTCGAGATTATATTGAAATACTCAATCTCAAATATTGTTGATAGAATTTCCCTAAGCTCGTTTGCCTCGAAGAAAGAAAAGAATCGTTTTGGTCTATAAAAATCCTCTTCCCATATCCCTTCATGATTATAGCCACCGTACACTCCCATATAAAAAAGAGCCCCGGGGTTCATCACACGTTTAATTTCTAATAAGACGTCTCTTAATTCCTGTTTTGGAACATGTAATAAACAGTTTAATGCCCATACAGCATCGAATTGTTCATTGGCAAATTGTAGGTTGGAGAAGTTCATCACTTCTGCTTCCAAACCTTTGTTTCGGCAGATTTTAACCATCTCTGGTGACAAGTCTGTACTAAAAGTAGCCAACCCTTGCTGATTAAAGAACTGACTATCTTTACCTGGCCCTGCACCAATTTCTAGTAAATTAGTAACCTTTTCATCACTTAAATATTTCATAAAATTTTCTCGTTCTCTAACCTTCCACTCTTGTATTTGATTCGAGTCTCGTTCACTTGCTTTCTGATTATAGGACTCTAGCAATTGCTGAATATAATTTACACTCACGGTCTCACCCACCCTTATGTTTTTTCATTATTACCTCTTTAGGTCCTTCATCCCAATGAGTTTGAATTTCAAATGTTCCAGGTTCAAAAAATAAATCAAACGTCTTCTTATATCATCTTGCATAGGTAGGTGTTTAGCATCGTTAATTTTCACCCAATTGAGTTCGCCTTCTGGTGGATTTTCTATAAGTTCACCTTCAAAGTGATCTGTCCAATAATTAAACATGATATAGCGCGCTTGACCTTTGGGGTTTACAAACTCTGATATCCCTTTAAACGTTAGATTATGTACACTAAGACCTGTCTCTTCTTTCACTTCTCTAATTGCTCCATCTACGAAACTTTCAGGGAACTCAACAAGGCCACCTTGTGGAATAAACCCTTTAAAATCATCATGCTTACGGTCTAATAACAAAACATATTCACCTTTTTGAATCATGACAACCGTCCAAAATTTATATCTAATTTCATTCATCTAACTCCCCCAAACAAGTTTCGAACTCACTAATAATCTAACCTTTCATTATTTATTAATTGTATTTTACCATAATTTTGAACCTAAAAATAAAAACGCCCCAACAAAATGTTGAGACGCTTTCGCTATTTCAATACAAATTGAGTTTCACTATACCCATCGCGTGATTTGTTAACTTCTAAAACTGCTGGAATGGCTGTTTTCAGTTCTTGCACATGTGATATAACACCGATGGTTCGGCCTGACCGTTGCAAATCAATTAGCGTGTCAATTGCTTTGTTTAATGACTCATCATCAAGCGAGCCAAATCCTTCATCAATAAACATCGTTTCAATAGACACGCCACCTTGGAAGCTCTGAATGACGTCAGACATCCCTAAGGCAAGACATAATGATGCGTTAAACTTCTCTCCACCCGATAACGTTTTTGACGTCTCGGTCCTGTCCAGTATAGACATCATAAACATCAAGCCCTAAGCCACTTTGACGACCTCTCGCTTCTTGACGATCACTTCTTTTAAGATAAAACTGTCCGTTTGAAAGCCTTTTTAACCGTTCGTTGGCCGCATCTACAATTTGTTCTAGGTACTCAATTTGTAAATAACGTTCAAATGAGATTTTGCTATTATTTTGGCCTCTAACGACATCGTATAAATCTTGAATTCTATTAAGCGCTTTTTCCTGTTCATCAACCTGTTTTCCTGCTTCAATAACACGTTCTTTTAAACTAACAACATCTTGTTGATACTGAACAGTAGCGTTATATTGCTGCAAGGCTAATTCATAACCTTTTGTGCTTCATTTACTTTGTTTTCAAAGCCCTCTATATCAACGCGTTCTTTTTCAGACAGCCAGTCACGTAACTCGCTAATTCTCGATTGAACCGTAGCTTGTTGCTGTTTAAATGATTCAATACGGTCCTTCATGGCCTTGCGTTCTTCTTCAGTCCTTTTGGCATTGCGATAGTCAGTTTCATTTGTAAAACCACTTTGCTCTAAAGCCTGGTTAAAGGTCTGTTCTGCATTCTTTAATTTAGTTTGTGACTCTTCTAAATAATACGTTGCATTCTGCTCATGTGTACTAGCTTTTGCAATGGTTTCACGAGCTTGATTTAGATTCTTTTGAGCTTCATCCCATGCTTGATGTAGCTTCTCTTTAGTCGCCTCAGCTTCTTTTAATTGACGAACTAACTCACCTGGTTCCCGAACTTCTTTGGGAACAGACTCTAGTAAATGTTCATAGGTCGTTAATGCGTTCAAGCTCTAACTTCTTGGTGTCCTGCTGCTGACGAATATTCTCTCGATCAGCTTCTACCTGTTTCAATTCATAAGACAATTCATTCAATTGTTCTCTTTTTGTTTTGAGCTCTTTAGATCGTTCACTTAATCGATCTACTTCTTCTCTTAACTTCTTGCCACGTTCAACTAATTGATGATAAACCGTTTCTGCCTCTTCAGGTTTTATATCATATGTTTTAGTGCCTCAGCTCTTTCGTTCACTTGACTCTCTTTGGCTTTTAATTTGGCTACGATTTCTGTATAAGACTGATAAGCTTGATCGTACTGTAATTTTGCTTGATCTAATTCTTCTTTGTTGGTGTATGAATCGCTATTTCGGCTTTATGTGGATGTTCAGTACTTCCGCAGACAGGGCAAGGTTCTCCTTCGTGAAGATGTTCTGCAAGTAAACCAGCTTGACCATTAACCCACGCTTGTTCTTTTTGCTCAAAAGCCTGTTTTGTTTGTTTATAGACTTTTTCCTCTGATTGTAAGTTGCTCTTAATTTGTTCAAGCTCTTTCTTAACTTGCATATAGGATTTAGCCTCTTTACATTGATCACGCAGTAGCTGCAGACTCTCTTGTTTGGTTGATAAATGGTCAACCGCTTCTGTTGATTCACGAATGTAAGTTTCTAGTTTATTATGATCTTCTTGCTTGTTGGTAAGTTGTTTTTCAATCGTTTGAAAGCGAGCTTGAAGTTCCTTAACTTGCCGCTCAGCCTCATCAACTGTTTTCTTCTTCGCCTTAAGATCTTCTACTTTAGGCTTTATTTCTGTTAATCGATCAACTAACTGGCTGACTTGTTCGCGTTCAGTTTGTTTGCTTTCTTCTAGTTTATATTGAGATTCGGCTCGTGTAAGTGCCTCGTTTGCTGTTTTTAATGCTTGCTCTGCATCTGCCTTCGTTCGTTTTTTCTGTTCTGCATCTTGTCTGAGCTCTTTTACATAAGATTCTTTTACCTCAATCTGACTAGCGCGCTCGCTTTTTTCTAATAAACTTGAACGTGATCGATCTCAGATTTTTGAGCTTCAAGTTCAGTCTGTTTTTGCTCAAAATGGGCAAGTTCTTCAAACTTTTCATTTAACGCTTTTGCTGCTTGATACTGATCCTGAACATCTTGAGCATGTTTTTGCGCCTGACCTTTTTTCTTTAATGTCTTATCGACCTGATGACTATAATACTCAGCTTCTTCCCCTAATGCTTCAACTAGTTGATTTATATTAAAATGCTCTTGAGACAGCACATTCACAAGCTTAGAATCTTCACGCTCTGGTAATTTCGAACGGATCTCAGCTACGTAATGATCTCTCATTTGCTCAATACGCGAAAACTCTTCTTCTGCTTCTTTTCGTTTATTGTTAAGACGTTCGGTGATTTCTTGATAAGGATACGTTTGAAAAATACGTCTTAAAATCTCTTCTTTATTTTCAGTTTTGGACGTCAGTAGTTTTCTAAATTCACCTTGCGGAAGCATCACGATCTGGGAGAACTGATCTTTCGTTAAACCAACAATCTCTTCTACTTTTTGATCAATTTCAGATTTCATCTGGCGGTCAACACAAGGTGTTTCACCACTGTCATCTATTTGATAGAATTCATACTTTTCCCCTGTGGCCGTTTTATTACCTTTTTTACATGGCCAAGCTGACGTAACACGCGGTACTGTTTACCGTTTAGTTCAAAAACAAGCTCTACACTTGTGTGTAGATCGTCATCCGCAAAGTCACTTCTTAACATTTTAAAATCTTGGCGGTCTTCACCACTTGCTGAACCGTACAAGGCAAAACAAATCCCGTCAAAAATCGTTGTTTTCCCTGCTCCAGTTTTTCCAGAAATAACGAATAAACGATTTTCTTCTAAGTTTGTAAAATCGACAACTTCACGATCTTTGTATGGTCCAAAAGCAGTCATCGTTAATTTTACCGGCTTCATTAACAGTCCTCCCTTACTTCGTGAGTGCCTCTCGTTCTTTTTTAAGTACATCATCTAGTACTTCTTTGAAAACCTCTTCTGTTTCCTCACTCGGCTCTTCTCCCTTTACTTCTTCATAAAACGCTTTAAACAGCTCAAGGTCACTCTTCTTATGACGTTCAGCTTTTTTCTCTGTTGATCCCGGATTATTAGGACTTAATAAAAGTTTGCGCTCAACATGCATCGCATTTGGATAAACTGAGCGAATTTTTTCCATTGGATACAATACAGGCGTTTCATCTAAAAGCCGCACAAATACATAGTCTTCACTTACTTCGTGAGTCAAGAGCTCGTCCATCGTTCCTTCAATAGTACGCATATCACGTCGCGGTTTAAGCTCACGCTTTTCAACAGTCGTTGAGCCATCAGCTTCAAGGTCAACGATTAAAAAGCCTTTTCGGTGGTTTTCTTCTGAGACCGAGTATTTTAAAGGAGAGCCTGAATAACGTATTGTTTCATTTCCAACATGGTGGGCTTGGTGTAAATGACCCAATGCTGTGTAATGAAATTTTTCAAAATGCTTAGCATTAACATGTTCGGCACCACCAATGGAAAGCGGCCGTTCAGAATCACTCGTATTATCTTCTGGTTTCCCAAAAGGCGTAACGAATTGGTGGCCGATGAAGACATGCCTCGCATCTTCGTCCATATTGGCTTTAATTTCTGTGACAATACGCTTCGTCGCTTCATCGTGACTTCGAACATCATCATCTTCGAAGAGATGCCTAACCACACTTGGATCGACGTAAGGAATAAGATGGAAATACACCTCACCATGTTCATCCGATTTAATGACTGGTTCGAGTTTCGGCGTAAGTTGACCAATGATATGTAGACCGTTATCTCTCATGATTTTAGATCCAAAATCCAACCGCCCTGGGCTATCATGGTTACCAGCGATAGCTAAGACTGGAATGCCTATGTCAATGACGATTTCCTTTAAGATATCATCTAACAAATTGACCGCATCCGTTGGTGGTACGGCACGATCATAAAGGTCTCCAGCAATAATGACCACATCCGGTTGTTCCTCACGCACAGCTTCAACAAACTGCGATAACACATACTTTTGATCCTCAGTCATATAAACTCCTTGAACGAGTTTTCCTAAGTGCCAATCAGCAGTGTGGAATAGTTTCACGATCCTCATCCCTTTCTATTAATCTAATATCTATTTTAACATGTGATGAGTGGTAGCTATATGAGAAAAATCTGGCTACCATAGTCATTCATTTTAGTTCAGCGCCTCGGCCTTAGTAGATTCATAAATATTTGGGACATTAAATTCCGTTTATGGGACATTCAGGCCAAAATATGAGACGTTCAACACAAAAAATCCTCGAGTCACTACTCGAGGATTTCATATTTTAGCTAGCTTTAGCTGTCGATGTGTGTGTCTGTCTTTTTGATTTAAATAATTGAAACCCAATTAAGCCAGCGAATAATACTAATGCCACAACATCAGTCGCAACGTTATTTTGGATAAACATCACCGCGATCGCAACTGCCACGATTCGCTCAATCCAGTGATAATTAGTAATAAACCAATTCTGAATAAATGAAGCGAATGCGACCATACCAATCATCGCTGTGGCAATGGCCCATATAACTTCTAGCCAGCCAGCATCTGTAATTAATAGAATGGTTGGATTCATCGTAAATACAAATGGTAATAATAAGGCTGCTGAGTCGTATTTAAAGCCTTGAACCCCCGTTCGTACTGGACCAGCCTTCGCAATTCCTGCCGTCGCATAAGCTGGCAAGTTAATCGGAGGTGTATCATCTGCTAACACACCATAATAAAGCACGAATAAGTGTGCAACAATTACTGGTACATCCATGTCAATTAACACTGGCGCAACCACTGCAGCTAATACAACATAAGTAGCCGTCGTCGGTAAACCTAAGCCTAGTAATAAACATGCAAACACTGTCAAAATTAAAGCAAAATACAATTCTGTGTTTGCCGTTTGCATAAATGCTGGTACCATTGCGGCTAAGTCAGATGAAAAACCGACAACGATTCGCGTGAATTTGGTCGATAATCCAGACGTTGTAATGACACCAATGAGAATCCCTGCAGTCGCACAGGCAACAACAATAGATAACGAGTTACGTGCAGCCAGTTCAAATCCTGATAAAATTTGGCGTATGCCATATCTGACAGGTGCTGATTCAACCTTGAATTTTTTCTGACCAAGCGCAAAATAGTGCGACCAATATACCAATCAACACCATTGGCGCTATTTGGTCTTTCCAGCGAATCGTTTCAGAACTAAAGAAACTAGTACCGAATAGATCATTTAAATTATATAGACCTAAATTTAACAGCTTTACAACGTAGTGGAATGTATATGCTATTCCAAGCAAAATTGCTGCAAATACTAATGAACGGCCCATGCTTTCTTTAAAACGATGCGCAAATAATGCTATGACAAGTAAAATCGTAATAGAATAGAAAGCTGAGTTGTTAACTGATACGCGCTCGATCACTAGGAAATATAACAATACAAAAATCGGAATTAATAAGTAGCCTTGCTGCATAAGCAAGCGGCGACCTTTAGCTAATTCACTTCGGTCCATTCCTTTGATCCCATTTTCGATGCTTCAAAGTGTACCATAAATAAAATCCCAATATAACATAAAATAGCTGGAATGAGCGCACTTTGAATAATCTCATAATAAGGGATGCTTGTTAGCTCCACCATAATAAATGCCGCTGCACCCATAATTGGTGGTAAAAACTGTCCACTAGATGAAGCTGCGACTTCAACCCCACCTGCAACATGCGGTTTGAACCCTACTTCTTCATTAGCGGAATGGTAAAAGTACCGGTTGTAACTGCATTTGCAGTGGAACTACCTGAAATACTTCCCATCATACCACTAGCCATAACACTCGCTTTAGCGGGTCCACCTTTGAAACGTCCAAATGCGCGTAATGCTAAATCAATAAACATTTTACCAGCGCCTGTTGATTCTAATAAGGCACCGAATAAATAAAGATAAACACAAACTGTGCAGATGCATAAATAGGTGTTCCAAAAATTCCGTTATTACGGTATGTAATCTCGTAAATAAAACGTTCAAAATCTCCTCGTGAATGATAGAATTGACCTGGCATATATTCGCCTAAGAAGAAATACGCAACAAATATTAAAGCAATAATCACAAGTGGATATCCAACAACTCGGCGCGTTGCTTCAAGGACTAATAGAATTAGAGTTAATCCTATGAAAACCTCATAACCGGTTGGGTCACCTGACATTATTGAAGATGCATCTTGACGCTGAATTATAAAGAGACCAACATATAGTGAAAATGCTGATAAAGCAATGTCATAGATTGGTATCTTCTTTTGCCCTAACTTTCTTTTAATAGGAAAAGCCATGAAAATTAACACTAATGCTAAAGTTAAATGAAAAATTAAGAAGGTTTTAGAACCGATCCCAGGTAAACCAAAGCCAGCGACATACAAGTGAAAAGCTGACATAAATACAGCGACTACTAATAAGGATAAAGCCCAAAAACCGCTTAGTACACGGTCACTTCCTTCTAACTCGCTAATCATTTGCTGTTGTTGTTTGTCATCCATGTCAAACCCCTCTCGTCCATAAAAAATTATTTATGCCATCAAATTAGAATAGCATCTTCAGCTGATCCCACAAGGTGGCATTTTGTATTTCTACTAATATTTGTGTCTCAGAATAAGGAGGTTCTGAAAAATGTTATTGTTTGATCTTTAAATTTAAAAGTATGAGGATAAAGATGAGATGGCTGAAATTTAAGTTCCCCGCCAAATACAGGTCTGTTTAAATTTTTAATGACAAAAAAGCCATCCTTCATTTCAACATCGCCTTTATCTTCATATGGCAACCCAGCGCCAAATGACTTCGTCCAACTTTCCATCGTTAAAATTCTCCAATCACCACTAATTTTAAATTTTTCTATAACTGGAGATTTTTCAACTGAATGAATATAGCGATGCGAAAACCAATCACCACGATCAACTTGTTCTTGCCACAAAATATGACCTGTTTGAAGGTCTTCAATAACTAACTTTTTGCCCGATTGAATGGTAAGTAATAACACAACAGTTGTTACGGCAATAATCGTTATTAACCAATATTTTTTTCTTAAAAAAGGCATTGCTTAGACGCAATGCCTTTTGGTTGTCGTGTTCAGTTGAACGATTACTCTTGCTCATTTAGGTATTTCTCTGCTCCTGGGTGTAAGTCAATTGACATACCGTCTTGAGCCGTTTCAACTGTTAATTCTTTTCCACGTTCGTGTGCTTCCTCGATATCACCTTTGTTTTCGAAAATAGCTTTAACCATTTCATAAACTTGATCTTCAGGAAGATCGTTGCTTGCGATTAACATCGCTTGAACGGCTACAGTAGTAGCTGTGCTGTCAAAGTTTTCATAACTGTCAGCACTAATTTCTTGCTTAGCATAGTAAGGATATTCATCCATTAACTGTTTGATTTTATCTTCATTAATGCTTACTAGACGAATATCAGTTGTAGCACTTAACTCTTGAATGCTTGCAGTCGGTGTACCTGATGTTACAAAGGCAGCATCAATGTTACCATCTTGTAAGTTAGTTGATGCATCACCGAATCCCATATGTTCTGCACTGATATCATCGAATGTAATGTCGTGAGCACCTAGAATTTGCTCAGCATTAGCCTCAGTACCAGAACCAACGTCCCCTACTGCTACACGCTTACCAACTAAATCTTCTACTGTTTCAATACCACTATCAGCAGTTGTTACAATTTGAATGGTTTCAGGATAGATGGTGAATACACCACTATAACCATCCTTTACTTCTTCAAACATTTTAGATCCTTCTTGTGCATAGAAAGCGGTATCATTCTGGACTAAAGCTAAATCCGCTTCACCAGCAGAGATATCATTAATGTTGACAACAGAAGCTCCACTTACAAGCGCGTTAACTGTTACACCATCAACATTATTTGTAACCACATCAGCCATTGCTGTACCTAGCGGGAAGTATGTACCTGCTTCACCACCAGTTAGAAACGTAACGTTTTTCAACCCAGTCACTTCCACCAGATTCTCCGCCACTTTCTCCTTCGCTACCACCTTCACTACCGCCACCACAAGCAGCAAGAAGCATGCCTAGCGATAAAAAGATTACTAGAATTAAACTAAACTTTTTCACAAACATTACCCCCTTAATGTATTTTGTTTGGAAAATTTATCATACCATAATTGTACTCTAAAACAAACGACAATGTCTAGTAACCTTCTAGAAAATGTAAGCATTAACTAGACATAGCTTCAATAGGATTTTCAGACAGATCTAATGACTATTTTGATAGAAAACTAACATATCTTGCCATGCTCCGTTTTCCTTTGTAAACTCTTTCCGTTTACACTCCAACTGATAGCCTACCCTGTGAGCAAGCCTAACCGATGGGGTATTTTCAGGATTTATATGTAATTCAATTCTATGAAACTCAAGATCATTTAGAACTGCTTCTGTAAACGCTTTGACGCATTCTGTCCCGTACCCACGACTCCAATATTGATTGTTAATAGAGTAACCAATCATTCCCCATTGATAATCGTGCCTTAGAATCGTTACTAATTCGACCTTTCCGATTGCTGCCCCATCCAACTTGCGAAATACTCCTAAGATATACATCTCATCATTTTTAGCTTTTTCTTCAAAGCCTGAAATCCACTTAGAAAACCACTTTCGTGTAAACCTCGACATATCTCTTGGTCTTCCTTCATCAAACTTATATTGTGAAGGCTTCCGCCCATTAAACCCTTGCCACCATTGTTCATAATCTGCCTTACAATAAGGTCTTATGATTAAGCGTTTTGTACTAATTTCCCATTTAGTGGGATCCACCATAACCATCACCCATTACGCCCTCATTTTTTCTAGCCTTACAATCCATTACGGCAAAGTTGACTACAATCTCATATTCTGGATTATTGATAACGTCAGCTCTCATCCTGTCTAAACCTTTTTGTAATGTTCATCATGAATTAAAGTAAGTACTGATATATCTCTATTCTCCGCATAAAACAGGTAATCCTTAACCTTTATCTTAAGCATTTGATAATGTGTATTAATTTCTACTTTGAACCCTTTATCCTCCAACATATTAAAGAGATGATTTTGAGTCCAAAACCTCTTTAAATCTTCATTAAATGCTTCAGGAAAATAGTGATAAACCCACCATTCTTTCATGTCATGAATAGAGATATTATGCATCTTAAAAATCCCAAACCGTTTTAATACACGCTCAATTTCATCTAAAGCTTTGTCTTTGTCGCAATAATGATGAAACGCGTAGTTATTCACAATATAATCAAAGGATTCATGATTATAAGGCAGCTCTTCAGCAGAACCTAAACGAAGATCTACTCCACTTACTCTATTTTGAGCTTGATTTAACATATCTATTGATTTGTCTAAACCATGCCAATGAATCGATTCAGTCTGAAGTAAACTCATTTGCTTTTCTAAGTACAAACCTGTTCCACAGGACAAGTCCAAAACATTCAGTTCAGCATTTGTACTAATTAGATTCATTAAATCTTGGTCTACATCTAACTCATCCAGTCTAAATGGATTCTGATCGTATTGTTTAGCCACCTTTGAGAAATCAGTTATTTTCATCAGCGACCCTCCTACCATATTAATTCTGTTCATTACAATTATTCCCTTCAATCTAAAGTAGGAATTTTTAGAATTTAGTTGCGAAATTAATTTTTATTATTTATAATACATATAAATTAATTAGAAAGACGTGAACTGTAGGCCAATGGATTAATCTCTATCTTACTCAATTGGTAAAAGTATGTATGCTTGACCCTCAGCAATTATTTGTTAAGGGTAAGTTCGTCATGCTTTTATCTTTGTGTAGGATAGGGGTCTTTTTATGCTCTCCTATCCTTTAATTCTAGGGGTAGGCTTTTTTATGCCTATCCTATCTAACCAAGATAGGAGTGTTTATATGTTATTTCATTTAAAAGATTTGAATTACGAACTTATGGACCGAACATTATTTCAAATAGATGAGTTATCTATTCAAAAAATGATCGAATTGGCCTTATTGGACACAACGGTTCTGGTAAAACAACTTTATTAAAAATCTTAAAAGGAGAATTGAAGCCTACTGACGGCTCGATTACTCGTTACGGTTCCATAGCATACCTTCCCCAACTAAAGCCTAAACAAGAAACTAAAAGCGGCGGCGAAATTACTCAAGAGTGGATTAAACTTATTTTCTCTTTAAATAAAGATTTACTATTACTTGATGAGCCCACGACTCACTTAGATCAACAAAATATTCAGGAACTAGAAGCTAAACTGAAAGACTCTCGTTACTCTTTTGTCATAGTTTCCCATGACAGAGAGTTTCTAGATCAGTTATGCACCAAGATATGGGAGATTGAAGAAGGGAAAATCAAAGAATACAGGGGAAACTATTCCGATTATGAAGAACAAAAGCAAAAACACCTTCAACATTATGAAAAAGAATATGAAAAGTATATAAATAAGAAAAAACAGCTTGAAAATGCTTTAAAAGCCAAGAAACAAAAGGCAAAACGAGCAACTAATAAACCAAAGAAAGTTTCTAAATCAGAAGCTAAAATAACCGGGGCAAAACCTTATTTTGCGAAGAAACAAAAAAGCTTAATCAAGGTGCGAAAGCAATGCAATCTAGAATCGATCAACTTGACAAGGTAGAAAAATAAAAGAATTACCTCCAATTCAGATGGAATTAGCTGCTGCCATTCCTGCAACAAATAAAACTCTAATAAGTTGCCAACAATTAGATGGTTCAATTGGAGATAAAACACTATGGGACTCTCCAGTAACTTTTAACGTTCATAATGGAGAAAAAAATTGCCTTAATTGGTCCAAATGGGACTGGTAAAACAACATTAATTCATAAACTCTTGAATGACGAACATGTTCAAAGGTCACCTCAATTAAAAGTAGGTTATTTTGCCCAACAACTAGAGCATTTAAATGTAAACCAATCGATATTAGATAGTTGTAAAGAAAGTTCTTCACAAAGTGAAACTTTAATACGTACAGTTCTTGCACGTTTTAGGATTCAGACGTGATTCAGTTCATAAGAAAATTAACATACTAAGTGGCGGAGAGCGTGTTAAAGTAGCTTTAGCCAAAATTTTCGTCAGTGATGTTAATACTCTTATTCTAGATGAACCTACCAATTTCTAGATATTGAGGCCTTAATAGCATTAGAGAATTTACTTAAAGAATATCCCGGAACAATTCTATTCGTCTCACACGACCGGAGACTAGTTGAAAATGTTGCTGAAAAGAGCGTCATCTTTCATAATCAGAAAGTTTATATTCAAGCTGGAACAGAAAAGGACTTTTGGGCATCCCAAGACCAATCAAATACCGATGAACAGCTATTATTGATTGAAACTCGAATTAGCGAAGTTTTAAGTCAATTAAGTATATCTCCCAAAGAAGAACTTGAAGAAGAATTTGAACGGTTACTAAAAATCAAAAACGATCTAAAACAGAATAAGTAGACCCCTACTATAGTCCTGTCATACTTCCATTCATTACTGAATAATGTGTATGGAGGACAACTTCAGAAGGGAGACAGCTTATGGATCAGCGACTATTTTACGGTTTTCTGGCTGCATTTGGATTTATGTTCATACCCGTGCGTACTGATTTATTAGAAGGGTTAGCTAATTTCCTAGACACTTTGCTTTACGTTGTAGGACTAGTTGGCTCAGTGGTGTTTGGTGCGATCTTAGTCTGGAATGCATTTAGAAACTTAAAAAGTGCCACAAAGTAACCTAAATGTCCTCGTTTATTTAATAAACGGGGTCTTTTTTATGGCAGTTCAAAAGCTCGGCATTTAATACCGATCTTAATTAAGTCTAGTAAACGACCACCTGATTTCTTCCTTGATCCTTCGCCTTATATAAAGCTGCATCCGCTTGTTCAAACAACTCATTATCGGTTATATTCGCATTTTCTGAATAACTAATCCCTACACTGATTGTTAACTCCCCTTGTGATACTCCTGGCACTTTTAGCTTCAACACCCTTTCTCTTAAATTATTGGCGGATTGTTCAATTGCCTGTAACGTTTCACCTCGGCAAATAGCAACAAACTCCTCACCGCCATAACGAGCAACAAAGTGGCTGTGTTCAGAGAAATGCTGGTTCAGTAATTCGGCGAATATTTTTAGACAAGCATCACCCATTTGATGTCCGTACTGATCATTAATTTTTTTGAATAAGTCTAGATCAATTAACATGAGCGATATCGATTCGTTATTTTGTTTTGCTTCAGCCAAATCTTTTTCTAACACATTCGCAAAAGAGCGCCTGTTTGGAATATGTGTGAGTTCATCAAGGTAGGAAATCTTCTTTAAGAAACGATTCTTCTCAACCAATTCTTTTTGGGATTGTTTAAGCTCAGCCGTTCTTGCATGAACCTTCTCCTCTAACTGAGTATTTAAAGCTTTTAGCTCATTTGAAGACTGTTTGTATTGCTCAACAGTTCTTCCATGCTGAATGGCTAATATGACGGTCTGAATGAACAAGTAGAATAAAACCCGATTGATAAGATTGGTTCAGTTGCAATCCATTCATTGTAATAAAAGACATCGTTGGCAGCTGTCATTAGTAAAACGAACAAACCGATAATATTAATAAATGAGTATGCTTCATTAGCTCGATAAGCCTGCCAAACCACTTTAAAAATATAAACAAATCCAACCACTAACGTTAATTGGAAAAGCAATAAATAATGAGTGTATACGTAGCTTGGCGTCAGCAATATAACAAAAGAAACTGCCAACACACCTATAAAATATATACGAGTAAACGTCGTATTCGCTTGCTTTGGATACATGAATGAAATTACATACGAAAACAATGGTAACAACCATATGAAGGATAAATACTCTAATTTCATAGACCATTCCCAAGAAAAATTGGGAAAGAAATAAAAGATTAATTTGTCACCTTCCAAAAGCAACCGAACAATTACAATGAGCACAAGCAGTGAGAAAAATAGATGATATCGTTCTTTCCGCTGAATTAAATATGAGAAGATATAATACAAAATAAAATTATTAAACTACCACAAACAATTAAGGCTAAACTTCGGTCAAGCATGAAGGACCTTGAAATTTCATCATGCTTCCCTATAATATTTCTTGTGATAAACCACCCGTACGTAAATAATGGTTGGATACTTGAATGGTCAAGGTAACCATTCGTTCATTTGATGTGAAATCCAGCATATGAGCGCGTTTAGCTGGAATGGTTGATGCACGGTCTAAGTCAACCTTACCTTCTTCCACCATCAATTCATCATTAATCCAAACTTTATAAGCGTGGCCTAAATTCGGTATGTATAGTGACAATAACTCTCCGACAAGATCTGGAGGGAGATTAAAATCAGTTTGATACGTGCCAAAATCATATTCTTTTGTAGAATGAGGGACATCTATTAATCGAACATCAAATCCGCCAAAAACCGATGCTTGGGGACCTACTAGTTGGTTAGGGTAATACATCCATTGGCCATTTAGTGGAACCATATCTTCTGTTGAGAGAGCACTGGTTAAATTAAACTGACCACCAAAGCCTCGCACCTCATCATCTTCACTCATGACAGACCAAAACCAACCAAATAAACTAAAATTGCTGGTATAACAAGCCACTTAGCCTGCTTCATTTAAGCACACCCTTTAACTGTCTGTTTATAGTACTATTTTACCATAATTACAAAATATTCTTAACAGAAATCAAATACCCTCATTTTATTACAATTAACAATTTTTTAAAAGTATATTCCCATTTTTTCTGACCACATTGTTATTGAGGTGATCAAATGTTAATGTTAGTTGTCTTACAATTAGTACTCATCGGTGTTTTAATGTGGTTTTTAAGAAAAGAACAAAAAGATAAGGATGCTAATGCGGCACGAAAAATTGAACAAAGTGAAGAAATAAAGAAAACCATAGCGATGGGCTTAGCTTATCGATTTAATTATCCCAGGTCGCGAAATGAAGATGACGAAATTGTATTTGAAGGCGGCACGGATTTATTTTTAAAACAAACCCCTTTAGAATTTGAAGACTTTGTCGCGCGGATTTTGAAAAAACACCTTGGCGGTAACATTTACACGACTCCCGAAAGTGATGATCATGGCATTGATTTTGAACATTATTTAGAAGGTGAGTTATATTTGGGGCAAGTTAATGTTTTTAAAGATAATATAGGAGCAGGCCCTATTGCCGTGCTTCACTCAAACATGATTAAAAGCGGCGCAAAAGGAGGCTATGTGATTACAACCAGTGGATTTACGGATTCCGCTCGAGAATACGCAAGTGAATTAGATATTGAGCTTATTGATGGAACGACCTTAGTTAACTACTGGCTTGATACGATGGATTCACATGTTTACGAAACAGATGGAGAATTAGCTTAATTAAAAACTCACCATAAGTATGGTGAGTCAAATTACATATAGTGAAATTTAGCTTCAATTCTAGCTTTTATATCCATTTGACCAGGCTCAATCGGCGTTCCTCCACCAGATTCAGCTAATGCAAACGTTTGATAAGTAATCGGTGAATCACTTGATAACTCCACAACTTTAACAGGAACTAAATCAAGATCTGTATTCATAGCTTCTGCCAACGTTTCCGCTTTCCCCACTGCATCCTCTAATGCACGTGTTAATGCTAATTGATAAAAGACTTCTGGGTGACTAACAGAGAACTGAATATCTATTACTCGATTTGCCCCAGCCTCCACTGCTGAATCAATTACTTGGCCAACACTGCCTATTTCATCAATCGTTACACTTAGCATATGTGAAACTTGGTAACCTCTGAATTGCTGCACACCTTCAACATAGTCATATAGTGGCTGAATGGAATAGTCGACTGTTTGAATTTCTTCTCTTGGAATTCCTTCATTCATCAGAGCTTGAATAACCTGATTGATAAAATCAGCATTTTGGCGCTGAGCGACTGACAAATTCTCATCCTCAGTCACAACTCCAAGAACCACTTGTGCAACGTTCGGCTCTGTTGTAACAACCCCTTCTCCCATTACAGCTAGTATACGTTCGTCATGTCTTTCCTGTTCTACCATAATAATGGACCACCTAACTTTATAAAAGTTCTTTCATACTATTTCATGCCAAATTAGTTAGGTGTGTGACGATTTTACTTTAAGACAACGTCTGTTGAATTCGATCAAGTTCTTGAGCGATAATAATGATTTGCAATAGATTAACAACAAATCCCGAATAAAATATTGATTTCCACCATTTTTTCTCCTTCACCTTTACTTCATAGAACATTAGAATCGCAGACATTGTAATGACAAAGAATGCTAGAAAATATTTTAGCTTCAAACCATTTATCGTTTTTGCCACATAATTCGCAACTCTAGGATTAGGTTCATCTTTAAAGTCTTTAGTAATTATTTCATCTGTTTGTCCTAGCCAATTATACTTAATAACTGTCAATTCATAATGCTCCTTAGATATTACATCATAGCCATTTGGCATAAATGAATAATTGTAAACTAGTACATAACATAAGCCCAAAAGGCCAATTGTAATTAGAAAAAAAGATATAACTGTTTTTAATTTCGGTTTCCATTCAACTGTCTTTGCATTCAAAATATCACTCCGAATCATCAAAAAATTCCATATGCTGTTTTTCATTCCTGTAATACTCTAATCGATCATTTAAATCCCCTGTGTGGAACTCAAACTTATGACCATCGAGATCAGTAAAATATATAGACTTTTTATCTTTTGGATCTCGAGCACGACCCATCAGTATATTGACACCTAGATCTTCTAATCTTTTATTGCCTCTTCAAAACCTTCGTCTTCTATAGAAAAAGCTATATGCGTATACGAATGATCAATCTCTTTTCGCGGAATATCTTTTTCTTCATTGAGAGCGATCCACATGCCATTTAAATCAAAATAAGCCGTTGTTCTCCCCTTAACTAACAACTTAGCCCCAAATACGTTTTCGTAAAATGTAATTGATTTTTCTAAATTTGATACGGAAAATAATAAATGGTTTAGACCTTTGATGTTCAAGAAAATCACCTCATAAAAAACGTCCTCTATTGTGACGTTTAAAATTCTGATTGTTCTAGTACTATTGAATTCTCTTCACCAGTACGTGAATTAATGGCACATTTAAAATCGCCATAGTCGAGGATTAGATATTCTTCCCCTTCAAATATCTGCGTTTTAACCAGTTCACCTTCCAGCCGCTTAAACGTTTCAAAATGTACAAAAGCGTGTTTTAAGTCGTCTGCTGTTAAGTCTAATGTCTCTGTTACCGTTTCTGAATTGTATCCAGCAAACTTCCAGGCATCATCTTCATTAACATAAGAAACATCAAACCTCATGGTCTCTAAATAACCTTCATCCCCTAATTGAATATAACTTAACGTAAACTGATCTTCAGTAAATTCTTTTAAATAAAAACGAGTGTTCATTCCACTGGGATGAAGCGCTTCATACATATGGTTATTCAAAAAGAACTCTTCGAAATAAGTGACAGCCCACTTGTCAAGAAATGATTTTGCAATATATGGCTTTAAAGCATCCTTGGTTGTTGATACCCCCTCTGTATAAGCATCTGTTTTTGGCTTAACTCCGAACCATTCTGAGTGATTCATCTGTAGTTCTTGCATCGTTTTCATCATATTTACTAAGTTGTTGTTAACAATCGTTTTGGCTTCGCTAAGGCCAATCACAGGGCTTACAGCAGGGTCACTTGGTGATTTTTCTATTTCACCGATTACTTTCTCTTCGCTCACTTGCCTTGGCTTTTCAGATTCATAGTCTATTTCAGGTTCAGTGTGATTTGGTTCTATTGGCTCTTCTGAAACATCTACCTGCTCCTGACAGCCCATTAAAACCACGGTTATCATGAATAAACATAAGAACCTTACTGAACCACCCCCATAAGAACCACCGATTATTTGACCTTATTCTACTTGAAAGTTTTTCTATAAGTCTATGTTTTTACAGTTTATCCAAAAACCGACTAAGGTCATATAAATATCCCTCAAATATACCTATCTATTAAGACGTTAATTTATAAAAGAAATTTTCAATTAATACCTTTAGGTTTAGTTAACTATAAATACGTATTCCATCACTTACGCTTATTTTCTGCTGCTTTTAGAAGATATCTAATGCCCTTTCCAGCCAGTGCCTCATTTTTGTAGCGGGGTAATACATGTAAATGTGCATGGAAGATCGACTGTCCGCCAACTTCACCGCAGTTCCAACCGATATTGTATCCGTCAGGCAGATAGTTGTCATCCAAATATTGTTTGACTTCCTGTAATAATTCAAAAGTCGATTGCCATTCCTCTTCTGTTAAATCAAAAACAGTTTCCCGATGATTCTTAGGAACAACCACACCTGCCCCTTCAAGTGTAACTCCATGTTGCCGAAAGTAGTCTAGTTGTAGAAAGTAGCAATGATCATTGCTTAAAACGATTTTCTGTCTTGGATCTAATTCTGTATAGCAAAACACACATTGACTAACTATTTCCACCCATGCCACGTCCATTCATTTGTAATAAATTTGTTTTCAACTGACTTCTATCCCGAACCAAAAATATTAAACTCTTACTACACTTCGAGATTACTTTTACTAGTTCCTTTTAAAGACTAAAGATTTTGTAATTTTATGTTATTATAACCATAAATTATAAATGGAAATGAAGTGATCACATGTCATTAACCATTCAAAAGCCAGAACTCAATCACGCTGAAGCTATTAGCGAGATTTGTTCGAAAGGCTGGCTTCAAACCGTTAAGTATTTATCAAATGAAGACTTCAAACAAGATAACATTGACTATTGGTATAACATAGACAAGATTCAGAGTGATATTAAGAGTGGTGCTTACACACATGTTGCGATGATAGACTCTAAGGTTGTTGGTGTCATAGGCGGTGGTATGACCGGTGTTAACACTAGCGAAATATTCGTTTTTTACATGAATCCTGACTTTCGTTACCAGGGAATCGGTAAGAAATTACTTCAAGCTTTAACCTCTGAACAAGTCAATCAAGGTGCTATTGAGCAGTGGGTATCCGTTCAGGATCGTAATCCATATGGGATTCCCTTCTATGAATCTCGTGGTTTTGTTCCGAGAAATAGAAAAGTAGTTTATACAGAAGGAGACGACCAGTTAGTTTCAATTCGCTATTGGAGGAGCCTCAAATCGTTTGTTTAGTTTAGGTTAAAAACGGTTAATTAACACATAAGCAAAATTTACTTGCAATGTACTCAGAAGTAGTGTTAATATATCGATAATTTAACCTAAAAAGGAGGACAAGACATGAAACGCGTAACGTTAGAAGACATCTATGTTCATCCAATAGTTCAAAAGTATGTTCGCCGTTCAGGAATGGCTCATGCGATTTCGGTCGCTCATAAAGCCTACGAATTAGCGACCAAGTATAACGTTAATCCTGAACTTGCAGTTAAAGCTGGATTTTTACATGACATCGGTCACTACACTTGGTATAACAAGGGCGAATGGGATTATGAACAATACAAAGCCTGTGATATTCATCCTATTAAAGGAGCCGAACGTGCTCATAAACTTCTCGTTCGCCTTGGTGAAGATAAACAAGCTGCTAAAGAAATCGCTCACGCCATATTATTTCACACAGAATCTGCATTACCATCAGGTGATTTTAACCGTTCGCCATTACAAGAAGTCGTCCACCTAGCTGATGAGCTAGATAAACAACCGAATGATGCCCATCACTATGAGCAGATTAATCATCAAGAAGAGTTGAAACAGATCAGACAGTTAGATGATCAGTTAAGTCATACAAACGTTTAACAGGCTCATAATAAAAGCATCTGCCCATATGAACAGATGCTTTACATATTAACTTCCAAATACAGGCCAGCCTTTTTGTTGCGCAAGCTTTTCCATATCTTCATCTGGGTTAACGACAAACGGATAATCAACCATGTCCAATAATGGCCCATCACTCTCACTGTCTGCATAAGCCCATAAAGTCACGTCATCAACTGTTAACCCTCGATTTTTAAGCCACTCTTGAACCTTTTCAGCTTTCTTATCTCCATTTACGATATCGCCCATTTTTCCAATAGCGATATTATTCTCATCATAAAACAGCTCAGACCCTATTATATCAGCATCTTCTAAACCAACCGCTTCTCTAAAAGCTGTCAAAAAGGGGTTCAAGGCACCAGAAAGAATCACAACCTTGTCCCCATTTTCAATATGCTGTTTAACCTTTTCAACTAAAGGACGGTTGACTCTTTCTAGATCTCCATTCGCTAATGCGTAGAAAAAGCCTTCTAGTTCCGACTTCGACTTTCCTTTAAACGATTTAACAAACGAACGAAAGAACATATGCTTTGCAGGTTCCTTACCGCTTGTTACAAGCTTCCCTAATGCTTTAAGCGTTCCAAAACCTACAACTGCCCACTGCTTTGCTCCATACTGTTTTTCGCGACATCAAACATCACTTTAAACGAATTACCTTGATACAACGTGCCATCGAAATCAACTGTAATGACTCTCACATGAACACCTCTACATTGGTTAATTTGTTTCCATTTTAGCATAAATTGGGAATGATGCACTTATTATTATTCACTAAGTCAAATCATTTAAGTAGTTGTCCCACTTATAGAAGAAAGAAGAGCCCCTTATTGGAGCCCTTCTGATGGGGTAGTTATGATGCTAGCTTAGCAATAAAAAGATGCACCAACGATAATTAGAAGGATAAACAATACAACAATTAACACAAAGCTGTCATTGTAACCATAACCTTTGTTCATTCTGAGGCACCTCCCTAATTGATTTCTATTCCATGTTATGTCTAAAAGTCAATTTTGGTTGGGCAGGAATAGGAAGGTGCACAATTTTTGTATATATGTCTAAATTAATTGGGTGTCTCTACTGATCAGGAGTTAACTAAACTATCAAGGTCACTCCAACCATATACGAGTTCCTTCAGTTTTTTACCACTAATTTCTAATTCTTCATTGTCTATATAACCTGCTCCCATTAATTCGTAAAAATGCTTTGATGGGTTATCTTCTAACACGAGGACTAGCATGGATGTATAACCTTGATCAACTAGATTCTTGGCTACAGATAAGACCAACTTCTCCCCTATTCCTTGACCTTGATACTCTTTTAATATGTAAATAGCATATAATTCACTGCCATAGTCTGGGTAATTCCCACTACGTTCCTTGCCACCGTTCGCAAATCCAACAACTTTACCATCAACTTCAGCCACGTATACACCACCATGTGGAATAGCCTGACGCCACATGTTCTCACGCTCTTGATAAGAAAGGTTATTTAAATATTCATCTGGGACAATTCCTGTATAGGTTGTTCTCCAAGTATCCACGTGAACCTTGGCCATTCCTTTAGCATCATCTTCAGTAGCTTTCCTAATCGTCATGTCCTGTCACTTCCTTTATTATCTTCGTCTTCAAGAGATTCTTCAAATGGAGATATTATTTCTCCCTCTTTAATACCGTGTTTTTCTCTTAGATATTTACCAACTAATGAGTTGTTAATTCCATTTCTTACAGCAGCTTGAATGACTAGATAAAGGATAAATAAACTCACTAAAAAGAGAATAATTTCAGCCAATCTTTACCCCCCAAATTTTCGACTTTATGTATTCTACTATTTTATCAATACTTTGGTTACCCTCTACTATTATATCGGAGTCCGGTTTTATCGTGTTTAGCATTTGGGTATAACCTTTACGCCCATTAGCCAAATAATGCTTCATACTATTTAAGATTTCATCCGTGCTCTCATTTGAAGAATCTCGAACTATTCTCCTGGCCAAAGCTACATCTAAAGGGGTATCAATAAATATCGCGCAATCTATTAATCTAGCTATTTGTTCATTTTGATAAGCGAATGGGTAATCTAAAATAATATAATCATACGACTGATCTAATGAACTTTGAATATCTGTGTGTAGCGGAGATAAATCCCATTCATTATAATTTGCACCTTGTTCTACCCATTTAACAATATCTTCAGGGCCTTCAACATCATAGGTATCAAAATAAAATGTTTTAGCATTATGTAATTGTTGAACCAACGCCTTAGTCACCGTGGTTTTACCACTACCCGACACACCTGAAATGGCTATAACCTTACTATTTGCGCTCATGATCTACTCCTTTATTACTTAGACTCACGTTTGTTTTTAATAAATTCTTTAAGCTCATCCTTGGAAGGGTATTCAACTATTTTAGAATAGAATGCCTCCATAAAACTAACTAAAAGAGAGTTAATATAAAATCCACCTTAAATTCATTAAGATGGATTCAACGGTGTAATACGTGATTAACTAACTCCCCGCTTCTTTTGCCTTCTTTTTCCCAAACGCAAAGGCTAATAGAAAAACTGTTGCAACAAGCATTCCTAACCCGACCTCATATAATGTTTCAAGTGAGAGTAGTAATCCAATTATGACTGTGCTTGTCCCATAAATTAAGGAAATGATGACTGAGCGCTTTTGATTTTCATTCAGGATGGTAGACATCTTGTAGATGATGAGGTTTAAGATGAAACCTAAGACGAGCGGGATTAAACTTTCCATTAACGTTCCTCCTGACTAGTCCAAATACTCTCTTTTTAATAAACGTATTAAGTAAGGGGCACGGTTTAGAACAAAGAGGCTGACTTTTTTATCTCTTGTTTTATAAGCGGTATTAATATGTATGAGCTGTTTATTTAGTAATTCGTGAAGCTTTTCTAAATCCCCTGTATAGAGAGTGACATTTTCTTTGTTTGTATCTTTGATAAGCTCCCAAAGTAAATGTTTATCTTCCGATTTTAATTGAGTCATACTTTGATAGACATGACGTTCATCTTCTGGGATACGACTCAAAATTCCTCGTTCCTTTTCACTCATTTTATCACTCGCTTATACATCATCCATTTTCTCCCTAATAACTTTATTCTAACCGAAACAAAGTAAAACCAAAAGGAATAATAAGCATGAAACGAAATTGTGATAGAATTTGAGTATAATCACCAGAGTTAGGAGATTTAACGTGAACATGATTGAAACTAAACGTCTATATTTAAGAGAATTGAGCATAGAAGATCTAGATGATCTATCAGAAATATTAATGGATTCTGAAACCATGCAATATTACCCACAACCTTTTTCAAAAGAAAAAGTTAAAGGCTGGATTCAATGGAATATGGAGTCTTACCATCATCACGGACACGGGTTGTGGGGGGGTTGCACTTAAGAATAGTGATCAATTAGTCGGTGACTGTGGCATTACCATGCAGGAAATCGACGGTGAAACAGTACCTGAAATTGGTTATCACATTCATAAGGACTACTGGAATAAAGGTTATGCTTCAGAAGCAGCTCTGGCATGTAAACAATATGCATTTAATAAACTAGGCTATGATAGAGTTTATTCTTATACAACCTTAAATAATGTTCCGTCACAAAAAGTCGCTGAAAAAATCGGTATGGAAACATATAAAGTCTTCGAGAAAAATGGTGAACAACAAATCGCTCAAGTAGCATATAAGAAATAGGAGTTTGCTATGACATATAATTGGAGCACTTGTCCAAAAGATATAAGAGAATGGGTATTTTCATTGAATCAAGAAATGAATAACATTGTCCCTAACATAGTAGGTATTTATTTACACGGGTCGATAGCGATGGGAGGATTTGAACCAAACAGAAGTGATATAGATTTAATTGTCATTACAAAAGACGTTTTATCAATAGAACACCAAAGAGAACTGGCTGAATTATTCTTAAACAGATCAAATTCACCGTTTCCCATTGAAATAAGTTTTTTAAATTCATACCAAGTAAATGAATGGACTCATCCATGTCCATTTGACTTTCATTATAGTGAATATTGGCGGGAGAAATATGAGCAAGATCTAAAAAATAACACTCAAGATTTCCTAAATAACGATCCCAAAACAGATGCTGATTTAGCCGCTCATATAACCATATTAAATCATAGAGGCATTTGTTTAGAAGGTAAGCCAATTAGTGAAGTTTTCCCTCAAGTTCCTAAAGCTGATTATATTTCCTCTATTATGTTAGATTACCATGATTGTTTGAATCAAATTTTAGTTGAACCTGATTATTGTGTGCCCAATTTGATTAGAGTTATTGGTATCTGAAAGAAGGGAAAATTTCTTCAAAGCAAGAAGCTATGAACTGGGGAATAAAAGCATTCCCAAAAAGATATGCACAAACTATTAATCATATTGATAAGCAATTAAACGATAAGGATCTTATTAGTTTTAGAGATTTTATAACTGGTCTAGTCAATCAATTAAGATAATAAAAACCTTGAGCTCATAATTTGGCTCAAGGTTTTACCTATCCTTCACAAGCTACACCGTCACCATCACCATCTAGTCGATGATTCCCATATCCTTGTTGGATTGATTTATTCATAAATTCAGTAGCCTCTTCTGCTGAGTTAAAATCACCACAATCATGATCTTCACTCATATGAGAATAGTGATCATGACCTGAATTATCGGTAGACGACTCTTCATCAGTACTGTCATTGGACGATGTTTCGTTTTCTTCATAGTGATATCCATGGTCATGGTCGGCATGTGCATATCCTTCAATTGACCAGACCCCGATATCTTTCTCCTGTGCTGTCGCTTGTGCTTCGTGGAACTCATCTAGCATGGTTAAGTCATTATACAGATAAGCCGTTCGAGCTAGACCATTTTAAGAAGCTTCTCTTGAATGGTTTCTCCATTTATGAAAACGTACGCAAGTAACCGGTCATATTTATCATACTTCTCAACACCAGGGACGATTCGCACTTCTTCTCCGCTCAGTTTATCCTTCACAAATTCAGAAGCTTCAGGCCCAAAAGGTTCAACGGGTTTAGAAGGGTGCTTAGTCTCAGGCGTATCAACGAGTAATAACCTGACATCCTCCTTTTGACCGTTCATCTGAACTTCTAGTGTATCACCATCAACTACTCTTGTTACTGTAGCTGAATCTCCTTTTGTTGATTTTTAGAATTCGATTCTTGCTCGGCTTTCTGACTTTTCTCTTGATTCTGATCCTCTTCTTGAACTTCAGTTTCTTCCTGCTTAGATTCTTGATTGTCTTCCTTTGTTTCTTGATCTTCTTCTATTGCTGTCTCATCAGTTTCTTCTTGAGACGAGCTAGTATCTTCAGCTTCTGGTTCAGTCGATTCTGGACTGCAAGCTGTAATCAACACCATTAACAATATGGGTAAGAACCATTTTTTATTAACAAACATCTATATATCCCCCAAAATTTATGTAATAAAATAAAAAACATATTAGCTCATATTCTCTATGAAACTAATATGTCATTCCTTAGTATAACATGCGTCATAATCTAGCTTAAGCATGCATATTTTACCATTTTAGTCACATAAACTATAAATACTAAATGACAAAGGAGCTGAGCTATGTTTGGTCATCATCCTGTCTGGGTGAACATTGATCTGCCGACTAAACGATATGTGTTACACAGAGAGTGCACCTACACAAATCGAATTTGCGAGACTCCTTACAAAGGTGTTGGGAGACTTAAGAGAGATGGAGGTTGGATTCGCTTTCGAAATGCAGAGATTGCTATGAAGCGGTTAAAAGAAGAATACGATCAATTTGAGTGCTCTATTCATTGTAAGTAACACCACCTTCAGATAGGTGGTGTTTTTATTTGGTATAATATGGTTTAAAGGGAGGTGCTCAATTGCTATCGAAGTACAAAGAAATTTTTATCTATGCGAATAAAATTTTAGCTAATGACCAGGAAATTGGCAGATTTCGCAAGCGAAAAGGAAGTCCGCATTACATACAAAACGTTTTATACCATTTAGCCAATTACCCAACTGGAGTTGCGGTTGACTTAGAAATTGTAAATCATGATGAAGAGATTATAGGATATATTCGTAAACCATCTGGAATCCGGCCAAAAAATTTCCACATATTCAATGAAGACAAAGAGCATCTCGGTGATGTTCAGACTGGCTGGACCTACAAAAATATTAACTTTATGAACACAAAAGGCGAGCTAATTCTAAAAATGACTGGAGCATCTAGTGGAATTGATTTTGTCGTTGAAGATTTAGAGAAGGACCTTCAATATTCAATACGGAAACGCTCTTTAGTTGTTTATGGTGATGAGCCCAATGTAGGGGGTGAAGGATTTTACATAACCATACCTGATGACCCGGTTCGCACCCTCATGTTAATCGGATTATGTTACTGCCAAATTTACCAAATGAAATAAATGCATAGGGACGACCCTATGCATTTATTATGGGGATAATTGAATTTTAAAAAGAAAACAATAACCCAAGTATAATTCCAATCACTGCTAAAATTAATGAGGCTTTCGCAAAATTCTTCAGGCTTTCATTATGTTTACCCATAGCTAACACAAGTAACGTAATAATATTAACAATTGGAATTGCCACAAGAATTAAAATAAAGACCCATTTACCAATGGACACTTCTTCATCTACCCAATAGTGATCCATCCAATCCCCCCCTTAAAATATGGATATGAACCACCTTGAACCTTTAGGACTTTTAAGCAAGGCGCCCTGGCCCAGATAGTTCTTTCTGATAAAACGCTAAATCAAGCCATTTACCGAATTTATAACCAGCATTTTTAATGGTTCCTGCATGTTCGAACCCCAACTTTTCATGAAGTTTGATGCTACCATTATTAGCCGCATCAATGACACCAATCATCATTTTATATTCATTCGCTTCTGCTAGTTCAATGATCTTCCTAAGTAATGCTGAACCAGTTCCCTTGCCAGAACTCTTCTTACTAACATAAACTGAATGCTCAACGGTGTACTGATATGCTGGGCGCGGACGGAAAGGTCCATAGGTCGCGAACCCGATGACTTGGTTGTTCTCTTCGTAAACTAAAACAGGGTACCCTGCTTCAATCTTTTCAAGATACCACTCTTTACGATTTTCATATGTATAGGGTTCATAATCGTAGACAGCTGTCGTTTTTAATATTGCTTCATTATAAATAGTTTGAATGGCCTCTACATCGTGGATTCTTGCTTGTCTAATCATGATTTAAATCCTTTCAGTAAAATGATAATTTTCTCGATTTTATCACATTTATTTACAAAAGAAAAAAAACGCGACTAACATCGCGTCTTAGGTCTGAGGAGCTGCTTGCTTACCATTGATTAATAAAGTCTTTAATTTTTGAAAAACGTTTAAAGAAAAATTGAACAAACGGTCCAATGCCAAATGCGATTATAATGGTTCCAATACCAATCGGTCCACCAAGAATAAAGGCTATAATCATAATTAAAATCTCTAATGAAGATTTGGACATAGCTAAACTTAGCCCAGTTCGTTTGTGTACTGCAATCATCAAATTGTCTATTGGATTTTTAGCAAAATTGAATTGTAAATACATACCGATTCCGCTACCCATTGCCGTAATGCCGATTGCTAAAAGAACATAGCTCATAATAGCTGATGAAATAGTAAAGTTAGGAAAGACAATTAACAGCCAGAAATCGATGAATACACCAATTAAGAAAATTGTAATGACAGCTGCGTAATCAATTCTAGCTTTTAACAGAAAACTATTAATAATCATAAGCGCGATACCGACAATAAAATCCAAGAACCCACTGTTAGTCCAATCAAGTCGTACAAAGCATAAAATAGGGCATCCCAAGCACCTGTGCCGAGTCCTGATTTAATTAGCATCGTAACTCCGAATGATAGCATTAACATACCAAATAGATAAAATAATATAGAATAAGAAAGTTCCTTCATGATCGTCACCTTTTAAGTTAAATTTCAACTAGCTTATATTAACATATTCGTCTGCTTAGGTACAGATTTTCAAACTGAAATTTATTGGAAAACGTGATATAATGAAAGTTAGATTGAACTAGGAGTGATTGAATGCCTACTTGTCAAAACTGTCAAAAACAATGGAGCTGGAAAGATAGTCAGAAAGCGATGTTTCAATTTAAAAAAGGAATGAAATGCCCATATTGTGGAGTCACACAGTATCAAACATCGGATTCACAGAAACGTACTAGCCTAGTTGGAATGGCACCTTTATTAGCCTTACCGATTGTCAGCTTGTTTGATTCTTGGACGATCACCATAGTCATCATTCTATTAGCAAGTCTTTCATACCTTGCCGTCATTCCATTTTTATGAAACTATCTAATAAAGAGGAGCTTATGTGGTAATGTATTTCCCTTCAAAGCGAGACTGGTGGTTAGGAGTGATTTTTTTCGGACTGCCTTTGGTAACCATTTTTGAAGCTATTCGCACTAATTCAACAGAGGGCTTGATCTTCTCAATAATTTTAGCAGTAGCATTATTATGGCTGTGGTTTACAACCGGATATCGAATTGACGGGCAAACTCTTTACATCCATTACGGCCCTTTTAAACGAACCGTAGATATATCTAGTATACGTAAAATCAACAAAACTCGCTCACCTTGGTCAGCTCCTGCATTGTCCATTGATCGCCTTGCCATTTCATATGCTCATGACTTCAGAGTCGCCATTATTTCACCAAAGATCAAGAAACGTTTATCAATACGTTATTAGTTAAGAATTCTAACATTCTAGTTAAAGATTATTAATTGAAAAACCCAACGACATCAAGAATACCAGTCGCAATAAGTGAAACACCAACTCCGATTCCTGCGAATGCAAAAAAGACTTTCCACTCACGTGACTCATACCAAACCATGAACGCAATAAGAATTGAGAACGTGATTCCAATTACAACGGCTGCTGTAGGGTTTGTAGGTGTAATCCAATCATACCAATTAATACTTAATAACATGGTGCACCCCTCCACACGATTTAGTTTATTTGATTCTATTATACTAAATTTACTGTTTGAATAACTACTTTAAAAGGGATTTGTCTTAATATGACGAATAGTATTAGTGAGGAGAGAGGTGAGTGAACATGTCGATTAGAAAAGTTGGCGGTGTATTCTTAAGAGTGACAAACTTAGAGAAATCACTGGAGTTTTATACGAATTTCTTAGGAATGGAAGTTGCATTTACTGAAGAATGGGACGGGACACCTGAGGCTAATTTAAAAACAACGGAACAAAACCTTTTCTTAACATTAATTGAACAAGATGAGGTACAAGTCCTTAAAGAACCTGTTTTCAACTTAGTTACGGATGATGCCATTGCCATGCACACAGCATTAATAGATTCTGATTTTAATGTAACCGAAGTTGAAAACTGGACATCTGAATACAATCACCACGTTTATTTGACGTTTATGATCCAGATGGACATGCACTAAATATTATCGAAATGCAGCCAATCACTAAGTAGAGAGCCTATGACTCTCTACTTTTTAATGTTTGCTTAGTATTTCTTGGATTCTTGATTTTTCTTCTTCCTGATCTAAATACTCAAAGAAACCTATTTTATTACCCCATGGGTCTTCAAATGTCCCCCACTTTACTGGAACTTCTTCTCTTGAGAATACTTCAAAATCTGAAATAGGAAATTTTGCCATTATATCAGACTTAGCTTGTTCAAGATCTTGTACGCCAAATCGAATGGGTCTATTATCAGTAGGTTCGCCTTCTCCGATTTGAAGCCAAGCACCGGGAACAACCTCCCACTCCGCAAATCCTTCGTGTGGAACAAAGTCTGGTTTCCTGCCGAAAATCCTCTCGTAAAACTTAAGCCCTTGATCAAACTCAGGAACTCTTAATTGCATGGTTAATTCAAAATCATCTAATCCCTCCCTGTTTCTAGAACTTCCACTTAATTAAATTTTTTCCTTTAAGAATTTACTTTAATAAGATTTGGTAAACTATTAATAGGTGATGCAAATGAATGAATATGAACTGTATGTTTACGATGAAATACAATCTTGGCGGAGTAAGCTACTAAAGAAATCTGGCTTCGTTAAAGGCTTAACGAAAAAGGCACAGAACAAATTCAACAGCATGATTCCAGATCGAGCACACAAAGTTATTACAGAAGGCATAAAGGGCATGGTAAAAGCCACGTTAATAGGTTCAAATATAACGACTAAAAAAGATCAATACCATCATTTATCGTTACGTGAAAAAGACCGACTTTTAAAAGAGAAACTATCTAATTACAAAAAAACAGCTGCAGCTGAAGGGGCCGGGACAGGTGCTGGAGGAATCTTACTTGGCTTAGCAGACTTCCCTTTACTCTTACAAGTAAAAATGAAATTCTTGTTTGATGCCGCTTCAGTCTATGGGTTCGACACAAGGCAGTATGAAGAACGACTATTCATATTACATGTGTTTCAGCTAGCCTTCTCGAATGATGACATGAGGCGTGAGACCTCGAAATCATTGAACATTGGGATCAACATAAAGAGCGTTTTAGCCGATATGGATTGGCATGTTTTCCAGCAGGAGTATCGGGATTATATTGATTTTGTCAAAATGCTTCAGCTTATACCAGGTCTTGGGGCCTTTGTAGGTGCTTATGCCAACTACAATTTACTTGATCACTTAGGCGAAACCGCTATGAATGCCTATAGATTAAGACTACTGAAGGAAAAGCCTAAAGACTATTAACCATAAAACAAATCAAAAAACTCCTTTGTGATAACATAATAACCAATAAGATCACACAGGAGGATTTTTTCATGCTTAAAGCAATTGCCCACAAAATCATGCACTGCTACCCAGGAATGGTCGCCATCGTGACGGTATCACATAATGGTGAAGACAATGTGATGGCAGCTGGGTGGCATTCATACATCTCGTTTACACCTCCGATTTACGGAGTCGCAATTGGCCCTGAACGTCATACCTACCAACTTGTAAAAAATGAAGGAACCTTTGCGATTAACTTTTTACCCTTAGAAAAAGCTAAGTTCATTCAAGAAGTCGGAACACTCTCGGGCGCTGATTTAAATAAATTTAAAAAGGGTTATATGTCATATAATCCTGGCCCTCATACCGGAAACCCTATTTTAGATGATGCCTATGTAGCTTATGAATGCAAGACGATTGACTGTAACAGTTACGGTGATCATGACTGGTTTGTAGGAGACATCGTTCAGTTCCATATGGACAAGGCTAAATTCTTAGATAATGGCTTACCTAACTTTGAGAATCTATCTATTCCGCTTTATCTAGGTAGGTCGTTATATACTAGTGTTGAAGAGAATAGCCGGTTTGAGAATCATAGAGTTCAGAAGGAGTAATTCAATATGAAGTTTGTTGCACCAAAGTCTTTTACCTATGAAGCTGGCAATCAAGCTGTTCTTCTACTGCATGGCTTTACAGGAACGACAGCTGATGTCAGGAAGCTTGGTCGCCACTTACATAAAATGGGATACACCGTTCACGCACCACTTTACCGAGGTCATGGAGTTGGACCTGATGAACTAACACAGACAGGCCCTGTTCAGTGGTGGCAAGATGCACTGGACGGTTATCAAACTCTTATGGCGCAAGGCTATGAATCCATCATTGTAGCTGGCGTTTCCATGGGTGGTGTATTTGCCTTAAAGATGGCATTAGAGCTACCCGTTAAAGCTGTGATCACCATGAGTGCACCCATGCATGCTAAAAGCATTGGGGATCTTTCACAAAGAATTTATGATTATGCGTACAACTTTAAAAGGATTGAAGGAAAATCATCTGAGCTTATTGAAAAGGAACTTAACCAATTTAAGCAAAAACCCAAACCGTTTCTCACTGACCTTCAGCAGTTCATTATTGAGGTAAAGGGGAAGCTGGTATCCATTACGTCCCTACTTGTGTGCTGCAAGGTCTTAAAGACGAATCGATGTACCTTCAAAGTGCCAAAGAAATTTATGATCAGGTACAAACAAACCACAAAGAACTAAATGGTATGAAGCATCAGGACATATTATCACGGTAGGGCCTGAGCGAGAAGCTGTATTTAACGATGTTGAACAATTTATAAGTTCAGTATAGGAGGCATACTAATGGCTTTAGAACAAGAGGTTATATCTTTATTAACTATTGGATTTATTGTCGTCATAGGAGTGACAGCATTAGTGACAGCTTTATTTTGGTGGTTTAAGAAGTCTCATCACATCGGATACTTATTTACTTTAATTCACTTAGCTGTCCTATCTGTAGCCATTCTTTATGCCATTAATGCTATAAAAATGGATCCAAACCATCCTATGTCTTCTGAAAACATTTCATTACAAATAGGTCTGGCCGGACTATTCTGGGCCTTAAGTATGGCATGCTTAGTTATTGCCGTCATTGGTTATTCCAAAAGTTAATTCTATTTCATTAACTGTTATCTAGCATTAACGACAAATTGGTTAAACTAGTGCCTTAATCAACAGCATTAGGTTCATATCAATATTTTTCAGAAAAATCATCAATTTTAATTGAAGGTATGATAAATTATATATAGCATGTTAGCCTCCACACACCCATATAATCTAATGGGGAACACTGTCATAAACGACAAGAGGAGGACGAACATGTATAAAGTATTAGTGTTAATTCACGTACTGTCAGCAATTATTGGAGTGGGACCGACGTTTTTGCTCATGTTTTATTTAAAAAAGAACAAAGTGTCGCGGAGTTAAGCATATCACTTAAAACATTTAAAAAGCTTGAGTTCTTCCCTAAAATCGGTGGTTCATTAGCCGTTATCACTGGAATCATCTTATATTTTGTAGGTGATTGGGGAGAAATTACGCAATTATGGCTACTTGGTTCATTAGTTTTATATATTCTTATTCAAGTACTTATGATCGGATTTATTGGGAGGTATACAAGAAAACTAAGAACCTATTTATCAGATCCAAACCGTACAAAATTGGATGCGCTTCCAAAAGAGTATCAAAGTATATTTAATCGTGCTAACCAGTGGTTTTGGATTGCGTCATCTATGGGAGTTCTCATCTTTGTCCTTATGATTTTGAAACCAGCAGTATTGTAAAAAATTACTCACTAAAATTTTTGAGTAGCCCTTTATTTGTGTTCTCAATCATGATAAGGTACGTATTGTCAATTCAACTTATTGTATATTTATAAATATAGGAGGTTTAACTTTTGGCAAAGCTAAAGTTTATTATATTATCATTCATTGGTTTATTTTTCTTTATGGTTCCAATTCAGTATAAAGACGAAACGACAATTCCTGTTGCCATACTAGCTGATTTATTTAAGAACGCACTAGGTGATTCTATTACTCTAGTAGCTGTGATCATCGTGTCTATTTCAGCCATTATGTCGATTGTGGCAAAATTACTACCAACCAAGTTTTCAGAAGACTCCTTTTTAGGTTCAGTCTTTAATGTATCTTGGTTTTGGACAATCGTAAGAATGGCTGGGATGATTTTTATCATTTTGCAGCATATGAAATTGGTTTAGAACAAGTTTACTCAGGTGCAACAGGAGGCATGATTCTAGGCGACTTAATGCCCTCTCTAGTTGCCGTCTTCTTAATTGCATCATTCTTATTACCATTATTATTAAACTACGGTTTATTAGAGTTCATTGGTTCTTTATTTAAGAAAATCATGCGCCCTATATTTACTTTACCAGGACGCTCAACTGTTGATAATTTAGCTTCATGGTTAGGTGACGGAACAATCGGGGTTCTATTAACGAGCCGTCAATACGAAGAAGGTTATTATACTAAGCGTGAAGCGGCCGTCATCGGTACAACCTTCTCTGTCGTTTCCATTACGTTTACGATTGTTGTGGTGGAACAAGTTGAATTAATGCACATGTTTTTACCCATGTATTTAACCATCTTAGCAGCTGGTTTAGTTGCTGCGATTATCATGCCGCGTATCCCGCCATTATCGAAGATTCCGGATACGTATTACACTGATGAGAAAGGTTTCGATGAATCGATTCCTGAAGGTTACAATTCTTTTACTTGGGGCTATAAACAAGCCGTTGAACGAGCTGAAAAGTCACCAGGTGTAAGTGGTTTCCTTAAAGAAGGTACTAAAAATGCAATGGATATGTGGTTTGGAGTTTTACCAGTTGTTATGGCGATTGGTACACTTGGTCTAATAGTAGCTGAGGAAACATTGTTTTTCACTTGGATAGGGGCACCATTTGTTCCTATTTTAGAATTCTTGCAGATTCCTGAAGCGCAAGCAGCAGCCGAAACTATTTTAGTTGGATTTACGGATATGTTTTTACCAGCGCTCATGATCACAGATGTAACTAGTGAGATGACCCGCTTCATCATCGCTGCATTAAGTGTCACTCAGCTTGTCTATTTATCTGAAGTTGGGGGCGTACTTCTTGCTTCAAAAGTGCCTGTGAATTTCTGGAGATTAGTAATCATTTTCTTATTACGAACACTGATCACATTACCAATTATTATATTAATTGCTCATATGTTATTTTAAACATAGCTAAACCCGCTTGACTAAGGTCAAGCGGGTTTTTAAGTGATTATTATTCTGTAACTTGAGCTGCTTCTTCTCTTGGGCTGGTTTTCTTAATAAAGAATGCTAAAACCCAGCCAGCAATAGATAATACACCTGCAACAAAGAATGACACATTTACACCATGTAGGGCTCCTTGAACTCCCTCATCCGGTATAGTCTGACTTGTCATAATGGAGACAAGTAAGGCAGTACCAACTGCACCTGACATTTGACGCATCGTATTGTTCATCGCAGTACCATGAGGCATTAAACTGTTAGGAAGCTGATTTAAACCTGCTGTTGTAACAGGCATCATCACCATCGCAATTCCTAACATACGTGCTGCATTTACAACAGCTAAATAAAGAAAACTTGTCTCTGGTGTTAAATTCGAGAACATAAATGTGGTCACAACAAGTGTAAACAACCCAATAATGGATAAATAGCGTGCTCCGAATTTATCAAATAACCGTCCTGTAATTGGGTTCATAAAGCCCATCAAAGCTGCTCCAGGTAGTAACATAAGACCAGATTCTAACGCTGAAAAGCCTAACATGTCTTGCATCATAATTGGTAAAATAACAGCCCCACCAATCATAGACATAAATGCAATCATACCAATTGCCGTTGTAAGAGTAAAAATACTGTATTTAAAGATTCTAAACTCTAAAATTGGCGTGTCTAATTTTAATTGTCTTAAAATAAACCAAGTTAACGTAATGGCACCTATAATTAAAGAAATAATGACATTCTGACTCGCAAACCCTGTCTCTGGATTTCCCGCAATACTAAATCCGTATAGTAAACCACCAAAACCTAATGTAGATAAAATGATGGATAGCATGTCAAGTTTAGGGAATGTACGTTCAGTCACATTCTTCAATATGAAATAAGCGACAAGTATATCTATAATAGCAATTGGTAACACCACATAGAACACACTTCTCCAAACGAAGTGCTCTACTAAATAACCTGAGAGTGTAGGTCCAATCGCTGGCGCAAACGCAATTACTAAACCAAACATCCCCATGGCAGATCCACGTTTTTCAAGTGGATAGACTAAAAACATAATTGTCTGCATAAGCGGTAGCATAATACCAGCCCCTGCTGCCTGCAGGACACGTCCAACCATCAGAATCTCAAAGTTTGGAGAAATCGCACAAATTAATGTTCCAACAGCAAAAGATCCCATAGCGGTTAAAAACAACCCTCGAGATGTAAATCGACCGATCAGAAATGCGGTAATCGGGATCATAATTCCGTTAACTAACATAAAGATCGATTGTAACCATTGAGCAGACGCATAATTGATTTCTAGTGCTTCCGCAATTCTAGGCAGCGCAGTTCCTAATAATGTTTGGTTTAATATTGCCACAAATGCTCCCGAGATTAAGACAAGCATTAACGGCCCTCTTTTTATATTGCTTCCTCGTTGTTCATAATTTTTGCCATACTAAATCCTTCTTTCTATTTTTCAGTCGCAACATTCTATCTTAGCAAAAATTCTTTCGTAAGTCGAAGGATTTAACTAAATTGTAACAAGTTTAATTTAACTAAAGAGAAAATACTTTATACATTAACATTCTGATAGCTTGCAAGCTATTTCTAGGAAAAGACATAACCAAAACATTATAAGTTTCAAATAAAAAACCCGGATTACACCGAGTTTCATGATTTCTCTTCTTGTTTTTCTTCCTCTTTTCTTTTCTTTAATTGTTCGTAACGTTGCTTCTGTCTATAACCATAAGTTGCTGATAAGATTGTTTCTTCACTTTCTAAAGCAGTTCCAAGTGCTCCGATAATAGTAGCAAAACTAGAGATAAGCCAAGCTATGAAAAAGTAGTCAACATAAGATGAGCTAGATCCTACCTGAGATTCTAATGATGGTAATGGTATAAATATGAACACTGAGATTAAAAACATCAAATATAAGTTTATATAAAATAATGTAACAGAAATTAATAAGGTGAATGCTGTTGCTATATTGTAAAGCCATCTTTTTCGGTTATGTGTGTCATGTCTAGGTGATTCCCAAAGATTATGCGCTAACATAATCCAAGTAACCATGGCAAAAATCGAAACAACACTTAACATCGCTAACCGCCAAATTTCATAATCACTTGTTAAAGTCCATAAAGTCGGGAAAACGAGTGCATATGCACCTGTTGCGAAAGCCACAACTAAAACTTTTACAAATGCAGGGAACATTCTCCATGGTTGATTCGCTCGAACCATACCTGTTAATATTCTAACGCCACCCCAAATTTTAGAAGGGACTGTGAAACGAACATCAATGTTATGTTCACCATCTTTAGGAACTTCCCTTTTTATAGGCGAAAACTTCTCAAAACCTTTCCGGCCTACTAAGATCCGGCCATCAATGACTCTTAAACCATCTTTACCAGCTTCTTTTATTTTATCTCTAAGCCTCTCATAACCTTCCTCAGAGCTTTCATAATACATTTCATTCACTAATTGAATAATGGAGGATTTAATTCTTTTCCTCATAGGAGTAGACCCAAGTCCAGGAATACTAATAATCGCCACATTTTCTTCTTCATATGCTTCCGAAACAACCACTCTACCATCATGAAATAAAGGTAAATCGGTGAGACAAATTAGGTAGTCAACATCGCTTTCTTTAATATTACTTAGGATTGTCTCCAAAATTTCTCGAGTATCACCAGTCGAACCTGTCAATGCATCTTCTTCCTGTTCAACTTCCCACTCCCACTGATCATTAACATATTGCTTTAATAAAGAAGGCAGTTCGTCCTCTAATTCACATATAACCTCATTCGCAAACCCTGGAGCTGTAATTAATTTCACTCTTCTGTAGGAACTGCTCATCTGCATACACCTTCTTCTATTTTTTGTATACTATTGTTTTGCACAAGTTTTAGGATTTAAACTACTTTTTTAAATAATCTATTAACGTTTTTTAAAAATTAATAAGAAAAACCCCACTAACTTGGATAGTGAGGCCTACAATGCTATTTAGGTTTTACTTCCCTTACTTCAATAGGATCAACTATTTGCTCAATTTGATTACGATGCTGTTCTAACCAATTAGGGAGTTTTAATTCCTCTCCAAGGTGTTCAAGTGATTCATCAGTATCAAACCCTGGGACATCTGTAGCTATTTCAAACAAAATACCGCCCCATTCACGGAAGTAAATCGATGTAAAATACTGACGGTCTAAAATATCAGTCGGCTGAAGCCCTTTATCTGAAATATAAGTCCGCCAGTCTTGCTGATCATCGTAGTCATCAGCACGAAAAGCGATATGGTGAACAGTGCCAGCTCCCATCTCACCTCTCGGAAAAGCTTTAACAGGAACGTCGATTTTATTACCAATATCACTTTTTGAACGGTACCTTAAGTACATATCCTCCTCAGCTATCTTTTCAAAACCTAAACCTGACTCTAAAAGATCAGCTGTTTTACGAGGTGAACCTGAGTATAGAACAGCCCCTCCAAAACCTTTTATGGCAACATCTTTCGTTACACCATTAAATTCAAATGTATTTAACGGGCCTTCTTCTCTTTCAACTAGCTCTAATTTAAGACCATGTGGATCTTCAAATTTTAAATATTCTTCATTGAACCGTGTTTCTTTCTCAGTTTCTATATGAAACTGGTTAAAGCGCTTTTCCCAAAATGGCATAGCCCCTTTTGGAATAGCGAATGTGGTATATCCAACTTGACCAGAACCAACTCGCCCTTGTGGGATGTTCTTCCAAGGGAAAAATGTCAAAATCGTACCAGGGTTCCCTCGTTCATCACCAAAGTAAAATGGTATGTGCCAGGATCATCAAAGTTTACCGTTTTCTTCACTAATCTTAAGCCAAGGACCCCTACATAAAAGTCAATATTCTCTTGGGATGGACCAGCAATCGCGGTAATATGATGCACGCCAGCTGTATGTTTATCTGTCATAAGGATGACTCCTTTCAATTTATCTTGAATTCAAGATAATTATACGCTTGAATTAACTCATTATCAAATAGCCTGTTTATAATTACACATTCTATTCCAAAATAGTAGCTTTTAATTTTTCTAAATCTTTGATAAGTTTATGAAGACTACAGAGATAGGAAGTGATTAAATGGACTTATTTAATGTTAAAGACAAAGTAGTTTTAATTTCCGGTTCAACTAGAGGATTAGGTTTAAGTGTCGCTCAAGGCTTCGCTGACAACGGCGCTATAGTTATTATTAATGGACGGAAACAAAGTGATGTTGATTCAGTTGTTCATGAACTTAAAGAACAGGGAAATCAAGCTAAGGGGTATGCTTTCGATGTTACGGCAAAAGAAGATGTCATAAATAATGTTAATAAAATCGAAAGTGAGGTTGGACCTATTAGCGTTCTAATTAATAACGCTGGAATACATAGACGCAATCCACTTGAGGAGCTAAGCTTGGATGATTGGCAAACAGTTTTAGATGTGAATCTAACATCAGCATTTAATCTTTCGCAAGCCGTCTTTCCTTATATGAAGGAACGTAACCACGGTAAAATTATTAATATAACTTCTCTAAATGCAGAGAAAGCAAGGCCAAATATTGCAAACTATTCTGCCGCGAAAGGCGGACTTAAAATGTTAACAAAATCAATGGCGACAGAATGGGGACCGTATAACATTCAAACAAATGCCATTGGTCCAGGATATTTCCAAACGGATATGACTGAAAAACTTGTACAAGATCCAGACTTTAATCAGTGGGTGAAAAGCGAAGTCCCATTACAACGCTGGGGAGTTCCAGAAGAGTTAATTGGAACAGCCATTTATTTAGCTTCGGACGCATCAAATTATGTCAATGGACATACCATCTATGTTGATGGTGGTTGGCAAGCATCATTATAAGGAATTTAAAACACCCGTATTATGATTCTTTTGAAATCATAATACGGGCTATTTTAATTAAGCCAATCTATCAATTTTGATTAGACCACATTTCGTACGGATGTTGGTCAATTCCATCTGGCGTTATATGTTTAATCTCGATTGACTGATCTTCAATGGGTTTCTTAAGCTCTTCAAGTATGTCAGTGGACGATAATCCATACGGCTGCCCTTGTTCATATGAATAGGCAAAATAAATCTTGTCTATTTTCGCTGAATGCATAGCCGCCATACACATTGGGCAAGGTTGTCCACTTGCGTACATAACGGTTCCTTCTAAAAATGGTGATTTAAGTTTCTCATTAGCTCGTCTAATGACTAGCAATTCTGCATGGGCTGTAATGTCACATGTTTCATTCGTCTCATTTACACCTGTAGAGATGACCTCGCCATCTTTTACTAAGACAGCTCCAAATGGTCTCCCACCATTTTTAACATTATTTGTGCTAACTCAATTGCCTGGCTTAAATACTTCTCATGTTCCATCCAAACCGCCCCCTATTTCGTTAGCTCGTTAATCGATCGTTGAATCATGTCACGTAGAACAGCTTCATCAACATCATCTAATTTATTGATGTAAATACAAGCTTTTCCCGTTTTATACTTTCCAAATTTCTCTAAGAGGTCTTCCATTTTTTCTATTCCTGACATTAAATATAGACTGAAATTTTGTTTGCGAGGGGAAAATCCTACTAGCATCCATTCGCCTTCGTGGCCTGATTTGTATTTATACTGATACTTTCCAAATCCAATAATGCTGCTTCCCCACATTTTAGCTTCATATCCAGTTGTCTCACTAAACAAGTCCAATAACTTGTATGCATCTTCGCGTTTTTTTTTAGGTTGATCTACGCTTTCAATAAACTCAATAACACTATTATCATTTGTTTCGTCTTCAGTTCATATGCCATGAAGAAGACCTCCTATATTTTATTCACCTACATAAACGTCTTGATACTCTTCTTTACTGCTAAGTTTTTTCTTCGCATAGGGACATGAAGCAGTGACCTTAAGGTCGTTTTTCACGTGCATATTCCACGACTGCTTTAACAAGTTTCCCTGCCATGCCTGTCCCTCTTAATTTTTCCGATACCTCAGTATGGTCAATATCAATTGTCTGATTACCTTTGTCTTCAAACGTTATCATAGCATCTTTACTGTCTGCAGTTCCTACATAAAAGCCTTGATCATCACGTTTAATATCCATTTCATATCACTCCTTTGAGTAAACTTAAACTCATATCTTCAATATATTGATTACGATCCATAAATGTAAATATCGCATACGTTACAACCGCCATAATAGCGATAATGATTATAATGAGAAACACCATTTTCTTCCCATCAAATTTCATGGCACTAACTCCTTCATCACTTTTCTTCTATTTTAACAAGTTGAATTCAATTAACCATTAAAAGCATTTGAATACTCCACAACACCTGATACATTCGTTAATGCTCCTTCTTCTAACTCTAATACCATGAACGCCTCGTCAGGCACATCAAACGGTGGATATATCTCATAGTCAGATGCTTTTTCAAAGCCAAATTTAGGGTAATACTCTGGGTGCCCTAGAACAATGACCGATTTATAACCGTGGGCTTTGGACAACCTTAGTCCTTCAAGACACAATTGATTGCCTATTCCGTTTTTCTGATAATCAGGTAATACGGACACTGGTGCCAAAGCTAGCGAATCATGTTCCTGTTTCCCTTTTATTTTGACTTTTGTAAAAAGGATATGACCTACTATTTTATTAAGCTTCTGATCGATTGCTACCAGAGATAGTTCTGGTACAAAAGCATTCGATTTACGCAAACGATTAACGAGTTCATGTTCATCATGATCACTATTTTCTGCATCAAGAAATGCATCTTTTACGACATTTTCAGTTTCCATATAGTCATTCGGGTGCTCTTGCCTAATTGCAATATCCAAAATAACATCCCCATCTTCATATTTACTAACTATTCTAACATATCGACGAGTGAGTAGCTTTTAATGAAGCGGGTAAGGGAATTGATAAGATAAAACGGTAATCGTTAATAGAATGATTACAAGGTTAATTAAGGAAACCCGATACTCTTTCGCACTTCTTAAATAGATGAATTGTAGAATGATTTGTGCTAGGAAATAGAATAAAACGAATAAAGCTAAAACTTTCCAAAAATCTCCTAAAGAAATGCTCTGCATAAAAAAAGTCGTAAAAATAGTTACGCCCACACTTAAGACATTCGTCATAATTTTATAAGGCTTGGGTAATTCTTCTCGTTCAACTTTAGGTATCCCCGTCCAATACCTCACGAATTTATCAATCAGCACAATCCCAATGACAGTGACTATGAAGATAAAAATAAACAGCTGATTCCCATTTCTGATTCGATCCAGGTCATAAATATATAGATTATCTATAGTATCATTAGCTAGCAATTTACCTGATTCAGAATGTAGTTTTACTTCAACAGCACCTTGATCAATGGCTGTAATAAATTGTTGTTTATCAATTAGTACTTTTTAGTTGATATGAAACTGAATAAAAGCTTTCAGCCTGATGATCTATTTCAACAAACTCCTTTGCTACTTCATCACTACCAGGGTAGCCCCCATAAATAGTTGGTTCACCATCTATTTGATTTGCAAGCCACTCATTATGTATATCAACTTCAAATTCAGCCATAATCGGTTCGTTTGTATGGTTTTCTATGTATAACCTTAAGGTTAAATCGTCTAACCATGACGTGACTTTCGTATCGTCTTGAAACGTAATAGCCCCTTCATCTTCAGCACAGCCCATAAATCCTAACAATAAGATTAATAACCACCAAATTCCTCGCATCAAATCCCTACTTTTGTATCACTAAAATTTGTATTCTAAGAGATATTGTAACATGGAAATATTAGTAATAGATTTACTTATAATAAAAAGAAAGTCCTTATTTGGACTTTCTAGGTTAATCTATTAATGATTCGATAGACTCGCATTAGGTTTATTATGAACAGCTAATCGCTCAACAAGCTTTGAACTATCCTCGTTAAGACCAGTAATATCTACTTGTTTACCATGTTCTCGATGCTTCAACACTATTTTATCTATAGTGGCAACAGCAGAATCGTCCCAAATATGAGCCTGAGTAAAATCAATTTGAACGTTCTTAACATCTGCTTTGTAATCAACTTGCTTTAAAAGATTTTCTACAGAGGCAAAGAACACTTGACCTTTAATTCGGTAGACTAATGTTTCCGTTTCTTCATTAATAAATTTCTCTACTTTTATAGAAGAAATTTTGGCAACAAAGAATATAGCACTTAATATAACACCTGCTAAGACACCTTTAGATAAATCATGGGTTTTAACCACTGTAACGACAGTGACGATCATGACCGCTGCGTCTGTTTTTGGCATGACATGGATATTCTTAAGTGAAGCCCAGTCAAATGTTCCAATTGAAACCATGATCATCACACCAACCAGTACAGCCATTGGAATCTGTACAAGCAAGTCTTGAAAAACAATGATCAGTAACATTAGGAACACACCAGCTGTAAGTGCTGATAACCTTCCTCGTCCACCTGATTTAACGTTAATGACAGACTGACCAATCATGGCACAACCAGCCATTCCACCGAAAAATCCTGAGACAACATTAGCCATCCCTTGTCCGCGCGCTTCCTTATTTTTATCACTAGGTGTATCCGTCATATCATCAACGATTTGACTTGTGAGTAATGATTCAAGTAGTCCTACAAAAGCTAACGCTAAAGATACCGGGAAGATGATTTGTAAGGTTTCAAATGTTAACGGAATATCAGGAATTAAGAAGATTGGTAACGTGCTCGTAAGCTCTCCCATATCTCCTACTGTTTTAACATTAAGACCTGTTGTCATCACAATGATGGTCATGACAACAATAGCGACTAAAGGCGCTGGTACGGCGCGAGTGATGCGCGGGAATAGATAAATAATCGCCAGTGACCCAATCACTAATAAATACATCGGCCAACTTTCGCCTGAAAAGTGCGTCAGCTGTGATGTGAAAATTAAAATCGCAAGCGCGTTCACAAAGCCTAACATAACCGAACGGGGAATAAACTTCATAATTTGGCCGACTTTTAAATAACCTAATATGATTTGCAAGATACCCGTTAAAATCGTGGCCGCTAATAAATACTGCAAACCGTATTCAGCGACTAACGTCACCATTAATAACGCCATGGCGCCTGTGGCAGCGGAGATCATACCGGGACGTCCGCCTAAAAATGCAATGACCACAGCTATACAAAAGGAAGCGTAAAGCCCAACCATCGGGTCAACACCCGCAATAATTGAGAATGCAATGGCTTCAGGGATTAATGCCATGGCAACAACCATCCCTGCTAATACATCATTCTTCACGTTTCCAAACCAATTATTTTTGATTGTTTGGATGTTCAATCGTGCACCTCTTTTCTATTATTCTAAAACTTGTGCACTGTCCATAACAGTGCTTACGACAAGAACGAAAGTGATTATACCACGTGATTGATTGTAATCATAATCGCATGTAAGCGTATGCTTTATTGAAATACTCCTATTTACTTTAATATTCTACTATTTACTACCCAATTTAAGATATTAATATAAACGTATACCTATATATCTTTAGAATGATAAAATAAAGACAATAAATAAAAAGGGGACATGAAAGTGTACAAGCAAATACTATTAGCCGCTGATGGTTCAGAACACTCGATCCGAACGGCAAAACATGCAGTTGAATTAGCTAGTTTACAAGAAAAAGCTCAAATCACCGTTATTTACGTGATTGATAGTGATACTTCTAAACATGATGTGTTAGAGGTCGGTGATCAACAAACTGTTGAAGCAAAAAGACAAAGCCGTTTAAAACCGATCGAGGATATTTTAGAGCAAGCGCACGTTGACTATGAAGTTGAAATAACAAAAGGGGAACCTGGACCTACGATTGTAAAGTTTGCTAACGAACATAATTTTGATTTAGTTATTATCGGAAGCCGTGGCTTAAAACGTGCTACAAGAAATGGTTTTGGGTAGTGTCAGTCACAAAGTGGCAAAGCGCGCAAAATGTCCAGTTATGATTGTTAAGTAGTTAACATAAAAGCTACCGAAATAAATCGGTAGCTCGAGGTCATCTCACCTCTTTAAATGTTCTCTTTTTTTAAATGAGAAAACGGTTAAAAACAATGATACAAACACTAGTCCAAAGCCTAATGTTTGCCATCCAGTTAGAGCCTCCTCGAATACGACCACTCCAACTAATACCGCAACTACAATTTCAATAGAAGACAGGATCGTTGCTTTACTTGATTCAATATAGGATAAACCAATTGTGTAAATCAAATAAGCAAGTACTGTTGAAATAATCACAATACCAAATAAATTCAACCAAACGTCTCCATTTAAGAATTGATGCTTGTGCTGCCAAATTTGACTAGTTGGCAGTAAAAATACGCTCCCACATAGCATCGCATAAAACGTAATCGTAAACGGATGATACCACCTGCTTACATTTTTCCCTAACAAACTATAAGTTGAACAGAAAAAGCCAGCTAACAACCCGAACATAACTGTTTTTAATGTTAAGGAAAATTCACCAAGCGGTATGAATTTGATTGCAAATGCACTTCCTATGATAGTTAGTATAATCGCTGAAATTTTAGCTAGAGTTAAAGATTCTTTGAAAAGAATTTTTGCGATGATAGCTGCGAAGACTGGAGAGGTGTAGACAAAGACGACTGCAACTGAAAGTGATGATAATTCCATGACTTGAAAATAGAACCAATTGAAGAAGCTGATACTAAAGAGACCCAAACCTATAAAATAAGGTAAGTCTATTAGTCTAATCTTTAAATAACTTCTTGCCATGGTCCACAACAAGATCAATAAGATGAGACTCGACATAGTTAAGCGTAGGGTGACGACTTGCCAAGGAGAAAAACCAAAGGCATATAGATTTTGCACGAACAATCCAGTTAATCCCCAAAATGACGCACCTAGTACCACCATGCCATAAGCGATCGTTTGATTCATTCTCATCGTAAAACCCTCCCTTTTCTCTCTATCTATCAGGTTCAGGTTAAACTACTAAGAGTTTGTTCTGGCGAGTTAATCTTACAACGCTTTTCCATATAAAGCAATCTTAAACTATTTCCAATATATATTATGTAGATAAGGGAAGATATATTGTATAAAATAATGCCTCAGCTGGTGAACTGTTCATATCCGAGTGCAATTTGTTCGTATTCGAAGCCTTACTGTTCATATTTGAAGCCAAAGTGTTCGCATCCGAGGGGGATTTGTTCGCGTCAGCCGACGAACTGTCCGCATTCGAAGCTGAAGTGTTCGCATTCGAGAGAAAACTGTCCGCATCCGTGAGAAAACACTGGGCCGACTAAACTGATATAAAGGAAAATACAAGTCTAGCTAATAAAAAAAGAACCAATCCCATTGAATTGGTTCTTTTCACCCTAGTTTATTCTGTCAATCCTGGTTGTACTCCATCAGGTATTGGACTCACATATTTTTCTTTTCCCGCGATTTTGCCGTGTTCTTCTTTTGCCTTTTTTAAAAGCTCTGGATCCTTCATAACATCTAGTGCTGTGGCTGCCATAATTTACCTGCATACAACATCCCTTTATGACCAATTGAAGTGCCCACTTGAGATACGGCTTGCCAAGAATGAAGTGCCGTTCCATTAGCAAAGCATGTCGTTAAAACTTGAGTGGTTGGGGCAATCCAGCTGACGTCCGATACATCTGTCGATCCTGTTGAAGAATCTTGATCTTCTAGACCGATAACCTCATCTGTTAATGCTAATCCTTCAATCCCTTTCGCCCATAAGGTGTTCTTCTCTTCTTCGGATAACGTTTTGACGGATTGCTACCGCAAAAGCTGTCTCATCTTTAGAAAACTTCGGTGGATCTAGTTTGCGCAGGTTTTCATCTAACACTGCATCTAATGTATGATTCTCTATCATGTCTGAAGAGCCACTATCAAAAACAATCTCTAGTTCCGTTTCAGTCATTAATGCTGCACCTTCAGCGATTTTACATACGCGTTCGTAAATACTCTGAACTTGAGAAACTCTTGGTGCTCTAATTAAATAAAGAACCTCAGCGTTAGATTGAACGACGTTCGGCGCATCACCACCTGTGTTTGTTACAGCATAGTGAACGCGAGCTTCAGGAATAATATGCTCTCTAAGATAATTCACCCCGATATTCATAAGCTCAACGGCATCAAGCGCACTTCTTCCTAAATGCGGGCTCGCTGCAGCATGAGCCGATCGGCCTTTAAATCTAAAATAAACTTGATTTATAGCTAATACATCCATCTTAAAAACAGAATTAATTGGAGCTGGATGCCAACATAATGCAAAGTCTAAATCATCAAAGATGCCCGCTTTTGCCATAAAAGCTTTTCCGTCCCCAAACTCTTCAGCAGGGCAACCGAAATATTTTACTGTACCAATCACATTGTTTTCTTCCATATAATCTTTGACTGCGACCGCTGCAGCAAACGAACCAGTTCCAAGCAAGTTATGGCCACATCCATGACCATTTCCACCTGAGGCAATTGGTTTATATTCAGCTATTCCTTTTTCCTGGCTAAGACTAGGAAGCGCATCATACTCTCCTAGAAAACCAACAATAGGTTTTGCGCTACCAAATGTGGCAACAAAAGCAGTCTCAATCCCACACACACCACGTTCAACTTCAAAGCCTTGTTCCTCGAGTTTAGAGATAATGTATTCTGAGGAATGCTTTTCTAAAAAAGCCGTTTCCGCGAACTCCCAAATTCGATCACTCATGTCAGTGAACAGGTCACTTTTTTCCTCAATCAAACGATGGACGGCTTGGATATGCGACATCTAATCACTCCTTATGAATAAATTCCAAAAAGTCTGTAGCAAACAAAAGTACGATAAACGTAATATAAACAGTAATATTTGAGATCGAGACGATAAACCGTTTAGATTCCCGTGCGTACTTCCATTCCATAAGTAAATCAATGGTCGAGCTTAAAATTGGATATAAAATGATTAGAGTAATCGGAATGAATACTATTAAAAACCCAACGATATAAAGACTAAATAAAATCACTAAAATTATTAGATATATCATTAAAAACTGTCTATACCGTTTTTTATGTTGATCGTTAATAAAGCGTTCTTTACGTATTTCGATTTTAAACATTTTAGTTAAAATCATTTCTACGATAAAACGCTGATATAAATAAGGCTGAAAAAATCAAAAGAAGATCAATAAAGTTCATATGTACAACTCCTACATGTCGTTATTTCGAATACGTTTTATATATTCACGCACGTGCTGTTCTTCACTTTCATTATAGATGAAACCTAAGCGCTCTGCACAGGAAACAGCGGTGTCGTGAAACAGGTCTCCCATCATTTCTAGTGCTTGCCAAATCTCTTCTAAATGAGCTTTTGGAAAAGTGTCTATTAATCTATTCCACGTCGGTTCATCTAATAAATCCTTTAGATCTTTACTGAATTTACCTGTACTGATCTTAAAATCGTAATCAATCGCAATCGACCAGTCTAGCATGTTCATTAATGCGTGACGGAGAGGTCCTTCTAAAACACCTTTTGCATAGAGTACTTCCTCTCGCCAAAGCCCTTTGGCCACATAAGGCGTAACCCACCAAAATTCATTACAAGTTGCTTGAAACTCTTTTTCACTAGGCTTCGGAACATGATAGTCACGATCAGATGGTGGTGGTAGTTCAGGCGTCAAGCCATCCTTATCTAGTAAAATTTCTGTTAAACTTTCAGTCGCTTTCATAATGCCAGATACTTTGTTAGTAGGTACGAGATTTAGATCAATCCTGTTACCATCTTGAAATTGCATTAAGTAAGTTAGGGCATGATTTTCATTTTGCCATGGTGATGGGCTTGGTTTTTGCATAATGACTCTCTCACCAAAACGATCGATCCAGTCAGTATCTTCTTGAAAACTATCGATCTCTTTTACTGCAAAAACGACATCAAAGTCCTGCATGATGTCACGCTTAACATTTGGATTGACGCGTGAACCATTCATCCAAACCGCTCGAATTCGATCGTCTTCTTGAGCTGTCCCTAGAATTAAATCCATCATTTCTGTTTCGTTGCGCATGTATTACTTCCTTTCAATGTCATAATCGATTTTAGAAATGGTAATCCAAACAACCACATGCGGTGTACAGCTTTAAGCTTTCCTCGTTTAATTTCCCATACTTCAAACCGTTCGTTTATAGGTAGTTTCATAACATATTCTCGAAAAGCGAGGTAAATCCCTACTTCTTCACTTGATAAAATGAGGCGACCTTCATGCTGGTGAAGATTCAATATACCAATCATGGTAGACCAAGGTAGTGGCAAGGCAATATTCATATAGGTGTTTTCACCATCTGTGTGCTCTGAATATAAAGCAACGAATGTTGTATCCCCTTTAATCTTTCTAACCCAAGCCCTAACACGTTTCTTGAATCTAGTTCAGGTTTTAATAGATGAATACCACCATCCATCTCAACCCTTTTACTAGATAGAGGTAAATTGATTTGTTGTGTGTGACGGCTTAGCATCTTATAAATCGCTGCAAATGGTTTAAACCAAGAATGCCATTTAACTTTAGCCCAAAGCCGGTAATCTGATGTATTTTCATAAAAATCTTTAATCGTAGGAGCAAGGTTTAGTTGGTAAATATCCATATGATCTACAAGACCATTAACTGATGACTCACTTGTGATTTTCCCCTTTAAAAAGTCTTCTCCTATCATAAATTCCCCGCGAAGTTCACTCACTGGAAACCTGGACTTTTGATCAGCTTGCTTTGGCGTAAACATTGATGTCATAATTGTGCCAGCACCTGCAAATAATACGGCATTCGTCACACCATGAAATTTAAGCATAAAGTCAATCGTAACCGTTGAATTGCCTGACCAATTCCCGTACGCATATAAAAGAGAAAAGATAATCGACACGCCAATTGCGATAAACGTGATCCGAAAAAGCCACTTTTGAGCTGGTCCTATAAATTTTATAAAAAAAGTAAGACCTATTAAACTATAAATCGCAAAGATATAAACTAAAACAGATAAAAGCTCAAGTGTTGTTGAAAACGTAATACCTAGAGCGACTAATACAATGGCTACTATGACCGACCATGCTGCCCACTTATATAACTTAGGCTTACCCAACCTGCCTAATAGCCCCGTAAAAATAGGAAGTAGAAATCCAGCATAGTGAAAGTGAATAGCTGTTAACCAAGTAATGATTGGACTAAAACCAGTATTAATTCCCGCTTCATAAGCTAAAAACCATATACCTCCAATCGCAAGAAACACCATGGCGACATCTATTAAAATTTCTTCAATATGAGTAAATCCTCTATGTAAAAATCGATTGAAGCCCTTGAAAGCAATTAAAATAGTATACAATAAGTAAACTGCCGCCAAAATGCGTGCCAATGAGTATCAGGTGTGACCTGAATGAGTATAACGGATAAATACGCAAGCATCGCTATCCAAATAACGATTTTGCTAGATTGTCCGATTGATGCAAGAACGATTGGCACAAATACTAGCTGAGCTGTTGTTAGGATTAAATAATACCACTCATGTGGTGTGATCAGGGCGATAACTCCCAACACAACAATATTGATGAGTCCTAATTTATGTAAGGTCTTCACTTGTAAATTCCCCTTTATAATGAAAAAGTTGTCCAAGGATTGGGTTATTTACCTGAACGGAGATCCCAAACTTCTCTTTTTCATCATGATAATCTTCTTTGACAGTTGCCACCCCTTGAAACCATTTCGGTAATGGAACCTCAATGGATCCTATGACGAGTCGTTGTTTTAATGAACGGATGAGTAACGCTCCATCTTCAACACTAAAGACTAAATCAGAATACATCAAAGGTGGTTCCCCCAAATAATCCTTAATTACAAGACGTTCTTCATCGAGGCTCATCAGCGCGTTAAAATACCTTGTCTGATGAGGAAAATAAAATGCCCGCTCCCAGTAAATCTGCTTACCGTTTGAGCGTGGTGTATTGTTAATCATAAACGGAACTTGACTACCTTGTTCAGGGAAAAGAAGCTTGCGCTTTGTTAAGAGCTTCATCATAGGTTTTAAAAACCATGGCGCTCCTTTGATGTCAAGCATAACTCCTTTACCAGTCACAGGTTTCGTAGACATCAAGGCATATCTTTTTTGTAGCATAGAGTGAAGCTGATTAAATTCATCTCCTAAAACTTGCTTATAAATCGACATATGGACTCCTCAATCCGGTTTTCTTTTGCAATTCTTTGCTGTTGGTACATCTTTACTGACTAATAACCCAATGGCAGAAAAGACAACTAAAGCGAAATTAAACGTCAGCGGATTAAACGGATGTATTAAGTTAGCTGGTTCTGCAATGGCAGCTGATAAAGCCAGTAAAGGAAAAACGATTAATTGCAACTTTAATAAATGTTCTTTTTTAGGATAGAACAGCCAACTTAACCCGATAATTATTTCACCAGCGCCGACAACATAATTTAACCAAATCGCCTGAGATTCTGATATCGGCAAAGCACCTGTTGTCATTGAGACCTCTGTTGGGTGCATGAATAAGATTTTAGGGACAAGCCCGTGATACGTCCAGACGATAAAAATAAAATAGCAATAAGCCATGTACTAAAAAACCGAACATACTGTACTGAAGGTGTTTCTCCTGTTTCAAGCCATCGCCGGGCTACGTCAAAGCTAAGTGCTGTTGCCCAGCCCATCATAGGGCGAAAGAATAAATCAATTAAGTTACCTACTTTTCCCCAGTTTGTGCTGTACTGATACTGAGTTAAAAATTGGATTGTTCCATTAGGCTGAGGATTGTACTTCCAGTAGCCTCTTCCTTCCTTGATCAATGATAACTTTTGCTTCGTTCCGAAATGTAGTGAAGATGTTTTGGAGCCATCTTTTGCATCTGCATCATGTGTTCCAATACTCTTCCCCCACCCTTTTATAGCAAGGCCAAATCCTATATTCGTCTTATATGTAAAGAGTTGCGGTTTGTCATCTTGTTTAGGTAAATAGGTTATTGAAGAAAATCTTAAATCCCATTTCTCATGCTCGTCAGGTGTTTGCGTCACGCGCCAAAGCTTGTCCATCTCTGACTTAATAGGAATTTCAACGTATATTGGATTCTTCGCCATAAAACCCCTCCTCGTCTACTTATCTCTATTCTACCATTCTATTCAATTGAAGGATGTTTGACGTTCTATCTCGTATATTTAATATAAAGGAGATGCTGCTCATGCGAGGTAGAGAGTTAACTAAAGTGGTAAAGCTTTGTGATGGGAATGGTGAGTTAAACTCTAACAGCATTGGATGGGCTCGTCATCCCATCGTTTATTGTAATGTTCAAGGAAGCTTTTTACGTAAAAAGAAATGGAATTATTGGTGTATGACAAGTCCGGATGCGTTATTTTCCATTACCGTTTCACACCTAGACTATGTAGCCGTTATATTTGTTTATGTATTTGACCTTAAAACGATGAAGTTTAATGAGCAATCCGTCCTAATCCCTTTTGGACGTTTTGTTAATATGCCAGATAATGTTAATGATCCTATTTACGTTGAACATAAAGGAATTCGCGTGAGTCTTCAAGATACCAATATAAACGTATACTGGCCGAATTTTTATGAAAGCAAGCCATTACAGGCCCAATTTTCGATTAAAAAAGAACCCGAGCAAGAATCGTTAAACGTCGTCATACCTTGGGGCAAAAATCAGTTTCAATTCACGTCAAAACAAGTGGGACTGCCCGTACAAGGTAAAGTAAATTGGTCACAAGGAGAATATGTTTTTAATTCTAATCAGTCATTTGCAACGCTAGATTTCGGCAGAGGCAAATGGCCTTACCGTTCAACTTGGAATTGGGGAGCCGCTTCAGGTTACTCAGATAATCATAAAGTTGGATTGAACCTTGGTGGCCAGTGGACTGAAGGTACTGGGCAAACAGAAAATGGTATAACCATCGATCATCGATTACATAAAGTTCATGATGAATTAGATTGGATCTATGACCAACAGAACTATATGAAACCTTGGATTATTCAAACTCCAAATAGTCATCAAGTAAAACTCATGTTCGAACCGATTTTTGAACGCGTTTCGAGAACCAATGCCTTGATTATACAATCAGAAGTCCACCAGATGTTTGGTTATTATCATGGAACCATTGAAACCGATCTGGGCCACAGTATTGAAGTTAATAAGATATTTGGCTGGGCAGAAGACCATAAAGCTCGTTGGTAGGCTTAATATCTGATATTGGCGTGCTATCTGGTAGCCATAAAAGTCTTTGTTTCCACAAATATAAAAGAGGTTAGAACAAAAGTAATATAGCTTTTCTATAAACGAATATTGAGTGTTGTTAGCGTAGTCAAAATGCAAGACTCCTGGTCGGCTAAGGTCGGCCACGTCCTGTGGCCAACGCCGACACTAGATCGTCCAGATCGTCGCAGAACAGCACGAGCTGAAAATCACGCCAAACGAACGGGAGTGCGTTTGGGGAAGCCCGCGCCGTGCCTGCGGAAAGCGAATCATTTTGACGCAGC